>CP188086.1:0-627315 GCA_049942765.1 Buchnera aphidicola (Eriosoma harunire) | reverse complement strand
ATGTATATAACAAATATATTTGATATTATTATCATAGGAGGAGGACATGCTGGAACGGAAGCTGCTATGGCTGCTTCTAGAATGAAAAAACGAACTTTATTAGTTACACAAAAAATATCTACTATTGGAGCTTTATCATGTAATCCAGCCATTGGTGGAATTGGAAAAAGTCATTTAGTTAAAGAAATTGATGCATTAGGTGGATTAATGGCTCAAGCTATTGATAGATCAGGCATTCAATTTAAAATTTTAAATGAAAAAAAAGGACCAGCAGTAAAATCTACTAGAGCTCAAGCAGATCGTATTCTTTATCATAAAACTGTATTATCTTTTCTCAAAAAACAACAATATTTAACAATATTAGAAGAAGAAGTAAAAGATTTAATAATTAAACAAGAAACAATTCAAGGGATTGTCACTATTTCAGAAAAAAAAATTTATTGCACTTGTGTTATATTAACTACTGGTACTTTTCTTAATGGTATAATACACATAGGATTTAAAAAAACTAAAGGTGGTAGAATTGGTGATAAATCTTCACTTCAATTATCTCAGAAATTAAGAAATATGCCATTTAGAATTAATAGATTAAAAACTGGAACGCCACCACGAATTAACAGTTTATCAATTAACTATAATAAACTTGATATTCAACATGGAGATATCCCAACACCATTTTTTTCTTTTATGCAATTTACTAACAAAAGACCAGTGCAAATACCATGCTATATTACCAATACAAATGAAAATACTCATGATATTATTAAATCAAATTTAAAACTAAGTCCTATTTTTCAAGGAAAAATAGCTTCAATAGGACCTCGTTATTGTCCTTCTATTGAAGATAAAATAATACGTTTTAAAAGTAAAAAAAGCCATCAAATATTTTTAGAACCAGAAGGTTTAACAACAAATAGTATTTATCCTAATGGAATTTCTACCAGCTTACCTTTATCTATACAAATAAAAATGATTAATTCTATAAAAGGATTAGAAAAAGCTGAAATTATTCATCCTGGTTATGCTATTGAATATGATTATTTTGATCCTAGAGATTTAAAATTAACTTTAGAAAGTAAAATTATTAATGGATTATTTTTAGCAGGTCAAATAAATGGTACTACTGGTTATGAAGAAGCTGCTGCTCAAGGATTAATATCAGGAATCAATGCTAGCTTATATATATCTAATAAAAAACCATTAATTTTAAGACGAGACCAAGCATATATAGGTGTATTAATTGATGATTTATGTAATAAAGGAACTACAGAACCTTATAGAATGTTCACTGCTAGATCAGAACATCGATTATTATTACGTGAAGATAATGCTGACTTAAGATTAACAGAATTAGGTCAAAAATTAGGTTTAATAACAAAAGACAGATGGATAAATCTAAATAACAAAATAGAAAAAATAAAACAAACTAAAACATATTTAAAACAATTATTTTTTATCCCACATACATATTTTAGTTTACAATTATACCAACAATTAAATATACACATTAAAAAAAAAATAAACGCTATTGAATTACTAAAAAGACCTGAAGTTAAAATAAATAATCTGATTGCTATTGATCCTACATTAAATTCTCAATTTGAATTACATATACTTAATCAAATTGAAATCCAAATAAAATATAAAGGTTATATTCAGCGACAATATAATGAAATTCTTAATCATATAAAAAATGAAACTACCAATCTTTCACCTTGTTTAGATTATAACAATATTCAAGGTTTATCTAATGAGGTGGTTGCAAAACTAAATAACTACAAACCTAGTACTATCGGTCAAGCTTCAAGAATTTCAGGAATTACACCTGCTGCAATATCAATAATATTAATTTATTTAAAAAAGCTATCAATGAATTTTAAACAAAAAGTTCAATGATAATTTAAAATTAATAATTGTATATTATAATATATAAGATAATTATCCTTTTAAAGATTTTAATAATGTTTATTAGTAACAATTACTTTCTTTAAAAATATAAGAATACTTAATTCTTTATTAATGTTATATACATTTAATTTAACCGAAACCAATTTTTTATTTATTTTTTTTTCATATTATATATATAATCAAATCTAAAAAAGGAAAATAATTATTTATGTCTTTACCAGAAATTTCTAATACTCAAAAGTACATCAGTCATCATTTACAACATTTATCCATCGACTTACATACTTTAAAAATTATAGGTAAAGAACAAATATTAAATAGTTTTTGGATCATTAATGTTGATTCAATTTTTATTTCTACATTATTAGGCATATTTTTTTTAATTCTTTTCTACCTTACAACAAAAAAATTAAAAAAAAACAATCCCAGTAAAATACAAATAATTATTGAAATTATAATAAGTTTTGTTAACAAAAATGTACAAGAGATGTATCAAGGATCTAATAAATTAATTGCACCATTATCATTAACAATTTTCGTATGGATTTTTTTAATGAATTTAATGGATTTATTACCTATAGATTATTTACCATATTTAGGAAATATACTATTTAAAATACCTTATATGCGTATAGTACCATCTTCAGATGTTAATATTGCATTCTCGATGTCATTGGGTGTTTTTATACTAATTTTATATTATAATTTAAAAATAAAAGGTGTGTTAAATTGTTTAAAACAAATAATACATCATCCATTTAACCATCCTATCTTTATAATTTTTAATTTATTATTAGAAATAATTACTCTATTATCTAAACCAATTTCATTAAGTTTAAGATTATTTGGAAATATTTATGCAGGAGAAATGATTTTTATTATGATTTCTAGTTTATTACCTTGGTGGTTACAATGGGTGCTTGCTGTACCTTGGTCAATTTTTCATATTTTAATAATTTTTCTTCAATCATTTATTTTTATGGTTTTAACTATTATATATTTATCTATGGCATCTACAAAACATTAAACATAACCTAATATTTTATTTACGTCAGAGAAAAAACGATGACACATTCTAACATAGATATATTATATTTATCTGCATCTATCATGATTGGATTTGCAGCAATTTCAGCAGCAATTGGTATTAGTTTATTAGGAGGAAAATTTTTAGAAGGAGCTGCTAGACAGCCAGATCTAATTCCATTATTAAGAACTCAATTTTTTATAGTTATGGGTTTAATTGATGCTATTCCAATGATCGCTGTAGGTTTAGCATTATATATTATATTTGCTGTATCTTCATAATATGCTACGACACATTAAATATAATAGCTTATTTTTATGAAATCTTATACGCTATAATAGCGTGTAAGATTTCTTTCTCATTTATTTTAAGGTATGATAATGAATTTAAATGCTACTATAATTGGTCAAACTATTTCTTTTATCTTTTTTGTTTGGTTTTGTATGAAATATATTTGGCCTCCAATTATTAAAATAATTCATGATAGAAAAACAGAAATTGAAAATGCTTTTAATTTAATTAAAAAAAAAGAAATAGAAATAGAAATTGAAAAAAAAAATATTCAAAAAACAATAAACAAAGCAAAACATGAAGCCGAAATAATTATTCAAAACGCAAATCAAAATAAAAAAGTCATCATAGCAGAAGCTAAATTATTAGCCAATAAAGAACGAGAAAAAATTCTATTAAATACTCAATTGGAAATACAAAATAAAACACATAAAATATTTAATGAATTAAAGAAAAAAACAACCAATCTATCGATTTTAATAGCTGAAAAAATCTTAAAGAAAACTATCAATGAAAAAGATCATCAAAATTATATTAACGAAATTTTATCCAATTTTTAAGAATTAATAATCATGTCTTATTTTATAAATATAGCTAGACCCTATGCTACAGCTATTTTTAATATAGCTTTATTAGATAATTCTATAGATATTTGGCATCAAGAATTAAAGTTATGTACTCACATTTCACATATATTATTCAATATACAGAAAATTCCAAATAATTTACACTATACAGATATTATTAAAATGTTTTTTTATATAACACAAAATGAAATTTCTCAAAAAACTAAAAACTTGATAAAAATAATGGCAAAACATCAACGTATAAATTATTTTTCTGATATTTTAAATTATTTTTATATATTAAAAAAAAATTATGAAAATTTTATTACTATAGAAATAACATCAGCCTATACTCTAGAAAAAAAAATTTTAACATCTATACATCAAATATTCTCACAACATTTTAAAAAAAAAATAAATTTTAAATTTAAAATTGATAAAACTCTCATAAGTGGGTTAATAATCAAATCAGATGATCATGTAATAGATTACTCTATTAAAAATATATTAAATAAATTAACTACTATATTAAATTACTAACAGAGCAACAATTTATGCAATTAAATTCTACTGAAATTAGCAAATTAATACAACAGAGAATCAATGAATTCTCTATCGAATATAAAATTGATAATCAAGGAGAAATTATATCAATTGCAGATGGAATTATAAAGATTTATGGTTTATCTGATGTTATGCAAGGAGAAATGTTAGTGGTTCCAAATTGCAATACATATGCAATAGCATTAAATTTAGAAAGAGATACCGTAGGAGCTATAGTATTAGGATCCTATCATCATTTAAATGAAGGAATGATTATTAAATGTACTGGGAAAATATTAGAAATACCTGTTGGAACCGAATTATTAGGAAGAGTAATTAATGCTTTAGGAATGCCAATAGATGGAAATGGACCAATATACGAGAATTGTTTTTATCCCATAGAACAAGCAGCTCCTGATGTTATCCATAGACAATCTATTAATGAATCTATTCAAACCGGATATAAATCAATAGATACTATGATCCCTATTGGTAAAGGTCAACGAGAATTGATTATAGGAGATCGACAAACAGGAAAAACAACTATTGCTATAGATACCATCATTAATCAAAAAAACTCTGGAGTTAAATGTATTTATGTAGCTATAGGTCAAAAAATTTCTAATGTAGTAAATGTTGTAGAAATTTTAAAAAATAATAATGCTCTATATAATACCATTATTGTTGTAGCTTCTGCTTCAGAAGAAGCAGCATTACAATATATAGCACCATACGCTGCTTGTTCTATGGGAGAATATTTTAGAAATCATGGAGAAGATGCACTAATAGTTTATGATGATTTATCTAAACATGCGATTGCTTATAGACAAATTTCTTTATTACTTAAAAGACCTCCAGGACGTGAAGCATACCCTGGAGATATATTTTATTTACATGCAAGATTATTAGAAAGAGCTGCAAAAATCAATACAAATTATGTAAAGTTATTAACTAATGGAAAAATAAAAAATAAAACTGGATCATTGACTGCATTACCAATCATTGAAACCCAATCAGGTGATGTATCTGCTTTTGTACCTACAAATGTAATATCAATTACTGATGGACAAATATTTTTAGAAACTAATTTATTTAATGCTGGTATTAAACCAGCTGTTAATCCAAGCATTTCAGTTTCTAGAATTGGAACTGCAGCTCAAACAAATATTATTAAAAAATTATCTGGAGGAATTAGAACATCATTAGCTCAATATCGAGAATTAGCTGCTTTTTCTCAATTCGCTTCAGATTTGGATGAAGTTACAAAAAAACAATTATTACATGGACAAAAAATAACTGAATTACTTAAACAAAAAAAACATATGCCATTAACAATAGCAGAACAAGCACTCATGTTATTTGCATCAGAAAAAAATTATTTTGATGATATTAAAGTGGAAAATATTCAAAAATTTGAATATGAATTATTAAAATTGTTTAATATGAATTATAGAAATTTTATACATAAAATTAATAATATAAAAAAATATAATATGGAAATTGAAAAAGAATTTCACTTAATTATTCAAAGATTTAAAATTCAATAATATTTTTAACTTTAATAAATTTTTCAACTTCATTATTTAGAAGATTATTTGATGACTTCCATAAAAATAATAAAAAACAAAATTAATAGTGCGAAAAATACTAAAAAAATTACAAAAACTATGGAAATGGTAGCTATATCTAAAACAAAAAAAGCCAAAATAAAAATGTTAGCTAGTCGTCCTTATATAGAAAATATACAAAAAATTATACAACATTTATTATCAGCTAATTTAGAATATCAGCATATTTATTTTCAAAAAAAAACTATAAAAACTATAGGTTTTATCATAATATCAACTGATCGTGGATTATGTGGAAATTTAAATAATAATTTATATAAAAAAGTTTTATTACATATACAAAAATATTTAAATCAAAATATAAATATAAAATTAATTATTTTGGGAGATAAAGGAATACAATTTTTTAAAAATTTAAATTATGATATTGTAAATCATTTGAATGACATTGAAAATCAGCTTAATTCTATTCGATTAATACAATATATTCGTGTTGTACTAGAAGAATATATTAATGGGAAAATTGATAAATTATATATAGCTTATAATCAATATAATAATACGTTATCTCATACACCATGTTGCAATCTATTTTTACCAATTATTTTTACCAATGAAAATTATGTTCATAAAACAATAAAATGGGATTATATTTATGAACCTAATCCAAAAATTTTATTAGATACTTTATTAAATCGTTTTTTAGAATCTAAAATATATCAAAGTGTACTAGAAAATTTAGCTAGTGAACAAGCTGCAAGAATGATAGCTATGAAAACAGCTAGTGATAATAGCAATAATATTATTAAACAATTACAATTAATATATAATAAAGCACGACAAGCTGCAATTACTCAAGAATTAAATGAAATTGTTGCAGGATCTCATGCAATTACCTGTAATTAATATAATAACTGAGGTTATAGATGTCTGATGGGAAAATTATTCAAATTATTGGTTCTGTAATTGATGTTGAATTTTCAGCAACATCTATTCCAAAAATATATAGTGCTTTAAAAGTATGTAATTATGAAAAAAATTTAATTTTAGAAGTACAACAACAATTAGGATCAAATATTGTTCGAACCATTGCTATGGGAGAATCAAATGGATTGAAAAGAGGATTATCGGTGATTGATTTACATCATACTATTAAAATTCCAGTAGGACAATGTACATTAGGTCGAATCATGAATGTACTAGGTAATCCCATAGATATGAAAAATACATTTCAAAATCCAGATGGTAGTAAATTAGAATATTGGGAAATTCATCGTGAACCTCCAAATTATCAAAATCAAGTTATTTCAAAAGAAATTTTAGAAACAGGAATCAAAATAATAGATTTAATTTGTCCATTTTCTAAAGGTGGTAAAGTAGGTTTATTCGGTGGTGCAGGAGTTGGAAAAACTGTTAATATGATGGAGTTAATTCGTAATGTAGCAATAGCTCATTCTGGTTACTCTGTATTTACAGGTGTAGGAGAAAGAACTAGAGAAGGAAATGACTTTTATCATGAAATGAAGAGTTCTAAAGTATTAGATAAAGTATCATTAATATATGGACAAATGAATGAACCTCCAGGAAATAGACTTCGAGCAGCATTTACTGGATTAACTGTAGCAGAAAAATTCAGAGATGAAGGAAAAAATGTATTATTTTTTATTGACAATATTTATAGATATACTTTAGCAGGAACAGAAGTATCTGCTTTATTAGGTAGAATGCCATCAGCTGTAGGATATCAACCTACTTTAGCTGAAGAAATGGGTAAACTACAAGAAAGAATTACTTCAACTAAACAAGGATCTATAACTTCTGTACAAGCGATCTATGTACCAGCAGATGACTTAACAGATCCTTCATCAGCAACACTGTTTTCTCATTTAGACTCAACTATTACATTAAGTAGAGATATTGCTTCTTTAGGGATTTATCCAGCTATAGATCCTTTAAATTCATCTAGCCGATTATTAGATCCTGATATTATAGGAGAAGATCATTATCATACGGCTACACAAGTACAGTTAGTATTACAACGATATCAAGAATTAAAAGATATTATTGCTATTTTAGGTATGGATGAATTATCTGAAGATGATAAAACTATTGTTAATAGAGCCAGAAAAATACAAAAATTTTTATCCCAACCATTTTTTGTAGCAGAAATTTTTACTGGATATCCTGGTAAATATGTTGAATTAAAGGATACTATTACAGGTTTTAAAAATATTGTCTTAGGTGAATATGATCATTTGCCTGAACAAGCTTTTTATATGATAGGTACAATTGATGAAGCATTAAAAAAATCAAAAAATATGTAATTCCGAGCAAAATTAATAATGAGAATATTATGAATTGTTATCTAAATGTAGTGAACATGGAAAAACAAATTTTTTCAGATTTTATAACAAAAATTCAAATTTCAAGTATAGAAGGACAATTAGGTATTTATCCTAGTCATTCTCCTTTACTTACATTAATAAAACCAGGTTTGTTATTAATAATATTAAATAATCTAAAAAAAAAATATATTTATTTATCAGAAGGTATATTAGAAGTACAGCCTCGTTTAATAACAATTTTATCTAAAACAGCAATACTAGGTGAACATTTAAATTATGAAGAAATTATAAAAAATAAAAATGAAATAGAAGAAAAAATTAAACAAAATATTGTTTTAAATAACAAAAAAAATTTAAAAACAGAATTAGAACAAGTTATAGAAAAACTAAAAGTAATTGAAGTAATGAAAAAAATGTAATACATAAAAATATATTATTTTAAATAAATATACATTTACATTTAATTCGGCAGGGAATTATCACCTGCCGGGATAAAAAATTGAATATATAACATATTAAAAACCATAAATTATCTATGCAATAAAATGTTGATTAAATTATAAAAATGATTTTATATATCTAAATTTTGAACATACAATGCATTTTTTTCAATAAATTTTTTTCTTGGTTCTACTAAATCACCCATTAACACTGAAAATAATTGATTAGCAGAAATAGCATCATTGATTGTAATTTTTAACATTTTTCTAGTATTAGGATTCATAGTAGTTGTCCATAATTGCATAGGATTCATTTCTCCTAGTCCCTTATATCTTTGTATAAAAACATTTTTTAAAGATTTTTTAATTAACCAATTTAAAATATGTTCTAAATTTTTAACTAATTTTATTTCATTATCACTTTCAATAAATAATTTTTGTTTTATTAAATGATTTAATTTTAAATTAAATTTACAAATATCCTGATATTCTTTACTTGTAATAAATTCATATGTTAATACATATTTTTTTTTCTTTCCATATGAATCAATAATAATTACTGGTTCATATACTTGATATATAGAATTAAAATTTAGTTCACTAGAATAGTTAAAATTATTTATTTCTTTATCGTTTAAGTTAAAAATAAATTGTTCACACCAATGAGTAACACAATTAAGATCATTACTATTTTTAATAATAGGTTGATATATTAATTCATATAAAATACTATTAGGAATAGTATTTAATGTTGACTGAATTATACTTTTAAGATTTAAATATTCTTTAATAATTTTTTTAAATATAGTTACTGATATAATTTTCTTATCAGTTTTATCAGTAAATAAAACTATATTTTCTAAAGCAATCTTTAATTTAAATTGCAACATATCTTCATCATTTTGTATATATCTTTCTGTTTTTCCTCGCTTTATTTTATATAATGGAGGTTGTGCTATATAAATATGACCTCTTTCTATAATTTCAGGCATAAAACGATAAAAAAAAGTTAATAATAATGTTCTAATATGTGATCCATCAACATCAGCATCAGTCATTATAATAATATTTTTATATCTTAATTTATCTGGATTATATTCATTTTCACCAATTCCACATCCTAATACTTTAATCAAAGTAGTAACTTCTGTTGAAGTTAATATTTTTTCTAATCGAGATTTTTCTACATTTAATATTTTTCCTTTTAAAGGTAATATAGCTTGATTTTTACGATTTCGACCTTGTTTTGCTGATCCACCAGCAGAATCACCTTCGACTAAATATATTTCAGATAATAAAGGATCTTTTTCTTGACAATCTGCTAATTTTCCTGGTAACCCAATTGATAAATCTAAAGAATTAGTTTTTCGAGTAATTTCTTTAGCTCTTTTTGCTGCTTCTCTAACTTTAACTGATTCAATAATTTTATGAATAATTAATTTAGCATCATTTGGATTTTCTAATAAATAATCAATTAAATATTCATTAATTAATGATTCTACAATTGATTTAACTTCTGATGACACTAGTTTTTCTTTAGTTTGAGAGGAAAAACGTGGATTAAAAATTTTTATTGATATAATGGCAGTTAAACCCTCTCTGACATCTTCTCCACAAATATTAATCTTAGTTTTTCTATTATAACCTTCACGTTCTAAATAAGAATTAAAGGTTCTTGTCATTCCTGACCTAAAACCAACTAAATGAGTACCACCTTCTTTTTGAGGAATATTGTTAGTAAAACAATGAATATTTTCTTGAAAAGAATTAGTCCATTCCATAGCTATTTCTAAATCTACATTTTCTTTATGAGAAGTAAAATAAAACATATGTGAATGAATGGCTAATTTATCTTTATTTAAATATTTAATAAATGATTTTATTCCTCCTTTATAATGATATTCTTTGTCAATATTTTTTTTTATATCTTTTAAACTAATTGAAATATTTGAATTTAAAAAAGATAATTCATGCAATCTTTTTGATAAAATCGTATAATCAAACAATGTTTGTTTTTTAAAAATTTTGAAATTAGGCCAAAATCGAATTAAAGTGCCAGTTTTCTTTCCAACATTAGTTTGTATTACTGATGGTTGTGGTTTACCATGTATAAATAATTGTTTATACATTTTTTCTTTTCTATATACTGTTAATTGTAATTTTTCTGATAACGCATTAACCACTGAAATACCTACACCATGTAATCCACCTGAAATTTTATAGGAATATTCATCAAATTTACCACCTGCATGTAATACTGTCATAATTAATTCAGCAGCTGAAATACCTTCTTCAGGATGTGTTTCTATGGGTATACCTCTACCATTATCTTGAACAGAAATAGAATTATCATTATGAATAGTAACAAAAATTTCATTACAAAAACCAGCTAATGCTTCGTCAATAGAATTATCTACTACCTCAAAAACCATATGATGTAAACCAGTACCATCATCCGTATTTCCAATATACATACCAGGACGTTTACGTACTGCATCTAATCCTTTTAATACCTTAATACTAGATGCATTATAAATATTAGACATTAATACTCCTACTTAAACTAGATTTAATCTATAATTTATTTATTAAATATTAACGTAAAAAAATTTCTTAAAAATAAAAGAATGAACAGTTTTAAACTATAAATTAAATAATAAAGATTCATGCATGAAATAAAATACAAGAGAATATTATATAAATATTTAAATTATATTAAAATTTTATAAAAATTTAGTAATTTTTTAATATTTAATTATTTTTATTTAAAATAATTTAAAAATCACTTCAAAATAATAATAGTGATTTTATATTAAAATAAGATATTTTATATATGTAATGGCATAACAATATATTTAGCAAAAGTTTTAATTGTATCTTCAATTGTAATATGAGAAATTGGGTTATTTAATATAAATCGAACATAATCACCTTTAATGACATTTAATATTGCTATTATATAATGTACATTACAAGAAAATTTTAATTTATTTATATTATTTTCATAATGTAAATCAATAATTTCTTCAGCATATTCATCTTCTTGATTATTACTTATAACTTGAATTTTTTTATGATAAATATTAAAGGTTATACCTTTATATTGTTCATTACATAGAATAGAAATTCTCAATAATGCATTTTTTAAATTTTTAGTATTAATTTCAATAACTTTATTGTTATCAATATCTAGAACAGAAGAACAATTAGGAAATTTTTCATCAATTAATTTAGTAATAAAGGTTAAATTTTGTGTTTGAATAATAATGTGTTGATTATTTATAAAAATATTTAATAAATCTGTTTTAAAACTCAATATTTTATTTAATTCTATAATACTTTGTCTAGCAATAATTACTGAAAATGATGGTATAGAATTATTAAATGGAAGATTACAAATAGCTAATCTGTATCCATCGGTTGAAATTGTTCGAATTATATTATCATTGATTTCAAATAACATACCATTTAAAAATAACCTAATATCTTGTTTAGCCATACAAAAATAAGTTGCTTCAATCATATATTTGAATATTTTTTCTGGTATTGAAAATGAAATTTGACTGTTTTTAAAAGTTTTAGGAAATAAAGGAAATGTGTTGCTTGATAATGTACATAAAGAAAATATAACATTAAATGATTTTATTATTATTTTATTAACATCTAAATAAATATTTATAATAGATTCAGAAGGCAATAAACGACATATTTGTAAAAATTTTCTACAAGGAACTGTTATTATTCCTATAGAATGTGGCTTAGTTAATGCAATTTTAACTGTGATTTCTATATCTATGTTCGTAGTAGTAAGTGATATAAAACCATGTTGAACATTTAATAAAATGTTATTCAAAATTGGTAAATGAAGGTTTTTATTTAAAATAACACTTATTTTTTGCAAATATTGCAATAATACTTGTTTTTCTATAGTAAAATTCATAAAATTACACTGATAGTTTTTTAATGATATTACACCAATCATCATAGATAGTTTTTTGTTTTTTTAATATTTGTATTGTTTTACATGCATGTAAAACTGTTGTATGATCACGTTTTCCAAAAGCATATCCTATTTCAGATAAACTGTGATTAGTCATAGTTTTTGAAATACTCATTGCTATTTGTCTAGGTCTAACTATTGAACGTAATCTACTAGATGACAATAAATCAGTAATTTTTATTTGATAATATTGTGCTACTATTTGTTGTATGACAGATATGTTAATTTTTTCCCTTTTACAATCATTTAGTATTTCATTTACAAAATTTATTGTAATTTTTTGATTAGTAATATTGGAATGAAAAATAATTTCATGTAATATATTTTCTAAATCTTTAATATTTGATTTAAATTTTGTAGCAATTAAATAAGCAATTTTAGTAGATAAAAGTATTTTATATTCGTTTGCTTTTTTTATAAGAATAGATATTCTAGTATGCAATTCAGGAGGATGTATTTCTATTACTATACTCCATTTTAATTGCGATTTAAATACATCTTCTAAACCAATTATATGTTTAGGATAACAATTTGAAGTTGCAATTATTTGTTGACTATTTTTTAATAACATCGGCAATGTGTTAAATAACAATGTTTGATTTTTTTTAGCATATTGAAAATAATGAATATTATCAATTAAACATGCATCTATTGAACTATAATAATTTTTTAATACTTCAATAGAATTAGATTCTAATATATTCATTGATTTTTTTAAAAATAATTTACAATCTATATATATTACTTTTGCATTTTTTTTATTAATAAAAATACAATTACCTACAGCATGCAATAAATGCGTTTTACCTAATCCTGAATTTCCATATAATAAAATTAGATATCGTCTAATTGTAGTATTATTAGCTATTTTAAATGTTACAGATCGTGCTAATTGATTTGATT
Source organism: Buchnera aphidicola (Eriosoma harunire) (assembly GCA_049942765.1). Lineage (GTDB taxonomy): Bacteria > Pseudomonadota > Gammaproteobacteria > Enterobacterales > Enterobacteriaceae > Buchnera_D > Buchnera_D aphidicola_D. The sequence goes on along the minus strand of CP188086.1, from coordinate 613,724 downwards.
TACCTTCAATAAAATTTTCAAAATTATGACTTTTATTAAAATGAAATTTTAAATAATTATTATAATTTAATGGAGACATAGAATTATTTGTAATAATTATTTTTTTTTTTTTTTTATTATAAATGATTTTTGATTAATTTCTTGTAATTTTTTATTGACTGTAATTTTTAATTTTGGACAATGAGGTCCAAAATGATTACTAATTAATGGATAGTAATTAGAAATATATTTATTTTTTACTCGATCTAATACAAATTGATTAGGAGCTGATAATTCTAAAACATTATTATCTAAACATTGAACTTTTAATGGACGAATCCATATACTATATTCTATAGGTGATAATTTATTTTGTAACAAAGAAAGAAAATACTGCCAAATTGACAATGACATAATAATCCTTATATTAATAACATTAATATAAAATTATAAATTAACATAAAAATATTTAAAAATTTTTATAAAAAATATTTATACAACAAATATGAAATATTCAATAAGTATTATATAAAAAATAATTAAATATTAAATATAACTTATCTTTATATAGATAATATGATAATAAATACATATTATTGTAATATTTAAATGTACGTTCATTATTAATGAAAAAAAATATAAAGAACATTGTTAAGTAATTCAATTTTCAAACAATTATTTATTGTAAATATTAAAAATAAATTAAAATATGTATTTTATATTAAAAAACATATAGCATTAATTTTTTATATAATTTAAAAACTAAAATTAAAATTTTCATTTTAATAACATATATTTATTTTTTATTTATTCTAGGAAAATATTATGAAAAGAACATTCCAACCATCAATTATAAAAAAATGTCGTAGACATGGTTTTCGTTCCCGTATGTCTACAAAAAGCGGTCGTCATATTTTATCTAAAAGAAGAGAAAAATTACGTTTAAAACTAACTGTATCAATTAAATAATGACAGAATTTACTCATAGATATTTTTTTAAAAAAAAATCAAGATTGTTAAAATATAAAAATTATGATTATGTATTTAATAAGAACAATAAAACTGATAGTAAAGAATTCATGATATTAGCTCGTAATAATAATTTACCATATCCACGTATAGGTCTAATTGTATCTAAAAAAAACATTAAAAAATCTTATTTAAGAAATCGTATTAAAAGATTAATAAGAGAAACATTTCGTTTATTACAACACAAACTATTATTAATGGATTTTGTTATTTTAGCTAAAAAAGATTCAGCTGTATCTAATAATAATAAATTAGTTTCTGTATTAAAATATTTATGGTATCGATATTATCGATAATATTATATAATTATTTATAATAATCCTAAAAAAATTAATAATTATTAACAAAAAAATAAACATTTTTATCATTATTGATTTAGCATAAATAATGCTATATCTAAATTCAGTTATTAACTATATATCTTTGTATATTAATAAAATCAATTAACAAATAATATCTATATATATTATTAAATATATCAATATAAATGAGATGTTCAATAATGAATGTATTTCAACGAATTTTTTTTATTTTATTTTGTATATGCACTGCTTTTATCTTATGGAAACCATATCAAAATGAACAATATCCATATACTCACTCTATAAATAATCAAGATACAACAATACATTCATTAAAACACAATGTTGTCAATCAAGAACATGTAATGATAAGTAATGATGTTATGTCTATTATTATAAATCCATATGGAGGAGATATAGATAAAGTAATTTTGTTAAAATATAAAAATACACTTCAATCCCCCATATATTTACATTTATTGAATACTACACCTGAATTTATTTATCAAGCTCAAAGTGGAATATCAGGTAAAGATGGACCTGATCAGATTAATTTAAATCATAGACCATATTATCATGTATCTAATCATAACTTTCGTATGAAACTTACAGAAAAAAAAATGTCAATACCCTTTATTTGGTCAGATTCTTTAGGTACAAAATATATTAAAATATTTACTTTAAAATCAGGTCAATATAGTTTAGATATAGAACATAAAATTATAAACAATACTAATAAAAATTTAAATATTGCTATGTTTGGACAATTTAAACAAACAATTCATATTCCTAAAAATATTAAAAAAAATAATAATTCAAATATTTTTCTATCTTCAGATAGAGGTATTGCTTATTCTAGTGATCATGATAAATATGTTAAATATAATTTAAATTCAGTTAGTAAACAAAATCAAATACTATCAACAGTATCCGATGGTTGGATTGCAATGGTTCAACAATATTTTATTTCAGCGTGGATACCTATATCACCTATAATTAATACGTTTTATACATCAGTTTCCAATCAAAATTCTATAGCAACTATAGGTTATAAGTCTGTATCAATAAATATATTACCTTATTCTAATTATAGTTTTCAATCTAAATTATGGTTAGGTCCAAAAATACAAGATAATATGAGTTTTATATCTCCTACTTTAAATTTTACTATTGATTATGGAATGTTTTGGTGGTTATCACAACCAATGTTTAAATTGTTAAGATTTTTTTATTATTTAATTGGAAATTGGGGTTATGCAATTATATTGATTACAATATTAATTAAATTAATTATGTTTCCTTTAACTAAAGCACAATATGTGTCTATGATAAAAATGAAACAATTGCAACCTAAAATCAATTTAATTAAAGAACGTTATAAAACAGATAATAGAAAAATAAATCAAGAAATAATTGCATTATACAAACATGAACAAGTTAATCCATTAAAAGGATTTCTTCCATTATTAATTCAAATGCCCATTTTTTTAGCTTTATATTATATGTTAAGTAATTCAGTAGAACTAAGACACGCACCATTTATTTTTTGGATACATGATTTATCAGCTCAAGATCCATATTATATTTTACCTATATTTATGGGAATCACTATGTTTCTATTACAACAAATTTCTCCTAACACTGTAGATAATCCTTTACAAAAACAAATTATGTATATAACTCCAATTGTTTTTATGATATTTTTTTTATGGTTTCCTTCTGGTTTAGTATTATATTATATAATAAATAATTTAATGACTATTATTCAGCAAAAGATTATTCATCAAAAATTAATAAATGATAATATCATCAAAAATTAATTCAATTATTACAATAAATTTATATTTTATACAAAATATAGTCATGAAATATCAAACTAAAAAATTTAATTTTTAATATGAAAAAAGATAATATATGACATCACAAGATACTATTGTTGCTCAAGCTACACCAATTGGTATAAGTAGTGTAGGAATTTTAAGAATATCCGGATCAAAAACCCGTATGTTAACAAAAATCATATTAGGAAAAATACCTATTCCTAGATATGCAACTTTTTCATTATTTAAAAATCAAAATAACAATGTTTTAGATCATGGTATTGCTATTTGGTTTCCTGCTCCAAACTCTTTTACTGGAGAAGATGTACTAGAATTACAAGGACATGGTAGTCCTATCGTATTAGATTTATTAATAAAAAATATTATTTCTATACCTGGAGTACGAATAGCTAATCCTGGAGAATTTTCAGAAAGAGCTTTTCTAAATAATAAATTAGATCTGATTCAAGCAGAAGCTATTGCTGATTTAATTCATGCAACTTCAGAAAAAGCTGCTCAATTATCATTAGAATCATTAACTGGAATATTTTCTAAAGAAATTAATAATTTAATGCAAAAAATTACAACACTTCAAGTAGAGATTGAAGGGTCTATTAATTTTATTGAATTGGAAGAAAATAATTTTTCGCAAGATCACATTGTTAATATTTTAAATGATATTCTAAATCATTGCAAAAATATTGAATTAAAAAGTAAAAGAGGTAGTATATTCAGAGAAAAAATTAAAATTGTTATTACAGGTGAACCTAATGTAGGAAAATCTAGTTTATTTAATGCATTATGTGGATCTAATACTGCTATTGTCACTAATATTAAAGGTACCACAAGAGATACTTTAAAAGAATATATCAACATTCATAATGTAACATTTCAATTGGTAGATACTGCAGGATTACATCAAACTAAAGATGAAATTGATTCCATAGGAATTGAACGAGCATGGCAAGAAATTAATAAATCAGATCATATTATATTTGTAATGAGTGCAACAGATTCTGTCATTAAACAGAAAAAAATATATTTACAATATATTGATTTATTTCCAAAAAATTGTTCAATAACTATTTTAATAAATAAAACTGATCTTTTAAAAAGAAAGAATACTTTTTTAGAAAATCAACAATATCCAGTATTATATGTGTCATCTCTAACTTTAGATGGATTTAATCAATTGAATCAACATTTTATTACTTTGTTAGGTATGCATAATGATACTGAAGGAATATTTTTAGCTAGAAGAAGACATTTGAATAAATTGCATCAAATTAATAAAATATTATCTAAAACGAAAAAAAATTGGTTGATATGTCAAAATATAGAACTCTTAGCAGAAGATATTAATATTGTTCAAAAAAAACTAGGAGAAATAACAGGTACTGTAAGCAACGAAAAATTATTAGATAATATTTTTTCTACTTTCTGTTTAGGTAAATGATAATTTTTTCTTAAATATTTATATATTTTATTTATTATTTTTAATATTTATTTTATAAATATCAATATTTTATTATTAATATAAAATATTTTTATATATGTAATGCCCGAAGGCGGAATTGAACCACCGACACGGGGATTTTCAGTCCCCTGCTCTACCAACTGAGCTATTCGGGCAATATTAATATTTAATCATTAGTTTTCAATAAAAGTCAACTCTTTTATTCAATAAAAAATAAATTTTAATTTAAAAAAAATAAAAATAAGACTTGAAAGTTATAAAATTGATCCTCATATCTTAAATTGAGCAATGTTGTTTTTAATATATATATAATAATTAATTTATTAAAACAATTGAATATAGTTATTAACAGGGGAATGATTAAATGAAAATTCGTCCATTACATGATCGTGTTATTATTAAAAGACAAGAAGCTGAATCGAAATCAGCTGGTGGTATTGTACTGACAGGATCTGCTGCAAGTAAATCTACTCGTGGAACGGTTATTGCAGTAGGAAATGGTCGTATTTTAGATAATGGAAATGTTAAACCACTTGATGTTAAAGTAGGAGATGTTGTAATATTTAATGAAGGTTATGGTGCAAAAACAGAGAAAATGGATCATGAAGAAGTATTAATTTTAACTGAAAGTGACATTTTAGCAATTGTTGAATAATAAACAATAATTTGGTTTTTCATTAAAAAATTAAAGGAATGTCAAATGGCGGCTAAAGACGTAAAATTTGGTAATGAAGCTAGAGTTAAAATGCTTCGTGGTGTCAATGTATTAGCAGATGCAGTAAAAGTTACTTTAGGTCCAAAAGGTAGAAATGTAGTTTTAGATAAATCTTTTGGGGCTCCTAGTATTACTAAAGATGGTGTATCTGTAGCAAGAGAAATTGAGTTAGAAGATAAATTTGAAAATATGGGCGCTCAGATGGTTAAAGAAGTAGCGTCTAAAGCTAATGACGCTGCAGGTGATGGTACAACTACAGCTACATTATTAGCTCAAGCTATTGTTAATGAAGGATTGAAAGCAGTTGCTGCAGGTATGAATCCTATGGATTTAAAACGTGGAATTGATAAAGCTGTAATTAGCGCAGTAGCGGAATTAAAAAAATTATCAGTTCCTTGCTCTGATTCTAAAGCAATTACTCAAGTAGGTACAATTTCTGCTAATGCAGATGAAAAAGTAGGTTGCTTGATTGCTGAAGCAATGGATAAAGTCGGAAATGATGGAGTTATTACAGTAGAAGAAGGTACAGGTTTAGATGATGAATTAGAAGTGGTAAAGGGAATGCAATTTGATAGAGGTTATTTATCCCCTTATTTCATTAATAAACCTGATACAGGTATTGTAGAAATAGAAAATCCATATATTTTAATGGCTGATAAGAAAATTTCTAATATTAGAGAACTATTACCATTATTAGAAGCAGTAGCTAAATCTAGTAAACCATTGTTAATTATTGCTGAAGATTTAGAAGGTGAAGCATTGGCAACTTTAGTTGTAAATTCCATGAGAGGAATTGTAAAAGTAGCAGCTGTAAAAGCACCTGGTTTTGGTGATAGAAGAAAAGCTATGTTACAAGATATTTCTATTTTAACTTCTGGTTCTCTAATTTCTGAAGAATTAGCTATGGAATTAGAAAAAGCTACTTTAGAAGATTTAGGACAAGCAAAAAGAGTAGTTATTACTAAAGATACAACTACTATAATAGGTGGTGTAGGTAAAAAATACGATATTCAAAATAGAATTAATCAAATACGACAACAAATACAAGAAGCAACTTCTGATTATGATAAAGAAAAATTAAATGAACGATTAGCAAAATTATCAGGTGGTGTTGCTGTATTAAAAGTTGGAGCTGCAACTGAAGTAGAAATGAAAGAAAAAAAAGCAAGAGTAGAAGATGCATTACATGCTACACGTGCAGCAGTAGAAGAAGGTGTTGTTCCTGGTGGTGGAGTAGCTTTAGTCAGAGTAGCACAAAAAATTTCTAATATTTCTGGTCAAAATGAAGATCAAAATGTAGGTATTAGAGTTGCTTTACGTGCTATGGAAGCTCCGTTACGTCAAATTGTATCTAATTCAGGAGAAGAGCCTTCTGTAGTTACTAATAACGTAAAAGATGGAATTGGTAATTACGGATATAATGCGGCAACTGATGAATATGGTGATATGATTAATTTTGGTATTTTAGATCCAACTAAAGTTACTAGATCAGCATTGCAATATGCTGGTTCTGTCGCTGGTTTAATGATTACTACAGAATGTATGGTTACAGATTTACCAAAAGAAGATAAACCAGATTTAAATGTACCATCTAGTGGTGGTATGGGTGGTATGGGCGGTATGATGTAGTATGATATTTTTGAATATTTGATATTAATCTCCAGATTATTTTTCATAATCTGGAGATGTAATTTTGTAATATTAATTAAAAAACAATATTTAAATGTTGTTTGTATTAAAAATATTGACATAAAGTATTTTTTATCAAATGAAATTTAATATAATTAATAGATAATATCTATTTAGAATAGATATAAAAAATTATTAATTTTTTTATATATTTAAAAATAAATATATATAAACATTGTTTATTATATTTATAAATTTTAAGAATTGTTTAATATTAATATATAATGAATATTATATAAAATATATTATATATATATTCAGTATGTGTGTTAGAATTTAATTTTTGTTAAATTAATTTTTTAACAATTTATTGTTTTTAAAAAAACATTAAAGAACATCAATAAATATTAATTAATACATTATGAATAAATAATACTGACTAGTTAAAGATTTAGTATAATTAAATACATCTATATTTTAATTATATGTTTTTATTTAATATTCTACTTATATATTTTATCAGTATTTATTTAAAAAAAATAATATAGGTAATAATATGTTTAGTAAAAATTTTAAAATTGGTACTAAAATTATTTTTGAAAATGAACCTTGTAATATTGAAAATAGTGAATTTTTTAAACCCGGAAAAGGACAAGCATTTATACGAGTAAAAATCAGAAAATTATTGTCTGGTCAATTAATTGATCGATCTTTTCGTTCTAATGAATCTTTTGAACAAGCAAATATTATTGATGTGAAATTATTATATTTATATAAAGATAATTTCCATTGTTATTTTTTAAATAAAAAAAATTGTGAAGAATATACTGTAAAAATAAATATTATATCAAATATATTACCGTGGCTGTCAGAACAAAAATCTTATTTAGTAAAATTATGGAACAATCAAATTATTACTGTTGTTCCTAATAATTTTATTGAATTACAAGTAGTAAAAACATCTAATAGTTTTAAAGGAGAATCAGTAACCCATGGATTTAAATTTGCAGAACTAACTAATGGAATAAAAATTAAAGTCCCTTTATTTATCAATATAAATAATATCATAAAAATAGATACTCGAACAATTCAATATATTTCTAGAATTAAAAAAATAGTTGATAACTAATTTTCATTAATTTGTGAATATTTGTACTTAATATTATGTATAAAAATATAATGTAAATTATAATTCATTACCTGTAATATTTTTTCGATAACTATCCCATTCAAAATTTAACCACAAACTATTACCTAAACGCATACGATCAATAACTCTTTCACCTAACAATTGTTTCATTTTAGAAAAATTTAAATTTGTTAGCATACCAGTAGCACGTTTGGAAGAAGATCTTCTATCAACAATTTGATTGATAATAATTTTTTCATATCGAGATTCAATTTGCATTCCAATTTCATCAATCATTAACAAATCGACTGTACTTAATCTATTTAATAATTTTTCTTCAGTAATATGACTGAAATTATTAAAAGTACTTTTAATATTAGACATAAGATCAGCTACAGTAACAATTAAAACACTTTTTCCATGTAGTATTAAATAATTTCCTATAGCTGAAGCTAAATGATTTTTTCCTGTTCCAGGTTTACCAGAAAAAATAAAACCAGCTATATTTTTATCAAAATTTTTAGCATATTTTTCTGCACATCTTAATACTCTTTTATGACCATCATGATGAATACGATAATTATCAAATGAACAATTAATATATAATTCTCTTATACCCGATCTACCTAATATTTTTTCCATTTTTATAGCTCGGTTTTCTTGTACAATAAAATTGGAAGATATTATACCTTGTTCTTGATTCCAAGATAATAATTCAGATTCATGTCTAAATTTTGGTTTTATATGTTGTGGAACTAATCTTTTTAATCGCATTAGAATATGAGTATGTTTTGTCATAGTTTTATATTTAATATTATTAAAATTGAATCATATTATATATATAACTCATTTTATTTAAAAATGTCAAATCGTTAAAAAATTGATATTTTTACTATAAAAAAAAGTGTATTTTTATTAAAAAAAACATATTAAAAATTAACAATTAAAAGATTAATAGATACGTATATAAAATATTTATAAATTTATATTGTTCTAATATATAAATAATAAGATACATTTTTTTTTTTTTTAAATTTATATAAATACCAATTTTTTGGAATATGTAAAGATTGTAAATTATGTTGTTTTTCTATATAAATAAATGTTTTTAATGCAAATAAAGAATATTGTTCTAATAATAAAATAATTGAATTAATTATATTTTCTTGAAACGGTGGATCTAAAAATATGATGTTATAATTTTTTTTATTTTTTTTTAACCATAAAAATATATCGGAATTTATAAGATGAACATAATTAAGAATATTTAATTGAATTAAATTTCTTTTTAAATAATAAATAGTTTTTTTTTTGAATCTATAAAAGTAACTTTTTTAGCGTATCGAGAAATAGCTTCAATACCTAATGAACCACTCCCAGCAAAACAATCAAGGCAATTAGCATTAATAATATCGTATTTTAGCCAATTAAATAATGTCTCTTTCATAAAATTAGTAGTAGGTCTAACATTACATAAATTTTTTGTTGATATAAATTGGTTTTTCAAAAAACCACCAATAATTCTAATTTTATTATTTTTTCCATTAATTTTCATACTACGTTTCTCTTAAAATCATTATTTAAAATATATTGAATGTATATTACGGATAAAAATATTTTAAAAATAAATTGTTTATTTTTACACAACGAATTAATTTAAATAGATAAATTCATTTTTATTAAATTTTTAATTTAAATATGTGTAATTATTTTTTAAATTACGTAAATGTTAATAAATTTAAAATTTAGAGATGTGATTCTTAATTGATATATATCAAATCTTAATAAAAACAATGTTAAGTAATATTATTAAACTCAATATTTATATTATGATTTGTTGTATGATAATGCATTATAGGATAATAATCGAAATTACAAAATCAATAAAATACAACAATTAAGTTGTAATATTAAAATATATAACATAAATATAACATTATGAAGAATAATAATTTATTTACAAGATTAAAAAACAGTTTATATAAAACTAGTAAAAAATTTAGCACTGGGTTAACTAATTTATTTTTAAAAAAAAATACTAATGATGATTTTATTGAAGAACTTGAAGAAAAATTATTATTATCTGATATGAGTATCATAACTACAGAATTAATCATTGATAATATAAAAAATTATATTAATCGTCACAACAAGTATAGTACTAATTTTATTATTGAACAATTGAAACAAGAAATGTTTTTAATTTTAAATAAAGTTGATAAACCTATTCAATTTAATATAAAAAAAAAACCTTTTGTTATATTAGTAGTTGGAGTTAATGGAGTTGGGAAAACTACTACAATAGGAAAATTAGCTAAAAAATATAGTATTGAAGGTAAAAGAGTTGTATTAGCAGCTGCTGATACATTTAGACCTGCAGCAATTGATCAATTACAAGGATGGGGTGATTTATATAATATTCCAGTAATTTCATCTACAAATATTAAATCTGATCCGGCTTCGGTGGTATTTAATGCATTAGATTATACAATATCGAAAGACATTGATATATTGATTATCGATACGGCAGGTAGATTACATAATAAATTATATTTAATGAATGAATTAAAAAAAATTATTAGAGTTATTAAAAAAAAAATAATGAATAGTCCTCATGAAATTATGTTAATAATAGATGCAAGTACTGGACAAAATACCATACAACAAACTAAGTTTTTTCACAATTCTTTAAAATTAACTGGTATTTCATTAACTAAATTAGATGGCACTGCAAAGGGAGGTGTTATTTTTTCTCTTGCTAATGATTTTTGTATTCCAATTAGATATATTGGCATTGGAGAAAAAATTACAGATTTAAGAGAGTTTAATAGTCATGATTTTATTCAAGCGTTTTTTGATAAATAAATAATTTATCATTAACTAAAAATTAATGTTATATAAAATTATTAATTCATTTATAAATATGTATTTTACAATATTAATTTAATGTATTATTAATCAATATAATATGAATAGATTTTATTAAAAATATTACCAATTTTCATATTCATAGAAAGTATGTTTTTTATAAAAATAGAACTATTAGATTTAATATTATTAAATTATATTAATAAAATATAACTACTTTAGTTTTATCTGTAATAAACATTAATATTAATATAATACATTTATATGAGATATGAAATGATTGATAAAAAAAATAGATTTGCAGTTACTTCGTTAGGAAATTTAGAATCTTATATTAGATCTGCTAGTTCTTGGCCTATGTTATCATTGGAAGAAGAAAAATTTTTATCTCAGAGATTGTATTACCATAGTGATTTAAATGCTGCTAAAACACTTATTTTATCTCATTTAAGATTTGTTGTACACGTAGCTAGGAATTATTCAGGTTATGGTTTACCGCAAGCTGATTTAATTCAAGAAGGTAATATAGGTTTAATGAAAGCTGTTAAAAAATTTAATCCTGATATAGGAGTACGTTTAGTATCATTTGCTGTTCATTGGATAAAATCAGAAATACATGAATATGTATTAAAAAATTGGAGAATTGTAAAAGTTGCAACAACAAAATCACAAAGAAAATTGTTCTTTAATTTAAGAAAAAATAAATCAAGATTAGGTTGGTTTAATAAATCAGAATTAGATTTAGTTGCAAAAGAATTAGGTGTTAGTAGTGACGATGTTAGAGAAATGGAATCTCGTATGTCAGCTCAAGATATAGCATTTAATTTACATTCTGAAGATGATTATATAGAAGGTAAAGTTAAATCTAATATGCCATATTTAAGAGATCATGCTTCTGATTTTGCTAATTTATTAGAAGAAAATAACTGGGAAAAACATGCTACTTTAAAATTATCTAATGCTTTATTACGATTAGATGAAAGAAGTAGAAAAATTATTTGTGCTAGATGGTTAAATGAAAATAATAAAATCACATTACAAAAAATAGCTAATGATTATGGAATATCAGCTGAACGAGTTAGACAATTAGAAAAAGCTGCGATGGAAAAGTTAAAGATAGCTATAGAAGCATAATATTACTGATTGTTTATTAATGGTTTAGCATCAGCAAAATCTTTCATATTAATTGTTTTTTTGTTGATGCTGGAATATTAAAAAATAATTTTTTATTTAATGGAACATATTTAATATAATGACTTATTTTAAGTATTATATATGTATAAAATTATAGTAAGTAATTTAGATAGGGTATTATTTACATCTCAATGTAAAATTATTGATTTTAAAAAATCAATTTTGTTGAATGTTTTTAAAAAATATATATTTTATTCTTATAACAGTTTGATACTATGCTGATATATTTTTATTGTGGAATATTTTAACATGCAACTTTATGTAATAATTTCTAATGAATTTCGAACACATGATCCTAATCAAAGATTATTTTTTTATTGTTATATTTATCATAATATTGATAATCAATTTATGTAATTTAAGAAGGAATAATTTAGACATTACTACGAAAATATATTTCGTAATTAATAATATATTCATAACAATATTAATTTAAAAAATAGCATATGTAATATTTTTTTAAAATTAACTTATTAAATTTTAAAATTATAATTTTTAATAATATATATAAAATATTTTTTAAATTCTCAAACATTAATAAATTACAATTATTAAAAATGGAAATCATAAAACTATAGTTTTAAAAATACAATGTTTTTTTGCTATAGGATGTGCAATGGTAGTCCACTATGATATATCTAAAGTTACAGTATTGAAATTTATTTCATCTAAAATATGTTGCACTCTAGATAATTATATTACATTTGGAGATAATATGAATGATTATGATATGTATTTATCTCAAGTAAAGGATGTATTATGAATGCTGTAAATTATAATTTCAAAATATATTTAACCTCAATTAGAAGTAATTAATAAAAATTATATTAACAAAATAATTAAAATATTTGTCTAATTTATATTTTATTTATAAAAATTAGTGATGTTATTATAAATTATAATGTAAGTTACTCATGTTATTAGTTGTACGATATACAGTAAAATTATTTTTTTTGTTAATTATTAATTTTGTTAAATTTATATCATTATTTATTATTAATAATAAATACTATTAATAAAATAATAATTTTATTATCTGTTTTTTGATATATGTTTATTAAAAATAGTTATTATTAATTCAGAGTTAAATAGAGTATTTTTTTATTATTAATGTAACCAACATAAACTAAAAAAATATATTTCAGTACAAATTATTTTTATTAAAAACATATTTAATTTGATGTTATTAAAATTTTTTACAATCAAAAGATTTTTTATTTTATATATATAATTATAAATATTAAATGTTTTATATTAAATAAATATTGAAATTTATTTTTATGATAAAAAATATTTTCTATTATTAAATAATAGTTCTTTTTTATTGTTAATAAAAATTATTTTATTTTATTTTGTAAATTTAATAATAAGAAAAATGTTTTTAACATTATTTAAAATAATTAAGATTAAATATTTTTATTGATTTTAATAAATATATAATTTTGATTAATTATATAATTTGTTTAATTTTTTATTAATTAAATATTACTTATTAATATTGTATATATATTAATAGTTTTTTTTAATATAAAATTTTGTATTTCAATGTTTTATATTATAAAATAGTTTATGTAAACAACTAAATTATATTTAATTAATGTTTTATTTTTTCTATAAAACATTGTATTAAAAATTATTGGTTTTTATTAATATCAAAAATAAATATATAATATTATATCGATAATAAGGACAATATATGACTATATTGAATCATATTTTAGGGTTTCCTAGAATTGGATGTCATCGAGAATTAAAACACGCTCAAGAAAAATATTGGCAAAAAAATATCAGTCAACAAGAATTGTTATCTGTTGGCTACAATATTAGACATAAAAATTGGAAAATACAAATAGATAATAATTTAGATTTTTTATCCGTAGGGGATTTTTCTTGGTATGATCACGTATTACATACTAGTATGTTACTAGGTAATATTCCAGAACGTCATAAAAATTATGATAATTTATCAAAATTAGATATATTATTTAATATAGCTAGAGGTTCAATATTTAAAGAAAAAATAATTCATGCATCTGATATGACTAAATGGTTTAATACTAATTATCATTATATAGTACCAGAATTTAATAAAGATCAATCGTTTAACATTACTTGGACTCAACTATTTGAAGAAATTGATGAATCGATGTGTTTTAATCGCAATATAAAACCAGTAATTATAGGACCTATAACATATCTTTGGTTAGGTAAATCAATAGATGATTCATTCAATAGATTAGATTTATTAAACAATATTCTCCCAGTCTATAAAAAAATTTTACACACATTAGCAAAAAAAAATATAAAATGGATTCAAATAGATGAACCTATATTAGTACTCGAACTTTCAGATACGTGGAAAAAAGCTTTTTTTACAGCTTATAATTATTTATATGGTATCAATAATTTATTGTTAACTACTTATTTTGGAAATATTGAACATAACTTAGATATTATACAAAAATTACCAATTCAAGGTTTACATATTGATATAATTTCCGAAAAATGTAATTTAACACAAATTAATCAATTATTATCTAAAAATTTAGTTTTATCTTTAGGTGTAATTAACGGTAGGAATATTTGGAAAGCTAATTTGGTTAAATTATTTAAATTAATTCAACCTGTTATGAATTGTCGAAATAACTTGTGGATTGGATCATCTTGTTCATTATTACATACACCTATTGATATTAATATAGAAAATAAATTAGATACTGTAACTAAAAGTTGGTTTTCTTTTGCTATACAAAAATGTACTGAATTAAAATTATTAACTAATGCATTAAATAATGATAATATTAATGATATTACAACATGGAGTTCTTCCATCTTAAAAAGAAAAGATTCTTTATTAGTTCATAATAAAGATGTTCAAAAAAGAATTGATAATATTGTTCAGAGGGATATATGTAGAAATAATAGTTATACAATTCGATATCAAATACAACAAGATACATTAAAATTACCTATTTTACCTACTACTACTATTGGATCTTTTCCTCAAACTATAAAAATAAGAAAGTTACGTTCAGATTTTAAACAACAAAAAATTAATTTATCAGACTATAATGAACAAATTTCAGAATATATTAAAGATACTATATATCAACAGGAAAACCTTAATATTGATGTCTTAGTTCATGGAGAGCCTGAAAGAAACGATATGGTAGAATATTTTGGAGAACAATTAGAAGGATTTGTATTTACTTCATATGGATGGGTTCAAAGTTATGGTTCACGTTGTGTTAAACCACCAATTATTGTTGGAGACATTTATAGGTTATCTCCTATGACTATTAAATGGACTAAATATGCACAGTCATTAACTAATAAATTTGTAAAGGGGATGCTAACTGGTCCTGTAACAATGTTACTATGGTCGTTTTCAAGAGAAGATATTTCAAAAGAAATCATAGCTAAACAATTAGCTTTTGCTTTAAGAGATGAAGTTGCTGATTTGGAAAATTCTGGAATCAAAATTATTCAAATTGACGAACCTGCATTAAGAGAAGGTTTACCATTACGTCAAAGTTTATGGAAAAAATATTTAGATTGGGCTATAACAGCTTTTAAATTAGCTTCTTCTGGAGTAAAAGATTGTACTCAAATTCATACTCATATGTGTTATTGTGAGTTTAATGATATTATGAGTTCTATATTATTGTTAGATGCTGATGTAATTACTATTGAAACAGCAAGATCAAATATGGAATTATTAAAAAGTTTTAAAAAATTCAAATATCTTAACTCAATAGGACCTGGTATTTATGATATTCATTCTCCTAATATTCCTCCTAGTGAATGGATAGAAAATTCATTAAAAAAAGCTTTGAAATATATTCCATCTAATAGATTATGGGTGAATCCAGATTGTGGTTTAAAAACTAGAGATTGGTTGGAAACAAAGAGATCATTATATAATATGATGATTGCAGTAAATAATCTCAGATCTCAAATCAGTTAGTAGATAGTAATTTTGTATGTTAAAAGGATGCTACAAAATTCAATTTTGTAGCATCCTTTTAACATACAAAATTACTATCTACTAACTGATTTGAGATCTGAGATTATTTACTATTTTAGTAATAATAAACATAAAAATATTACTATCATTAATATTTTATATAAATATAAAATATGAATTTTATTTTTTATTAAAGTAAATAAAGTTAATGTTTAAAATGACGTTTATTAGTAAAAATCATGATTATATTATGTTCATTTGCAGCTTGAATAATTTCTTGATCTTTTATAGATCCACCAGGTTGAATAATGCAAGATACACCTATTTTTATTGCTTCATCAACATTATCTCTAAAGGGTAAAAAAGCATCTGAAGCCATAACAATGTTTTTTAAAGATTGTTTTTTGTCATTTATTTTTGAAGTAGCTATTTTTGTTGAATCAATTCGACTTGTTTGACCACTACCAATACTAATTGTTGATTGATTTTGTACATACACTATAGCATTAGATTTAACAAATTTCACTACTTTCCAAGCAAATATCAAATCTAAATATTCCCGATTAGTAGGTGTTTTAAAACTAACATTTTTCCATGCATTATAATTAGTTTCTATTGTATCACTATCTTGGACTAAGAATCCTCCTCCATGAATTGATTTTATATCATAACAATTTTTATTTTTATTTTTATTACATAATATTACTCTAATATTTTTTTTAAGTTTTAAAATTTCTAATCCTGATTCTGTTACAGAATCAGCTATAATTACTTCTACAAATTGTGTTTTTAATATTTCATGAATTGTAATACTATTTAATATGTGATTGAACGCTATAACCCCTCCAAATGCGGATATACTATCGCAATGATAAGCAGATAAATATGCATTTAATAAAGAAGTACTTTCAGATACTCCGCATGGAGTTCCATGCTTAACAATAACACAGGCAGGATTTTTAAAAGATTGAACACATTCCCATGCTATATCTGCATCAGATATGTTATTATATGATAGTAATTTGCCTTGAATTTGTTTAGCCGATGAAATAGAATTAGTTATATGATGTTGATTGTCTAATGTATTAAAATACAAAGCTGCTTTTTGATGATGATTTTCTCCATAACGTAAATCTTGTTTTTTTTTCAATTTAATATTTATATAATTGGGTAAAGGTTGTGTTTTTAATTGAATTGTGGATGTTTTAATATTATGTTGAATTAAGTAATCAAAAATAGTTTTGTCATATTGAGAAGTATATTTAAACGCTTTACAAGCCATGTAGAACTTGTCTTCTATGTTAAATGTATTATTATTATTATCTAATAAATTGGTAATTAATGGATAATCTAATGGACAAACTACCACCATAACGTTAGGATGGTTTTTAGCAGCAGCTCTAATTAATGTAACTCCACCAATATCGATATAATTAAGTATATTTTCATGATAAATATTATCAATAGCAATCTTTTTTGAAAATGGATACAGATTAACTATAACAAGATCAATAGGAACAATGTTATAAAAATTCATAATATCTCTATCATCGTTTGGATTACCTAAAATACTTCCGTAAATTTTAGGATGTATAGTTTTAATTTTACCATTCATTATTTCAGGAAACTGAGTATATTCAGATATACTGGTAGTAGTGATATTATTTTTTTTTAAAAATTTTTCTGTTCCACCTGTAGAAAATATATTTATATTTCTTTTGATTAATGATTGAGCTAATGAAACAAGTCCAGATTTGTCTGATACACTAATTAAAGCTTGTCGTATAGAATTTTTTTTATTCATTAGTTTGTATTCGTTATTGTTAATAACAGGTATGTTGTATAGTTACTATATTATTGATAATAATATTAATAGCAACAAAATATATTTTTAAATAATTGTACCAAAATAATAAATTTATTTTTATTAATTTTATTATTATATATAATATATTTCATGATAATTAATGAGTAATATAACTACATTTGTAATGTGCGTTAAAATTTAATAAAGTATTAATCAATCCAATTATGTATATTATTACATACATATGTATAAATTTAAGAATAATATTTAACTATATTTAAATAGACGAGAAAATAAGAATTAACTTTCTCGTTTATTTAATTAATTTCAATATTTAATCGGGTTTATTATTAATATTAGTAGCATTAAGTAATTCTGATAAATTAGCAGATGCTTCTTCTAGACTAATTTGATGATTTTGATTTTTTTTGTTATTTAAATTATGAAATATGTTTTTATGACGTTGATTTATTCGATTCATATGATACGCATATCCTGTACCAGCTGGAATCAAACGTCCTACAATTACATTTTCTTTTAATCCTCGTAATTCATCTTTTTTTCCTGCAACAGCAGATTCTGTTAAAATCCGTGTTGTTTCTTGAAATGAAGCTGCTGATATGAAAGAATCTGTTGCTAAAGAAGCTTTAGTAATTCCTAATAAATTCCTAGAAAAACTAGCTATATTTTTTTTTAATGATTGTAATTTTTTATTTTCAATTTTTATTTTAGAAAATTCTAGTTGTTCTCCATTTAAAAAATTAGAATCTCCTTTATTAATAATTGTTGCTTTTCGAAGCATTTGTCTAACAATAACTTCAATATGTTTATCATTAATTTTTACACCTTGAAGACGATAAACATCTTGTACTTCATTTACTATATATCTAGTAACAGCTTGCACACCTCTTAAACGTAAAATATCATGCGGGGATTCAGGTCCATCTGAAATAACATCTCCTTTTTCAACATATTCACCTTCAAACACATTAAGTTGTCGCCATTTTGGAATCATCTCTTCATAAGGTTCATCATTATTAAGTGAAGAAATCATTAATCTTCTTTTACCTTTTGTTTCTTTTCCAAATGATACAATTCCGTTAATTTCAGCTAAAATAGCTAGTTCTTTAGGTCTTCTAGCTTCAAATAAATCAGCTACTCTAGGTAAACCACCAGTAATATCTTTTGTACCTCCTGATTCTTGAGGAATTCTAGCTAAAGTATCACCAGAAAAAATTTTCATATTGTTTTCTAATTGAACAATACTTTTTCCAGGTAAGAAATATTGAGCTGGCATATCCGTTCCTGGTAATAGAACGTTTAATCCATCTTCTGTCACAATTTTTAGAGCTGGTCTTAAATCTTTACCTACTGTTGTACGTTCTGGAGTGTCCAAAATAACAATTGATGATAATCCTGTTAATTCATCAGCTTGTCTAATAATGCTTTGACCTTCTATCATATCAATAAATTTAATAAACCCGTGAACTTCAGTAATTACTGGCATATTATGTGGATCCCATTTAGCTACAGTTTCTCCAGGATTCACAGTGTCTCCATGTGCTTTAGCCATAATTGCACCATAAGGAATTTTATAACTTTCTTTTGTTCGATTGTATTCATCAATAATACGTAATTCTGCGTTTCTAGAAGTAATAACAATCTTTCCAATAGAGTTTTTTACTGATTTTACATTGTTTAATGCTAATTTTCCTCTACTTTTTACTTGAATACTAGATTCAGTAGCGACACGAGAAGCAGCACCTCCAATATGAAATGTCCTCATAGTTAATTGAGTACCTGGTTCTCCAATTGATTGTGCCGCTATAACACCTATTGCTTCTCCTTTATTAACTAAGTTACCTCTAGCTAAATCTCTGCCATAACAATATGCACATACACCAAAATTAGTTTCACAGTTAACGACTGATCTTACTTTAATACTATCAATAGAATGGTTTTCTAAAATATTGCACCATTGTTCATTTAATAAAGTATTTCTAGGAATTAAAACTTTAGAAGAATTTATATGTAATACGTCTTCTGCAGTTAATCGTCCTAAAACTCTTTCTCTTAGTGGTTCTTTAACATCACCTCCTTCAATAACAGAAGTCATGGTTAAACCTTCAAAAGTTAAACAATCATCTTCAGTCACTACTAAATCTTGTGCTACATCTACAAGTCTACGAGTAAGATAACCTGAATTAGCAGTCTTTAAAGCGGTATCAGCCAATCCTTTTCTAGCTCCATGAGTGGAAATAAAATATTGTAATACATTTAAACCTTCTCTAAAATTAGCTGTAATAGGAGTTTCTATAATAGAACCATCAGGTTTTGCCATTAAACCTCTCATTCCAGCTAATTGTCTAATTTGTGCTGCTGAACCACGAGCTCCTGAATCAGCCATCATAAAAATACTATTAAAAGATATTTGTTGTTCCAATATTCCATTTTTATTAATAACAAATTGATGTGACAAATTATTCATCATAGCAGTAGCAACTCTTTCATTAGCGGCTGCCCAAATATCAATCACTTTGTTATATCGTTCACCAGCAGTTACTAAACCCGATTGAAATTGATCTTGTATTTCTATTACTTCAGTTTCTGCTTCTTCAATTATTAAAGATTTTTTAGAAGGTATAACCATGTCATCTATACCTACAGAGGAACCAGATTTTGCAGCATAATGAAATCCAGTATACATAATTTGATCAGCAAATTTAACAGTATCTTTTAAACCTAAAATACGATAGCAAGTATTTAACATTTTTGAAATAGTTTTTTTTACTAAAACTTGATTAACCATATTAAAGGATAATCCTTTTGGTAAAATCATCCATAGTAATGTACGACCAATAGTAGTTTTTATTATTTTTTTAGATTTTAAAAAATTGGTATCTTCTGTTTTGGTATATTCAGTAATAAGTACTTGTACTATTGAATGTAATTCGGTATAGCCTGTTCGATATGATTTTTCAGCTTCTTCAGGACTACTGAATATCATCCCCTCTCCCTTTCCATTTATTTTTTTTCGAGTCATATAATATAAACCTAAAACAACATCTTGAGAAGGGACTATAATTGGTTCTCCGTTTGCTGGGGATAAAATATTGTTTGTAGACATCATTAATGCTCGTGCTTCTAACTGAGCTTCTAATGTTAAAGGTACATGTACAGCCATTTGATCACCGTCAAAATCGGCGTTGTATGCAGCACACACTAAAGGATGTAATTGAATTGCCTTTCCTTCAATTAAAATTGGTTCAAATGCTTGAATTCCTAATCGATGTAGTGTAGGTGCTCGATTGAGTAATACAGGATGTTCACGTATAACTTCATCTAATACATCCCATACTACAGATTCTTCTTTTTCTACCATTTTTTTAGCTGCTTTAATAGTAGTAGCTAATCCCTTTACTTCTAATTTACCATAAATAAAAGGCTTGAATAATTCTAATGCCATTTTTTTAGGTAAACCACATTGATGTAAATGTAAATATGGTCCTACTGTAATTACAGATCTACCTGAATAATCTACTCGTTTTCCTAATAAATTTTGTCTAAATCTACCTTGTTTACCTTTAATCATATCAGCTAAAGATTTGAGTGGACGTTTGTTAGATCCAGTAATTGCTCTACCTCTTCTTCCATTATCTAATAATGCATCAACAGATTCTTGTAGCATTCTTTTTTCATTTCTTACAATAATGTCAGGTGCAGATAAATCTAATAATCTTTTTAAACGATTATTTCGATTAATAACTCTTCGATATAAATCATTTAAATCAGAAGTAGCAAATCTTCCTCCATCTAATGGTACAAGTGGTCTTAAATCTGGAGGTAATACTGGTAATACTGTAAGAATCATCCATTCAGGTTTATTATTAGATTGAATAAAAGATTCTAGTAGTTTTATTCTTTTTGTAATTTTTTTTCGTTTAGTTTCAGAATTTGTTTCATATAATTCTTTTTTTAATGTTTCACATTCTATTTTTAAATTTAATTTTTTTAATAAATATTGAATTGCTTCCGCTCCCATTTTTGCATAAAATTCATCTCCAAACTCTTCTAATGCATCTAAGTACTGCTCTTCAGTTAAAATTTGTTTTTTATCTAAATTTGTCATACCTTCTTCTACTACAACATAAGATTCAAAATATAATACTCTTTCAATATCTCTTAATGGCATATCTAACAATAAGCCTATTCTAGAAGGCAAAGATTTTAAAAACCAAATATGGGCTGTAGGCGATGCTAATTCAATATGACCCATTCTATCTCTTCTAACTTTGCTTTGAGTGACTTCTACTCCACATTTTTCACAAATAACACCTCGGTGTTTTAATCGTTTATATTTTCCACATAAACATTCATAGTCTTTAATAGGACCAAAAATTCTTGCGCAAAATAAACCATCTCGTTCAGGTTTAAATGTACGATAATTGATTGTTTCTGGTTTTTTTACTTCACCGAAAGACCAAGAACGTATCATATCTGGTGATGCAAGTTCAATTTTTATAGAATCAAACTCTTCTTTTTTCGTTTGTGATTTTAAAAAATTTAGTAAATCTTTCACGGATTAGTTCCCGTCATAGTGAAACGAAACAAGGAATCCAGTTCATTCTAACTGGATTCCTTGTGCTTATATATCAATAGAGTGAATTATTCGTCTTCTAATTCAATATTAATAGCTAAAGATCTTATTTCTTTTAATAAGACGTTAAATGATTCTGGCATTCCTGGTTCCATTTGATGATTGCCATCTACAATATTTTTATACATTTTAGTACGACCATTTACATCATCTGATTTAACTGTTAACATTTCTTGTAAAGTATATGAAGCACCATAAGCTTCTAATGCCCATACTTCCATTTCTCCAAATCTTTGTCCTCCAAACTGAGCTTTTCCTCCTAATGGTTGCTGTGTAATTAAACTATATGAACCTGTAGATCTTGCGTGCATTTTATCATCAACTAAATGATTTAATTTTAGCATATACATATAACCTACTGTTACAGGACGTTCAAATCGTTCACCAGTACGACCATCAAATAAAAAAATTTGTCCAGAATTAGGTAAATCTGCCAAATTTAATAATTGTTTTATTTCTTCTTCTTTAGCACCATCAAACACTGGTGTAGAAATAGGCATTCCATGACGTAAGTTATTTGCTAATTCTAGTATTTCTAAATCAGAAAAATTAGATAAATCAACTTTTTGACGAAGATCATTACCAATATCATATGCTTTTTGTATAAAATTTCGTAATTTTTTTATGTTATTTTGTTGTTTTAATATATGAGTGATTTTATCACCAATACCTTTAGCAGCCATACCTAAATGAGTCTCTAATATTTGCCCGATGTTCATTCTTGATGGAACACCTAATGGATTTAATACAATATCTATAGGTTCTCCATTACTATCATATGGCATATCTTCAACAGGGTTAATTTTAGAAATTACACCTTTATTACCATGTCTTCCAGCCATTTTATCACCAGTTTGAATCGGTCTTTTAACAGCTAAATAAACTTTTACAATTTTTAATATTCCTGGAGCTAAATCATCACCTTGAATAATCTTTCTTTTTTTTTCCTCTAGTTTTTTTTTGAATTTTATTTTTAAATTTTTATATTGTTCAGATAATAAAGATAATGAATTTTGGTAATGTTTATTTTTTATATTCATATTTATCCATTTTTCTTTAGATAAATGGATAAAGTTATCTTCTTTTACCCCTGATTGTAATATAATGTTTTTAATATGAGAAAAAATTTCTGATTCAAATATTTTGAATTCTTCAGTTAGTTCTTTTTGAACTTGTTTTAACTGTATATCTTCGATTTCGAGAGTTCTTTGATCTTTTTTTACACCATCTCTAATAAATATTTGTATATCAATTACTGTTCCAGATACTCCGTTAGGAACTCTTAATGATGAATCTTTTACATCAGATGCTTTTTCTCCAAAAATAGCTCTCAATAATTTTTCTTCTGGAGTTAATTGTGTTTCTCCTTTTGGAGTAACTTTTCCTACTAAAATATCACCACCCATGACTTCTGCACCAATATATACGATTCCAGAATTATCTAATTTTGACAATGCAGTTTCACCAATGTTAGGTATATCAGCAGTAATTTCTTCAACTCCTAATTTAGTATCTCTAGCTATACAAGATAGTTCCTGAATATGGATTGTAGTAAATCGATCGTCTTGAACAATTTTTTCTGAAATCAATATTGAATCTTCAAAATTATATCCATTCCATGGCATAAATGCGACTCTCATGTTTTGTCCTAAAGATAATTCACCTAAATCAGTTGCTGGTCCGTCCGCTAAAACATCCTTAATATTAATATAATCTCCGGGATTAACACAAGGTTTTTGATTAATACATGTATTTTGATTGGATCTGGTATATTTTGTAAGATTATAAATGTCTATACCTGTATCTCCCTCTCGAACTTCATTTTTATCAACTTTAATTACAATTCTTGATGAATCAACATATTTAATTATTCCACTTCTAGTAGCTGTAACAGTTACACCGGAATCTACAGCTACTGAACGTTCCATACCTGTACCAACTAATGGTTTTTCTGAAATTAATGTAGGTACAGCTTGTCGTTGCATATTAGCTCCCATTAATGCTCTATTAGCATCATCATGTTCTAAAAATGGGATTAAAGAGGCTCCAACAGAAACAATTTGTTGTGTAGAAACATCCATATAATGGACATCTTTATTATTAAATAGACTTGATTCACCTTTATATCTACATGTAACTAAATCATCTAAAAATTTTCCCTGTTTTGTTAATCTGGTATTAGCTTGGGCAATAATAAAATTACCTTCTTCTATTGCTGATAGATATTTAATTTCATTGGTTACTAAACCAAATAATACTTTACGATAAGGTGTTTCTAAAAATCCATATTCATTAGTTCTTGCATATACAGCAAGAGAGTTAATTAGTCCTATATTTGGACCTTCAGGAGTTTCTATGGGACATACTCTACCATAATGAGTTGGATGTACATCTCTAACTTCAAAACCAGCTCTTTCTCTAGTAAGTCCTCCTACACCTAAAGCTGAAATTCTTCTCTTATGAGTGATTTCTGATAATGGATTATTTTGATCCATAAATTGAGATAGTTGGCTAGATCCAAAGAATTCTTTGATAGCAGCAGAAATAGGTTTAGCATTAATCATATCTTGTGGCATTAATGTATCTATATCTCCTAACGATAGACGTTCTTTAACCGATCTTTCTACTCTAATTAGTCCTAATCTAAATTGGTTTTCAGCCATTTCCCCTACTGATCGTATTCTTCTATTTCCTAGATGGTCTATATCATCTATTTCGCCTTTTCCATTTCTAATATTAATTAATTTTTTAATAACATCAATAATATCCTCATGGCTTAATACACCACATCCATCAGTAGAATTTCTTGATAAAGATCTATTAAATTTCATTCTTCCAACTGAAGATAAATCATATTTCTCTTCTGAAAAAAACAAGTTTTGAAATAGATGTTCAGCTGCTTCTTTAGTTGGAGGTTCTCCTGGTCTCATCATTCGATAAATTTCCACTAATGCGCTTAATTTATCTTTAGTTGTGTCAATTTTTAAAGTATCTGACATGTAAGGACCATGATCTAAATCGTTAGTAAAAATAGTATTTATAATTGTATATCCTGAATCTATAATTTTTTTAATTATTTCAATAGATAATGGATTATTAGCTGCAATAATAGTTTCTTTTGTTTTTGAATTGAAATAATTTTCTTGAACAATTCTACCTGCTAAATATTCTATAGGTATAATAATTCTATTAACGTTATCTTTTTTTAATTCTCTAATATGTTGTGCTGTAATTCGACGTCCCTTTTCAATATATAATTTTTCATTGTGAATAATATTAAAAGACGCTGTATCTCCTCTTAATCTATCTGGATTTAAATCCATTGTTATGGTAGTATTATTAATCCTATATGTTACTTTTTCAAAAAAAATATTTAATATTTCTTCTATTTGATAATTTAAAGCTTTTAGTAATATACTGACTGGTAATTTTCGACGTCGATCAATTCTTACAAATAAATGATCTTTAGGATCGAATTCAAAATCCAACCATGAACCTCGATAAGGAATGATTCTAGCATTATATAGTACTTTTCCAGAAGAATGAGTTTTACCTTTATCACTATCAAAAAAAACACCTGGACTTCTATGTAATTGAGATACTACTACTCTTTCTGTACCATTAATAATAAATGTACCATTATCAGTCATTAATGGAATATCACCCATATATACTTCTTGTTCTTTAATATCTTTAATAGTTGCTTCCAATACTTCTTTTTCATAAATAATTAGACGTAATTTAACTTTTAATGGTGCTGAATATGTTGTACCTCTGATTTGACATTCTTTGACATTAAAAATAATTTTACCTAAACGGTAACTAACATATTGTAATTCTGCATTACCACTATAACTTTTAATTGGAAAAATAGAATGAAATGCAGATTCTAATCCTGATTTGGCGTTGTTTGTTCTTAAAATAAATTTTCGAAACGAATTAATTTGAATAGATAATAAATATGGTATATTCAATACTTGGGGACGTTTTCCAAAATCTTTTCGAATCCGTTTTTTTTCAGTATAAGAGTAAACCATAGGGGTTCCTCAGTTAGACTAGTAAGTAAACAAAAAAAAAATTAACAACAGAAAATTAAAATATCTTATATATTGTTTTATTAAATATTCAATATTACATAGAAATGCATTAAAAATGTCATATGTAATACATGTAATTTCTTTATATAAATAATTTTTATAATTTAAATATTTTAAATATGATATATATCAATAGGCTGGTAATAAATTATTACCAGCTATAACAATACATTAAAGAAAATTAAAAAACTTAAATGTTTATTTTACTGTATTTCCACTTCTGCACCTGCAGTTTCTAAAATTTGTTTTAAATTATTTGCATCATCTTTGTTAACATTTTCTTTAATCATAATAGGGGCTGATTCCACTAAATCTTTTGCTTCTTTTAGCCCCAAACTAGTAGTACTTCTTACAGCTTTAATAACAGATACTTTATTTTTTCCGATATTTTTTAAAAATACATTAAATTCTGTCTTTTCTTCTTGATCATTATTTTGATTAGGTGATGAGTTAATAACTAGATCAGCAGAAACTCCAAATTTTTTTTCCATTTCTTTAACTAATTCTACTACGTTCATTACAGACATATCAGAGATAGCTTCAATAATTTGTTCTTTTGTAAGTGACATCACATGTTTTCCTAAAAAAAGAAAAGATATATAAATTTAAAAATTTGTTGTTTTAACTTTTATTTTTTTTGAGATGAAGCTAATAATACTCGTATTATTTTACCGATTGATACATCTTTTATAATAAAAAGTAAACGAGTAATAGCTTCTTTATAAGTTGGCATTTCTGCTAGTTGATTAATTTGTATATCTAATAATAATTTTTTTTCAAATACAGCGCTAGTAATTTTAAATTGTTGATGTTCTTTAGAAAAATTTTGAAATAATCTAGCAGCACTACCTGGATGTTTTAAAGAATAACCAATCAATAACGGTCCTGATAAAGATTGTTTTAAACATTCAAAATGAGTGTTTTGAATGGATAAACGTAATAAATTATTAGGTACAAGTTTAATTTCAACTCCTATTTTTTTTGAATTTTTTCTTAGTTCTGTAATGTGATTTGATTTTATACCTCTAGCATCAGCAATAATAGCAGATAAAGATATATTATTTAATTTATGGATTTTATCAACAATTGTTTTTTTTTCTTGTAAGTTTAATGCCATATTTTCTCCTAGATTTAGCATTAATTTAATACATGATTATATCAAGAAGCTGTGAAGATTAAATTTTTAATAAAAATAATTTATTTAATTTAATTAACATTAGATGTGTAGTGCAATATATATAAAAATAGTTTTTAACTATTATGTTAATAGTTAATTATGTATATTAATATTTATGGATAGCATGTTTTATTAAATTTTTTTATATATTTAAGAGTATTATATTGTATTCATATTGTTGATGATTTATATATGAGTTGACACGTAATTATAGTATTGATTTTTATTTTATTACTTTAATTGACAGTCAACGATATTGAAGAACCCATAGTAGTAGATAATGTTATTTTTTTTATAAAAATTCCTTTAGATTGACTAGGTTTTAATTTTTTAATTTTTTCTAAACATGCATGAAAATTATCTATTAAATGTGATAAAGTAAAATTTATTTTTCCGATGGTGGTATGTAATACTCCATTTTTATCATTTTTAAGAAATATTTGTCCATATTGAGCGTTTTTAATAGCTGTTTCAATGTCATTAGTTAATGTTCCTAATTTGCTATTAGGCATTAACCCTCTTGGTCCTAATATAGATCCTAATTTACTAACAGTATCTATAGCGTCAAGAGATGCAATTGCTAAGTTAAAATCAATTCCATTTTTTTTGATGTTTTCGACTAGATCATCCATTCCTACTACTGTAGCACCTAATTTTTTGGCTATTTCTGCATTTTTTCCTTGTGTAAATACAGCTATTTTAATCATTCGACCTATACCATGAGGTAAAACTACTGTACTTTTGATATTTTGTTCAGATTTTTTAGGATCAATACCTAAATTAATAGCTAGATCTACACTTTCTATAAATTTAACGGAAGATGTTTTTATAAGTAATTGAAGAGCATGATCAATAGAATATAATTGTGTTTTATTGATTTTTTTATGAATAAGTTGCATTCGTTTAGTAATTTTTTTCATTACTTATTCTCGTATTGTTAATCCCATTGATTGAGCAGTACCAATAATAGATTTACATATATTATCGATATTAGTTCCGTTCATGTCAGCTAATTTTATTATAGCAATATCTTTTATTTGTTGTGTTGTAATGGATCCTACAATTTCTTTTCCAGGATTTTTAGAGCCAGATTCAATACCTGCTGCTTTTTTTAATAAAGTTGAAGCTGGAGATGTTTTGGTAATAAAAGTAAAAGTTCGATCAGAATAAACTGTCACAATTACTGGAATAGGTAATCCTTTTTCTAATGTAGCTGTTTTAGCGTTGAATAGTTTACAAAACTCCATGATATTCAATCCTTTTTGACCTAATGCTGGTCCAATTGGAGGACTAGGAGTAGCCATACCTGCAGGTACTTGCAATTTAATATAAGCTTGTATTTTTTTTTTAGCCATATAAATTTCTTCCTTAAATTTAATAATGTTTTTGATTATATATAATAATTAATTTTTTTCCACTTGTGAAAAATCTAATTCTACAGGTGTTGATCTACCAAATATAGACACAGATACTTTTAGTCGATTTTTATCGTAATCAACTTCTTCTACTACTCCATTAAAGTCTACAAATGGTCCGTCATTTACTCGTATAGTTTCTCCTGGTTCGAATAGTGTTTTAGGTCTAGGTTTATTCTTAGCTTTTTTTAATCGATTTATAATTATGTTAACTTCTTTGTCACTGATAGGAGCTGGTCGGTCAGAAGTACCTCCTATGAAACCCATTACTCTAGGTACATTTTTAATTAAATGCCAACTTGCATTATTCATATTCATTTGAACCAATACATATCCAGGAAAAAATCTATGTTCACTTTTTTTTCTTTGACCACATCTGATTTCTATAACTTGTTCAGAAGGAATCATGATATTTCCAAAGTATTCTTCCATATGATTAATTTTAATTCGTTCCTTTACTGCTTTTAATACTTTACTTTCAAAACCTGAAAAGGTTTGTAACACATACCATCTTTTAACTAATATATTCAATATTTCTACAACCTCATGCTGGTTATTAAGGTTACTAAATAAAGTAAAGTTTTATCTAGTAGCCATAATATTAATGACATTACAGTAGTAACTATTGATACAATTAACGTCGTGTATAGTGTATCTTTATATGAAGGCCAAATAATTTTTTGTATTTCTTCTTTAGTTTTTTTTATTGAAGAATATAAAATAGCCCCCTTTTTTGTTGAAAAAAAAATATTTAGTATAATTATACTGATACAAGTAATACATAATATATAGATTAATATATTAAAATATAAATAATAAGTATTAATAACAATTGTAGCTATCAGTAAAATAATAAGTGAACTCCATTTGATAAATTCTGATTTAGTATTATCGTTTTTGTTTCGAGTATTATCATTCATAATTAATTTTATAAACCATAAATGTAGTTTTTTACTTATATCTATAGGTATTTTGTTGAGTATAGATAGAGTTTTATAATGTTAGTTTTAAGTGATTATTAAGATTTTTTATTTCTAGCAATTATAAATGTAGTATATATTATATATGTATAAAATTAATTTCTTAGTGTTGTTTTAATGTAACTAAACATTTTGAGATCAAATATCTTTGATTGTTTTAATTAGTGTAACAATATAAACATAAATTTATTTATGGATATAAGTTATATATAATAAATATTAAGGATTTATTAAGTTATAGTTTTTTTCTATTATCGATTATGTTATTAACATATATTAATAGGATATATATTTTATACTAAATAGTTAGTGTTATTATTTGTATCTATCATTGTTTATATAATTTAGATGGTGCTGATACCCAGATTTGAACTGGGGACCTCACCCTTACCAAGGGTGTGCTCTACCACTGAGCCATACCAGCAAAAATATGGAGCGGGTAGCGGGGATTGAACCCGCATTATCAGCTTGGAAGGCTGAGGTAATAGCCATTATACCATACCCGCAAAATAGTTTGTTTAATATTTTTATGGTGGGAGAAGGATTCGAACCTTCGAAGTCATTGACGGCAGATTTACAGTCTGCTCCCTTTAGCCGCTCGGGAATCCCACCTTTTTAAATCATTATGCCGGCTACCGGAATCGAACTGGTGACCTACTGATTACAAGTCAGTTGCTCTACCTGCTGAGCTAAGCCGGCTGTAACTTATTTATAAATATATTACGTATGCTATCAAATATTTTATATAAAATACACTACTAAAGTAATATTTATTATATAATAACATATTTGTATTTAAAATATATATATTTGTTAATAAAATTTTAATTTTTATGTTATTAAATTATATTTTTAATATTAAATTAATTTTTAATTAGTTTTCAACTATAGAGATAAAGATTTTAAGTATAAACAGAAATTTTTATATAGCATTTTGTTTAGAGTATAATATGCTTATATTTAAATATATTAAATTTTTTTTGAATGTTAATAACAATTATTAAAATTTTAAATAGATATTTGTTAATAACAATTTAATGTAAATGTTTAAATTACTATAAGATACAGATATTACAGTTATTATATAAGATGATAAGATATTAGAAATATAGTAATTATAATAGAATATAATTCTTACATATTAAGAATCGAGATTAATACATTAATTAATGTATAATTATTAATTGATATATAATAGTTTTAATTCCTTAATATATTTAATTACATTTGTTACATAGTATAATTAATAACAATAGGATATAATCAGATGTATATTAACAAGGAAAAAAATGATTTACTACAATATAGTAATTTTTTCTATAATAAAAAAATTAATGTTTCTTTCGAGTTTTTTCCTCCAAAAAATTTAGATATGGAAAATAAATTTTGGAATACAGTAAATGTTCTTTCGACATTAAAACCTCGTTTTTTCTCCATTACTTATGGAGCTAACAATAGTACTTGTGATCAAATTTTTAATTTAGTATCTACAGTGTATGAATCAACCAAAGTTGTTGTTGCACCACATTTGACATGTATCAATCATACGATATATGAATTAAAAAAAATTGCAAAAAGGTATTGGACTTCAGGTATTAAAGATATAGTCGCTTTACGAGGTGATAGTGTAAGTAATAAACAATATAATCATATAATGTATGCTGTAGATTTAGTAAAGTTATTAAAAGAAATAGGTGATTTTAATATTTCAGTTGCTGCTTATCCTGAAATGCATCCTGAATCTAAAAATAAACAGGATGATTTACTGAATTTAAAAAAAAAAATAGATGCTGGTGCAAATCAAGCAATCACACAATTTTTTTTTAATACAGATACCTTTCTTCGATTTAGAGATGAATGTATTTCAAATAAAATTCATATAGATATTATACCAGGGATTTTACCAATTTCTAATTTTAATCAAATTTGTAAATTTTCAAAAATGACTAACGTGAATATTCCAAAATGGATTTATGATGTTTTTCGTATTGATAATATAGATTCTACTACTAGTATCTTATTAGGATCAAATATAGCAATGAATATGGTAGAATCTTTATATAAAGAAGGGGTGACTAATTTTCATTTTTATACATTGAATTGTTCATATATTTCTTATGCTATTAATATTTTATTAAATGTAAATATAAATAAATAATTAAAAAATACAGGATGTAAATAAATTTTTTTTAAATGAAAGTAACATATGATTATAAATAATAATAGAGTATATATAATCAATGATCTGTATTATTAATGCATATACAGATACATCTCTAATTAATTTTTTATTAATAAAAATAATGAATAAATTGACTAATTATTTTTTTTGTTGGTTTAATTGAATTTATATGTAAATATTTACTAGTTTGGTGAGTTTGATTGATAGATCTCTTGAATCGATGATAACTACTGGGCTATTTTTGTGAACAAGAGTTTTCGGAGTAATAATTTACATATTTTGCTTTTCTTTATAATAAGTATTCTGTGATATGTTTTATGTTAGACATGTTAAGTAATAACGTATAACTCGGAATCTGGTGATATATATTATTAATGATAATATTGGTCGTATTATTTTTGGTTATTGAGTTATATAGATTGTTTTTTTAGTTTTTTAATGGTAGTAATAAATATTCTAGGTATTTAAGGAATAATAAATTATAATGTACATAATTTATAAATTGTATAGATAGAATTACCTTCATGAATATTTTCAAGTTTTGGTGTTGTGGAATAAGAAATATAAAATTTTTGTTGTTAAATTATCCTTATAAATAAAGATTTTTAAACTAATTAATGAAGTTAATATATAATTTGTTATTTCTATGATATTCATACCTAAATTAGTATTACTGAAATATCCAGAAATTTTATTAATAGATATAGGTTTTTTAAGATAATCTTGATGTTCAATAATGGATATGAAAAATATAGTTTTTCCAATAATTATGAAATTTTTTTAATAATTGCATATTTTTTAAATATTTTGATTCAGTTGTAGTTTTTTTATGTCTGAGGTAACCAATATATAAGAATGTATTAATTTTAAGATTTTGAATATCATCTAAAATTTTACGTATCAAATAATAAAACTTTTTATATCTACTGTTCTTGAACCATAAAATTTATTCTAACTTAGAGTTAGTTAAAATAGATCTATATTCCATAAAGAATTATTAATATTGATTGTATCATACTGTCTATTTAACATTCAATTTCCTATTCCTAAATTTAACTTTGTTATTAAATTAAATTTTTTCGTATTTAGAACATATTATATATTGATTGGAAAAGTTTAATTTATCTAGTTAATTAACTATTATATCAATTATTTTTATTGCTAAAATAATTATTTTTATTGTTAGAATTGATGGAAACAGTTTGATTTAAAGTTTTATATATTTATGTAACAAAGTTAATTGTTTCATGTTGTGCAATTATTGATAGTAGATTAGCATAATCTATATTTATATTATTCTACATGATGTATTTTATCTAGTGTAACTTTATTATATTTTTATATATTAAATTGGTGTTTGTACTTTATTATTTTAATATAAAATATAATAGATATTAGGTATACATAAATTATGTTAAATACTTTAGTCATAAATTCTAGCTATTTTTCTAGAACAAATTAAATATATTATTTAAATTGATATCATTAGATTAAATCACTAATATTATTTTTTATCATTTATTTTAGATATTTTGAAACGTATTTCAGATGTTTGATGAAAATTAAAAGATATTAAGAATTTGTATTTTTATTTACCATTTAGTGATTAATGATAAAAATTTTATTTTTAATATTGTGTTTTTTTTTTGCTACAAATAATTGTATTAATTATAATTGTATGTTGTTTTTTTAGCTACGGATGTATAGTTTTGGATGTATCTGTTTTTTTAGGAGAGTAATTAAAACGTTATATAAAATATTATAGTTTTTTTTATTAATGTCA
This sequence comes from Buchnera aphidicola (Eriosoma harunire), assembly GCA_049942765.1. Taxonomy (GTDB): domain Bacteria; phylum Pseudomonadota; class Gammaproteobacteria; order Enterobacterales; family Enterobacteriaceae; genus Buchnera_D; species Buchnera_D aphidicola_D. The sequence continues at coordinate 579,517 of CP188086.1, read as the reverse complement.
ATTTGTATAAAAAATTAATATATAGTGTACTGAAATAAAATATTCATAAAAATATAACATATTTCATCATTGTCTATTCTAATATGGAATTGAATTTGCATTTAATTAGCTTTATAACCATTAGTTATTGAAAATTATTTATCTATGGATCATATATCAATTATAAATGCTATTAGTGTTTTCAGTGGAGTAATTTAAAAATAATAATATATATAATAGTTTTTTAATCAGTTTATATTCTTATAACATATATCGAATTAAACATACTTTTAAAATTGTGGAATATTTAAAATTACTTATAATATTAATTTTTCTTTAAGTATTCTTAAACATAGTATTTTTTTTATTATCTTTTTAAAAAATATAGTATGAAGTATAACGATGTTATTCAAATTTTTTATAAAAATTTGTTAAAATAAACCATATATATACGTATGTAAAAATGGTTTACTTCAACTACAATTTGTAATGAAATTGCTATTTCATGATATTGTTTTTATATTATATCATCAATATTTAGTTATTATAGTTATAGAGGATAATTTATTAATAGGGACTGTTATCTAGTATTTCAATGTCATAATATTCGTTTTACTTATTAAAAAACGGAATCACTTATTTCAATATATAGGTTAATTTTTATTATGATTAATCCTTTAGTTATAAAATTAGGCGGGGTATTATTAGATAGTAATTTTGCTATGGAAAGATTGTTTACTTTCTTATCAAATTATCGTCAATTATATAATAGAAAAATATTAATTGTACACGGTGGTGGCAATTATGTTGATGCAATGATGTCTAAGGAAGGTTTTAAAATTAAAAAAATTGATGGGTTAAGACAAACACCACATGATCAAATACATTTAATTACTGGTATTTTAGCTGGAACTGTAAATAAAATTATTTTGTCTTGGACTAAAAAAAAGAATATTAATGCTATTGGTTTATGTTTGTCAGATGGAGATACAGTTATTGTAACACCAATAAATTCTAAGTTAGGTTGTGTAGGTTCAGCTAAACCTAATTCACCTATTTTTCTTAACATGATTTTAAATCATAATTTTATTCCTGTAATTAGTTCAATAGGTATTGCTAGTGATGGTCTATTAATGAATATTAATGCTGATGTAGCAGCTGCAGCTATTGCTAAAACATTGCATGCCAATTTAATTTTATTGTCTGATGTAAGTTCTATTTTAGATGGTAAAGGACAACGTATTTCATCAATTAATAAATTAGAAGCTGACGATTTAATTTCCAGAGGTATTATTACTGATGGTATGATCGTAAAAGTATATGCTGCTTTAGATGCTGCTCAGATGTTAGGACATTCAGTTGATATTGCTAGTTGGCAAGATTCTTCACAGTTAGAATTATTGTTTCAAGGTATTTCAATTGGAACACGAATTATTGTGTAATATTATATATTTCGTAATATTATTGAACTTAAATATTTAAGGTGTTGATAAAAATGAATACAAAATTATTAAATAAAGCTATATTAGCCTATTCTGGCGGTTTAGATACATCTGCTATTATCCCCTGGATTAAAGAAAATTATAATCTTCAGGTTATTGCTTTTGTAGCTAATATTGGACAGTCCGAAGAAGATTTAAAAAGTGTTAAACAAAAAGCATTTAATTCAGGCGCTGACGGATTTTATATGTTAGATTTACGCCATGATTTTTTATGTAATTACATTTATCCATTAATTCATACTGGAGCAATTTATGAAGATAATTATTTATTAGGTACTAGTATATCTCGTCCTATTATTGCTAAAACACAAGTAGATTTAGCAATACAATTAAATGCTAAATTTTTATGTCATGGTTCAACAGGTAAAGGAAACGATCAAGTTCGATTTGAATTAGTATACACATCATTAGCTCCAGATCTAGAAGTGTTAGCTCCGTGGAGAAAATGGAATTTTAGTTCTAGAGAAGATTTATTAGAATATTTAAAATTAAAAAATATAGCTACTTCAGCTACTGTAGAAAAAATATATAGTCGAGATGATAACATTTGGCATACTTCTACTGAAGGTGGCAGATTAGAAGATCCTTGGAATGCTCCAACAAATGATTGTTGGGTGCGTACTGTAGATCCTATAATAGCACCAGATGAACCAGAATATTTATCAATTGAAATAACTCAAGGAATAGTTACTGTTCTTAATGGGGTTTCTATGACTCCTGTTGAGTGTTTAGAAAAATTGAATTATCTAGGTTCTATTCATGGCATTGGAAGAATAGATATTGTAGAAAATAGATTAATTGGAATGAAATCTAGAGGTTGTTATGAAACCCCAGGAGGAACTATTATTGTTAAAGCTCTTCGTGCTATTGAAGAATTGGTATTAGATAGAGATAGTCGACGTTGGAGATCTAAATTAGCTTTAAATATGTCTTATTTAGTTTATGATGGACATTGGTTTTCACCTTGTTGTGAATCTATACGTTCAGCTGTTAGTGTATTTACTAAATTAATGAATGGAGAAGTAATATTAAAATTATATAAAGGATCTGTTATGATTATTCAAAAAAGATCTGATAATTCTTTATATTCTCAAAAACTATCTACTTTTAGTACTGACAAGATTTATCAACATGTTGATGCTACAGGTTTTATTCGTCTTTATTCTTTACCTGCTCGAACACGAGCTGTTATTCAAAATAAATTAAATAATGAATGATATTTCAAATTGATATATTATTTTTAATATTTATTTTTTATTAGCATATTTTATGGAGTATATAATGGCACTGTGGGGTGGACGTTTTTCTAAAACTAATAATGATTTTTTTAAAAAATTTAATAATTCATTAAAAACTGATTATCGGTTATTAGAACAAGATATTTGTAGTTCTATTGCTTGGTCCAAAGCTATTCTAGATCAAAATATTATTACATTAAAAGAACAAGAAACAATCGAAAAAGCATTATTAACTGTGTTAAATGAAGTAAAATATAAGCCACATCTTATTTTAAGGAGTGATGCAGAAGATATTCATAGTTGGGTTGAAGAACAATTAATAAATAAGATTGGTAATTTGGGAAAAAAATTACATACTGGTAGAAGCCGTAATGATCAAGTAACAACAGATTTAAAACTATGGTGTAAATCTCAAACATTATTATTACTAACTACTTTAGTTGAATTAAAAAAAATTTTAGTTATAACTGCAGAAAAAACAATTGACATTATCATACCAGGATATACACATTTGCAAAGAGCACAACCAATTACGTTTGCTTATTGGTGTTTAGCTTATCTAGAAATGTTTAAAAGAGACACAAGTAGATTAAATAATTGTTATGATCGCATGGATGTGAATCCATTAGGTTCTGGAGCTTTAGCAGGAACTACTTGGGGTATAAATCGTGAAAAATTGTCTCAAGAATTACATTTTTCTTCTACAAGTAAAAATTGTTTAGATAGTGTTAGTGATAGAGATTATGTTGTAGAATTATTATCTATTGCTTCAATTAGCATGTTACATTTATCTCGTTTTTCTGAAGATTTAATTTTTTTTAACTCAGGGGAAGCTAATTTTATTGATTTATCTGATTTAGTCACATCAGGTTCATCTTTAATGCCTCAAAAAAAAAATCCAGATGCGTTAGAATTGATTCGTGGTCGTTGTTCATGTGTGTATGGTTCTTTAATTCAAGTGTTAACGTTACTAAAAAGTTTACCATTGTCATATAATAAAGATATGCAAGAAGATAAAGAAGCTTTGTTTAAAGCATTAGATATTTGGAACAATTGTTTAAAGATGTCTAAATTAATATTAGAGACTATAACAATAAAATCTTCTGTATGTTTTTCTGCAGCAAAATTAGGTTACAGTAATTCTACAGAGTTAGCGGATTATTTAGTTAAAAAAGGAATTCCATTTAGAGAAGCTCATTATATAGTAGGACAAATTGTACTAGAAGCGATGCAAAAAAATATAAGCTTAACTGAATTAGATTTAGAAATTTATAAAAAATATTGTATTTATATTGAAGATGATGTGTACCCCTTTTTGAGTTTAGAATCATGTATTAAAGCACGTAATTCTACAGGAGGTGTATCATTTGATCAAGTTAAAAAAACTATTTACAATGAAAAAATTAGATTGAATATTAGTAAATAAAATTATTTATGTTGTTTTAATAAATAATTTTTTTTTAAAATACCTTAATAAGGGTGTTATTTTTTGAATATATACATTTATTTTTTAAATATATGATTATTTATTATCTAGTCTATTTAAACAACATACATATTTTATTTTCGTGTTTTATAATAATTGAAATAGCAATATATTCTGTTGATTGTTTTTATATATGAATATATTGTTTTATATATGAAAAATACGTTTTATGCAATATAGTACGAATTTTTAATTATTTATTTATATACGTATTGATTGAAATAAAAATATTTTTTTTTATGTTTGTTTTTTGGTAATTATATATTATTTATATATTTATTATTTTATATTTAATGAAATGCAATATAGTTATGTATAGATTATGGACTAATATGTTTTTAACATTGTAGTGTTATTTAACATACTATCATTGGTAGTGTTTTTATATTGTTGTATGTATATTTTTTATAATTTTTATTATATTAAAATATAAATTTGATTATTATTAAATAATAAACACTAAAAAATTATATTTTATTAATATGTTCTTTTTTGTATTTTAAATTATAATTGTGTTTAATAAATAAATTATTATGTATTCTTAATATTTTTTTATAAAATTATTTATAGAGAGAATATACATGTTAAAAATGTTAGATGTTTTATGGGATATAATAGTTAATGAAACTGAATTTTTATTAAAAAAAGAACCATTATTGTCAAAGTTATATAATAAATATATTTTTCAATGTAATAATTTAAAAGAATCAATTATAAATATTATTGCTGATCAATTGTCAGATGCGATTGTATCACATGATATGTTATATAATATATGTAATAAATCTTGTATATCTCATCCAATTATTATAGAACATGCTAGCGCAGATTTGCAGTCTATATATACTCATGATCCATCTGTAAATAGTTATGTAATACCTTTGTTGTATTTTAAAGGTTTTCATGCTTTACAAGCATATCGTATTGCTCATTATTTATGGAATAATAATCAAAAATCTTTAGCATTATATTTACAATATCAAATATCTAAATTATTATCAGTAGATATTCACCCTGCAGCTATTATAGGTTCTGGTGTTATGTTTGATCATGCCACAGGCATTGTAATTGGTGAAACTGTAGTCATTGATAATAATGTATCTATTTTCCAATCAGTTACTTTAGGGGGAACAGGAAAAAAAATGGGTGATCGTCATCCAAAAATTAGATCCGAAGTAGTAATTGGAGCAGGTGCAAAAATATTAGGTAACATTGAAATAGGTTTTGCTTCAAAAATAGGTGCTGGTTCGGTAGTGTTGAATTCTATACCAGCATATGCAACAGCTGTTGGCATACCAGCTAAAATTGTTAATATATATAATAAGCATTTTTATCATATGACTAATAATCATGGTATTAGTTCGATTCGACCTATAGAATGTACATATGAACAAGGCGCTGGCATTTAGACAATATTATTTATACCAATTTTTATTATTTATTGATTATATAAATAGAAATTAGATACGTAAATTATTTCATATTAATTGTGATTTAAACGATTTTAATTTTATTTTTATATAGTATTAAATGTTATATACAAGCTTCCATGGTTCTTAGGAAGCTTCTGATTTAATTAGACAATAAAACATATGTATATATAGAATAAATTATTCATCTAAAAAACTTTTTAGTATTTCTGACCTACTTGGGTGACGTAATTTTCTTAGAGCTTTTGCTTCGATTTGTCGTATTCTTTCACGTGTTACATCAAATTGTTTACCGACTTCTTCTAAGGTATGATCAGAATTCATATCAATACCAAATCTCATACGTAATACTTTAGCTTCTCTAGGTGTTAAACCTGCTAATACATTATGAGTCGCTGATTTAAGACTTTCTGCTGTAGCAGAATCTAATGGTAATTCTAATGTAGTATCTTCGATAAAATCTCCTAAATGTGAATCATCATCATCTCCAATAGGTGTTTCCATTGATATTGGTTCTTTAGCTATCTTTAATACTTTTCTGATCTTTTCTTCAGGTATTAACATTTTTTCTGATAATTCTTCAGGAGTGGGTTCCCGTCCTATTTCTTGTAGCATCTGTCTAGAAATACGATTAAGTTTATTGATTGTTTCTATCATGTGTACTGGAATACGAATTGTTCTGGCTTGATCTGCTATAGAACGGGTAATTGCTTGTCTAATCCACCATGTTGCGTATGTAGAAAATTTATATCCACGTCGATATTCAAATTTATCTACTGCTTTCATTAAACCTATATTTCCTTCTTGAATAAGATCTAAAAATTGTAAACCTCGATTAGTATATTTTTTAGCAATAGAAATAACTAATCTTAAGTTAGCTTCAACCATTTCTCTTTTAGCTCGCTTGGCTTTAGCTTCACCAATAGACATTCTTTTATTAATATCTTTCACTTGTTCTATAGTTAGTCCAGTTTCTTTTTCTACTGACATAAGTGCATGTAAACTATTATGTATTAATTCTTTAAATTGAAATAATTTTTCCGACCATGTTTTATTCATTTTTTTTACTTTATGAAACCAATTATTGTTAGTGTCAGATGGGTTAAAAATATGTATAAAATTTTTTTTGGGAATTTGGCATTTTTCTACAAATAGTTTCATGACATATCTTTCTTGAATACGTACACGTTCCATCATATTACGCATGTTATTTACTAAATAATTAAATTGTTTAGGTACTAATCTAAATTGTTTAAATATTTCTGATAAATTTTGTATTTCAAGTAAGGCATCTTTATGATTGCGATTTTTATTTTTAATAATTTGGTTAGTAGTAAAGTATTGATTTCTTAATTCTGAAAATTTTTGTTGAGCTAGTACTGGATCAATATTATTTTCTTCATCAGTATGATGTTCTTCGTCATGGTTTTTTGTTAATTCATGATTTTTAGCTGCAGCTGCGAGATCTGCTTCTAAATTCATAATAGATGGAGAAATTATTTCATCTATATTAGGTTCAATAAATCCTATAATCAAATCTGACAATTGCATATCTCCAGATTCTACTCGATCATATTGTTTAAGTAAATAAGTAATAGCTTCTGGATATTCTGCAACAGAACATTGAACTTGATTGATACCTTCTTCAATTCTTTTAGCAATATCTATTTCACCTTCTCGTGTTAATAATTCAACCGCTCCCATTTCTCTCATGTACATTCGTACAGGATCAGTGGTTCTACCTAATTCAGATTCTACACTTGATAATACTTGAGCAGCTGCTTCTACTGCGTCTTCATCAGTATCATTATTTCTTGTTTCATTTAGAATTAAATCATCAGCATCAGGTGCTTCTTCTACTACTTGAATACCCATATCATTAATCATTTGAATGATATCTTCTATTTGGTCAGCATCTACTAAATCTTCTGGTAGATGATCATTTACTTCAGCATAGGTTAAATATCCTTGTTCTTTACCATGTGTAATAAGTAATTTTAATTGTGATTGTGGGTTGTGCTCCATAAATGATGTCCATATGTAAATTAATTGAAGTAAAATTAACTAAATTAACTAAATTAAGTTAATTTATGAAATTTTTTCATGTTATGAGACAAATTGAAATATTATTCAATGAATATAATATAATATTGTAAATTACATATAAAAATATACAAAATATTAATTATGTATTGATAAATAAATTATTTAGTTTATTTAGATATTTTGTTTAATTTTTTTTTTTGATTTTAGAGATAAATATTTTGTAATTAACCATAATTTTTTTTTTTCTGTTGAGTTTAATCCCTGAAGTTTTTCTTTAATAATGAATTTTTGATATTTATTTTCTAATATTTGATAACGAATATTATTTAATGTGTCAATAAATACTTCTTTGATTTTTTTTTCTACTATCATATGATCCCATATTATTAGTTTTCTCAAAATATTTTCAATAATATTTCCTCTGTATAGTTCTAATATTTGTCCTGTGTGATAATTTGGATTATTAATACATATATTAATTAAATTTAAAAATAGATTTGATCCTGGTATGTTTAAATTAATTAAATTATGTTTATGTGGTATTAATAATGATAATTTTGGATTTTGTATTAACAATCCAATAAGAATTCGCATAGGTGTCTGTTTAATAACAATGGTATTTTTATGCTTTTTATGATGTTTATATAATATATTGTTAATTTGTTCTATATCAAGTATTCCTAATTCATATCCTAATTGTTTTCTTAGATATATTTTTGTAATTGTATTTGGAATTTGATTAATTAATGATAATGTATAAGATGTAAAATAAGATTTATCTTCAATAGAAGTTAAATTAAATTTTTTTAATAGTTTTGAAAATAAAAAATCCGAAAGTGTAATGGCGTTATTAATTCTATGTACAAACTTATTTGTTCCTTCAGTTTTAATGATAGAATCTGGATCAGTACCTGTTGGTAAAAAAATGAATTTTATTTTCTTTTGATTTTTTAAATATGGTAGTGATAAAATTAATGATTTCCAAGAAGCATTTCGTCCAGCTAGATCTCCATCATAACAATAAATAATTGTATTAGTAATACGAAAAAGATATTGAATTTGTTCTGTAGTTATTGAACTCCCTAACACAGCTACAACATCATGAATGTGATGTTGTGTCATCATAATTACATCTATATAACCTTCTACTACAATAATTTTATTAGGCAATGGATTATATTGAAGTAATTCAAAAATTCCATATATTTGTCTATTTTTTTTAAAGGTAATACTATCAGGAGAATTTAAATATTTAGGTTTAATATTAGAATATATTGAACGTCCTCCAAAACCATTTATTCTTCCATGTTTATCACGGATAGGGAAAATTATTCTTTTTCTAAAGTGATCATATTGTTTGTTTTTATGATCTTGTACAATTATCCCTAATTTTATTAAAATATTTAATGTGTTAATATTAAATTTATAATATTGAGAAATGTAATTAATTTTTTCCCCGGAAAAACCAATGGAAAAATGATGTATTATATTTGGTTTAATTCCTCTATGAATTAAATATTGATAAGCAATATTATTTATTGGTTTTAACATTTTTTTTACATATATATTACAAATTTTTTGTAATGTTGTGTGATATATATATTTATTACATATATCGTTATTTGTTAATTTATTGTTTATTTTTTTTGGTATTATTAATCCATTAAAAATAGACAATTCTTCAACACTTTCTAAAAAATTTAATTTTTCATAGTTCATTAAAAAATCAATTGCATTACCATGAGCATTACAACCAAAACAATAGTAAAATTGTTTGTTGTGATTTACAGTAAATGATGGTGTTTTTTCGTTATGAAAAGGGCATAATGATTGATAATTTTTACCTATTTTTTTTAATGTTAGTCTAGATTTAATTAGATCTATAATATTAGTTTGATACAACAGTTGATTAATGAATTCTTTAGGTATTTTCCAAGGATACATATTTTTGTATTTATTTAAAATTATAAGACCAACTTGATTAAGGTCGGTCTTTTCAGTGATAATAAGTATTATAAGATATATAAAATTAATATAATCTCATATGTCTGGCATTTTCTCTAGCAAGTTTTTTAGTTAATCTTTTTATTGCTGATGCTTTAGCGCGTTTTCTTCCTGTGGTAGGTTTTTCATAAAATTCTCTTCTTCTAATCTCTGATAAAATTCCAGCTTTTTCACATGAACGTTTAAATCTTCTTAACGCTATATCGAAGGGTTCATGTTCTCGAACCTTTATTATTGGCATATAGGGTATAACCTTAATGTTAGAATTATTTAATTTTATCTTAATTAACAAATGAATTTAATATTTTTGTAACATATTTAAATAATAAAAGATAAAGATATATCTTTATATTACCATGTATTTTTTGTAAATTCTGTGAAAATAAAATTATTTATGATAATTTATCTTGTATTGGGTAATATTTATTAAATATGGATTATTAATTATTTTAATAAAATAAAATTAATTTGTATAGTTAACAACAAAAGGAAGCTAAAAATGCGTATTTTGGGTATAGAAACTTCTTGTGATGATACTGGTATTGCGATATATGACCATGATAACGGTATATTAATTAATAAAATATGCAGTCAATCTGAATTGCATAATAATTATGGTGGTGTGATGCCTGAGTTAGCAGCTAGATCTCATGTAAATAATATTGCGAAGTTAATGAATCAAGTATTAATAGAATCAAAGTGTCATTTAAGTTCTATTCATGCTATAGCTTATACAGCAGGACCTGGTTTGATAGGTTCTTTGTTAGTAGGTGCGACGTTTAGTTCATCTTTAGCATTTTCTTTGAATATTCCTACAATTCCAATCAACCATCTTGAAGGTCATTTGTTATCACCTATGTTACATAATTCTTCATTAATGTTTCCTTTTTTAGGATTATTAGTATCTGGAGGTAATACTCAATTAGTGCACGCGAAAAAATTTGGATTGTATGATATAGTAGGTTCTACTGTTGATATTTCTGTCGGAAATGCATTTGATAAAATAGCTAAAGCGTTAGGATTACCATATCCTGGAGGTCCTGAAATTTCTAAATTAGCTATTAAAGGTAACAGAAATCGATTTTATTTTCCTCGACCTATGCTTAAAACGCCTGGTTTAAATTTTAGTTTTTCGGGATTACGTACTTACGTAGAAAACATTATTAATACACATAGTAAAGATATTCAGACTAAAGCTGACATTGCTGCAGCTTTTCAAGAATCTATAACTGATACTTTAGTTGAAAAGTGCACTCGTGCTCTAAAACAAACTAAAGTACATAATTTAGTTATAGCTGGAGGTGTAAGTGCTAATAATAGAATTAAATATAAATTAAAAAAACTTATGTTTCAATTAAATGGTAATTTATTTTATCCTAATGTTGATTTATGTACTGATAATGCAGCTATGATAGCATATTCCGGTTTTTTAAGATTTAAATTATTACAGTATCATTCTAATTTACAGATTGTAGTATATCCGAAGTGGTGTATTAATGAAATTAATATAGCCAATATTTAGATTGTAATTTTTTTTAATAAAAATAAATTAATTAGTTATAAGTTATGTTTTAAATATAAATATATTCAATGATCTAAATAGATGATTTAAAAACATAAATAAATGTTTGTTAAATATTATATTATAATGTCATATATTCTATTAAATCTGGAATTGTTAATATTTTCATATTGTATATTTGTGCAAATTGTATAGATTCAGTTATTCTAGCCATCGAACCATCGTAATTAGTTAATTCACATAATACTCCAATACTTTTTAATCCAGCTAATTTAATTAGTTCAATAGTGGCTTCAGTATGTCCAGCTCTTCCTATTATCCCTTTTGGATGTGCACATAAGGGAAAGACATGTCCTGGACTATGTAGGTCACCGGTTTTAAATTGATCAGAAATTGCAGTTTTAATTGTTGTTATTCTATCTTGAGCTGAAACTCCAGTGGATATGCCTGTTGATGCTTCTATTGTAACAGTAAAAGGTGTTTGATATTTATTAGTATTATGTTTAACCATCATTGGTAAATTTAATTTTTTTCTTAAGGGTTCAGTAATACATAGACATACAATACCACTTCCATAACGAATGGTAAGAGCCATTTGTTTTACTGTCATTTTTTCAGCTGAAAAAATTAAATCTCCTTCATTTTCTCTTTTTTCATCATCTAATAGTATAATACCCTCTCCTTTTTTAATTGCTTGTATCGCATTTAATACACGTTGTTTTGATGTTCCAAATATGGATAACAGTTTTTTTTTCATTTTTAACCTAATTGAAAAAGTATATTTTTATTAAATGTTTGTTTTAAATATATTAATTTATAGTTGATTTATCTATATTATTATATACATAGTTTTTATTCATATAAATAAATGATGATTTATCATATATAGATATTTTTAATATAGAATTTTGTTCTACTATATTAAAATAAAGTAAACAGGTTTATATTAATCAAATATGTTAATGACAATATAGACTTTTTATGAAAAATTTATGTCATATAAACGATTTTTTATCATAAATATGTTTAAGTAATTTTGCTATATTGAATATATTATAATATATACATATACTGTTTTTATTTCCAATAAAAACTATTTATTTTTAAAGAAAGATAAAAAATATTTTAACTAAGATAATTATAAATTATATAATTTCGAATATTGTTTTTTATTTTCATACATATATAGGAATTTTTACTTTGTGAAAATTTATTTAGTTGGAGGTGCTGTACGTGATAGTCTATTAAATTTACCTATTAAAGATAAAGATTGGGTAGTAGTAGGTGCTACTATTGATATGTTGTTAAAAAACAATTTTAAACCTGTAGGTAAAGATTTTCCTGTTTTTTTACATCCTATTAGTCATGAAGAATATGCTATGGCTAGGACTGAATACAAATCAGGTGTAGGGTATCATGGTTTTGTAACAAATTTTTCTCCTGATGTAACATTAAAAGATGATTTAATGAGAAGGGATTTAACAATCAATGCCATTGCAAAAACAATTGAAGGTAAATTTATTGATCCTTGTTCTGGAAAATTAGATATAGAACGCCGTATTTTAAGACATATTTCACCTTCTTTTTCAGAGGATCCTTTGAGAGTCTTACGTGTAGCAAGATTTGCTGCAACTTTATCTCACTTAGGTTTTGTAATTGCTATAGAAACAATGTTAGTTATGAAATCTATAGTAAATGATAAAGAATTATTATTTTTAAAATTAGATAGAGTATGGAAAGAAACAAAAAAAGCATTAATAACTAGTAATCCACATGTATACTTTCAAGTTTTACATGCTTGTAATGCATTAATGCTTTTATTTCCAGAAATTAATCGATTATTTAATTTGGATTCTATTTTTTTTAAATATTATCGTGTAAAGCATAAGAAATTAAATTTATGGCAGTATTTATCTTATGTTTCAAAGCAAACTATAGATATAGATATACGTTTTTCATGTATATTTCAGTTATTAACTAACAATTATAATTTAATGTATTATCAAAATTTTAATAATATTAAAAATAAGAATATTTTTAATGATGTAAACCAGTCTTTTTTTAATCGATTTAATATTTCAAGTGATTTAAAAGATTTAATAAATTTAATTACTAATCATTGTAACTTTATAAAAAATATTATGTGTTCTAATTCTCATGATATTATATTATTTTTAGGAATTATTGATGCATGGAGAAGACCAATTAGAGTAAAAAAAATGGTTTTGTTAAGTAATTTAATACATAATTTTAGTATTAATAATTCAAAATTTCATATAACGCCTGGTGATTTTCTTATGATGTCATATCATTTTGCTTTATCTATTTCTTCTAAATTCATTGTAGATTTAGGCTTTAGAGGGAAAGATATCCAATATGAACTAATTCGTTTAAGATGTATAAAATTAGATATATGGAGAAAGAATTTTAATTATATTAATAATAGAAAATTATATGAATAATAATACATTATATATTAATTTTTTAGAAATATGCTCATATTAAAATATTGTGAAATGATTAAAAATACTATTTTAGTTAGTTTCTTGATGTAAAGATTAAAATCTTTAGGAAGTATTGTTTATACAATGAGAATATATTATATCTGATATTATTAGATATTAATATCAATGAGGTATTATATGATTGAATAACATTCAAGCAGTTAAATGACATTAAAAATTTCGTTTAACTGCTCAAAGTGCTATTATTTTGTAACGTACATTATAATAGTCATTCCAGCAATTACTTCTCCTTCCATTTTTTTTATTTCTGTACATTCATCTATATTAGATATTATTACTGGAGTGAGAGTAGATTTAGCGTTTTGTTCTAAAAATGATAAATTATATTTTAATATTAAATCTCCTTGATTAACTTTTTGTCCTTCTTCTATGATTTGAGTAAATCCTTCACCTTTTAGTTTAACAGTATCAATTCCAAAGTGTACAAATAGTTGCAATCCACTATCATCGGATTCAATAGAAAAAGCATGTTTAGTTTTGAAAATTTTTCCAATCGTACCTGTTATAGGTGCTAAGATTTGATCTCCAGATGGTTGGATAGCTACTCCATCACCAGCAATTTTTTCAGAAAAAACTTTATCAGGAACAGTTTCTAAATCTACAATATGACCTGATATTGGTGATAAAATTTTCCATGTTTTTAAAACATTTTGTGTTTTTTTGCTGAATAAATTAGAGAATATACCCATATTTTCTCCTGTTAATTTTTTTTTCAATATCTAATTATTTAATATGATCAGCTTTAAATTGATTATTAACAGCAACAATTTCTTTTGAAGTAGACAAATTTAATACTTTGTTAGCTAATTTAATAGCTTCTTGGTATTTAATACTTCTAATAATTTTTTTTATATTAGGTATAGATGCAGGATTCATACTAAATTCGTCGAGACCCATTCCTAATAGAATAGGAGTAGCATTAGGATCTCCAGCGAGTTCGCCACACATACCTGTCCATTTACCTTCTGCGTGAGAAGCATCAATTATTTTTTTAATAAGTTTTAATACAGATGGACTCATAGGATCATATAATTTAGAAATTAATTTGTTTCCTCTGTCCACAGCTAATGTGTATTGTGTTAAATCATTTGTTCCAATGCTAAAAAAATCTACTTCTTTAGCTAAATATTTTGATATAATTGCTGATGCCGGTGTTTCAATCATTATTCCGATATCTATGTTATGATCAAAAGATATATTGTGAATTAATAAATTTTGTTTTATTAAATTTAACTCATGTTTTAAAATATGTATTTCTTCGACCGAAATAATCATCGGAAATAATATTTTTAATTTTCCAAATGATGATGCTCTAAGAATAGCTCTTAATTGCGTATGCAAAATTTCTTTTTTGTCTATTAATATTCGAATTGCTCTCCATCCCAAAAATGGATTGTCTTCTTTAGGAAAGTTCATGTACGGTAAATTTTTATCACCACCAATATCCATAGTTCTAATAATAACTGATTTATTTTGCATAGATGTAGCAATAGCTTTATAAGCTAAAAATTGTTCTTCTTCATCTGGAAGATTATTTCTTTCCATAAATAAAAATTCTGTTCTATATAATCCAATTGATTCAGAACCATATTTTTTGGCATTTTTAACATCTTTAAGATCGCCAATGTTTGCACTAATTTCTATTTGATGACCATCTAAACTTATAGCAGGTAAAAATTTTATTTTTTTAAGTTCTTTTTTTTCTTTATGAAATAAAATTTCAATTTTTTTAATATTATTTATTTCTTCTTTAGTTGGATTGAGAATAATTTTATTATTAATTCCATCTAGAATAATATAATCATTATGTTTTACTATACTCGTAATATTGCCGGTACCAACAATGGCAGGTAATTCTAGTGAACGTGCCATAATTGATGTATGAGATGTTTGGCCTCCTAACTCTGTAATGAAACCACGCACATGAGTAAGATCAATTTGTGCTGTTTCTGAAGGTGTTAAATCTTTAGCAATTAAAATTACATTCTCAGTAATATTGTTTAAAGTAATATCGTGTATTTGAAATATATTTTTTAATAGATGATTTCCAATATCACGTATATCTATAGCACGATTTTGTAAGTATTCATTATTTAATTTTTCAATTGTGTTAGCTTGTTTAGTAATTACTGTATATATAGCACAATCAGCAGTTTTTCGTTCTTTAATTAAATTGATAATTTCTTTTTCGAATTCTTCGTCTTCAAGTAGGATTATATATCCTTCAAATATATTTGACTGATCTTTACCTATTTTTTTTTCTGTTTGGTATTTAATTTGTTCTAATTGTTCAATGGTTTTTGTTCTAGCCTGAATAAATTTTTTAATTTCTAGATTAATAAAATTGTGAGGAATTTTATTATAATTAATTTTAATTTTTTGTGATTCGAGTAAAAATATTTTACCGAAAGCAATACCTGGTGATGCTAAAATCCCTGAAATCATAACATGACCTTTAATATAACAAGAACTTATGAAAAAAATGATAACTATTAATGACATGTATGTGACGATATATTCATAATAAATTAACGCATATTGCTATATATTAAAATATATGTTTATAATAGTAGTTTTATAATTTGATATTTTATAGCACTTTTATTTTAATATTATTAATAGTTTTTCTAATTGTTCTACAGCTATTTTTTCATCTTTACCTTCTGCAGATAAAATAATTTGACTTCCTTGAATTAATCCTAAAGTTTGTAATTTAAACAAACTTTTAGCATTTACTGTTTTACCATTGGATTGTATATTGATTTCTGAATGGAAACTTTTTGCCATTTTAACTAATTGAGCTGCAGGTCGAGTGTGTAACCCGTGTGGTGATTGGATAGTAATTGTTTTTTGAAACATAAATGACATTCCTTATTATATGATTTTTATACAAGT
Source organism: Buchnera aphidicola (Eriosoma harunire) (assembly GCA_049942765.1). Taxonomy (GTDB): domain Bacteria; phylum Pseudomonadota; class Gammaproteobacteria; order Enterobacterales; family Enterobacteriaceae; genus Buchnera_D; species Buchnera_D aphidicola_D. Next base: position 562,890 of record CP188086.1, on the reverse strand, counting down.
ATATTACAAACGTGTATTGTTATGTAATATATTATAAGTATATATTTTATATATCTATTGTAGATGGTATAGTATATACTGTAGGTTATATTAATACTTGATTTATTGTTTAGTTGATATTCCATTATATAATAATATTATCGATGGTTTTAAAAAAGAATTAAATTTATAATTTGATTTTTATCTATTTATTATATTTAAATTTTTATTAAATAAATCAGAAAATAAGCAAGTGCTTAGATATCTTTCTCCTGAAGAAGGTAAGATTACAACAATATTTTTTTGTAAAAACTTGTTATCATTCTGAATTTTTAATGCTGCTGCTACAGCAGCTCCAGAGGAAATACCAACTAAAATACCTTCTTTTTTCATAATTTGTTGAGCTGTATTAATTGCTTCTTCACTAGATATACAGATTACTTTGTCAATTAAAGTTAAATTTAAATTATCAGGAATAAAACCAGCTCCAATACCTTGAATATGATGTGGACCAGGAGTTATTTTTTTTTTTAATAATGTTTGTGTAATGATTGGAGATTCAATAGGTTCAACAGCTATACTAATTAAATTTGGGTTTCTGTTGTTTTGTTTTAAATATTTTGTAACTCCAGTAATTGTACCTCCTGTTCCTACTGCTGAAACAAAAATATCAATTTTTCCATTAGTATCTCTCCATATTTCAGGTCCAGTAGTTTTTTCATGGATGGATGGATTAGATGGATTTTTAAATTGTTGTAATAAAAAATATTTTTTGTTATTAAATGCTATTTTTTCAGCTGTTTCAATTGCTCCCTTCATACCATATTGACTATTTGTTAATTGAATGTTAGCACCAAGAGCTATAAGTAATTTTCTTCTTTCTAATGACATATTTTCTGGCATTATTAATGTAATTTTGTAGTTTCTTGCTGCAGCAACGAATGCTAATGCAATTCCAGTATTTCCACTTGTTGCTTCAATAAGTTCTATTTTTTTATGTAGTAATCCTAGCTTTTCTGCTTGCCAAATCATATTAGATCCAATTCTGCATTTTACACTAAAACTAGGGTTTCTAGATTCAATTTTAGCTAAGATGTTTCCATTTCCTATGTTATTTAGACGGACTAATGGTGTATTTCCAATGGTTAATGAATTATCTTGATATATACGATGCATGTTAACCTTCATATATGAATAATTGTATAATACAGTGTTAAAGCTTTTTATTAATATTTTTTAATTATTATAATTTTTGTAAATAGTATTTATTTTATATTTATTTTTTATTAAAAAATCATTTATTATATATGGAATTAATAATTTTTTGAACTAATGATTTTTTAGTACATATATGTTTCATATACTGTTTGGTTTGATGTCCTTTTTTTATTATTATATACTAAAAATGCATATTTATGTATTTACTATTGATACTAAATGTTTTTAAATTTGTTATTTTTTTTTATTAATAAAGTTAATTAATAATATTTTGTTTGTATCTTATTATTAATGAATATGATTTATTTTTTTTTAAATTTATTTTATATATTAAAAATATATTTGATTTTTTAACGAAGGATAAAATAAAAAATGTATTATTGTAAATTTATATTAATTTTATAATGATTAAATAAAAATTTTTAATTAAAGTAAGATATCATAATTATGAACAATCTAATAAAAAAGATATATAAATTAAGACAAAAAATTCATTATCATAATTATTTGTATTATACATTAAATGATCCCGTAATCTCTGATCTAGAATACGATATTTTAATGCAAAAATTATGTGATATGGAAAATCAAAATAAAAACATTGTTAGTTATAATTCTCCTAGTCAAAGTATACAATCAATATTATCAATTGGTCCTAATATTGTTACACATTTAACTCCTATGTTATCTCTTAATCATATAAATGATGTGAAAGAATTAATATTATTTGAAAAACGAATTAAATCTCAGTTATTACAGATGGATGAAAAGATTAATTTTTGTTGTGAATTAAAGTTCGATGGAGTAGCTGTTAATTTAATTTATTATAATGGTATTTTACAACAAGCATCAACTAGAGGTAATGGTATATGTGGAGAAAATGTTATTGATAATATAAAAACAATTAAGTCTATTCCTATAGTTCTTCAGGGTATAAATGTACCAGAGTTGTTAGAAGTACGCGGTGAAATTATTATGTTACACCAAGATTTTATTAATTTAAATACACATGCTAAACTAATAGGTGAAAAGGTATTTTCTAATCCTCGTAATGCTGCTGCAGGCTCTTTAAGGCATACTAATACAGAAATTGTACAGCAAAGAAATTTATGTTTTTTATCTCATAGTATTGGTATGTGTTATCCTAATTTGTTACATAATGGTAGTCATTTTTTGATGTTAAAACAGTTTATTAACTGGGGATTGCCAGTACATAAAATAGTGAAATTATATTGTCATATGAATGATATATTAATATTTTATCATAATATAAATTCTATGAGATCAAGTTTTGATTTTGATATTGATGGAATTGTAGTGAAATTAGATTCTTTATTTCAGCAACAAAAAATTGGGAATACAAGAAAATCTCCTAGATGGGCTATGGCGATTAAATTTCGTTCTAAAACAAATATTACTTTAGTATCAGATATTAGATTTGAGGTAGGTAGAACAGGTATTATAACTCCTATAGCTTTTGTGAATCCAATAAAATTAGGTGGCGTAGTAGTGAAAAAAGTATCTTTATATAATAAAGATGAAATGTATCGATTGGGTATTTGCATAGGGGATAGGATTACTCTTTGTCGTTCTGGTGATGTCATACCAAAAATTATATCAGTAGATATACTGTATAGAAAAAAACATGGTTTGAAATCTACTTTATTTCCAATCAAGTGTCCATCTTGTGATTCAAAAATAGTTCATCAGGATAAAAATGTACTTGTTCGTTGTAATAATGACTTGTTATGTAAAGTTCAAATAAAAAAAAGGTTAGTTCATTTTTTTTCTAAAAAAGCTGTTTATGTTCGAGGATTAGGTATGTTTATTATAAATCAATTGGTAGATATAAAAAATATACATACTCCAGTTGATGTTTTTAATTTAACAAAAAGTAATTTGGTTCATTTAAATAAAATAGGTCCAACATCTATTAATAAACTTATGATGTCTCTTAATCATGCTAGAATAACAACATTATCTCGTTTTTTGTATGCATTAGGTATTCGTGATGTTGGTGAAGGAGTTGCTAACTGTTTATCACAGTATTGTAACAATATAGATAATTTTTTAAATATTGATCTTAATTCTTTGTTGTCTATAAATCATATAGGTAATCAGATAGCTATTAATATTTTTAATTTTATTTCAGAAGATAAAAATAAAGTTATGATGTATGAATTAAAAAAGATTTTATTTTTTGAATCTTAATTTTAGAATAATTTATTTTTATATTTTTTGGTGGGTTGTGCAGGATTTGAACCTGCGACCAATTGATTAAAAGTCAACTGCTCTACCAACTGAGCTAACAACCCCCAAATTGATATTCTTAGGTGATGACGGATTTGAACCGCCGACATCCTCCGTGTAAAGGAGGCGCTCTACCAACTGAGCTAATCACCTATTTATTTTTAAAATTTTTTTTATATACCGAATAATATAATTTAATAATTGTTATAATTTCTAATTTCATTATATTAATTAGTAATGAATTTTTAATTCTATATTTTTTTTTTATAAAAATCAAATAGTTATTTATATTTTATTTTTTATTTTTAAAATATTTAATTGAGATCTGATTGAATGAAAATTAAAACTCGTTTTTCTCCAAGTCCTAGCGGTAATTTACATATTGGTAGTGTGAGAACTGCATTGTATTCATGGTTATTTTCTAAATCTCAAAATGGTATTTTTTTGCTTCGTATAGAAGATACTGATATTGATCGTTCAAGTTCTGATTCTTTAAATTCTATTGTAAATGGATTGAAGTGGTTAGGATTGGATTGGGATGAAGGTCCTTATTTTCAAAGCAAACGTTTATCTCGTTATCAAGAAGTTATTGACTTTATGTTAAAAAACAATATCGCTTATCGTTGTTATTGTTCAATAGATAGATTAAAAAAATTAAGAATAATACAATTATCTCAAGGATTAAAACCGAAATATGATCGATATTGCAGAAATATAAAAATTAGATATCCTAATTCTGTTCCTTATGTAGTTAGATTTTGTAATCCAATTACGGGAATAGTATCATTTAATGATGATATTCGAGGTATAATACAATATCACAATCATGAATTAGATGATCTTATTTTACAACGCAGTAATGGTATGCCTACTTATAATTTTGCGGTAGTAGTTGATGATAGTGATATGGAAATAACACATGTTATTCGTGGTGAAGATCATATTAATAATACTCCTAGACAAATTAATATCCTTAAGTCGTTAGGAAAAAAAATACCTCAATACGCTCATGTTTCTATGATTTTAAATCCACTTAAACAAAAACTATCTAAACGTGATTCTACTGTAAGTTCTATTTTAGAGTATCGATCACTTGGTTATTTACCTGAAGCTATTTTAAATTATTTAGTAAGGTTAGGTTGGTCTTATGGAAATCAAGAAATTTTTTCTTTGTCTGAGATGAGAAATTTATTTACATTAAAAGATGTTAGTTCATCATCAAGTGTTTTTGATATTAATAAGTTATTATGGTTCAACAATTATTATATTAATACATTATCTAAAAAATATATTGCTAATTTATTGGAGAAGTTTTTTTATTTAGAAAAATTAGATGTTAAACATGGTCCAAGTTTTCCTACTTTAATTGATATCATGGGTCCTAGGTCTAAAACATTACAAGAAATGGTGTTTAATTCTAAATATTTTTATATAGATTATGTGACATATGATTTAAATAAATTCAAATCATGTTTAAATGATAAAACATTAAATATTATGGAGGATGTAAAGAAAAGACTAGGGTTGATCTTAGATTGGTGTATTGAAACGTTATCTAGTGTTATTCAAAAATGTATTGTAGATCACAAAGTATTATTTAAAGAATTAGGTATGCCCTTACGAGTAGCTTTAACAGGTCAGTTGTCGGCTCCTAGTGTTTATATCATATTGTTTTATTTAGGAAAAAAAAGATCTTTAATGAGAATTGATTATTTTATATCAGAACTAGCTTTTTTATAGTATAAATTATAAGTTTTATTGTTTAACAGTTTTTTCTATATAAATTGTTGTTGCAATCAAAATATTTCTTGTTAAATAACTCTTTTTATTTAAGTGTTTTCATTGTATATTTTTGTTAGTTATTGTTTTATTAATTAATAATATATTTTTTATTTAGTTAGGGGTTGTAGCTTATTTTGGTAAAAGCATTTGCATGGCATGCAAAAGATTAGCGGTTCGAATCCGCTCAACTCCAATTATGATATAGTTAATTATATAGTTATCAATATATATTTTGAATGATTTATATTGAGATTAATTTTATATTAATAAGTAATTATATATAATAAATATAGGTCTTAGATAATAATATTGAATTAATAGTATTTTAATTTTTTATATGATAAGTTTTGATATGATCTATATGATCATATATATATGTGTTTATTAATTATGTGTAAATTGATATATTATAAATATATAATTCACTGGTATATACATATCAGTGAATTATTTTTTACTAATTTATTAAAAACATTACTATATTGTTTGTTGTTATAGTTGTATATTCATGATGTTATTGTATGCAGATACAATTTTATTTCGAATTGTCACAGCAAATTGTAGTAATAAAGATGATTCCTCTGACTTAATTGCTTCATCTTGTGGAGCATCTTTAGTGATATCATTGTTTGATTCTTTTGAATCTATATTAGTTGTATTATTTGATGCATTAATTACTTTATTTAATTCTGACTGAAATTGAGAAGGTATACTAGATACTTTATCGTTGTTTTTTATATTGTTATTGTTAGTAATTGAATTGTTGGAATTAATTTTATCTATATTATTGTTTAGTTTTATGCCTTCAGTTAACATTTTTTTTTCCTCTTTTTTTTTTTAATAGTGTTGTTTTTTATATAACATAAAATATTATATGTGTATATAAAAAACTTTATAAATTAGAAGTATAACAGTTGTTGTTATGAATCTAATTTAATAGACTATACTTAACTACTATTATATCGTTTTATAAAATTTAATTCTAGATATTGTTTGTGTTTTATATTGAAATATTTTAATTAAATTCATCATAATGCATTAGGAGGTTTCATGGATGTGAACAAATCAAGTAATACTAATAGTCAGACTTCAAGTAATAATGATTTTATGAGTAATAAAAATTTTTTTAGTTATTTTTCAAATCCGTATCGTATATTTTTTATTTTATTTATTGTTGGGATTATTATTATTGGATCTCTCTCTCATTTTTTTCAATCTCATCCTTATAAAACGTTGTATAATAATTTAACTAATGTTGATGGAGGGGCAATTATTACACAATTGAAACAAATGAACATACCTTATAAATTTACACAAGACTCTGGTTTATTATTAGTACCGGAGAATCAAGTTTATGAAGTAAGATTTAGATTAGCTGAAATAGGATTACCTAAAGGTGGTAATGTAGGTTTTGAGTTATTAGATAAAAATCAATTTGGTGGTAGTCATTATTTAGAACACATTAATTATTATAGAGCTTTAGAAGGAGAGTTAGCACGTAGTATTTTACGCATAGAATCTATTCAAGATGCGAGAGTACATATATCTATACCAAAAGAATCATTATTTTTAAATGAAAAAAAACAACCATCTGCTTCTATAGTGGTTACTTTATATAGAGGTAGAACTCTTAATGAAGAACAAATTCGTGCTATTATGCATTTAGTTTCTAGTAGTGTTTCTGGTTTATCTATGAAGGATATTTCTATTATAGATGAATTAGGTCATTTATTAACTCATTCAAATAATGGTTATAGTGTTATTAATAGTTCTCAATTAACTTACACTAAGTTGCTTGAAGATCAATATAGTAATAGGATAGAAAAAATTTTAACACCATTACTTGGATTAGGCAATATTCATGCAACCGTAACAGCTAAAATAAATTTTAATAGCGAAACGCGTAGTGAAGATAAATTTCATCCTAATTATGATAATCAAAATAAATCTATTAGATCAGAACAAATAACACATCATTCTCAAATAGAAACAGATAAATCACAGAAATCGGTAATGCATGATCATAATATGATTAATAGTGATTCTTCTAAATCTAATAATACTAGTTCATTAAATAATCATAACGAGTTTTTTGATTCTGTTAATAATGATGTAAAGAATAATCAATCGATTATATCAGAGGAAATTCCTAGTCAATCCAATATACAACAAGATAAAATAGTTAATTACGAATTGGATCATATGATTTCACATGTAAAAGTAAACATAGGTGATGTAAAACGACTTTCTGTTGCAGTGGTTGTTAACTATATTAAAAATAAAAAAGGAGATTTGGTTCCCTTAAGTAAGAAGTTATTGGGTCAAATAAAGGATTTAATTTGTGAAGTAATTGGATATTCTCAAGACCGACAAGATTCTGTACATGTAGTTAATGCTAAATTTTTTAATAACCCTGTTGTAAAAAAAATAGAACCAACAAAAACTAATTATGTTTTATCAGATAATAATGTTAATGAAAAACATATCAATATAATTGATAGAATAGGAAATATTGTACAAAAAATAATTGATAGAACGATGAATTATAGTGTACAAAATAATATAAATGAATTTATTAGTAAAAATTTTAATAAAAACATGTTGTTTTATTCTCCGATAGCATTATTTTTTATGTTTATTTTAATAATATATTATCAATATAAAATAATGAAATATAAAAAAAATAATAAAGTTTTATTATCACAAAGTAAGTTGCAAAATCAATTAGATACTCCTAATGTGGAACTTGTCAAAGAAGAAAAAGTAGTACTTGAAGACAAGAATAAAAATGTACATGATGATATTCTTAATGAAGAAAATTCTGATAATATTGGAAATGATAAAACTAAAAATGATTCACGTGTGGCTGCTTTAATGATTCAAAAATGGATAAGTGGTGATAAATAATGGTAAATATAAAAGGAATAGAAAAAAGTGCTTTGTTATTAATGTCTTTAAGTGATGAACAGGCATCTACAATATTAAGTTATTTAAAACCTAAAGAAATTAAATTATTAACAGCTGTTATGTTAAAGATAAGTCGTGCTGAATTAAAGTACGATTCTTCTGTGTTGGAAGAATTTAAAAATTTTTCTGAAAATAATAAACATTTGCATTCAAAAAATCTTCAAGATTATTTGTTTCCTATGTTAAAAAATGTATTAGGTGAGGAAGAAGCCATTCGATTATTAGACGAAGAAATAATCATGAATTCTACAACAAAAAATTTAAACTTACTTAATCATTTAGATGCTGAAGAGTTATTTTTATTAATTAAGAATGAACATATTCAAATTATTACGATGTTAGTATTATGTATTGAACGTGATTTAGCAGCTAATATTGTAGTATTATTTAATCAAAATGTGCAAGTAGAAATTATGTTACGACTAACGCGATTTCAATTTATTACTAGAAAGGTAATGATGGAATTTTTAAAATTTGTAGATATTCTGATAGAATATCATAATTGTTTATTTAAGAAAATTAATGGAATTAAGGTTACTGCTGAAATTTTAAAACTAGTTAAGGACTCGATTGAAAAAAAAATATTGCATATTATGACATTATATAATGATAATGTTGTTACTAAAGTAAAAAATTCAATGTTTGTTTTTAAAAATATTTTAGATTTAAGTGATATTAATATTAAAATGATTATCAATGAAATTGATAAAAAAAAATTATTCTTTGTGATGCAGCATAGTGATGTGTTAATACAAAAAAAATTCTTAAATAATATGTCTGAAATAGATATAAAAAATTTTAAAAAGAACTGTTATAAAGATAAAAATGTTTCTGATGTAGTATTGGAAGAGAAAAAAACGTATATAGTTATGTTAATTAAAAATTTATTAGATAATGGAAAAATGTCATTGACTACATTGGAGTAATGTAATGTCTAATATTATTAATACAAAAGAATGGAAAAGATGGCGTCCAAATAAATGTCAAGAATTAAATTCTTTATCAAAAATATCAAAAAAATTATCATTGGATCAAGAATCTATAGTGGCTAATGAAAATAATATGTTCGTCCCGTTATCATCTCATATTGTTGCTGACGGAATGTATACTTCGTTAAATAATAGTAATATAAATATACCAAATAACATCATGCATAAAGATGATCTTATTGAGGATAGATATAATTTAGATTTAAAGAAAAAAATAGAAGAAGAACAAAAAATCTTTTATCTCACAATAAAAAAATTAATACAAGATTTTCAATCGGCACTAGGTGTATTAGACAATATGGTTTCGTCACGTTTATTGGATATTGTATTAAATTTAACTAAAAACATTATTGGAAATACTCCGGAATTAGAAAAAAAAGTGTTGTTGAATACTATTAAATGTATTTTATCTAAAGATATTGTATCTTTGCAAAAGTTAAGATTGCATATACATCCAAAAAATAAATTTTTGGTAGATTCAACTTTCGGAGAGATTATTAATTCATATGGATGGATATTGTTTTTAGATTCTTCAGTTAATCTGTATGGTTGTAAAATATCATTGTTAGATGGAAGTGAATTAGATTATAGTATTGATAATCGTCTTGATATGTTATCTCGGTTAATTATTACAGAGGAAGACAAGTGATTGATTTAAAAATTAATCAATGGTTAAAAAAAATTGACATTTTAGAATCTCAGATTTATAGCATACCTCAGTATATCAAGTCTGGTTGTTTGGTAGGTATAAAGGGTATAGTATTAGAAGTTAAAGGAATATATTTACCTATAGGTTCTACTTGTTTTATTGATAAATTATATTCGAATCAAGATGTTAAAAAACAATGTGAAGTTGTGGGATTTAAAGATAATATAATGTTTATTATTCCATTAGATGGAATTGTTGATGGTTTATGTTATGGAGATCGTGTATTTTTTAATTATAGTGTTGATATAACAATCAAAAAATTAAAAAAACAAGTTCCATTGGGTAGTAACGTTTTAGGTAGAATATTAGATGGTTATGGTAATCCATTAGATAAACATGGTGCTGTTTGTGTGAATACATATGATGATACATTGTCTGCTAAGACAATTAATCCATTACAACGTAAACCAATTAAAAAAATATTAGATCTAGGTATACGTTCAATTAATTCTTTTTTAACAGTAGGTTTGGGTCAGAGAATTGGTTTATTTTCTGGATCAGGTGTTGGTAAAAGTGTTTTGTTAGGTATGATAGCTAAATATAGTGTAGCTGATGTAGTCATTGTTGCATTAATTGGTGAACGAGGTAGAGAAGTAAAAGATTTTATAGAAAATATATTAGGTAAAGAAGGGTTAAATCATTCTGTGGTAATTGCCGCACCTGCAGATACATCTGCTTTGTCGAAAGTTCAGGGTGCATTATATGCCACTAGGTTAGCTGAATACTTTCGAGATAAAAATAAAAATGTATTATTAATTATGGATTCTTTGACTAGATATGCAATGTCATTGCGTGACATTTCATTATCTTTAGGAGAATTGCCTGTAATAAAAGGTTATCCATCTTCAGTTTTTTCGATGTTACCTAATTTAATAGAACGATCTGGTAATTCTAATTTAAATAATGGTTCTATTAGTGCAATATATACAGTATTAACAGAACAAGATGAAATTAATGATCCTGTATCAGATATTGCTAAATCTGTCTTGGATGGACATATAGTGTTATCTAGAGCTTTAGCTGATTTAGGTCATTATCCTGCTATTGATATTTCTAGTTCTATTAGTAGGGTTATGACTAATTTAGTGACTGTTGAACATGTAAATAAATCATTGTTTTTAAAACAATTAATATCTATATACAAAAAAAATGAAGATTTGATTAATATGGGTGCATATGTAAAGGGTTGTAATGTGTTACTTGATAAAGCAGTTAAATATAAAATTTATTTAGATAAATTTTTGCAGCAAGATATGCTATCAAATATATCTTTTAATGATTCTTATATGCAATTAGAAAAATTATTCAATGATGTTAATACTAATAGATAATAAATTTAATTAAAACATTATGTGGTGTTTTTATGGTAGATATAAATCATATTATGATATTAGAAACGAAAGTAAAAATGAAATTGCAATTAGTAATATTAGATTTGCAAAAACAAATGGTAAAAAAAAGCCATATGTTTCGTCAACTTAGTCAATTAATAAAATTTTACGAAGAATATAATATATTATTTTCTCAATCTTTGAAGAATGGTATTACTGTTAATAGAATGATATGTTATGTTAATTTTATAAAAGTATTAAAAAAACATATTGTGTTACAAAATGAAGAATTATTAAAATGTAAGGATCATATTAATTCAGTAAAAAATCGTGTAAAAGATTTCCAAAATCAAGAAAACATATATCAAAAATTAAAAAAAATTATATTACGTAATAATATTATAAAAAAGGAATCTGTGAATCAAAATAATAATGATTTATTGTCTGCTTTATGTTGGTTGAATAAAGGATAATTGTGGTAATGTCATTAATAATTAATAGTGTAATTTTAAAAAATAACTCAACTACGCATCATGCTCACTCCCATGTTGCATCAGATATTTTTAAATCAAAATTAGATGATATAAAATTAAATCAATATCAGTTATTATATAAAATAAAAAATATAGTTAATAAAAAACTGATATGTAAGAAAAATACTAAATCAGTCACTTTAAATAAGTATTCTTGTAATTCTATAATTAATGATATTTCTAACTATAATAAATATCTTATAAAAAACAAAAATGTGATAAAATTATTAGTTAATACTGATGATTATAATTATTTTAAACATATATTTTTTATTACAGATCATCATTTCAACTATAAATCAAAAAATAATTATTTAACTGATAATAGAGATATTTTTTTTAATAGCATTAACCTTAATAAATTTGTATTAAAATCAGATGATCAAATACATTTGATTATTAGTGGTTATGATTTTGTGATATTTCATAGTAATATTTATAATGTTGATTATAGTTATTGTTATTTATATATTAACGATGATATATGTAGAATACAAGATTTTAATAATATTGGTGCGAATAATGATATAACAGAATCATTTTCTGTCAATGACAATATATATAGTTGTCTAGATGAGTTCTTGTTAACGAATAATATAGTTTCAATATACTCATGTTATATTGGTGATAACAATAATTGTTTAAAAATAGATTTATTGCATAATCATGCTGTATGTTTATTTTTATTATTATCTAATATATATTATATATATCAAAATATGTTTTATGATCATAATAATTTATTGAATATTCGTTTAATATTAATGAAAGAGAATGAAAAAACCCAAGTAAAATTATTTTTTTATAATAAAGATCGAAATTTTCTATATATAGAATTAACTATGTATTCAAATAAAAATTTTTTGATGTATTGTGTTTCACCGGATGAACATGTATGTACATTTTTAATATCATCTATGCCTTGTTTTGAAACAAAAATGCAAGCTCATGGTATTATGTTTGATAAAATTTCTATTTATCATAATAGGGATATTCTTAGATAGAAAAAAAATTAATGGTGATTTATATTGTAAACAGAATTATGAGTTATGTAACGTTCATCTATATTAAAAATAATTTATTTAACTTAATGTTTTAATGTTTTCTAGATTGTATTTATCATAACTAATCATATCTTTATGTTGAAAAAGTATATATTTATTATATTTATTGTTAGTAATTTCGATAAATATAGAACACTTAGTTTTTTTCTTTAAATTACATTAAATATTTTATATCAATTAATATTTTTTAATATTGTACTATATGGTGAGTTTAAAAATGAGTAAAGAATTAATTTCAAGTATGGATATTAATAATAAAATTTTAGATAAAAAAAGAAAAATATATAATCAATTGAATTCTGTAGATAGTGCTAGAGTTGCAAACTATAACAATTTTTTTTTAAAAGAACAGTATATTAGCATTCTTAATTCTGTAAATGAATTTTTTTTAAACAAATTTCAATTGCCTTTATCTCAATTTCTTGGAGTTCAAAATATTCATTTTTATTGTAAACAAACAAGGTTTTTATCTTATGTTGAGTATTCAAAAATATTTAGTTTACCAATTAAATTACATATTATAGAATATATATCTCATAAAAAAATTGCTTTTATTGATTTTTCTTATCAATTAGTATTTTTTATATTAGATATATTGTTTGGTGGTAGCGGTGTATTACCATCTTATATTATTGATAAAAAAGAGTTAACTATATTTGAAAAGAATGTTTTACAAAATTTATATAAATTATTAATTAAAGAATATACATTAGCTTGGAAAGAGATGTTTTTAGTAGATATTAATTATATTGTTTCAAATAATATGTATGTTAATAATATTGTATCTAATGCTCATGATATAAATTTAATAGTGTCAGAATTTTATGCAAATATTAATGATTTTGATGTTCAATTTAATATTTGTATTTCGTCACGTTTATTAGAAGAATGGCAATGTCAAATATGGGAACATACTCAGTTACAGACAAAACCTAATAATATTTATACTAAAGATTTATTAAATGTTGTTAATACTATTGAACTAAATATACAAGCTAAATTTATAGAGTTAGTAATACCGTTGTTGAATATTACACAATTAAAAGTAGGTGATATTATTCACATGACTAATCCAGATAAAATTATAGCTTATATTAATGGTATGCAAGTATTTTCTGGTCAATATGGTACTTATGATGGTCGTCATGCGTTAGTAATACAAGATATTTATTATATTAAAGATACTGATAGTTAGGAGTATTTTATGTTAGATAAAAAAAATATTTTTAAAAATGTTCGAGGTTTAGTTAATAATATTATTAATAATAATAATGTTACAAGTGATCATGTTATGAAGGATTCTCGTTTTATTAACAATAAGGATGTATTAAATAGGAATTCCAATTTTATTAATGATGTTTCTATTCAAGTTTCTATAGAGTTAGGTTCTCGGTTGATTACAGTGAAAGATTTTTTAAAATTATCGAAAGGTTCTATTTTATTTTTGAATAATCATTTGGATCATCCATTAAATATTTTTGTTAATGAAATTTTAATAGCACAAGGAGAACTAGTAACTTTAGATAATAAATATGGTATTAGAATTACTAAAATTATTCATGTAATAGATGATTATAATGCAATTTAATATACTAATGAGTTTTATTATTAGTAATTTATTTAAAATATAGTTATTTATAGTGTAAAGGAATTGTATTAATTAATATAAATATGTTTCAATATTATATAAATTATTAATTATTGTCATTAAATATTATTTTTTACTATTTTATAGTTGTTCAAAATATATATTTTATTTTTTGTAAACAATACATTTAAAAAATAAATTTACATAGATTGGAATATAATAATGATGAGACAGATATTTTTATTGGTTTTTTTATTTTTTGTTTCTTCGAATGTGTATGCTGACATGTCTAGTTTAGGTATTCATCATTTAAACAATGGTAGTTATAGTTTTTCTCTACCGTTTCAAACGCTAATATTCATTACTTCATTGACTTTGTTACCAGCTGTGTTATTAATGATGACGAGTTTTACTAGGATAATTATTGTATTTGGTTTACTTCGCAATGCAATAGGTACTCCATATGCACCTCCTAATCAAGTATTGTTAGGATTGGCATTGTTTCTTACTTTTTTCATCATGAACCCTGTCTTAGATACAGTTTATAAAGAAGCATATGTGCCTTTTAGTCAGGAAAAGATATCTATTAATACAGCATTAGACAAAGGAATGCAACCATTTAAAAAATTTATGATCAAACAAATTAGGACACCAGATCTTGAGTTATTTTCTAAATTAGCACATGTTTCTAAATTTTATAAAAAAGAAGATATTCCTATGAGGATTGTGTTACCTGCTTTTGTTACTAGCGAATTAAACACAGCTTTTCGAATTGGTTTTACTATTTTCATTCCATTTTTAATTATTGATTTAGTAGTGTCTAGTGTTTTAATGGCTTTAGGTATGATGATGGTTCCTCCATCTAGTATCGCATTACCTTTTAAATTGATGTTATTTGTATTAGTTGATGGATGGAAACTATTAGTTAATGCTTTGTCAAATAGTTTTTATTTTTGATTATATTTAACTGTTATTTTATAATATGAACGTTAGTTAATAACAAGTATGAGGTATTATGACTCCGGAATCAGTAATGGTGATTTTCCATGAGGGTATGAAAATTTTTTTAATGCTATCCTTCCCTTTGTTATTTTCAGCATTAGTAACAGGGTTAATTATTAGTATTTTACAAGCTTCGACGCAAATAAATGAACAAACATTGTCTTTTATCCCAAAAATTTTATCTATTTTTGGATCTATGGTTATTTTTGGTCCTTGGATGTTGAGAATATTAATTGATTATGTTCAAAAACTGTTTAATCATTTACCATATATGTTGAATTAAATTAATGTTTACTTTTAATTGTATGTACTTATTGCATGTTTTTCATAATATTTTTTTTCCATTAATGCGAATATTATCAGTGTTTTGGATGGTTCCTATTTTTAGTGAACGTGTTATTGGGATAAAAATTAAAATTTTGTTAAGTATGCTTATTAGTTTTATTATTTATCCATTTATACCTAACTCATCTATTGATTTATTTTCTTTAGATTCTTTGATGATTATCATTCATCAAATTATAATCGGTTTAGTATTAGGTTTTGTAATTCAAATTGTTTTTACATCAATAAATATTGCTGGAGAAATAGTATCCACTCAAATAGGTTTATCCTTTGCTAATTTTTTTGATCATTTGCATAGTGCTAATGTGTTTATTATTTCTCGTTTGTTTAATGTAATAACTTTATTTGTATTTTTAACACTTAATGGACATTTATGGATTATTTGGATGATATATATTAGTTTTCAATTTATTCCAATAAGTGTATATATTTTTAATTTTAATCTGTTTTTGGTAATCGTAAAATTTGCTAGTTATTTATTTTTCATGAGTTTTAAATTGTCATTTCCAGTAATTTTATTGTTATTATCATTAACGTGTATTATGTCGTTTTTAAATCGTGTTTCTCCTCAAATTTCTATTTTTTCTATTGGTTTTTCTGTAGTGCTAATAGTTGGTTTATGTTTGATTTATTTATTAATACCTATTTTAATTCCTGTTTTACAACATATATGTATGGATATGCAATATTTTTCGTTTTTTAATGGAGAAGAATAATGTTATTATTAATTGGAATTTTTAAATGTATTGATTAATATTTTTTTTAATTTTTTTTTATATTAATCAACGTAAATATGTTAATAATGATTGATATTTGATGAACAATGATTTCAAATAATATCTATTTTAAATAAATATAATGTTTTTTTATATAAATAAATATGTTTACATTTTTAGTTATTGAGTTTATTTAATTTTATGTTCTTTATATAAAATATGTTTTTTTATTATAGGATCATATTTTTTTAGTTGTAATTTTTTTGGTTGATTTCTTTTATTTTTTGTTGTTGTGTAGTAATGTTTACTCCCGGATGTAGATATTAATTTTATTTTTTCTCGTGTATTTTTAGCCATATTTATCTCTTATTTTTTGTTTTTATTTTTTTTAATACACATTGAATACCATTTTTATCAATTGTTCTCATTCCTTTTGTAGTAACAGATAATTTAATAAATTTTTTTTCTTCTGGTATCCAAAATTTATGGTTATGTAAGTTTAATAAAAATCGTCTTTTAGTGGCGTTCATTGCATGTGATCTAATATTTCCAGACATATGTTTTCTTAACGTTATATTACATATTTTTGACATATCAATCCTATTATAATGATTTGAAATAGATGTTTTATTTTATATTTATATATAAAAAATTTCATCATATTTATAATATAAAAATATAAAATAATATTGTTATTAACATAATTTAGAATTATATTCTATTTTGAATTTTTGTAAATATATATTATATATTTAATATAAAAGCGGTGTGTTATAAAATATTTTTTGAAGAAACATAGTTGAAATTTTTGATCTATAAATTAAATTATGATTTTTTTTCATATAAGTTTTCAAAAATTATTTTTAATATGGTTGTGTTGTATAATTTTTTTTTTAAATTAAATTTTAGTTATTAATTAAAAAAGGGATGGGAATTAATATATTTTAATATTTTTATTGTATAAACAAAATAATAATATATTCCATTAAATGGAATCTTGTTGGTTTCTATGTTGAATTTTTTGTTGGTGGAAGACTTATACTTGATTGATTATCAATATAATTAACAATAATATTGAAGATAATTTTATTATTATGAAGTTAATTTTTTTAAAAAAAAATATTTAAAAAATCTAATATGTAGTTATATAATAATTAAATTAATTTTTTTTTTGATAATATAATTGATTAATTTAATTGATTATTACTAGTATAGTTAAATTTTTTAGATAAATATTAATTGATTGTTAGTTTAAATATTATTTTTTAATATAAAAAAATGTATTGTTTAAATATTATGGATATAATAATTTTTTATTAATAACTAAAAACATTAAATAATTTGATGTAATTATCTTTGTGTTTATAATGATATTTTTTATGATTTTCATCAATATTATTACTGTATATGTTTATATATATTAATTTTTATTAAATTTTATTTAATACAAAATAATATTTTTAATATTAATTAATATTGATAAATATTCTATATTTATAGAGAGAATAAATATTATATTTGTACTATTTATTAAATTATATTAGTAATAGTATTTATAATAATTATTATATTTATAGTTCAAAAACGTTTTTATCTTTAATATTAACATTTTTGATATCTAATAATAGATTGTTCTATTTCTTGTATTGCATGTTGTTTATTATCCCAACCAATTATTTTAACCCATTTATCTTTTTCTGCATTTTTATAATTTTCAAAAAAAATTTGAATCTGTTGTTTTAATAAGGTTGGAAGATTATGAATATCTTGAATTGATAGATATTCTGTTGATACATGATGATTAGGAACGGCTATGATTTTAGCATCATGTCCAGATTCATCTTTCATTCGTAACATTCCTATAGGTCTACATGGAATAATAGTTTTTGGTAATATAGGATATGGTGTATATACTAATATATCTAAAGGATCTCCATCTTGTGATTTAGTTTTATTAATATAACCATAATTACATGGATATCTCATAGCGCTAGCAATAAATCGATCGACAAATAATTCATTATGTGTTTTGTTCATTTCATATTTTACTGGATAAGAATGTGAAGAAATTTCAATTATAGCATATAGTATTTCTGGTACATCGGGTCCACTAGGTATATTGTTGATACTCATATAATTTCCTTAATTTTTAAGTATAAATATAAATGATTATTTTTTTATATATATACTGATGTATTATTTATTAAATATTAAGTATTGACAAATCATTTTTTATAATAATTTAATTTGTAATTAACAGTTAATTAACTATTAACATAGTTTTTTTTATTCAACAAATTAATAAAAATTTTTTATAAAAATTAGTTCTTTATTAATTTATATATTTTTATATTATTAATTTTCATGGTTTGTATTACCATACATATGATGTATAACATAGTTTATTTTAATTAATTAGAAATATTTGTTTTTTATTAATGATATTGAAATTAAAAAATAAAATTAAATATAGTATATAATACTATATAAATATATTTTTTTTTAATTTTATTTTATTTTGTTTATTAAGAATAAAAATGTAAGTATTTTTATATGAAGGAATTATTTATGATGATGTATAAATATAGTTCTAGACAACATAGTATATTGATAGATTGTGTAAAATATGTTATTAATTTAATTAAAAAAACTAATCGTGACATTACTGCATCTGTATCTGTTCATTATACTAGTGGTATTAGTTTATCTGTTAGATCTAGTATAATAAATACTATTGAATTTAATGATGATGTAACACTGTCTATTACGATATTTGATAATTTTAAAAAAATTACTGTTTCTTCAAAAAATTTAAGTGCACTTTCTCTTCAATCTATCGTTGATTCAGCTATAAATATTGTGCAATATGTTTCAAGTGATGAAGGTCATCGTTTACCGAATGTAAACCTTTTAACGTCAAAAGTTAAAGATTTAAAATTGTATCATCCTTGTAATATGTCACTAACAGAAGTAATAAAATTAACAACAGATTTGGAAAAAATAGCTTTAAATTCAGATGTTCGTATTTTTAATACTGAAGGATCTTTGTTTTCTAGTCATATAAATTTGATAATTATAGGTAATACGTATGATTTTATTAATTCATATTTAACTACTTTACATTCTTTATCTATTTCTGTAATTGCTAGTAATAAAGATAGTACAGAGAGTATGGAACGAGATTGTGATTATTCCATTGTTAGAGAATTTAATAAATTAGATAACATATCTAGTATAGGATTAACTGCTTCTAAGAAAGCAATATCTCGATTAAATTCAAAAACATTGTTAACACAAAAAATGTCTTTGTTACTTTCTCCAGAGTTATCGGCTAATTTTTTTTCTTATTTCGCAAGTGCTATACATGCAGCCAACGTTTATAAAAAAAATACTTTTTTATTAAATTATTTAGAAAAAAAAATTTTTCCTTCGTGGTTAAGTATTGTAGATGATCCTCATATAGAAAAAGGTTTAGGTTCTAAACCATTTGATTTAGAAGGGGTTCAAACTAAAAAATGTGTTATTGTAGATAAAGGTGTTTTAAAAACGTGGTTGGTAGATACTTATTTTGGTTATAAGTTAGGATTTATTAGTTCTGGACATTCAGGAGGTTTTCATAATTGGTTAATTGTTGGACAATCTAATTTAAATTTAAATGATTTATTACGATATATGTATACTGGAGTATATATAACTGAATTAATGGGAGATGGTGTAAATTTAATGACCGGAACATGTTCTTTTGGAGCAGTAGGATTTTTGGTTAATTGTGGAAAGATACAGTATCCTATTAATAAAATTACAATTTCAGGTAATTTAAAAGATATGGGAAAAAATATTATTGTAATTGGTAATAATATAGATTTAAGACAAAAAATTAGATGTGGTTCTATGTTATTATCTAATGTACAGATTTCTGGTCAATAGTACATCTTGTTTTTAGATTTTTAATATATATATTAATATGTATATTGTTTTTTGGTTGATTCAGTTAACTTATAAGCCGGGTTCTGTATTTTATAGTCATTTATCTAGATTAATAATTACTTATTAATTCAAGCAGCCTACCCAGATTTAGTACGGGACATACTATATAAATCTTTATTTGGCTTTGCTCCAGGTGGAGTTTACCTAGCCGAATGCTATTACTAGATTCGCGGTGCGCTTTTACCACACCTTTTCACCCTTACCTAATATAATACTTATTCTTAATATATTGGCGGTATTTTTTCTGTGGCACTGGTCGTGAAATTTATCCCCCAGATGTTATCTGGCACCTTACCCTGTGGAGCCCGGACTTTCCTCTACTATTTAATATTTAGCAGCGACTATTTAGTTAACTGAATTTAAAATATTATATAGTATTTTATATTATTTGTCATTGTGTATTTAGAATTAATTTTTATTTATTAATATTAATCAATAATTTATATATATATTAAATAATATAGTATATGTAGTAATGCAAAATAGGATTTTATCTTAATGATAAATAGAACAATATATATTGTTAAACAAAAAATTATTTATTCAAGTACGTTTTCTCCATTATATTTTAATTACATAAGTATTTTAAAACGTTTTTATTAAATACTGGTTATAATTTATTCTTTATTGAGTGAATATTTTGTATCATTGTAATATGTAAACAACTTATATTGAGTTTTTATATATATTTCAATAATCATTCAAATTATTGTTATTTTTTTAAATTAGATTAGTAAATATTTAATTATAGGTATGACAAAATTTTTAAAATAGATTTTTTATCGATTACAAATAAATTACTTGAATATATTTAATGATAATAAAATTTTTTTTATGAATAGTATAGATGTAATTGTTAATTTGATTATTTTAATAATTATTAAGTATTGTTATTTATATATGGATGAAATATTGTATTGATTTTATGAATATTTATACTGTTGTTTTTTGAATTACATTCATAACATAGTAATTGAATTATTTTATATTTATTTAGAGGATATTTGTGAAACGTGTTGTAGTTACTGGACTAGGTATATTATCTAGTATTGGAAATAATCAAAATGAAGTTTTGAATGCTTTAAAAGTAGGTCAATCAGGAATAGATTTTTCTAAAAAAATGCAATTATCAGGAATGCGTAGTCATATTTGTGGTAAGGTGAAATTGAAAAACAATTTAAAAATTAATAGAAGTATTCTTCGAATTATGAATAAAGCGTCACTTTATGCATATTTAGCTGCTATGCAAGCTATTGAAGATGCTATGATTTCTGTTAATTTATATCAAAAAAATCCTCGGGTTGGAATTATAGTAGGGTCTAGTATTAATTCTCCTGAAGTGCAAATCAAAGCATTAGATTCAATGAGAAAACGAAAAAGAGTTCAATCTATAGGTCCTTATGCTATAATACAATCTATGTCTTCTAGTATATCTGCTTGTTTGTGTACTGTTTTAAAAATATATGGTGTAAGTTACTCTATTAGTTCAGCATGTGCTACATCTGCTAGTTGTATTGTTAATGCTGTCGAATTAATTCAATTAGGAAAACAAGATATAATTTTTGCTGGTGGTTCTGAAGAATCAACATGGGAGTTAGCATGTTTATTTGATGCAATGGGTGTTTTATCTACGCGATATAATGATCAACCTTCTACTGCATCTCGTCCTTATGATTTAGATAGAGATGGTTTTGTTATCTCTGAAGGATCTGGTATTCTAGTATTAGAAGAGTTAAATCATGCATTGTTGCGAAAAGCTCCTATTTATGCTGAAATTATTGGTTGCGGTTCTGCATCTGATGGTTATCATATAGTTAGATCTTCAACTTCAGGTATGATACGTGCAATGAGATATGCATTAAAAAATATAGATACTCATTTAGTCGATTATTTAAATGTACATGCTACTTCTACTAAATACGGAGATATTCAAGAATTAAATGCTATTCATAAGGTATTTACATATCCATACATGCCTTTAATATCTTCGACAAAATCTATGACTGGTCATGCTTTAGGAGCATCGGGAGTACAAGAGGTTATTTATTCGTTATTAATGTTGAAAAATAATTTTGTAGCACCTTGCATTAATATTGATCATTTAGATGTTTTAGCTAAACATTCTAATATAGTTAGACAAGTAATGTATAAAAAACTTTTTTTTGTGATGTCAAATAGTATGGGTTTTGGTGGGGTAAATGTCAGTCTATTATTTAAAAAATTAATTGATTAAGTATGATGTTTTTTATGTACGTTAGTTATGTATTAGTATAGTTTTTACATTAGTTTAGTAATTAATAATATATTGTAGTAGATAACGTTATTATTAAAGAATAATGATTTTTTTAAAAACTTAAATATTAATTATAATATATAAAAGAAATTTTAATTTGTTGATTATAGTTTTATTTAAAAATAATTTAATTTTGAAAAATTCAATATATTTTTTTTTTTTCATTGTTAATTATTTAGAAAAATATTTTTTTTATTGGATAAAGATAAAAATATTTTTATGTTTATTAGTATAACTCTATATTTTTGTAATTTACAATTATTTTGATGGTAATTTAGTATGAATCAATTAAATTCTTTAAAACAATTTTCAAAAATAGTAGTTGATAGTGGAGATATTAGTAATATTGAACAATATCAACCCGATGATGTAACTACTAATCCATCTTTAATTTTACAGTTGTGTAAAACAAACATTTGTCATGACATTTTAGATGAAGCTATTATTTATGCAAAACAAAAGGGAGGCGATTATGATTACAAGATTTCGAACGCTATTAATAAAATAGCTGTTCAAATTGGTATACAAATAATACGTAGAATTCCAGGTTATATTTCTACTGAAGTACATGCTAAGTATTCATTTAATATGGATGAATGTATAATACAAGCTAAAAAAATTATTCAAATGTATGAAGAAGAAGGTGTTGATCGTGCTCGCGTGTTAATAAAATTAGCGGCTACTTGGGAGTCTATTCAAGCAGCTAAAGAATTAATTAAATGTAATATTAAATGTAATTTAACCTTATTATTTTCTTGGGCACAGGCTGTAGCATGCGCAGAAGCTAAGGTATTTTTAATTTCACCTTTTGTAGGTCGGGTTTATGATTGGTATGCTTTACATTATCCTGTAAATAAATATGATGTAAATTCTGATCATGGAGTATTGTCAGTTAAAAAAATTTTTAATTACTATAAACGGTATGGTTATAAAACAATTATTATGGGAGCTAGTTTTCGTAATATAGAACAAATATTAGCACTATCTGGATGTGATCGACTTACTATTTCACCAGTATTGTTAGAACAATTAAAACAAAATTCTGGTGTAGTGGTAAGACAATTGCATTTACCAATGCATATTGAAAACATTTCTCAGTCTATATTATCAGAATCTGAATTTCGTTGGAAACATAATACTGATCAAATGGCAGTAGAACAATTATCTTCAGGTATTCGAAAATTTGAATTAGATTATCAAGTATTAGCAAAACTTGTTAATCAATATTTGCTGTAATGCATTTAAATTTTTTGTATTGAAATATATAATTAATGGTTATTTAAACATTGAAGTAATATTAAGTATATTTACTTATTTTATGTGATTGGAGTGTATATGTGTTCACAACAAGAGTTAGCTAACGCTATTCGTGTTCTTAGTATAGATTCAATTGAAAAAGCGCAATCGGGTCATCCTGGGGCCCCTATGGGGATGGCTGATATTGCCGAAGTATTGTGGAGACATTTTTTAAAACATAATCCTATGAATCCGACATGGATGAATCGAGATAGATTTATCTTATCTAATGGTCATAGTTCAATGTTATTATATAGTTTGTTACATTTAACTGGTTATGATTTATCAATTAATGATTTAAAACAGTTTAGACAAATGAATTCTAAAACCCCAGGTCACCCAGAAAATGTATGTACCGTTGGAGTAGATACTACAACTGGCCCTCTTGGTCAAGGGTTAGGAGCAGCTGTTGGAATGGCAATTGCAGAACAAACTTTAGGCGCTGTTTTTAATCGACCACAGTTTGATATAATTGATCATTATACTTGGGTTTTTGTAGGTGATGGTTGTTTAATGGAAGGAATTTCACATGAAGTGTGTTCTTTAGCTGGAACTTTTAAATTAGGTAAATTAATTGTTTTTTATGACCATAATAGTATATCAATTGATGGTAATACAGAAGATTGGTTTACAGATGATACTTTATTACGGTTTAAGTCTTATAATTGGCATGTTGTAGATAATGTAAATGGACATGATTCTATAGAAATATCTAATGCAATTAAATTATCTCAGTCTGTTATCAATCAACCTTCATTAATTATATGCAAGACAATTATTGGTTTTGGTTCTCCTAATAAATCAGGAAGTGCAAATATTCATGGGTCTCCGTTAGGTTCAGATGAAGTTGTTTTAACAAAGAAACAATTAGATTGGAATTATCCTGAATTTGAAATTCCTAAAAAAATATATCAAAAATGGGATGGGAAAGTTAAAGGGTCTCTATTAGAAAAAATGTGGAATAAAAAATTTCTTGAATATTCTGAAAAATATCCTGCATTATCTATAGAATTACATCGTCGAATACAACAAAAATTACCAGCTACGTTTTCTAAAAACATTGAGGATTTTATTACGTCATTGTTATTAAACCCTAAAGATTTAGCTACTAGACAAGCTTCTCAACGGAGTTTAGAGTTAGTGGGTCATTTGTTACCAGAATTAATTGGTGGTTCAGCTGATTTAACACCTAGTAATTTAACTACTTGGTCTGGTTCGTTATCTATTAATAAAAATAAGTCGGGTAATTATATTCATTATGGTGTTCGTGAATTTGGTATGACTGCTATTGCTAATGGAATTGCTAATCATGGTGGATTCATCCCATATACATCTACTTTCTTAATGTTTGTAGAATATGCAAAAAATGCAGTTCGAATGGCTGCCTTAATGAGAATAAAACATATTTTTATATATACTCATGATTCTATTGGTTTAGGTGAAGATGGACCTACTCATCAACCTATTGAGCAATTAGCTAGTTTACGTTTAACTCCGAATCTCAGTGTTTGGAGACCATGTGATTCTATTGAAACGATGGTAGCCTGGAAATATGCAATAGAAAGAACTAGTGGTCCTACAGCATTAATTTTATCGCGTCAAAATTTAAAACAATTAGATTATAGTTATGTCGATATTAAAAATGTTGAAAAAGGTGGGTATATTGTAAGGAAGACATCATCATCTATTGACATTATTGTTATAGCTACTGGATCAGAGTTGGAATTAGCTATAGAAGTGTGTCATAAATTAGAATATATAGGATATAATATTCAGTTAGTATCAATGCCATCATGTGATGTGTTTGATAAACAAGAGTTATCTTATAGAGATTTGGTGTTACCTTATAAAGTTACTAAACGTATAGTTATTGAAGCTGGTAGTACAGATGGATGGTATAAATATGTTGGAATAAATGGATTAGTATTTGGAATTGATACTTTTGGTGAATCGGCTCCTGCTCAACATTTATTTATTAAATTTGGATTTTCTGTAGAAAATATTCTTAGAAAAGTTCAGTTATTATTTTAATTGTAATAGTAGTTATAGATAATTATTTGAATTATTATTTGTGTATTTTTTAAATATTAAACAATAATTATTGTGTTACATAATTTATGTTATTTACATATATATTTAATTTTTAAACATCAATATATGTTTTATCACATGTTATGAACAATTATTTTTAAAATTTTTTTTACAATATTGTCAATTATAATATGTAAATTGTTGTTATAGATTTTAACTATCTATTATTGGAATATGTATAGGAAGTGTTATTTCATGTTGTCGTCTATTTTAGAATTAACTAAACAGCTTGTTCAAATTCCTTCTATTAGTCCATTTGATTTAGGTTGTCAAGATATTATTAGCAACCGATTGAGTGTTTTAGGATTTAAGATTGAAAAAATTAATATAAATGATACTAGTAATTTGTGGGCTGAAAGAGGTTCTGGTCAGACATTAACTTTTTTAGGTCATACTGATGTGGTCCCACCTGGAAACTTAAAAGAATGGTTTCATGATCCTTTTGAACCAGTCTTGTTAGATAATAAATTGTTTGGAAGGGGAGTGGTTGATATGAAAGGTTCAATAGCATCTATGATTATTGCTGTAGAACGTTTTATATTTAATTATCCGAATTATAAAGGACGGTTGTCATTTATAATTACTTCTGATGAAGAGTCTAGTGCTGTAGATGGTACTGTGCAAGTTGTAAATGTATTACGTAACAGATGTGAAAAAATTGATTTTTGTTTAGTAGGTGAGCCTACAAGTTTAGTAGTCTTGGGAGACATGATAAAATATGGAAGAAGAGGTTCATTAACCGCTCATTTGTTGGTTAAAGGAGTTCAAGGTCATATTGCTTATCCTCATTTAGCAGCTAATCCGATACATTTATCTTTACCTTTTTTATTGGATTTGCAATCTGTTGTATGGGATACTGGTAATGCTTTTTTTTCTCCTACTAGTATGCAAATATATAAAATTAAAGCTGATACTGGTTGTAGTAATGTCATACCTAGTGAATTATTTGTTGAATTTAATTTTCGTTTTAATACAGAATTATCAGTTGATGATATTAAACAGATAGTAGAAAAAATTTTAAATAACTATAATTTAAATTATTCTATCAAGTGGTTTTTATTGTCGAAACCATTTGTAACATCCAAGTCAACTTTTATTAATAAAGTGGTATCTGTTATTGAATCAAACATGAATATTACACCGATATTGTCTACAGATGGTGGAACTTCTGATGGTAGATTTCTATCAGAAATAGGTGTTCAGGTTGTTGAATTAGGTTTAATTAATGCTTCTATTCATAAAGTTAATGAATGTGTAGAAGTGCACGATTTATATAGATTAAGTAAAATGTATGAAGATATCATAAAAAATATATTTCTGTAATATTTGTAATTTTTAGTGAAAATAATACAAATATTTTAAATGAATTTTTTTACAGTTTATTGTATTTTTTATATTTCAGAGTATCTGAATGATACTCTGAAAAGAAATTATGTTATGAATTTAATATGTACGAAACATATTATGTATTAATATGATAATGATTTTAGTTCATCAATCATATAGTTTAATCAAAAATTATTATGGTATTAGTTATAATTTAATATATAATATATTGTTTTTTGATTTTTTTTAATAAATATTTTTTATACGTAAAGCTGTTTGTTATCATTTTTTATTGATGTCATATTTTTTATAAATATCAAATATATTACTAGTTTTTAATTGTTTGAATATCGGTATTAATTTTTTTTTAGAATAAGCAGAAATGGTGGTCATTGGCAATCGTAAATTATGGCATTGGATTAAATTAAGTTTATAAGCTAACCATTTAACAGGAATTGGATTAGATTCAATAAATAAAATATTGTGTAATGGCATTAATTGTTGATTAATTTTTTGTGCTTGTTCAATATTTCCTTTTAATGCTAATTGACACATGTGATTCATTTTTGTTGCTGCTACATTAGCTGTTACTGATATTACTCCATGTCCTCCTAGGTGTATAAAATCTAATGCAGTTGCGTCATCACCACTGATTAAAA
This sequence comes from Buchnera aphidicola (Eriosoma harunire), assembly GCA_049942765.1. Lineage (GTDB taxonomy): Bacteria > Pseudomonadota > Gammaproteobacteria > Enterobacterales > Enterobacteriaceae > Buchnera_D > Buchnera_D aphidicola_D. The sequence continues at coordinate 534,765 of CP188086.1, read as the reverse complement.
AAAATTGTTTATGTACTTGTTGTTTAATTTGGTTAACTCTAGATAGATCACCGGTTGCTTCTTTAATCCCTATAATATTTTTTAATGTAGATAATTTTATAATAGTACTTGGTAGCAAATCACAACCGGTTCTTGATGGTACATTATATAATATTTGTGGTAATGATGTACTTTCTGATATAGCTTTAAAATGTTGGAATAATCCCTCTTGTGTTGGACGATTATAATATGGTGTAACTGTTAGACATCCTTTTATTCCTGTGTTTTCAAATTTTTTTGTTAATGCAATGCTTTCTTTAGTTGCATTAGCGCCTGTACCAGCAATAATAGGGATTTTTTCATCAGCTAGTTCTAATGTTAGTCTTACGACATAATTGTGTTCATCGTGATTTAATGTTGCAGATTCACCTGTTGTACCTACAGATATTATTGCAGATGTACCATTTTTTATATGGTAATTTATTAGATTTTTTAAGCTAGATCGACAAAGGTTTCCTTTATCGTTCATTGGTGTAATTAATGCAACCATGCTACCTGTAAACATTATTTCTTTTTTCCTAAGAGTATTGTGTTTTGTTTTAAATTTATTATGTACAATATATTTTTTAAAATAAAGAAATGTGATGCATTGATAGTAATTTGTTGTATAGTTTAAAATATAAACATGTATTTAAAATTTAGATGAAAATTATTTGTAATTTTTATTATAAAGATAATTAATATTATTAAATTTTAATAATATTTTTTTTGTGATAAACATATATGTTTATTTTTATTACAGGGTATTGATGTAATAAAGATCCATGGTATATATTATTTTATTACTATAATAATAGAGTATTGTTGATATGTTTTAAAGTCTATTTATAGTCATCGTTTTTTTTTAAAATTTTTAATGATATAAAATTGTTATTTATGTTTTAGTTGTTAATTTTTTTGGTTCATGTGATATTTAAATATCGAAATATAATTTTATTATATATGATATATATATAAAGAATATAATATAATTATTATTATTAACAATATTGTTGAACATTTTTAATATATTGTAAACAATTTTTATTATTAAAGTAAGTTTTTAGAGGGATATCATTTATGAGTCAATTAAAAGTAGGCGAATTAGTACCTAAATTTATATTGCCTGATCAAGATAATTCACCTGTGGATATATTAGATTTTTTAGGAAAAAAAGTATTAATTTATTTTTATCCTAAAGCTATGACACCAAGTTGTACAATTCAAGCATGTAATTTACGTGATAATATGGATAAATTTAAGTCTGCTAGTATAGAAATTTTAGGTATTAGTACTGATAAACCTGATAAATTGCTTCGTTTTTTTGAGCAAGAAATGCTTGGTTTTACTTTGTTATCAGACGAAACACATTCTGTATGTAATCAATTTGGAGTATGGGGTAAAAAAAATTTTATGGGTAAATCATATGAAGGTGTTCATCGTACAAGTTTTATAATTAATTCTTGTGGTAGGATAGAACAAGTTTTTACTAATTTTAGCACAAATGATCATCATAAAATAGTACTGAACTATTTAAATTTAATTTAGTGTTGTGATATGTGGTGGGCATTATCAGCCCGCCATTAAGAATTATTTATTATTTTAAAGTATGATAATGGAATTATCATTAATGTATATAATTTAATATAGTTAAAAATATAAATATATTTAGATAATGTAATGTTAAGTAATGTTTAAATTGTAGCATTGACCCCTATATCGTAACATATGATCCATTATAACTATAGCCATCATGGCCTCTACTATAGGTGTAGCTCTTATACCTACACATGGATCATGTCTTCCATCTGTAACAATAGTGGTATTTTTTGAATCTATTGTAATTGTATTAATTGGTATTTTGATGCTTGAAGTGGGTTTAAATGTAGCTTTTGCAATGATAGTATCTCCATTACTAATACCACCTAATATACCACCTGAATGATTACTATTAAATCCATTAGTATTAATAGAATCTCGATTTTCACTTCCTAATTGATTCACCACTAGGCAACCGTCACCTATTTCAACTGCTTTCACAGCATTAATACTCATTAGTGCATGGGCTATATCGGCATCTAATTTATCAAATACTGGTTCACCTAATCCAATAGGTATATTTTCTGCCAAAACTGTTATTTTAGCTCCAATAGAATCTCCTTTTTTTTTAATATTTTTTATTAATTTTTCTAAAAGAGGTATTGTTTCTAAATCTGGAGAAAAAAAAGGATTTTTGTTAACAGTTTCCCATGATTTCAATTGACAATGAATATTTCCGAGTTGTGATAAATATGCTCGAATTATTATATTGTATTTTGTTTTTAAATATTTCTTAGCTATAGCACCTGCTGCTACTCTCATAGTTGTTTCTCGAGCAGATGATCTACCACCACCTCGATAATCTCTAATACCATATTTGTGTTGATATGTGAAATCTGCATGTCCAGGTCTGTACATGTTTTTTATTCTATTATAATCATGAGATCGATGATCCATGTTGCAAATACTTAAACCAATACTAGTCCCAGTGGTTTTTCCATTAAAAACTCCTGATAAAATAGTAACTGTATCTAATTCATTTCTTTGTGTAGTATACTGAGAAGTGCCAGGTCGACGTTTATTTAATTCAATTTGTAAATCTGTATCAGATAATTCTAAACCTGGTGGAACTCCATCTATAATACATCCTAGAGCTATTCCATGTGATTCTCCATAAGTCGTGACTTGAAACATTTTACCGATATTATTTCCAGGCATAATAGTCCTTCTTTTGAGATATTTGTTATTAATAAAGAATTAATGTTGTTATTAATTTTATTATAGTTAATGTCAAAATATATTTTTTTTATATTGTTTATATATTGACATACTATAGATTTTAATAATAAGGTTATGTTGTACTATAAGTTTCATTGAATAGAATCTATAGTATAACGTAAGCATATTATTAATGTCTAATTATAATAATTGAATTAAATGATTGATAATGTGAATATTTATATATTAATTCAATCAAAAAATTTTTTAATTGTTTATTTAATATTTGTTATGTAACTATAAATAGTTATTTTATTTAAATTATCATTGGTTCTATATGGATTATTATGGATAATAAAAATAGTTTTTTATTAAATGAAAGTTTAATCTTTCAACAATGGGTAGGTAAATTACATCAAATTAAACAAGATACAATATTTCTCAGTCATATTGTAAAGAAAAATAGTAATCATATATATAAACGAAGAATATTAGAACAATCAGCTCATGTTCATTATTTTTCTAATGATAACACTTGTGTTATCCCAATAAAAGATCCTATTTGTTATCTTCGTAAAGACGTAGATGTACAAGAATTAAATAAGTTGAAATATGGTGAATATGTTCCGGAGATTGTTTTAGATTTACATGGTTTTACTCAAACACAAGCAAAACAAGAGTTAGGTAATTTATTTTTTGTTTCTGAAAAAGAGAATTGTTCTTGTGCTTGTGTTATCCATGGACATGGTAAAGATATACTAAAGAAACAAGTGCCATTGTGGTTATCAAAACATCCATCCATTAAAGCTTTTCATGTAGCACCTAAACATTTCGGGTATAATGCAGCTATTATTTTATTAATAGATATAAATAAATAATTTTTCTATTCGGTAAATTAACAATATATATTAATAAATATTGATACAATGTTCAATATTGTATAAATAAATTTTTATTAAGTGATTTAAATGATTAATAATATATTGTTTTTAAAAGATAATTTTTAATTATATAACATGTTTATTATTATTTATGTTTTTAATATAAATAGATATGTAAATATTTTGGTTAGTTTTAATGATTTTAATATTATAAGTTAATAATTTATATTGAATTTATATTTATAATAATTAAATTGAGAAAAGATATATAATTGATTTTTTATATAAACAATATGTTTTATAATATTTTCTATTATGGATGAAGGTGTTAACTATCTTTTTATATTATTGTAGTTGAAGTAAATATCGATATATATTGGTATTGTAATCTAAATTAGATGGTTTTCTTTTTTGTTTTTTTTGTTTAATAATGATTATTTTATTTATTAAAGTATATAGGTTGATTACAATGGTTGATAATAATCGATTACGTATTGCTATACAGAAATCAGGTCGTTTGAGTGATGATTCGAAAGAATTATTTATACGTTGTGGAATTAAAATTAATTTAGAACAAGCACGTTTAGTAGCGTGTGCTGAAAATATTTCTATTGATGTAATGAAAGTTCGTGATGATGACATACCTGGTTTAGTAATGGATGGAATAGTTGAGTTAGGAATTATAGGTAAAAATGTATTAGAAGAAGGTGTTTTATCACGAAAAGCTCAAGGTAAGGATGCATGTTATGAAGTTTTATGTGATTTAGATTTTGGAGTATGTCGTTTATCGTTGGCTATACCAAAAGATACGAAGTATGTCAATTTGAAATGTTTAAACAATAATCGAATAGCTACTTCTTATCCATATTTATTAACAAAATATTTAAATGAAAAACACATTGTGTTTAGATCTTTTTTATTAAATGGATCTGTAGAAGTAGCTCCTCGTGCAGGTTTGTCAGATGCTATTTGCGATTTAGTGTCTACTGGAGGAACTTTAGAAGCTAATGGATTACGTGAGGTTGAAGTAATATATCATTCTAACGCATGTCTTATTTCTAAAATTGGAGAAATTTCTTTATTTAAAAAAAATATCATTAATAAATTAATGATACGAATTCAAGGTGTTATTGCGGCGCGAGAGTCAAAATATATTATGTTACATGCTCCTAGTGATAAGTTAGATGAAGTTATGAGGTTATTAAGAGGTGCTGAACGACCTACGGTTTCAAAACTAGCAGGGGATAATACTCATGTAGCTATGCATATGGTAAGTAGAGAGAGTATTTTTTGGGAAACCATGGAAAGATTAAAATCTTTAGGAGCAAGTTCTATTTTAGTATTGCCAATAGAAAAAATGATGGAATAAGGAGATTTATGTTTAATGATATTTTGTTTTGGGATAAATTAGATGTTTTAAAAAAAAAACAAATGTTACTGCGTCCAATAGTTAAGGATCAAAATAACATTAAAAGTATTGTAAAAAAGATTATTAAGAATGTTTCTCAATTGGGTGATGAATCATTATTACATTATACTTATCTTTTTGATTCTATTAAGTTAAAAACTATTCAAGTTAGCGAAGAAGTTATTTTAAAATCGTTTAAAAATATTTCTTGTGAGTTTAAAAATGCTATATTGCATGCTAAAAAAAATATTGAGCGTTTTCATTGTGCTCAACGATTGCAAACTGCAATAGATATTGAAGTTGAATCTGGTCTTCGTTGTTCCCAAATGGTGTTACCTATTAAATCTGTAGGTTTATATGTACCAGGTGGTTCAGCTTCATTATGTTCTACAGTATTAATGTTAGGAATTCCTGCAAGATTAGCTGGATGTAAAAAAATAATTTTGTGTTCTCCTCCACCAATATCAGATCAAATCTTAGCTACTGCTTATCTATGTAATATTAATACAATTTATCAAATAGGAGGTGCTCAAGCTATAGCTGCTATGAGTTGTGGCACTGAAAGTGTTTATCAAGTTGATAAAATTTTTGGTCCTGGAAATGCATATGTAACCGAAGCTAAATTACAAGTTAGTAAAATGATTGAAGGATCAAGTATTGATATGTTAGCTGGTCCTTCTGAAGTATTAATTATTGCTGATGATAATGCGAACCCAGATTTTATAGCTTCTGATTTATTATCACAAGCAGAGCATGGAATAGATTCTCAGGTAATATTATTAACGACAAGTTTAAGTTTAACACAGTTAGTTATGAATTCTATAAAACATCAGATTAAAGGTCTACCTCGTTATGAAATTATTATATCTGCTCTTAAACATAGTCGTTTTATTGTTGCTAATGATTTAATGTCGTGCGTTAAAATATCAAATAGTTATGGACCAGAACATTTAATACTTAATTTGACAAATTATAAAGAGATTTTATCTTATATTACTAATGCTGGATCAATATTTTTAGGGCCTTGGTCACCAGTATCGGTAGGTGATTATATTTCTGGTACAAATCATGTATTGCCAACGTATGGTTATTCTTCTAAATGTTCTGGTTTAAGTTTAGTCGATTTTCAAAAAAGAGTAAGTGTCCAAGAGTTAACTTTTGACGGTTTATTGCGAGTAGCTAATTCTGTACAGTTATTGTCGGATGTAGAACAAATGACTGCACATAAACGTTCTGTATCTATACGATTAGAATCATTAAAGGGTAAAATATGAGTTTTGATATTACGAATGTAGTACGTAAACAAGTGTTAACGATGATTCCTTATCAGTCAGCAAGACGAATAGGATATACTGGAACTACTTGGTTAAATGCAAATGAATTACCTATGTCCATGTCTTTAACTGTAAAATTAAAAGATTTAAATCGTTATCCTGAGTTTCAATCATATGAATTAATTAATAAATATTCAGATTATGTTGGTTGTTTACCTGAACAGATATTAGTAACTCGTGGTGCTGATGAAGGTATTGATTTGTTAATGCGTGTTTTTTGTGAGCCAGGTGTCGATGCTATTATTTCATGTCCTCCAACATATGATATGTATAATGTGTGTGCTGCTATTACTGGTGTTAAAAATAAAATATGTAACATGGGTTCTGATTGGAATATAAATGTCTCTTTAATATTATCTAATATTGATAAAGTTAAATTAATTTATTTATGTCATCCTAATAACCCTACTGGTAATTTGTTACAGTTAAATGATATTAAAAGTATTTTAAATGGTGTAGGTAGTTCTGTTTTAGTTGTAATTGATGAGGCATATATTGAATTTGCATTAAATTATAGTGTTGTTTCTTGGATTTCTGAGTTTCCTAACTTAATTGTATTGCGTACTTTATCTAAAAGTTTTGGATTAGCGGGAATACGATGCGGATTTACTATAGCTCATTCATCTGTAATTCAAATGTTATCTAAAGTAATAGCACCATATCCATTATCTACACCAGTAATTGATATTGCATTATGTGCATTAAATACTAATAATATTCAATTAATGAAAGATCGTGTAGATATATTAATGGAGAATAAATATTGGTTAATAAATAAATTAAATAATATTTCTATAGTAGAACGTGTATTTTTAAGTTTTACAAATTATATTTTAGTGAAATTTATTTCCTGTGATAGTGTATTTAATTATTTAATACAACAAGGGGTTGTATTAAGAAATCAAAATAAGAAGTTACATTTAACAGGATGTATTAGAATTACTATTGGTACTCGTGAGGAGTGTGAATATTTAATTAAATTACTTCAAAAGATATCTAGTTAGATGGGATAATACTATACTATGAATAGTAACAAAAAGTTTTTATTTATTGATCGTGATGGAACTTTGGTAGATGAACCATCTGTTAATTATCAAATTGACAAAATTGACAAGATTCAATTTAAGCCAGATGTGTTTTATTCTTTATTATCTTTAAAAGATATTGGTTATCGTTTTATTATGATTACTAATCAAGATGGATTAGGAACAGAAGAATTTACATTGGAATCCTTTAAATTGTCACATGATTTCATATTGCGAGTTTTTCGATCTCAGGGTATCGATTTTGATGATATTTTAATTTGTCCACATAAAGTTATAGATAATTGTACTTGTCGAAAACCTAAGATAGGATTAGTTACTCCATGGTTAAATATGGTTGGTTTTGATAAAAAGAATAGTTATGTGATTGGGGATAGAGATACAGATTTGGAATTAGCATCTAATATGGGTATTATTGGATTGAAATATGGAAAAAATAATTTAGATTGGAGTCAAATTGCATTTAAAATAATTCATAATAGTAGATATTCTAAAATTCATCGCGTAACTAAAGAAACAGATATTATAGTAGAAGTATGTTTAAATTTAGAGAAAAAATATAATATTAGTACAGGAATTAATTTTTTTGATCATATGTTAGAGCAAATTCCGATTCATAGTGGCTGTTCGGTAGATATTTTGTCTAAGGGTGATTTACATGTAGATGATCATCATATTATTGAAGATACAGGAATAGCTTTAGGTTCAGCTTTATATGAAGCTTTAGGAGATAGAATAGGAATTCAGCGGTTTGGATGTACATTACCTATGGACGAAAGTATTAGTAGTTGTATTTTAGATTTATCTAATCGACCATATTTTAGTTTTGTTGGTGAATTTTGTTATCAAAAAGTAAGTGATTTTAGTACTATTATGGTTGAACATTTTTTTAGGTCGTTATGTTATGCTATGCATAGCACTATGCATATAACAGTTCAAGGTCGTAACGATCATCATGCAATTGAAAGTATATTTAAAGCATTTGCTAGAACATTAAGACAAGCAATCAAACTAGATGGTCGTACTTTACCTAGTTCTAAAGGAATGTTATAAATGAAAGTTGTTATATTAAATACTGGGAGTTCTAATTTATTATCTGTACAACACTCTGTTGAAAGATTAGGTTATTCTGTAGAGATTAGTGATGACATGCATAAAATTTCCTGTGCTGAAAAAATAATTTTTCCTGGTATTGGTACAATTTCTGCAGTGATGGATAGATTATATTTCATGAATTTAGTTAATATTATTAGAGAGATTACACAACCGTTATTGGGTATTTGTTTAGGGATGCAAGTTTTAGGGTTACATAGTGAAGAATCAGGTGGTGTAAAATCATTGGGTATTGTCCCGGACATAGTATCTTTAATTGATAGTAAGGGATTAGTATTACCTCATGTTGGTTGGAATTCTATCGATATCATTAGTGAAAATCCATTATTTAAAAATATTACAATTAAAGATCGATTTTATTTTTTACATAGTTATGCTATGCCTATAAATAAATATACAATTTCTAGTACATTATATGGTGTTAATTTTTCATCTTCTATACAATACAACAATTTTTTTGGTGTTCAATTTCATCCAGAAAAGTCTGGTTTGTCTGGACAGACGGTATTAAAAAATTTTTTAAAGATTTGAGAGATATAAAATATGATTATTCCATCTTTAGATGTGATTCGTGGTAAAATAGTGCGTTTGTATCAAGGAAATTATGAAAATAAAATGAATTATTGTAATTCTATTGAGATATATTTAGAAGAATATCATCAATCAGGAATATCAATAGTTCATATTGTGGATTTAGATGGAGCTGAAAATCCTTTACATAAGCAAGATACATTATTTAAAAAAATATTTTCTAATAGTAGTATAGATATTCAAGTAGGTGGTGGGATTCGATCTTTAGAAGATATTAATCGATTGATATCATATGGAGCTAAAAGAGTTGTGTTGGGATCATTAGCCATTACTAATAAATCATTAGTAATTAAATGTTTATCGATGTATGGCCCGGATGTGATTGTTCTTGCATTTGACGTAAAAGGATTGGATAAGAAAGAAATATTCATTAATGGTTGGAAAACTAATACTGGTTTGTTACTAGAAGATATTTTAAATTTTTATATTGCTTATGGATTAAAATATGTTTTATGTACTGATATAGAAAGAGATGGTACTTTAACTGGTAGTAGTATTCAGTTGTATCAAGACATTTGTAAGCGTTTTCCAAATTTACTATTTCAATCTTCTGGAGGTATAGGATCGATTAAACATATTGAATCTTTACAAAAAACAGGTGTTCACGATATTATTATTGGTCGAGGTTTATTAGATAAAAAATTTACGATTTCGGAGGCTGTTAAGTGTTGGCAAAAAGGATTATACCATGTTTAGATGTCAGGGATGGCATAGTAGTAAAGGGAGTTCAATTTAAAAATCATAAAATTATTGGTAGTATATTACCGTTAATAACACGTTATATAAAAGAAGGTGCTGATGAATTAGTTTTTTATGACATTTCAGCATCTCCAAATAATGAATTAGTAAATTATGAATGGATCTCTGAAATAGCTGAAATTATTGATATTCCATTTTGTGTTGCTGGTGGAATTAAAACTATTTTAGATGTAAAAAAAATATTGTCGTATGGTGCAGATAAAATTTCTATTAATTCACCTGCTCTTGCAGATCCTAGTTTAATCTCCAGAATAGCTGATCAATTTGGAACTCAGTGTTTGGTTGTGGGTATTGATTCCTGGTTTGATGAAAAAGATGAGAATTATAAAGTATATCAATATACTGGAGATAATAAAAGAACGTTGCAAACACAGTGGATAACTGAAGATTGGGTTGAAAAAGTTCAAATTTTAGGTGCAGGAGAAATTGTATTAAATGTTATGAATCATGATGGTGTTTGTAATGGTTATGATTTGTTGCAGTTAAGCAGTATTAGAAAAATATGTAAAGTACCTTTAATAGCTTCAGGTGGAGCAGGGGGAATGTCTGATTTCTATGATGTTTTTAATATTTCTCAAGTGGAAGGTGCTTTAGCAGCAACAGTATTCCATAATCAAATCATTAATATTAAAGATTTAAAATGTTTTTTAATAAACAAAGGATTGGAGATTCGGGAATGTTATTAGACCAACAATTATCTAAGTTAAATTGGGATAAAGTAGATGGTATGTTACCTGTTATAGTACAGCACTACATTTCTGGCGAAGTATTAATGCATGGTTATATGAATTTATTAGCGTTAAATCATACGTTAAAAGACAAAATTGTAACGTTTTATTCTAGAACAAAAAAACGTTTATGGACTAAAGGTGAAACTTCTAATAATAGTTTGTTAGTTATGAATATAAAAGTGGATTGTGACTATGATACTATTTTAATTTTGGTGAATCCTACAGGTAATGTTTGTCATTTGAATCGCTTTAGTTGTTTTTTTGGTGTGGATTTTTTACCATTTTTGTTTTTATTTAAATTAGAACAATTAATTCGTGATAGAAAAAAATCAGGTTCTATTAATTCATATACATTTAAGTTATGTAATTATGGTACTAAAAGAATAGCTCAAAAAGTATCAGAAGAAGCAATAGAATTGTCTTTGTCTGCTATGACTAATGATGATGATGAATTTATTAATGAAGCTTCTGATTTAATGTATCATTTTTTAGTATTATTGAATGATAGAAATATAGATTTAAATGTTATTGTTGATAACTTAAAAAAACGACATATTAATCTATCTATGAGTTAATGTAATGTTTATAATTATTTGTTTGTTATGTTTTTATTTTAATAGTGAATTTTGAATAATATTTTGATATTTATATTGTTTGTATATATTATTTTTATTTTAAATGACGTATGGTTTATCAAATTTATAATTGTTAATTGTAGAATATATACTGATTTTGTAAGCAATATGTTAATAACAATAGTATAATAAATTATTATTTATTTTTTGTTGAATAGATGCGTGTCTAAATGATAATTTTTATGTTTGTTTATAGAATGTAATTTCTTTGTCTCAAACGAATATTGTGATAAAAAGGATGTAGTGAATACAATATAGTTATATTTTCATTGTTAATGAGAATTTATTATAAATAAAATATATAAGTAAGTAGTACAGGAGATAAAAAATGATTGAAAAGCAACAAATAGGTGTAATTGGTATGGCTGTCATGGGTAGGAATTTAGCATTAAATATTGCTAATCATAATTATCGAGTATCGATTTTTAATCGTTCTAGAAAGAAAACAGAAGAAATTTTGTTACAAAATCCTAAAAAAAAAATATTTCCTTATTATTCTATTAAAGATTTTATTAGTTCTTTACAATCTCCTAAATTAGTTTTATTAATGATTCAAGCTGGTAAAGCTACAGATAAAATTATATCTTCTATTGTTCCTTATTTAAGTGTTGGTGATGTTGTTATAGATGGTGGTAATGCTTTTTATCAAGATACTATGAGACGTTATCATCAATTACATAAATTGGGTATTCATTTTATTGGTACTGGAGTATCAGGAGGTGAAAATGGTGCTTTAAATGGTCCAGCTATTATGCCTGGTGGATCACAAGAAGCATATAATTTAATAGCTCCTATTTTTAAAGATATTGCAGCTACAGCTCAGGGTGAACCATGTGTTAGTCATATTGGTCCAGACGGTTCAGGACATTATGTAAAAATGGTTCATAATGGTATAGAATATAGTGATATGCAATTAATTTCCGAGTCATATGCATTATTAAAATATATTGTTAATATGAGTAATGATTCACTATCAGATACTTTTTCAGATTGGAATAAAGGGGAATTAAATAGTTATTTAATTGATATAACAAAAAATATTTTTACTATGAAAGATGTTTCTGGTAAATATTTAATTGATGTTATTGTAGATGAAGCTGATAACAAAGGTACTGGAACATGGACTAGTCAAAGTGCTTTGGAATTAGGTGCTCCTTTATCATTAATTACAGAATCTGTATTTTTTCGTTATTTATCATCTCTAAAATCTCAGCGACAACAAGCTTCTCAATTATTATTAGGTCCTAAAAATATTAATTTTACTTCTGATAAATCAGTGTTTATTGAACAAATACGACAAGCACTATATTTAGGAAAGATTATATCGTATACTCAAGGATTTTCTCAATTGAGATTAGCATCAGAGAAATATGATTGGAATTTAAAATATCATGAAATAGCAAAAATTTTTCGGTCTGGTTGTATTATTCGAGCAAAATTTTTAGATAAAATTATTAGTTCTTATTTATCAGATAAATATTTAGTAAACTTATTATTAACTCCTTATTTTCAAAGTATTGCTAACAAATATCATACTTCTTTAAGAGTTGTAGTATCTCATGCAGTGTTACATGGAATTGCAGTACCTGCTTTTTCTGCTGCTATTTCTTATTATGACAGCTATAGAAATGTGCATTTGCCGACTAATTTAATTCAGGCACAAAGAGATTATTTTGGTGCTCATTCTTATCAAAGAATTGATAAACCTGGTGTGTATCATACTAATTGGAATTCAATTTAATTAAAAAAAATAAATGTAGTGCTATCTATATATTTATATATTAATTATTTAATTTTAATTTTTGTTTATTGTTGGTTACGTTATTTTTGTTGAGTCTAATAGAGATGCTAGTTTTAAGCATCTCTTTTTTATAATTTACTTATTGGAACATAATCAGATTTGTTTGATATTTGATTGATATTGTTAACTAATATTTTGTTGTATTTTCTTTAATTAATTTGAAAATATAAAAATTTATATTTATTTTAAAATAAAATTATTAACATTTAACCTTAATTTAAAGTATATATTAATTGATTATTTGAGTACAATATATTATTGTTTTTTTTTAAATTTATAGGAAATAAAATGCGTTTATCTGATCAAGATATTGAAGGTTGGTTGGATAGTGGATTATTAAAAATTACTCCGCGACCGGATAAAAAACATATTCATGGTGTAACAGTAGATATTAAGTTAGGTAACAAATTTAGAGTTTTTCAAAAAAAAAATGCTCATGTAATTAATTTAAATGGAAAAAAACAAGAGATTCAACAAGTGTTAGATAGAATGATGAGTCCTGAAATGACTTTATTGAATACAGAGTTTTTTGCATTAAAACCAGGTAGTTTTGTTTTATCTCTTACAAAAGAAATGATTATTTTACCGAGTTTTTTAGTAGGTTGGTTAGATGGACGATCTTCTTTAGCTCGTTTAGGTTTAATGGTACATGCTACTTCACATAGGATTGATCCTGGATGGATTGGTTATATTGTATTAGAAATTTATAATTTAGGTGAAATGACGTTATTATTACAGCCAGGAATGTTGATAGGTGCTATTAGTTTTGAGTCATTGTCTAGTAAATCTATTAGACCTTATAATATTAGGTCTAGTGCTAAATATTGGAATCAAGATAGTGTGGTAATTAGTAAGATTGGTAAAGATATTTAATTTGTTTATATAATAAATGTATATTATGTTAAATATTTTTTATATATTTATAATATAAAGATAATGACGTTTATTATCGAAATATTTATTTTATATATAGTAATGGATTTTTTATTACATTATTAATTCATTTGTGTATAAGAATTTTTATTTAATAAAATTTTTTTAAACTACATTAGTTATTTTTTTTTATTTGATGTATATAAGATTAATTAAACTTTAATTAGTATATATTTACTTAAATTTATAATGTATAGGAATTATTCTATGTCAGCATTAAAAAAAAAAATGTTGGTGACTTGTGCTTTGCCATATGCAAATGGTCCAATCCATATTGGACACTTATTAGAACATATTCAGGCAGATATATGGGTTCGTTATCAAAGATTACGTGGTCATGTAGTTTTTTTTATATGTGCTGATGATACGCATGGAACAGCTATTATGATGAAATCCAATAAATTGGGTATTTCATCAGAAGAAATGATAAAAGATATATTATTGGAACACATAAACGATTTTTCATCTTTTGATATTTCTCATGATAATTATTATACTACTCATTCTGAAGAAAATTTATTTTTTTTAAAAAAATTTTTTGCTGTATTTAAAAATAAAAAATTGATTATTGAAAAAAAAATTGATCAGTTATATGATCCTGTAAAAAATATATTTTTACCTGATCGTTTTATTAAAGGTCAATGTCCAATATGTCATATTAGCGATCAATATGGAGATAATTGCAATAGTTGTGGATCAATTTATAACTCAATTGAATTACTTAATCCTAGATCGATATTGTCAGGAGCCCATCCAATATTACGTAGTTCTGTTCATTTATTTTTTGATGTACCTCATTTTAAAAATATGTTGTATACATGGATATATTCAGGAGTTTTAGATCATCAAGTAATTAATAAAGTTAAAGAATGGTTTGTTACTGGTTTGAAGGAATGGGATATTTCTAGAGATGGACCATATTTTGGTTTTGAAATACCTAATTATAATAACAAATACTTTTATGTATGGTTAGATGCACCTATTGGTTATATAAGTTCTTTTAAAAATTTTTGTTTTAAAAATAAAAAAATATGTTTTGAAGATTTTTGGAAAATTGATTCAGATGCTCATCTGTATCATTTTATAGGTAAAGATATTGTTTATTTTCATAGTTTATTTTGGCCTGCTATATTAGATTCAGTGGAATGGCGAAAGCCAACAAAAATATTTGTGCATGGATATGTTACTATTAAAGGTTTGAAATTATCTAAATCACAGGGGTCTGCGATTTTGGCTAAAGATTGGATAAAATATTGTGATTCTGATAGTTTAAGATATTATTATGCATCAAAATTATCGTCTAATATGAATGATATTGAAATTGATGGAAAGGAGTTAATATTAAAAGTCAATGCAGATATTGTAAATAAGGTAATCAATTTGGCTTCTAGAACAGCTGTAATTATAAACAAATATTTCAATAGTATCTTATCATCTAAAATAGACGATATGAATCTATATGAAAATTTTGTAAGTTATACTGAACATATATCTTTTAACTTAGAACATCGAGAATATAGTAAAGCTATTAGAAATATTATGAAATATGCTGATTTAGGTAATCAATATATTAATTTTAGAAAGCCATGGATGTTATTAAAAACAAAAAAGAATATTGAAGAAGTACAAGATATTTGTTCTATGGGTATTAATTTATTTAGAATAATTATGGTTTGGTTAAAACCTATTGTACCAAATTTAGCACGAAATACAGAATTATTTTTACGTACTGAGTTACTCTGGAAAACAATACATGTTCCATTGCTTTCGCATGAAATTGCTGTATTTCAACCGTTATATCAAAGATTAGATTGGGGTGTTATACAAAACATATTTCATAATTTTTAATTATTTATTGTTTATATATTATCTATATAAGTGTGTTATTAAAAACGTAGTAATTAGTAATTTTTTATTTTTTGATAATATTATACCATGATATACTCCAATAAGGTTGTTTACTGATATATTTTTTATAATAACAATTAGTATATCCTAGTGCTGAAATAAAATTATTATTGTAATATAATAATGGAATTTGTTTTCTTTCCCAAGGAGGAATGTTATTTGTTTGCCATATTTTTTTTATTTGTTTCATTGGTTTCTGTTTTGAAATGTTTATTTTTTTATCGGTTATAAATCTGATATTAATTAGATCTTTGTTATGTGGTAAGGGAAGAATTATTCCATGTATATTCTTTTTTAGTATTCCTAATTGATTTGGTAATATTAATGGAATATTTAAATTTTTCCAAAATAAAATTAGATGGTCTATATTTTTTTTTATGGGTAGTATATAAATACGTTTTTTATAACGTTGGATTTCGTATGTTTTAAATTGTAATACCGGACGGTGTTTTTCGTTTGCACAAATAATTTTATCATATATGTTTTGTATGTTTTTATATGATAGCATTTTTTTTTTATGTTTAGATAACCAATGTCTTAAAATAATATTTCTTATATTTTCTTTTTTTTTATTAAAGTGATTAATATTGAGTGAGCCATTATCATTATATCTTATACTAAATTCATTAAAACTTAATTTTTGTAGTAATTTTTGTTCATCATTACATAATTTTATGCTTCTAATACAGTTTTTTGTAAAGAAAAACCATTTTTCTTCTATTTGTGGAAGAATTATATTTCTAATGAAATTTCTGTCTAAATTAATGTTATGATTTAATGGATCTGTAATCCAATTTAATTTATTTAATTTAGCCCAATCTAGTATTTCTTGTTTGGTTATATCTAATAATGGTCTATAGTGAATGTTGTTACCTAAATATTTTTTTTGTGGCATACAAGAGAGACCTGTAGGACCACTTCCTCTTTTTAACGCTAAAAAGAAAGTTTCACATTGATCATTTAAATGATGTGCTGTTAATAAAATTTCTGATTTTTGTAAATGTTTAGAGATAAGTTTATATCTTTCTATTCTTAAGTATTCTTCTAAATTATGTAAAAATATAATATTTCTATTTTTAGGAATATTATCAATGATAATGGTTATATTATATTTTTTACATGTTTCTTGGCAAAATTGACTCCAAATATGGGAATTTTTGTTTATATTATGATTAATATGTATAGCTCGTATATGAAAATTATTATTTTTTTTTTTATATGTATTAATTGATGTAATAATACGGTAGAATCAACTCCCCCGCTATAAGCAATTAAAAATTTTGTACCATTGTTAAATTTTTGAAAAAAATTTTTTATCAAAATTTTCCCTATAATTTTGTAGTTATGAAAAATATATAATATGTATAGTATATTTTACGTTCGAGTGGGATCGAACCACTGACCTCCACCGTGTCATGGTGGCACTCTACCGATCTGAGCTACGAACGTAAACTTTTTTTTTATCATAATTTATATTTCTTTTCAAGAGTTATTTTTAGTTATAAAAATTAATATTTTATTTAGATATTTTTTAGAGTGGTTTTTTATAGTTTTTATATAAATTTAATTATGTTAAATATAAATTGTTTTTATAATATTGTTATATTTTATGAAAATTATATTTTTGTTTTTTTTTAAATTGTGTATTTGATAATTGTTTGTTTAAATTTTTAAGTGTTGAGTTTTAAATATTATTTGATAGACGAAATAATATATAAATGTGTTTTTTTAAGATGTACACAATATGTATTTCATTTTGATATAAAAATTAAAGTTTTTATACTAATGTGATTAAAAATATTTTGATATTTTTATATATATTGAATATTATATATGAAGAAGGAGTATTTAATTGTTTACTGGAATTATTGATGGTATAGGTAAAATAATATTTGTTAAAAATCATGATTTTTGTTTAGTTTTTACATTAAAAATGCCATTATTGTTGTTAAAGAATTTGTTACTAGGTGGTTCAGTAGCAATTAATGGATGTTGTCTTAGTGTGACTAATATTCAAGATGATTATGTAAGTTTTGATGTAATACAAGAAACATTAAAAATTACTAATTTTGGATCATTAAAAGTAGGGGATTATGTTAATATAGAAAGATCAAAAAAATTTTCTGATGAAATAGGAGGTCATTATGTATCTGGTCATATTTCAACAATAGCTACCTGCGTTAACCTTTTATTAGTAACTCATAATATACGAACAATAAGTTATCAATTAAAAAATATTTGTTTTATGAAATATATTTTTTCTAAAGGATTTATTGTTGTTAATGGAGTTAGCTTTACAATAGGTGATGTTTTTGTAGATTCTTTTAATGTACATGTCATCCCTGATACATTATCTAGGACTATTATAAAATATTTAAATATAGGAGATAATGTCAATATTGAAATTGATTGTTTTACTAATATCATAGTAGATACTACAGAAAAATTTTTACAACATCGTTCATAGTGTGTTTGGTTATTCAGTGTTTGTATTTATGAAATAAAATTATTTATAATGTATTAAACAATTGTAAATAGAATGTGGAATTCTATTTTTTTTTTTAGGTTTGTATATATTGAATTATATAATTATATAATTAAATTAATTATTATTTTAATAATTAATTATTAGTTAATGTGATTAATACAATTATATTAAATTATAAAAATGTTATATGTAAATTTAATGTTATGTTTATTTTATAAGTGAAATAGAAAGCATGTATTTAATGTTATTAAAAAATAAATTTTTGAAATGTTGTCTTCATAGTTTCTTTAAAAAATAGTGTGATATATAAATATTTTTGTTGCTACTAATGATAGTAATATGCTCTGTTATAGAGAACATAATATTGATAATTATTTTATATATTTATTAAATTTATACAATAGAAGTATATTTAATATTGGTAATAATATATTAGAAATATAATTGAATGTTATTTCATATTTATCGTAAAAAATTATAATTTAGTCATTAATAGATTGTACTAATGTTGCAGTATAGAAATTGATATAATAAAAAATCTGATGGGCAATATTAATCATGAATAATTTTATTTATATTTTTATTTTGAATGTATTAGTTAATAATTTTGTGTTCGTTCAGTTTCTTGGATTATGTCCTTTAATGGGAACGTCTAAAAGTATGCGTACTGCTATAGGTATGAGTATAGCTACTTCTATAGTAATTATGTTAACAACAATATTGTCTTTTTTTATTAATTATTTTTTTTTAATTCCTTATAAATTGTTTTTTTTACGAACAATGGTCTATATATTAATTATTGCTGTTAGTGTTCAATTTATGGAAATCATGACAAAGTATGTTAGTCCGTTGTTATATAGGTCATTAGGCGTTTTTTTACCATTGATTACAACCAATTGTATAGTATTAGCTGTCCCTTTATTAACTTATAATTTACATTATGAGTTTTTAACAACTGTGTTTTATGCTTGTAGTGTATCTGTAGGTTTTTCTATGATAATTATTATTTTTTCTAGTTTGCGAGAACGTATTGATGGATTAAATATTGCTATTCATGTTCGTGGGATGCCAATTTTTCTGATTACAGCAGGTTTAATGTCAATGAGTTTTATGGGTTTTAATGGGTTAGTGAAAATGTGATGATGTTATTAATTTTACGTTCAATGTTATTATATTCCTTATTAGCTTTCTTGTTAGGGTTAAGTTTAGTTTGTATTGAAACTATATTAAAAGTGGATAATTCATCTTTGATAGAACATATTGATAATGTATTACCTCAAAGTCAATGCGGTCAATGTGGTTATATTAGTTGTTATTTGTATGCTGAATCTATTGTTGTAAATAATGAAAGTATTGTCAAATGTACTCCTGGTGGTGATAAAGTAGTACAAATATTAACAAAATCATTGAATATCAAGGAATTATCAAATATTGCACAGTCTTCTATATCTTTTTTAAATTATCGTGAAGTAGTTTGGATTAACGAAGAATTTTGTGTGGGATGTCATAAGTGTTATCGTGTATGTCCAGTAGATGCTATTATAGGATCTAGTAATTTTACTCATACTGTAGTAAGTCGTTATTGTACGGGATGTAATTTATGTGTAGATGTTTGTCCTACTAATTGTATTACATTGCGTAGAATAGATATTTAGTTGCTTTTTATGGAGTGAAATAGTGTTCAATATTTTTTTAATATTTAATTTTTTAAAAAAAAAGATATCGTTTTATTTTTCACTATGGAAGTCAGAATATAAATTCTCTGGAGGTTTATCAATACCTGCAAATAAAAATAATCAACTACATTTATTATTAAAGCCATTTACTTTACCAAATAAAATATTTATTTCTGTAAATAATTGTTTAATAAGACAAAATAAATTGTGTGTAACAGTTGGATCTCGGGTGTATAAAGGTTCTCCATTAACGTTAGGTAATTATCAATATCCTCCAGTTCATTCTTCTATATCAGGTTATATTAGTGATATTAAAATTAAATATAATGAGTTGAATTTTGATAGTAAGAGTACAGTAATTGTTGTTACTTCTGATAAGAAAGATTCCATACATCCTTCTTCTTTATTTATAAAATCTAACTATAAATTGTTATCTAAAGAGGTATTAATAAATAAAGTTTATCAATATGGAATTGTAGGACTTGGTGGATCTGGTTTTTCTTGTGCTAATAAGTTGCGATCATTTATAAGATATAAATATAGTACTTTAGTGGTTAATGCAGTTGAATGTGAACCATATGTAATTTCGGATGAATGTTTAATTCATAATCATATAAATGAAATTTTATATGCTTGTGAAATTTTAGTATGGATTTTGGATATACGCACGGTGTTAATTGCTATTGAAGATGATAAGTTAAAAACTATTCAGGTACTTATTCAAGCTTTAAAGCATTTTCCTAAATTTGAATTACGTATAATACCATCTAAATATCCTTCTGGTAGTAGTAAACAATTAATAAAAATATTATTTAATATAGAAATATTACAAAATACCCATGCTACTGATATTGGAATATTAATACATAATGTAGGTACATTATTTGCTGTTAAGAAAGCTATTGTTGATGATATACCTTTAATTGAAAGGGTGGTAACAATCACTGGAGACAATGTACTACATACAACCAATTATTTAATTAGAATCGGAACACCTATTCAACATATATTAGATCATGTTATTTTGAAATCTATTTCAGATAGTCAAGTTTTTTTAGGTGGTCCGATTTCTGGGTATCAAGTATTTGATTTTAATCAGACTGTATCAAAAACAACTAATTGTATATTAATATTACGTACTAAACTTAAACAACAATCATTAAAATATATTCGATCAAAACCATGTATTCGTTGTTCTGCTTGTTTAGAAGTATGTCCAATTAGATTATTACCACAACAATTGTATTGGTTTATTAAAAAAAAAGATTATAAACAAGTTAGAAGATATGATATTAAAGAATGTATTGAATGTGGATTATGTGAACAAGTATGTCCTAGTAAAATTAAATTAATAGGGTACTTCAAATCAGCTAAAAAAATGATTGCAATGATGGATCGTGAAAAAAATAGAATTATGGAATCTAAATTAAGGTTTCAAGATCATCAAAAAAGATTAAATATATGTAATTTAGAATTAAATTTATTTACAAATCATGATTTTTTTAATAAAAATGTTAAAAATCCTTTAATGTTAAAAGATATAGATGTGCGAAATAGTCATATAAAGTTACAAAAATCTGATATAAAAAATATAATATATAATTCTATAAAAAAACATAAATACAAAAAGAATAATTTATAAATATTATTAATTATCAACAATTAATTTATTAAAAATAAAATAAAATGTTATTTTTAAATAAATTTTGATAACAGTCGTTAGAATTTAATAAGATTAAGAGATATGTATAAATATATTTTTAATTCTACTACTAATAACATTATGTTGTTAGTAATTCTTGCTTTGTTACCTGGTATATTTATTCAAAGTTATTATTTTGGATATAGTGCAATAATACAAATATTAATTTCGATAATTGTATCAATATGTACGGAATGTTGTTATTTATATCTTTCGGGATTTCGATTTTTCGATGGTATGAATGATTATTCAACAATTTTATCTTCTATTTTATTTGGTTTATGTCTTCCAATGTTTACGCCATGGTGGATTATAGTTATTGGATCTATTGGAATGATTATATTAGGAAAACAATTGTATGGTGGATTAGGTCAAAATATATATAATCCAGCTATGGTGGGTTATATTATTGTTTTAGTTTCTTTTCCTAGTTGGATGACAAATTGGAGTTTATTTCAGTTACCTTTAGTACATGATGTAAGTTTTTTTGATAGTTGTCGTTTAATATTTAGTCATGATAATAGTATTTATAATGGTTTGTTGAATATAAATAATTCAATTGTAACTCAAGCAACTCCTTTAAATTATTTAAAATTAACTAAAGATTTATCTCAAGAATTATTATTTAGTACTATGTATGATAGAAATAATATGTATATCCAATCTGGTTTTTTTTGGATTAATGTTGGTTTTTTGTTGGGTGGTGTGTTTTTATTGGTATGTCGTATTATTTGTTGGAGAATATCAATTAGTTTTTTATTAGTTTTGTGGTTTTTATCTTTTTTTGGATCATTATTTTTACCTGGTATGATTTTACCGCCTTCAATAAGTTTGTTTTCTGGTGCAACTATGTTAGGTGCTTTTTTTATTTTAACTGATCCAGTGACATCTTCTACTACTCCATTAGGTAAAATTATTTTTGGTGTTGTTATAGGATTTTTTTTATGGATTATACGAAGTTTTGGTAATTATCCTGATGCTATTGGATTTTCTGTTTTATTAGGAAATTCTTTAGTACCGTTGTTAGATGTTTATACTAGACCAAAAATATATGGATACGATAAAAAAATATAGCAATATCTGGATTAAAATTTTTCATGATGCTTTTATCATAGGCATTTTTTCTATGTTCTTTTCAGGACTGACAGCTTTTGTACATGTGTTAACTTATAATAATATAAAACATATAGAGGATAAAAAAACTTTATTATTACTTAATGATATTATTAAATTGGAATCATATGATTCTACTATACTAAAGGAAAAGTATTTAATAAAATATTCTGTTTTAGGTGATGATTTAGATCATTCTTTGTGGATTGTTCGAAAACATGGTAGGTCGTGTGCTATAATCGTTGAAACTACAGCTCCAAATGGATATTCAGGTATGATTAAGATGTTAGTAGGTTTTGATTTATTGGGTAATATTCTTGGAGTAAGAGTTGTTAGTCATCATGAAACACCTGGATTAGGAGACTACATAGACATCAATATTTCAAAATGGATTAATGTTTTCTCTGGAATGAATTTATTAAATTCAGATGATCATTTTTTTGCGATTAAAAAAGATGGTGGAGTAATTGATCAATTTACAGGTGCTACAATTACACCTAGGGCAGTTGTTTCTTCTATTAAAAACACTGTATTATTTTTATTACATTCAATAAAATTACATATTTTAGTAGATAGTAAAGGTAATAAAATTTATGTCAATAAATAAAGTTAGAAATCATTGCATAGATAGTTTATGGACAAATAATTCTGTTTTAGTTCAGTTAATAGGTTTATGTCCTGTTTTAGCTGTTACCACTAGTTTTGTTAATGCTATTAGTTTAGGATTAGCTACTACTATAGTTTTAGTATTAAGTAATAGTATAATATCGATATTAAGAAACTATATATTTCATAACATTCGTATTCCTATATATGTGATAATTATATCATCAATAGTATCTATTGTGGAAATGTTAATTCATGCATATTCGTTTGATTTGTATTCTTCTTTAGGTATTTTTATTCCATTAATCATTACTAATTGTATTGTACTTGGTCGAGTTGAACTAGTAGCCTCTAAAACAAATATATTGATTAGTTTTTTAGATGGATTATTTACTGGTGTTGGTTTAACGTTATCTATGATATTTTTAGGAATTATTAGAGAGATTATAGGTCATGGTACCATATTTTATGGTATAAATCATGTTTTTCATGTTTTAGGTGATGATAGTTATTTAAGATTAATTGCTCCTGAGAATACTATGTTGTTATTTTGTATACCTCCAGGTTCATTTATTTTATTAGCTTGTATGTTGATACTAAAATCTTTTTTAGAAAAATAATATTTATTATATAAATTATATATTTAATGTTTTTTATTTTTTTTTACTAATGAAAAATTGCTAGTATGAATCAATATAAAAGAAATAAAATTTTAAATACGTTTAATCAATTAATGCCATATCCTGTTACTGAATTAAATTATTCATCAGCATTTGAATTATTAATTGCTGTAATTTTATCAGCACAATCTACTGACATCAATGTAAATCGTGTAACTAAAAAATTGTATAGAATAGCTAATACACCTAGTAAAATATTAAATTTAGGAGTGGATAAATTAAAGTTTTATATTAAAAGTATTGGTTTATTTAATAAAAAAGCGAATAGTATAATTCAGTTATGTTCAATTATTATTAGTGCATATTCTAGCAAAGTACCTGGAACAAGAAAAGATTTAGAATCGTTGCCTGGAGTAGGAAGAAAAACTGCTAATGTTATATTAAATACAATATTTCATTATCCTGTAATTGCAGTTGATACTCATGTATTTAGAGTATGTCGTAGAACAAATTTTGTTTCTGGTCATACGTTAAAAAATATAGAAAATAATTTAAATAAATATGTTGACCCAATATTTAAACTTTATGTTCATAATTGGTTTGTTTTACATGGTCGTTATGTTTGCACTGCACGTAAGCCAAAATGTAATATTTGTTGTATTCGTGTTTGGTGTGAATACAATGATTAATGATGTATAATATTAGTATTATTTGATATATATTAATTTTTTATGGTATTGTTGTAATATAAAAATTAACTGATAGGTAATATACTCTATATTAGATATTTTTTTTAAATATTAATAAAGTTGGTTAAAGAATATATGGATATATTTTGTTTTGTATTTTTTGTATTAAATAATAATATTATTTTTTTTTAGATTTCTTTTATAAATAATAATTTATAATCAGGGATTTCATGATGAATAATAACAATATAATTGATTCACTTAAATTAAGAAATTTAATATTTCAAATTAGTGATGAAAAAAAATTGTTTCAATTAACTAATAGTTCTGTGATTTCGTTATATTGTGGATTTGATCCTACGGCTGATAGTTTACACGTTGGTCATTTATTGCCATTAATTGTATTGAAACATTTTCAAATATTAGGACATAAACCTATAGTTTTAATAGGAGGTGCTACAAGTTTAATAGGAGATCCTAGTTTTAAAAATTTGGAAAGACAGTTATGTAACTATGATACAGTTCATAACTGGGAAAAAAAAATTTCTAAGCAAGTATCTTTATTTTTAGATTTTGATAGTTCTAAAAATGCTGCTAAAATTGTTAATAATTATGATTGGTTCAGTAAAATTGATTTTTTACATTTTTTTCGTAATATTGGAAAACATTTTTCTATTACTCAAATGATTAATAAGGATTCTGTAAAACATAGGATTAATCGTTTTGGAAATGGTATTTCTTTTACAGAATTTTCATATAGTTTATTTCAAGCATATGATTTTTTAATTTTAAATCAACAACATCAAGTATGTTTACAAATTGGCGGATCTGATCAATGGGGTAATATTACTTCAGGAATTAAATTAGTTCGTCAGGTAAGTAATAAAAATGTTTTTGGTTTAACCTTGCCGTTATTAACTCAAAATAATGGTAATAAATTTGGAAAAACTGAACGAGATGTCGTTTGGTTAGATCCTGATAAGACTAGTCCATATAAATTTTATCAGTTTTGGATTAATACATCTGATGAATCTTTGTATTCTTTTCTAAAATGGTTTACTTTTTTAGAGTATTCTGAGATTGTATCTATGGAATCTTCTAGTTCTTCGTTATCTAATATGCAGCAGGATAGAATCTTATTAGCAAGAGAAATGACTAAGTTAGTACATGGTATTAAAGGATTATTGTCAGCTGTTAGAATTTCTACTTGTTTATTTCATGGACAATTTTCTAATATGCAAGAATCAGATTTTTATCAGTTAAAGAAAGATGGTATGCCAGTATTTAAGTTGTATGGACAAAAGGATTTACTATCTGTATTGGTTATTTCGGAATTAGCTCAGTCTAGATCTCAAGCTAGAAATATGATTATTTCTAATGCAATTTCTATTAACCATGTAAAAGTATCAACAGTTACATATATTTTTAATAGTCATGATAAGTTATTTGGTAAATTTACATTATTAAAACGTGGAAAAAAAAATTATAGTTTATTATATTGGCAGTAATTATAATTTTATTATTATGATTAATATTTTCATATTAATCATTTATTTGTTATGATTTTAGTTCAAAGCTTTCTCCACATCCACAAAAAGTATTGATCTTGGTATTATAAAATTTAAATATTTCGTTAATACCTTCTTGTATAAAATCTATTGTTGTTCCATCAATGATGTTGATGTCCTGTTTTGGAATAGATATTATAAAATTTTTGTAATTAAATATTATTTCTGATGATTTTGTTGTGTTTATTTTTTCTAAAAAATAACGAAAACCTGCACATCCAGATTTTTTAATGTTAATTCTAATTCCTATTATGTTATTTGAATTTTTAATAAGATTGTGAATTTGTTCATATGCTTTTTTAGTAATAGTTATTCCTGTTAAGGTTGTTTTTATTTGTTTTGTTTTTATATGTTTTATAATCATAGTTGTTTCTCATAATCATTTTATTAATTCATAATTAATAATATTAGTGTTTTATTTTAAAAAAAATTTTTATTTTGATTGTTAATAAATTAACAGTTAAATTAATACATTTTATGATCTTATAGTGGTTATTTTTAGTAGTTTAGTTTGATATATAATATATGTTATTTTTTTATGAAAAAGATTGCATCATTGTTTTATCAATTACAAATTAATTATTTTTTTAATTTGATATATTGTTTTAATAGGTTTTATGGAATTATATTTTTTTTAGTTAATTGTTTTTAAAATGATAATAATCCGTTAATTTAATTTATTAAGTACAAGTATTTAATTTTATTATATAAAAAATTTTTAATGAAAAACACATGTAATAAGATATAAATTTATTGTGTTAAAAATAATTATTTTTTTTAAGATACATATATAAATGTATGGTATTTTTGGTTATGTTCAACAAAATCATAATTTATATATTTAAAATATACAAAAAAATATTAACAATTTAGTTTTAATATTTCTTGGTTCTATTTTTTATTAATGAATAAGAGTATTAATTAATTTTTTTGTAATAATATTGTTTTTTTATATATAAATATAACAATTTTTGTGATGAGAAAATAATTAAAAACATTTGAGGTATAATTTTTATATGTATAAACAACAAGAAGAGACAAATTTAATACAAAAAATTTTTTTAGGAATGTTTATTGTAATTATGATGTCTGCAAGTTTTTTAATTATTTATCCGTTTTTTTTATCCCTATCCTGGTCGGTAATGATTGTTATTTCTACTTGGCCACTGTTATTAAAGTTGGAATATATATTAGGTGGTAAACGGATTTTATCAGTTGTTGTCATGATATTTTTATTATTTTTGTTATTTTTTATTCCTATAATTGTTTTAGTTAATAATGTTATTGATAATAGCCTTCCTTTTATTAATTGGTTACATGCTGGTAATTTACAACTTCCAAAATTAATTTGGTTAAAAGATATTCCTGTTATTGGTTGTGGTTTGTTTTTTAAATATCAAAATTTATTAAAAAACGAGGGTTCGTTGTTAATTGCACATATTCGTCCATATATGAGCTATACTAGCATATTTTTTTTAGTTCAAGCTGGTAAATTAGGAAAATTCGTTGTACATTTAATTTGTATTGTTATTTTTAGTGGTTTTTTGTATTGGAATGGAGAAAAAATAGAAGATGCGATTAGACATTTTGCTTTTAGATTAGGATCAACATCAGGTCATTCTATAGTTTTATTAGCTGGAAAATCAATTCGTTCAGTTGCTTTAGGTATTATTGTAACTTCATTATTACAAATTTTTTTGTCTGGATTGGGATTGATAATCTTTGGAATTCCTTATTTTTGTTTGTTCATTATTTTAGTAATTTTTTTTTGTTTAATACAATTAGGTCCCTTGCTTGCTTTAATACCAGCTATGATATGGTTGTTTTTAAATAGTAGTTCTACTTGTAGTTTTTTATTTGTATTATGGTGTATTGGCATTGGTATGTTAGATAGCATATTACGTCCATTTTTAATTACTATGGGAGGAGGCGGTCTACCTACTTTGATAAGTGTTGCAGGTGCTATAGGTGGTTTATTAATTTTTGGTATGATTGGAGTTTTTTTAGGTCCTGTAATATTAGTAATTTCATATAAATTTATTATAGATTGGATGAATACTGCACCTATTTCAGAATTGTTAGTAGATAAAAGTATAAAAAAGAATAATAAATTCTAAAGATTTTTTATATTTATTAATATTTTTTTTATTATTAATAATATTTATATTGAGAATAAAGAGTTTTTTAAAATATTTTGATATAAGGTTTTTAATTATATGGATGTTTTTTTTAATATTGTAAATGATAAGTAGTAAACTACATATATTCATATTAATATGAATATATGTAGTTTATGGTCTATTTCTGGGATAATTAGTTTATTTTATATTTTATCATAATTTATATTATTAATATCAGTGTATTTATTATTATTTTTTTCATTTGATATTAATAAATTAATATATCTTAATATGTTATTATTAATATATAATATTTTACTTATATATTAGTTATTTATCCTTATTTTTTTCTAATACTAGATTATAGAGAACAACATGAAAAAAACAGATGAATTACGTACTATTCGTATTGATCCATTAATTACTCCATTAGAATTAGCAAAAAAACATGTGATAACTCCTGAGATAATGGATAATGTTATTATTACTAGAAAGAATATTTCCAATATTATCACTGGTAAAGACAAACGATTATTAGTTATCATAGGTCCCTGTTCAGTACATGATCCAATTGCAGCTATGGAGTATGCGAATCGTCTTAATGTATTGAGGAAAAGATATAGTAGTAGATTAGAAATTGTGATGAGAACTTATTTTGAAAAACCTAGAACTGTAGTAGGTTGGAAAGGTTTGATAGCTGATCCTGATTTAGATGGGAGCTTTAGAGTAAATCATGGATTAGATATTGCTAGAAAATTATTGTTGGATATTAATTCTATTGGTGTTCCTTCTGCTACAGAATTTTTAGACATGGTAATTGGTCAGTTTATTGCTGATTTAATTAGTTGGGGAGCAATAGGTGCTAGAACTACAGAAAGTCAGATTCATCGAGAAATGGCGTCTGCTTTGTCATGTCCGGTTGGTTTTAAAAATGGAACTGATGGAAATATTAGCATTGCTATTGATGCTATTAGAGCAACAAGAGTTAGGCATTTGTTTTTAGCACCAAATAAAAATGGTCAAATGACAATTAATCATACTAGTGGTAATCCTTTTTGTCATGTGATTATGAGAGGAGGTGAGCATCCTAACTATCATAGCTCAGATATAGAAATTGCAGTAGAAAAGTTGCGATTATTTAAATTACCTGAGTATTTGATGATTGATTTTAGCCATGGAAATTGTTTAAAACAGCATATTTTACAAAAAAAAGTATCTCGTTCTATTGTTCAACAGATTAAAAATGGTACTGTTTCTATAACAGGAGTAATGATTGAGAGTTTTTTAGAAGAAGGTACTCAATCTATTAATAATAAAAATATGTTGAAGTATGGTCAATCTATAACCGATCCTTGTCTATCTTGGTCAGATAGTGTGGATATTATAGATGATTTAGCAAATGCTGTAGATACTAGGTTTTAAAGAGTTGGTTATTATAAATTTTTTTAATAAAAATATTTATTTTTGTGATTTTAATATTTAAAATATTTATAGAATTTAATATTTTCATATATATATATGAATTATTTATCAATATATGAATATAATTAATATTTTAATATAATTAATATTATTTTTATATAATATTAACTATAGATATAGTATGTATTATTAATATTATTATGTATTTCTTATATTTAAGGATGAGTTATGTCGGTTGTTTCTTTTTATGACGGAGAACAGTATATATGTAATCATCCGGTTTCATTAATAGAGCTTTTGAAGTATAAATGTCCAAAAATGTATAGTAAATGTGTAGGCGGATATATAAATGATGAGTTGGTGAATTTAAACACAATTGTAAAAAATGATTGTAGAGTTAATTTTATTTATAGTACTGAACATATAGCTATAGATTTTATTCGCAATTCTTGTGTACATTTGTTGGGGTATGCAATTAAACTTATATGGCCTCAAGCTCAATTAGCAAATTTTGGTGGAGTTAAAAATAGTTTTTTTTATGATTTTGAAGTAGATAAGAATGTTATTGAACGTGATTTGAATATTTTAGAAATAAAAATGTTTGATATCGTAAAATTATCTTTTGATATTGTTATTCAACGTTTAACTTTGCAAGAATCAATTAAACTTTTTACTTTAAAGCAAGAACCTTATAAGGTGGAGTTATTAAAAGAAAAAATAAGTGTCAATGATTATATTTCGTTATATTATCATCAATCTCATGTAGATTTTGACATTGGTGTACAAGTACCAAATATATCTTTTTGTAATAATTTTAAATTGCATTCTATTTCAGGTGCTTATTGGAAAAATAGTTGTCTTAATAAAATGTTATATCGAGTAAATGGATTAGTTTTTTTAAAAAATAAAGATTTGAGCGTATATTTGAATAATTTAAAGTTAATAAAAAATCGTGATCATAGAAGTATTAATAAAAAACTAAATTTGTATCATATGCAAGAAGATGCGCCAGGTATGGTTTTTTGGCATTCTAATGGTTTAATATTGTTTAGAATATTAGAAGAATTTATTCGTAGTAAATATTTTGAATATAATTATCAAGAATGTAAAACTCCACTTATGATGGATTATAATATTTGGAAATCTAGTGGTCATTGGGATAATTATAAAGAATCGATGTTTGTTACTAATTCTGAAAATCGTCAATATTGTATAAAACCTATGAATTGTCCAGGACATGTTCAAATTTTTAATCAAGGTTTAAAGTCCTATCGTGATTTACCAATTCGTATGGCTGAATTTGGTAGTTGTCATCGACAAGAATCATCTGGATCATTACATGGATTAATGAGGGTTCGTTCGTTTACACAAGATGATGCTCATATCTTTTGTACAGAAGAACAAATTGGTCAAGAAATTGATTCATGCATACAAATGTTGTTTGATGTATATCAGACATTTGGTTTTAAAAAAATATTAATTAAGTTATCTACTAGGCCTGATCATAGCATTGGAAATCAAGTAATATGGGATAAATCTGAACAAGAATTAATTAATGTGTTAAAAAAGCGTAACTTACATTTCGATTATCAACCTGGGGAAGGAGCTTTTTATGGACCAAAAATTGAATTTATTTTACAAGATTCTCTAAATAGAACTTGGCAATGTGGTACAATTCAACTTGATTTTTATTTATCAACACGGTTGAATTCGTATTATATTAATCAATATAATGTACGTCAATCGCCAATAATAATACACAGAGCTATATTAGGTTCTTTAGAACGTTTTATTGGTATTTTAATAGAAGAATATTCTGGTAATTTTCCTTTTTGGTTATCACCTATACAAGTGTTAGTAATGAATATACATACAAAACAAATTAATTATGTAAAAAATATTACAAATATATTATTAACATCTAATATTCGTGTAAAAATGGATTTAAGAAATGAAAAAATGAATTTTAAAGTAAGAGATGCTATTATTTCTAAAATTCCATATATTTTTATATGTGGACCTAAGGAAGAAGAACAATCAACAGTTACAGTACGTTCTAGGTCTGGAAAAAATTTTTTGATGTCTGATATCAATATTATGATTAAAAAATTACAATTAGAAAATCAGAATCGTGTTTTGTCTCAGATGGAGGATTAGAGCATTAAAGTCGTAAAAAAGGTACAATTAATAAAACCTAATAAAATTAATAGAGAAATTCGTGCTTTAAAAGTACGTTTGTCAGGACATAATACTGAATCAATGGGTATTGTAAGTTTGAATAATGCTTTGTTAAAAGCAGAGGAACTAGGATTAGATTTAGTTGAGATTAGTCCTAATGCGGAACCTCCTGTTTGTAGAATTATGGATTATGGTAAATTTTTATATGAAAAAAGTAAGCATTCTAAAGAACAAAAGAAAAAACAAAAAATAATTCATATTAAAGAAATTAAATTTAGACCTAATACTGATGAAGGTGACTATCAAGTAAAGTTACGTAATATTAGTCGTTTTTTAGAAGAAGGTGATAAAGTAAAGGTGACTTTAAGGTTTCGTGGTAGAGAAATGTCTCATCAAAATATTGGAATAAATATGTTGAAACGAATACAAAAAGATTTAATATCAAATGCTATCACTGAGTTTTTTCCTTCTAAAATTGAAGGCAGACAAATGATTATGATCATATCATCTAAAAAAAAGTAATGTAATATTTTTATATTAGATATTATTATTAATTTATAGTTATGTATTAATAAAGTATGTAATATTAAAAATTAGGATTAACACATGCCAAAGATAAAAACGTTACGTAGTGCATCAAAGCGATTTAAACAAATAGCATCTGGAATGTTTAAAAGAAAACAAGCAAATTTAAGGCATTTATTAACTAAAAAAAATACAAAAAATAAAAGACATTTGCGTGCAAAAGTAGCTCTATCTAAAGAAGATATGAAATCTGTAATATCTTTTTTCCCATATAGGTAATCCGAGGTAATGGTTTTTTTATAGGAGAATATGCATGGCACGAATTAAGCGAGGTGTGACCGCTCATGCTAGACATAAAAATGTTTTAAAAAAAGCGAAGGGTTATTATGGTGCTAGATCTCGTGTTTTTAGAGTTGCTAAGCAGGCTATAATTAAAGCAGGTCAGTATTCATATCGGGATCGTCGTCAACGGAAACGACAATTTCGTCAATTATGGATAACTCGTATAAATGCTGCAGTGAGAAGAAGTAATATATCATATAGTAAATTTATGCATGGATTAAAATTAGCATCAATTTACATTGATCGAAAACTTTTATCTCATTTGGCAGTTTTTGATTATCAAGCTTTGCTTCAATTAATTCAAAAGTCTCAGTCAGTATTATAGTAATGTAGAATTATATAATTCTTGAGAGGGGGGTTCCCCTCGTGTTACTAATCATTGTTAGTGTCAATTGATTATTGTTTAAATTTTTTTAATATGTTTTGCGTTGTTCTTGATTAAGTATAATTAATAATTTATTAATTTTTAAATCATTACAAAATATAGTTGAATCATGAAAATATGAAATCATTATTTGAATTTGCAGAATTAATTTATAGTGACATACATAACTCAACTACTTTAGAAGAGTTAGAAATAATTAGAATTAAGTGTCTTGGTAAAAAGGGATATATTACTCTTGAAATAAAAAAGCTTGTTTCATTAAATCGTGAAGATAAAAAAAAGACTGGAATAGTATTAAATAAAATAAAAAGTGGTATTTATCAAGCAATCATTGATCAAAAAAAGAAGATACGTGATGATTTATGCAATGTTAGCGTGTATAAATCAAATATTGATGTTACTTTACCAGGTCGTAGACTTTTCAATGGACATTTACATCCTATTACTGTCACAATAAATTTTATAAAGAGTTTTTTTTTTCGTTTGGGATTTAATTCTATAGAAGGACCTGAAATTGAGGATGAATATCATAATTTTGATGCATTAAATATTCCTTCAGATCATCCAGCTAGAGCTATGCATGATACTTTTTGGTTTGATACTGATCGATTGTTAAGAACTCAAACTTCTAGTATGCAAGTGAGAATTATAAAAAGTCAACAACTACCTATTTATTGTATTGTACCTGGAAAAGTATATAGAAATGATTATGATGCAACGCATACTCCAATGTTTCATCAATTAGAAGGTTTGATTATTGATAGAGACGTGAATTTTTCTAATTTAAAATGGATGTTAGAAAGTTTGTTGTATGAATTTTTTGGAAAGACTATTAATATTAGATTTCGTAGTTCTTATTTTCCTTTTACGGTACCTTCAGCTGAAGTAGATATTAAAAGTTATAAAGGAGACTGGTTAGAAGTATTAGGTTGTGGTATGGTTCATCCATCGGTATTAAAAAATTTGAATATTAATACTAAATTATATTTAGGTTGTGCATTTGGAATTGGAATAGAGAGGATGACTATGTTAAGATATAATATATCTGATATCCGTTCTTTTTTTAAAAATGATATACGATTTCTTAAACAATTTTAATTATCAAGGTCATATTTCAAATGAAATTTACTGAGAAATGGTTACGTGAATGGGTAAATCCTGCAATTAAAGTTGTTGATTTATGTGATCAATTGAGTCAATCAGGTTTGGAAGTTGAATATATTCAAAAAATATCGGGAGATTTTAGTGGTGTAGTAGTTGGGGAAATTGTAGCACATTCTATGCATCCTAATATTCAGAATTTTTATATATTAGAAGTAAATATTGGGTTATGTAATAATATAAATATTATTCATCAATCTGTTTTTTTTGTCGTTATTGGTATGAAAGTAGCTGTAGCTTTGATTGGTTCAATGTTATCTGACAAACGGCGTATCACTGCTATGTTTATTAAAGGTGTATTATCTGAAGGTTATTTATGTTCATTTAAAGATTTTGAAATAACTTATATGGAAAATAATATTGTTGAATTACCTATCAATGCAGAAATAGGTGTGTCTGTAAATCGTTATTTATCAGATAATGATAATATTATTACAGTATCTGTTAATTCAAATAGGTCAGATGTATTATATCTGATAGGTATTGCAAGAGAAGTAGCAGTATTAAATACTTTACCTTTACCAAAATTAGAAGTTAATCCTGCTGTTATCACTAATAATGATGTTATCAATATTTCTATTAAACATGACATAAAGTGTAAAAGATATTTTGGTAGATTGATTAAAGATGTAAATTTACAAGTTGAATCTCCATTTTGGTTAAAAGAAAAGTTAAGACGTATTAATTATCCAGTAATAAATATTGTTATAGATTTAATTAATTATTGTATGTTGACATTTGGTCAAATTTTTCATGTTTTTGATGCTGATAATATTTATGGTTCTATTACAATACGACATTCTTTTCCATCAGAAGAATATTTATCCTTGGAAAAAACTATAATTAAATGTCACGATGAATTGATTGTTATTTCTAACTCTTATAATGATATTTTATCTATATATGGAATAATAAATACTGATTTATCTAATTTTGATAAATATACAAAAAATATATTTTTAGGTTGTATATATTTACCTACTAAAAGTATTAATGTAAATTGTTCATTATACGAATTAGATGTTGATCTTGTTGATAGATTTAATAAAGGTATAGATTATAATGTACAATTTGATGTGATGGAATTTTTTACTAATACTATTTTAGAATATTGTGGTGGTAATGTTGGTCCCGTTAATAGAGAATTAGTTTATGATAGCGAGGTATGTCATCAGTTTTGTATCAGGTTATATTACCAAACAGTATATAAAATTTTAGGATGCATGATTAGCGTTCATATTTGTAACAATATATTAATAAAATTAGGTTATAATATAATAAAATTTGATAGTGTTTATTGTCATGTAAATCCTCCATCATGGCGTTTTGATATAAAAATTGAGGAAGATATAATAAGTGATATTATGAGAATATATGGATTGAACAATATTCCTAAGATTCCAATTAAAGTAACAGGAAGTACAGGGGTATTAGATGATAATTTATATTCTTATTTAGATAAAGTAAAAATTATGTTAGTAAATAGAGGATATTATGAAGTTATAACGTATGGTTTTGTAAATCCTAGTATTCAAAAAGTTTTAATGCCAAATCAAGAATATTTATTAGTTAATAATCCTATTTCTCAAGAGATGTCATCTATGAGATTATCTTTATGGCCGGGTTTATTAAATACTATTATTTATAATCAAAATAGGCAACAACAATCTATTCGTTTATTTGAAGTTGGTTTGTGTTTTATTCCTAATGCATCACATAGTTTACATGTACAACAAGAATATCATATATCTGGTATAGTATATGGATATTTAAATGACAAACATTGGGGGATGGAATATAGAATATGTGATTTTTATGACATAAAAGGTGATCTAGAATCTATTCTAGACATTAATCAATGTTTGGACAATATATCTTTTAAAAAAGAACAAATTAATGGTTTTGATAAAATTCAAAGTGCTGCTATTTATTGTTTTAATAAAAAAATTGGTTCTATAGGAATGTTGGATACACGTATTCAAGAAATATTAAATTTAAAACATCCGGTGTTTATTTTTAATATTTTTTGTGATGAATTAAATTTAACTGTTAACAGTGTTATAAAAGATATATCTAATTATCCTTGTAGTCAACGGGATATATCTATTATTTTAGATGATAATGTTGATGTATTTGATGTTATTAATGTTGGAAAAGTATGTTTATTAAACAAAATAATTGATATTTATGTATGTGACATATATAGAAGTAATCGTATTGGTTACAATAAAAAAAGTGTTTCATTACGATTAATTTTTAATAATCAGTTTCATACTTTAAAAGATTCAGATATTATTAGTAATATTAATGAATATATATTACGATTAAATAAATGTTTTAAAGCAACTTTAAGACATATCGGTTGCACTTTGAATGAAAATTGATTTTTATGTTATACCGTTTATGTTTCAAATGTTATTTGAATCAAAATTTTTAGAAAATTGGATTCTATATTGATTGTTATTAAAGATTTTTTAAAATATATTTTTAATGATGTTTTTTATTTTTATAAATAAGTTAATTTATATATTTCTGTGTTGTAAGAAGTAGATACTATGTATTTTATCATATAAATTTATATTTATTATGATTTGCAATATAGATTATATATTTAAAAATATGTGTTTAATACAACATTAATGTTTTAAATATATATAGGTACTGATCATGATTAATTTTTATATTTAATTATATATATATCAAATTCTATATTTAAAAATATTATTCATAATATTGTTTCTATTGTTAAAAATATTGAATATTGTTTTAATAAATTTTGATTTATTTGTTCTTAATATGTGTTATAGATTAATGTCTGTGTGTTAGATAACTTGTTAGTTGTACTTTTATGATTTTCAGATAGCTATGATTATGATAAATAAATATAACGTTTACATATTATAAACATTTGATACTAATTAATTTCTGATTTAGTTAAATTTAATAATTTTTAAAGTTATATATATAAATATATATTTATATTAGATAATAGAAAATATTTTGTATATTAATGATATACATAATAAATATGTTTTTTGATATAAAAAACATCGAATGAATATAATTCGTTATACTTTTTTTTTGTTTTATATAAAACTAACATTAAATTTTTATTTTAAACATAATTTTTTAATATAATTATATTTTTGATAATAAATGTATTATTAAAAATTTTTTATGAGATTAATTTTTTTTTGTTAATGTATACATAATATTTAGTTATTTTAATATATATAATTATTAAATAGTATATGGTAAAAATTTAAGATTATTTTCTGATATTAATTATTATACTTTAATTTTTAATTTTTGTTATTTTATTAATAAAAAATTTAATTTAGATTAAAACATATGGAATATATGTTTTTCAGATTTTGATCTATTTTATACGTACTTATTCATTAATATAACATGTGTTGTCATTATTTTACAATATCTAATAATTTTATGCAAAAATTATCATGTGAAAAATATAAAAATGATAGTTGTATATCATTCTCTGAATAATATTAGAATTAGTGGAAAAATAAAAATAATATTATAGAGTTTACATTTTTATTTTTTTTTAGAAATTATGAATTTTTTGTTTATTTTTATTTATTTTTTGATATAAAATTTGTTATTTG
This sequence comes from Buchnera aphidicola (Eriosoma harunire), assembly GCA_049942765.1. Taxonomy (GTDB): domain Bacteria; phylum Pseudomonadota; class Gammaproteobacteria; order Enterobacterales; family Enterobacteriaceae; genus Buchnera_D; species Buchnera_D aphidicola_D. Next base: position 496,632 of record CP188086.1, on the reverse strand, counting down.
ATTATTTTAATTCATAATTTTATATGTATTTATTGGTGTTTTTTGTTAAACTATCATAGTTTGATAATATGATAAGCTAAATCTATTATTTTGTTATTATTGTATTGATTTCTTAATAATTAATATGCGATATGATTCAATTATATATTGATATGTTATTATTTTTAGTAGTAAATTTTTCAAGAAATAATGCGATTTATTAAAAGAAGGAAATTATTAGTATGTTGTTTAATGCAGTACATTATGATGGCATGGCACGATCTGGTACCTTATTATTTAATAGTAGAAATGTTATGGTTAAAACACCAGTGTTTATGCCAGTAGGTACATATGGCACAGTAAAATCAATATCACCTACTGAATTACAATTATTAGGTTTTAAAATTATTTTAGGTAATACAGTTCATTTGTTTTTTCGTCCAGGACAATCTATCATAAGAAAACATACTGGATTACATAAATTTATGAATTGGAAAGATGTTATATTAACTGATTCTGGTGGTTTTCAAATATTTAGTTTAAATAAATTGTGTAAAGTTACAGATGACGGAGTTTTAATTCATAATCCTTTTGATGGTAGAAAATTATTGTTAACTCCACAAAGGTCTATGGAAATTCAGTATGATTTGTCTTCAGACATTGTTATGAGTTTAGATGAATGTTTATCTTTTAAATCTAGTTGGAAGATAGTAAAACAGTCTATGGAAAGATCATTGAGATGGGCAGAAAAAAGTAAACAACATTTTCAGTCTTTAGGTAATAAAAATTTTTTATTTGGTATTATACAAGGTGGGATACATAATGATTTACGGGATATATCGATTAATAATTTAATAGATATTGGTTTTGATGGTTATGCTATTGGTGGGTTGTCTGTAGGTGAATTAAAAGAAGATTTATATGCTATATTAACTAATATAAGTGGTAAATTACCAAAAAATAAACCTAGATATTTAATGGGCATTGGGACTCCAGTGGATATATTAAAAGCTGTTTCATTAGGTATCGATATGTTTGATTGTGTCATTCCTACTCGTCATGCTAGAAATGGTTATTTATTTGTTAATCATGGAATAATTAAAATTCGTAATAAAAAATATAAAGATGATTTAAATCCGTTAGATAATAAGTGTGAATGTTATACATGTACATATTTTACGCGATCTTATTTACATCATTTAGATCGATGTAAAGAAATATTGGGTATTCGATTAAATACTATACATAATTTGTTTTTTTATCAGCAATTAATGACTAACATACGTAATGCTATTGCTAAAAAAAAATTTTTAGAGTTTTACATTCAATTTATTAAAAATTTTAAGATATAAATTACATCTAAAAATAGTTATGAACTTATATCAATATCGTTATTAAATTTTTTATATATAGCATCATTTTTTTAATTTATGATTTATCTTGACACTGTAATAGCATCAAGATAAAAAATATATTTTATGTTATTAGTATAATATACGTAATTTATTTATATTAATTAATTATTGTTAATATGATCTTTATAAATATATTTAAACTTAATGATTTTAATTATTTATTCTATTAAAGTAAAATCAATTATTAATAAAAATAGTTCTTCAATTGTTTTTAGTAAATTAATTCGATTAAGAGCAATATTTGGATTTGAATGATTAATAATATTAGAATTAAAAAAACAATGAATAATTGGAGTTAATTGAATAATATGTTGTAGTAATGATGTATATTTTTTTTGTATTGATTTTGTATTGAAATCACATTTACAACGTTGTATTATGTTAAGTAATATTTTTTCATTTGTAGATTTTAATAGTTGTATATTAATATTATTAGTTGGAATATGTTTAATTTTTTTTGTTATGTTTTTTATTCTTTTATAGGCTAATTGTATTAATTTAAATTGTTTATTTGTTTTTAATGTATGAACAGCTTGAATACAGCAATCAAATTCTAATAGATCATTGTGATGTTTTAATAATATATAGTGTATTATATTGTAGTTATGACCTTGTTTATGATATATATCATATAATCTTTTATTAAAAAAAGATTCTATTTTTTTTATCATGGTTGTTATATCAATAGTTCTTTTATGTAATAAAATAGATTTTTGAATTAGTGATGTGAGATTAATAGGAATTTTTTTTTGTATAATAATTTTAAGAATACCTATCGCGGATCTACGCAATGCAAATGGATCTTGTATAGAAGATGGTACTTTTCCGATAGTAAACATTCCTGTAATTAAATCAATTTTATCAGAAATGGATAAAATATCACCAATGATATTAGTAGGTAACGTATCTTCAGAATATTCAGGTTTATACTGATCTCTAAGAGCATGAGCTATTTTTATATTAATGTTATCCAATAAAGCATAATGCATACCCATAATACCTTGGGTTTCTGGAAAAGCTATTACCATATTACTAATAAGATCACATTTAGATAATTGAGCTGCTATTTGAATATCATTTTGGTTTTCATTAATAATATTTGCAATGTATTGAGATATATTTTGTAACCGAATAGTTTTATCATAAAGAGTTCCTAATTTTTTATAAAAAAGTACATTTTTTAATAAAATTAAGTGTTCTTTTAATGATTTTTTTCTATCTTCTGTAAAAAAGAATTCTGCATCAGATAATCTAGCATTAACAACTCTTTGATTTCCAATAATTATATTTTGTGGATTTTTAGTGTTAATATTGCTAATAAAAATAAAATATGATGATAATTTATTATTTTGATATATAGGAATACATTTTTGGTTATTTTGAATTATATGAAGAATAGCAATATCTGGTAATTTGAGAAATTTTTTTTTAAATTCAGCCATGTAAACAGTAGGCCATTCTACCAATGAGGTAATTTCATTTAATAAATTATCGTGTATTTTTATTGTACCATTTATTTTGTGAGCTATTGCAATAGATTTTTCTTTAATTATGTTTTGTCTTGTATGAAAACAAGCTATGACATGTCCTTCTTTTTGAAGGGTAATTTCATAATCTTTAGCATGTTTCAGAGTTATAGTTTTTGTATTTAATATTTGATGTCCTCTAATTTTTTGATCAGAAGAAATATTAAATATTTTTAATGGAATAATAGTATTATTATACATTGTGGTTATTGTTCGTATAGGTCTAAAAAATTTTTTTTCTGATTGATTCCATTTCATAAGTTTCCCGATAGATATATTATCAATGGCATTCATTATGATTTCTGGAAATATATTAGTTTGTATTTTTCTTTGGGAATTTTTTTTGTATGCCAGATATTCATTTTTTTGTTTTTTAATACGACATGTTTCTTGTAAAGTAATATTTAATTTTTTCATCCAGAATATTGCATGATTTGTTAATTCATTCTGTTGGTTAAATGCATTTTTTAGTGATGGACCTTTAATAATAGTTTCTTGATTTTTTTTATCAATATATACATGATTGATTTGTACTGCAATTCTGTTTGGAGAAGCAAACCATTTGCTATTATCGTAACAAATATATTTTTTTTTAAATTCATATTGTATTTTTTTGTGAAACAAAAGTGCTAGTGAATATAGTTTCTTAGCTGGTAATTCTTCAACACCTAGTTCAATTAAAAATGTATGTTGATTCATATTATTTTCCTATTGGTTTTACATAATGGAAATCCTAATTTTTTTCTATACTCATAATATTGTTCTGCTATAATTTTAGTGATTTTACTAATTTTTAAAATATAACTTTGTCTTTCAGTAATTGATATTGCTTTTCTAGCGTCTAATAGATTGAAAACATGATTAGCTTGTAATGTAGATTCATAAGCTGGAATTAATAAATTTTGGTGATTTGATAAAATTCTATAAGATTCTTGAATATATAAATTAAATAATTCAAATAAAAAATTAGTATCAGCTATTTTTAAATTGTATTCAGATTGTTCTTGTTCGATTTTAAAAAATAAATCTCCATATGTAGTTGTATTGTATTTATTTTGATCCCAAATTAAATCGTATACATTGTCTTTATTTTGAATGTGCATTGCTAATCTTTCTATACCATATGTAATTTCAGCAGTGATGGGTTGACATTCTAAACCACCCATTTTTTGAAAGTATGTAAATTGACTAATTTCCATTCCATTAAGCCATATTTCCCATCCTATACCCCATGCACCTAGAGTTGGATTATCCCAATTATCTTCAACAAATCGTATATCATTTTCTGTATTATATATACTTAAATATTTTAGTGAATTTAAATATAGTTCTTGTATGTTTTCTGGGGCTGGTTTTATGATGACTTGAAATTGGTAATAATGTTGTAATCGATTTGGATTGTTTCCAAATCTACTATCTAAAGGTCGTCTAGAAGGTTGAATATATGCAATTGATATAGGTTCGGGTCCTATTGTATTTAAAAATGTATGATAATGAAATGTACCGGCTCCTATAGGTAAATCTAATGGTTGTACAATGGTACAACCTTGAGTAACCCAATATTTTTTTAACATACAGATATTTTTATAAAAAGTAAAATTATTGATAGTATGCATAAGTTATCCAGAGTTTATACAAATAAAATATATTATTTTTGGTTGTAATTTGTATTAATATTATATGTTAAATATCACAAAATAATGTTTTTATTTATATAATATTTATGTTTTATGTAAGGATAATAAAGATGATTAATAAAGAAATTTATATTTTTAAAAATAATATAATAGATAAATATTATATAGACGATTTTTTAAATTATCGCTATAATTAAATAGCAACATTTTGTAGATATAGTTTTTTGATATTGTAATTAAATATTAATTAATTCATAATATCGTATACATTATTAATGTGTTTTTGTTTTATACATAGAATGTATTATTTTTTATAGAAATAAATTTTTTAAAAATTTAATTTAGAAGAGATGTAATAGTGTTGTTTTTGTGATTATACAATAATATTTTTATGGATATATATGAAATACATTGGAGCTCATGTTAGTTCATCAGGAGGTATGTATCAAGCAGTTTATAGAGCTCATTTATTAGGAGCTACAGCTTTTGCGTGTTTTACTAAAAATCAATTGCAATGGAAAGCGTCACAATTAACTACAGAAGATATTGAAAAATTTATTGCTTCATGTAAAATGTATAATTTTTTACCTCAATACATTTTGCCTCATAGTAGTTATTTGATTAATCTCGGTCACCCTCAAGACATTTTATTAACTAAATCTCGCATTGCATTTTTAGAAGAAGTCATGCGATGTATGCAATTAGGTTTATTTTTTTTAAATTTTCATCCAGGTAGTCATCTAAATCAAATTAACGAAAAATTATGTTTGAATAGAATTTCAGAATCTATAAATTATGTAATTAAACGTACTAAAAAAATTGTATTGGTTATAGAGAATACAGCTGGACAAGGTAGTAATGTAGGCTATTGTTTTGAACATTTAGCTCATATTATTGAACGTATAGATGATCATTCTAGAATTGGTGTTTGTTTAGATACGTGTCATTTATTTGCATCTGGGTATGATTTAAGAAGTTATGACGATTATTGGAATACATTTGATAAATTTAATTCTATAGTAGGGTTTCATTTTTTACGGGGATTGCATATTAATGATTCAAAAAATATATTAAATAGTCGAATAGATAGACATCATAGTTTGGGCTATGGTTCTATAGGATTAGATTGTTTTTCTAGAATAATGATGGATGATCGTTTTAATAATATTCCGATAATATTAGAAACAACAGATTCTAATATTTGGAAAAAAGAAATTAATTGGTTAAATAGTCATTTATAATATTTGTTGTTAATGTTACTGTTGTAACGGTACATAAATATATTTTTGTTAAGTTTGTTATTGAAGATGTTGTTTAAACAGGGAAGAATAGATTTTTTGTTTTATGACAGTATCGTTTATTTTTTTAGTTTATCATGGAATAATTATCATGCTTAAAATTTATGTTAAAAATCGTATAGGATCTGGAACTAATGATAGTAGAAAATTACGTTTAAAGAATAAATTACCGGCAATAATTTATGGTAATGGACAAGATAATATTAAAATTGAGTTAAATCATGATAATATTTTTTCTATTCATTCTCAATCAATTTTTTATAAAAATAATTTAATTATAATTGTTAATGATATGGAACATCATGTAAAAGTTCAAATGATTCATCATCATGTATTTAAACCTAAATTATTACATGTAGATTTTATTCGCGTTCCTGTGAAATAAAATATTTGATAATTAAATATATTATTTATTTAATTTATTTATATATAAATATAAAAAAATTAAATTAGCTAAAATTGTTACTGTTGTATTTAGTGTATTCAGTAACAATTATTAGTTTATTTAGCAATTGGTAATTATAGTTTATTATCATTAATATGCAGTAAAAATTTTAATTAACATTCGTCTAAAAAATATTATATCAGGATTATGTTGAATATATATTATTGTACATGCTCCAATCAATATATTCATACAAGCAAATATCGATATTTTTTTTATAGAACAATAGAAAACAGTTAAGTTATTTTTTTTATATTTTTTCCAACATTGCATTAGTATCCATATACCTATCCAAATTAAAGCAATAGAGAAAATAAATGTCCATTTTAGATATGTTATATTTTTTTGATGTATGAAAGCAGAATTATGAATTATAACTCCTGTAAGGATTCCTGGAAAAAAATATAATGGAGTCCATAATAAACATCCTATTATACTAGGTGTTATAAATTTTATAATAGGTATTTTTAACATACCACAAACTAAAGGAATAATAGGTCTAGCTGGTCCTATAAATCTACCTACTAAAATAGTTATAAAACTATGTTTAAATAGAGCAGTTTGAGTTTTTTGTAACAAAGATGCATTGTTTTTTATAAAACTTAATTTGGATATAAATTGTTTAAATTTACAACCAAAATAATATGATAACCAATCTCCAAATATGCATCCAATGGTACCTGCTATCCATGCAGGGTAAAAAAGTAATTTTCCATTACCAATTAAAGTACCTAATGATGCCATTAAAATAATACCAGGTAAAAATAATCCTACAATAGCAAGTGATTCTAAAAATGAAATTATAGTAATTACTATTAATAAATACATTGAGGGTAATGTAGTTATACATTCTAACAAGTGTTTCATAACTGCTCATTTTTAATTTTGTTTTTAATAGAAATGTGTATTTTTTAAATTTAAATTAAGTTTTTTATTGTAATTTAATTATTGAAGTAGGATAAAAATTTTTAAATTATGATATAAATATTTTAAATATAAAGATATGCATAATTTATAATTATACTATAAAAGTAATATAATATAAATATTATTTGCTTATGTGTTGTAGTAGATAGATTAATATAAATATTGTTATGTATTAATTAATAAATATCATTAATTATAACAATTAATGAAATAAAATAAAATTTATTTTTATCAGAAATTTATAGACAATATATTATATTTTTTGTAATTTATTATTATTTATGTTCTAATTTTATGAATATTGTCTTATTTTTTTCTTTTAAAATATTAACTTTTAATAAATGATAATAAGAAGTTTATATGAAAATATGTATTTTTTTGATGTTATTAGTTTTATTAAGTATTCAGTCAGTTGCATCAAAACCACTTTTAATTGATAAATTAACATCAATCGTTAATGATCAAATAATATTAGAAAGCGATATAAAAAAAATTATATTTTTTTTAAAAGTTCAATTTTTTAATAAACATATAGAACCTTTTAATCAAAAAGTATTATATCAATATGCAAAAAAAAAAATTATTGTTGATACTTTATTATTTCAATTAGCAAAAAAAATAGGATGGAATGAGTTTAAGTTTCCTGTTAACGAAGATATGCAACGAGCATTGTTTAATAATTATATTAGTAAAGTTCAATTTCAAAAAAATGCTTCTTTAATTAAGTCCTCTTCGAAATATTCTTATAAAGAATATGAAAAATTTTTAAGATATTCATTTTGTATCCAGTTAATAGAACGTTATTTAGCTCAACAGTTTGTTAATATCAATCAATCTGAAATTGATAATTTAGCTAAAAAAATATTGAATTATAATTCTAATATTGATGTTGTAAAGGTTAAAACTTTGTTATTACCTTCTAAAATTATTCTTAGTAATAAGAGATTAAATATAACTCTAAATAACATTTATCAGACAATCATTCATGATCTACATACTAGTTTTAAACTTAATAGTATAGCATTTGTGTCTTTAGGAAAGAAAAAAACATTATCATTTTCTAATATGCATTGGCAAACTGTTGATCATTTTAAATCATATTATTCTATTAATCTTCATAATATAAAAAAAAATCAAGTATTTTATATTCATAACTTCAATAAACAAGATCAGTTGGTTCAAATTATAGATTATAAAAAGAGGAAAAATTTATTTTTAACACGTCAATTACGATTGAAACATATAATTTTAAAAAAAAATAAAAATTTTTCTAAATTAGATTTAAAAAAAAAGATAAATAATATTTATTATTTAATAACATATAAAGGATATAGTTTTCAACGTATTTTAAAACAGTTTGACGGTGATTTGTTAGTTGATTCACAAGATAATGATCTAGGTTGGTTAGATCAAGATAAAATTCATCCACTGTTATTGTTAAAGATATTAAAATTAAAAAAGAAAGAGATGTTTACTCATCCTATTTATTTTAATGGTAGTTGGCATTTATTTCAATTAATTGATATTAGATATATCAATTCGTTAAAGCAATTATCAATAAATCGTGCTTATGATTTAATTTTTCATAAAAAACTTCTATTATCAATAAAAAAATATAGAGAAGAAATATATCGTTATTCATATATTAGAAATATTTAATGTATATTTATTTTATTGATATATGTATGGTGTGTTTTTAATAAATGTTGATATTTGTTTGAAGTAAGTATGAAGAATTATAATAACAAAAATTGTTGAGATTTAATATGAATAAAAAATTATATTTTGGTCATTTTCCATCAAAAAAATTAGGACAACATTTTTTAATTGATCAATCTGTAATTAATAAGATTATAAATGTCATTAATCCTAAAAATATAGAATTATTGATTGAAATTGGTCCTGGGTTAGGATCATTGACAAGATCTATGTTATTATTAATAGATGATTTATATGTAATTGAAATTGATAAACAATTAGTTAATAAATTAAAAAATTTTACTAATTCATACAAATTAATAATTTTTTGTCAAGATGTATTATCATTTGATTTTTTTAGTTTTTTAAATATAAAAAAAAATGTAAGAGTGTTTGGTAATTTACCATACAATATTTCAACGGCAGTATTATTACATCTTATTAAATATGTATCAGTGTTTTATGATATGAATTTTATGTTACAGAAAGAGGTGGCAGATCGTATATTAGCGCAACCTGATAGTAAAAATTATGGTCGATTAAGTATTATTATTCAATATTTTTTTGATGTAAAATTTTTGTTTGAAGTATCCTCGAAATCGTTTTTTCCAGAGCCTAAGGTAACGTCTGTTTTTCTAAAATTTAAACCTTATATAACGTATCAATATACATTACGGGATGTGAGCTATTTGTCATTGATTACAAAATTAGCATTTGGTCAACGAAGAAAAATGATTAAAAATAGTTTGAGTAATTTATTTAATGAACATAATTTAATAAAATTAGGGATATCTCCTTTACTAAGGGCTGAAAATTTGTCAATTATAGAATATTGCTGTTTAGCAAATTATTTGTATGATTGTCAATTAAAAAAATAAAAATTATTATAAATTGTTTTAAACACTATATATTAAAATATATTATTTTTTTATATCGAGGTAAAGTATGAGTACATATTTTATTGGTGATGTGCATGGTTGTTATCGTCAGTTGCAATCTTTATTAAAAACAGTATCGTTTAATGATAATAAAGATATTATATATTTTACAGGGGATTTAATTGCGAGAGGTCCTGCTTCTTTAGATGTTATGAAATTAGTATATTCTTTAGGCGATAGTGCTAAAATGGTATTAGGTAATCATGAATTACATTTTTTATTAGTTTATCTAGGAATTATTCCATATCATGTATCTGATAATTTTATGGATTTATTAGAATATAATGAAATTGATGTTTTTATTGGTTGGTTACGTAAATGTCCTATTATGATTTTGGATAAAGAAAAAAAATTTTTATTAGTTCATGCTGGAATATTTCCTTTCTGGAATTTATCTACTATTATTACTTGTGCTAATGAAGTAGAACAAGCACTTCTTGGAAAAAATTATAAAAGTTTTTTATATGATATGTATGGAAATTTACCTAATGTATGGAGTAATAACTTAACTAATAATGATCGGTTGCGTTTTATTATTAATGTATTTACTAGAATGAGATATTGTTTACCTAACGGAGAATTAAATTTTTCATGTAAGTCTAGACCATTTCAATTTAAATCGAATTTAATTCCATGGTTTTTAATGGATATGAAAATTAATAAAAAATATCATATTATTTTTGGGCATTGGTCTACTTTACGAGGTTATTCCACTCCAAATAACATCATTGCACTAGATACTGGATGTTGTTGGGGTAATGAATTAAGTATGTTGAGATGGGAAGATAAAGTTTATTTTAGTGAGTCTTTTCATAGCTGATTGTTATTTTTTTCGATCTAGTATTTCAAAAGAATGATAAAAATAATTAGGTTTATGTGAATAACATGTTTGATAAAAAATTCTATTCCATAAACATGTATTATATTTTGGAAAATATGTATCTCCAAGTATACATTTATGAATATGCGTTAAATATAATCGATTGGCATATTGAATGGTTTGAGTATAGAGTGTATTTCCACCTATGACCATTATTTCTTTAAATTGTAATGACATTAACGATAACGCTGTATCGAGAGAATGAAACCATTTAACATTTTTTGAAACAATTTTTTTACTACTTATTACAATGTTATATCTGTTTGGTAAATTTTTATTAATTGATTGCCATGTTAATCTGCCCATAATAATTGGTTTGTTTATTGTATGGTATTTAAACCATGATAAATCTTGTGGAATATACCATGGTATTGTATTATTTTTTCCTATGATATAATTGTTAGATATTGCTGCAATTAAACTAATGTTCATATTTATTGCTCGAAATATGATGGATTAATATATTAATTAAATTTTTTAAGTCAATGTTTTAATTGAGAATGTAACTTTTGTAATGAATTAATGGATCGAATTGGAATATATTTTAATGCTAAAATTGTAGCAAATGCACTGTTGAAAGTAGTATCGTAATGTACTTTATATTGTAATGCAGTTTGGAAGATAATACTAGAGTCTTGAATACTTTGTTCTGATTCAGTAGTATTTACTATATATATATATTTTCCATTTTTTATGTGATCTTGAATATTAGGTCTTCCTTCATTAATTTTATTTACAATATTTGATGTAATTCCTGATTTTTTTAAAGATAAAGATGTTCCTTTTGTGGCATCAATATGAAATCCATAATTTTTTAGTTGTATGGCTAGATTAATAATATTGTTTTTATCACTTGGTTTTACTGTGAGTAAAATTGTACCTGAAGTTTTCATATTAATTAGTGCTCCAGACATGGCTTTAGAAAATGCTTCTGAAAAATTTATTCCGATTCCCATGACTTCTCCTGTAGATCGCATTTCTGGACCTAAAATTGGATTAACACCTGGAAATTTATTAAATGGTAGTACAACTTCTTTTACTGAATAGTATGGAGGTATAACTTCTTTATTATAATTTAATTCTATTAATGTTTTTCCGCATATAATTTTTGTAGCTACTTTAGCTAATGGAATTCCAGTAGCTTTTGATAAAAATGGAATAGTTCTAGAAGCTCTAGGATTTACTTCTATGACATAAACTGTATTATTTTTTATAGCAAATTGTGTGTTCATTAAACCATTAATTTTCAATTCTAATGCTAATTGTTTTACTTGAATTCTTATTTTATCTTGTATAGATTTGGTTAATGTATAAGACGGTAAAGAACAAGCTGAATCTCCGGAATGAATTCCAGCTTGTTCTATGTGTTCCATGATACCTCCTATAAGAATATTTTTTTTGTCGCATATAATATCTACATCTACTTCTATTGCATGCTGAAGATATTGATCTAATAATATTGGTAGCATATTGTGTGGTTGTTCTTGAATAGATAAAAAATATTGTATTAATTGAGTTTCATTGATAATTACTTTCATATTACGACCTCCTAGTACATAAGATGGTCGTACCATAATAGGATAACCTATTTTTCTTGATAAATTTATTGCATCGTTAAGAGTAGATGCTGTTCCATTTTTCGGTTGTTTTAGTTTCAATTTTTTTACTATTTGTTGAAAGTAATTTCTATTTTCTGTGACATCAATAGTTTTTGGGTCTGTTCCTATAATGTTTATTCCCATTTTTTTAAGTGTTATAGATAATTTAAGTGGTGTTTGTCCACCATATTGGACAATAATTCCTTTAGGTTTTTCAATATTAATAATTTCTAATATATGTTCTAAGGTAATAGGTTCAAAATATAATCTATTTGATATATCGTAATCTGTTGAAACTGTTTCTGGGTTGCAATTTATCATAATTGCTTGATAACCATCTTCTTGGAGTGATTGAGCTGCATGAACACAACAGTAATCAAATTCTATACCTTGCCCTATTCGATTAGGACCACTTCCAATAATAATAATTTTATTTTTTTTATGATTAGGTTTAGATTCGCATTCTTCTTCCCAAGTGGAATACATATATGCTGTATTACTATTAAATTCTCCTGCGCAAGTATCTATCCTTTTGTATACTGGGTGTAAATTGAATTTATAACGTAAATTTCTAATTTTTTCTTCAGTTGTAGACATAAGTATAGCAAGTCTTAAATCTGAAAAACCTTTTCTTTTACTTTTGTATAAAAAGTTTTTGTTAATAGTATTTATTGTTTGTTTTTTTATAACATGTTCATGTTTTATTATGTCGTAGATTTCAGTTAAAAACCATTTATCAATGTTGGTTAATACATGTACATCATGAATAGACATATTTATTCTAAATGCATCTGCTATATACCATAAACGATTAGAACCAGGAGTTTTTAATTCATATTGTATTTTTTTTATGTTTTCATTGTTTAATTCTTTTATTTTTGAATCAAAACCACTTAATCCGATATCTAATCCAAGAATTGCTTTTTGTATAGATTCTTGAAAAGATCTACCTATAGCCATTACTTCTCCTACAGATTTCATTTGAGTAGTCAATCTATTATTACATCCAGGAAATTTTTCGAAATCAAATTTTGGAAGTTTAGTTACTATATAATCTATAGACGGTTCAAAAGAAGCAGGCATGTTTATACCAGTAATATCATTATTAAGTTCGTCTAGAGTATAACCTACTGCTAACTTTGCGGCAATTTTTGCAATGGGAAATCCTGTAGCTTTAGATGCTAAAGCAGATGATCTAGATACTCTTGGATTCATTTCTACTACAATGATTTCTCCATTTTTTGGATTTATGGCAAATTGAACATTAGCTCCTCCGGTTTCTACTCCAATTTCTCTTACAACGGATATTGCAGTATTTCGCATTATTTGATATTCTTTATCTGTGAGTGTTTGAGCAGGAGCTATAGTAATTGAGTCTCCAGTATGAATACCCATTGGATCTAAATTTTCGATAGAACAAACAATTATACAATTATCATTTGTATCTCTTACAACTTCCATTTCATATTCTTTCCATCCGATAAGAGATTCGTCTATTAATAGTTCTTTTGTTGGTGATAAATCTAATCCATGAGTACAGATTTCTTGAAATTCTTCTTGATTATATGCAATTCCACCACCTGTTCCACCCATGGTAAATGATGGTCTAATGATACATGGGAAACCTATATGTTTAGATATTGTAAATGCTTCTTGTATAGTATGTGCAATACTACATTTAGCTGTTTTAACACCAATTTTTTTCATAGATTGTTCAAATAATGAACGATCTTCAGCTTTGTGTATTGAATTAATAGTGGCACCAATAATTTTTATATTGTTTTCTTTTAAAATGTTTTCGTTGTTTAGTTGGATAGCACAATTTAAAGCTGTTTGTCCTCCCATAGTTGGGAGTATAGCATCTGGTCTTTCTTTTTTGATGATTTTTTTTAATGTATGTGAGTTAATTGGTTCAATATATGTGACATGAGCCATATCTGGATCAGTCATGATAGTGGCAGGGTTAGAATTTACTAAGATTACTCGATAATTTTCTTCCATAAGTGCTTTACAAGCTTGCGTTCCAGAATAATCAAATTCGCATGCTTGACCGATTATAATAGGACCAGCACCTAGTATTAAAATAGATTTAATTTTAGTATTTTTTGGCATAGTTTAGTATCTCAATAGAAATCTATAGGTTGCGATTGGTATTTTTTATGTAATTAATAAATTTATCAAATAATGATGATGCATCATGTGGTCCAGGATTAGCTTCAGGATGTCCTTGAAAACCAAATATTGGTTTATTCTTCCATTGTATTCCTTGTATTGTATTATCAAATAAAGATACATGTGTGATGTTGATTTCAGAAGGTAAGTGATGCTTATCTACAGTAAAACCATGATTTTGAGTTGTTATTATTACTTTTTTACTATTTATTTCTTTTACAGGGTGGTTTCCTCCATGATGACCAAATTTCATTTTTATTATTTTAGCTCCACTTGCTAAAGCTAGTAATTGATGACCTAAACAAATTCCGAACATAGGTATTTTAGTAGTTAAAAAATGTTGAATGGTTTTAATAACATATGTACATGGTCTTGGATCACCTGGACCGTTAGAAAAAAATATTCCATCAGGTAATAATTTTAATATTGTTTCTGATGTAGTTGTTGCTGGTACTACAGTAAGATAGCAATGTCTATCTAGTAACATATTTAATATGCTTTTTTTTACTCCAAAGTCATAAACTACTACATGAAAATATTTTTTTTTAATATGAAAAGGGATATTTAACAAGGATTTTTTAACATGATCATGTTTATTAATTATATTATATGAAATTTTTGTACTAACTTGTTTAACTAAATCAATATGTTTTAATCCCATAAAATTTTTAGCTATTTCTAGAGTATTATGAGAAGATTGATGTTCTGTTGTAATACATCCATTTTGTGATCCAGTATTTCGAAGGATATGAGTTAATTTTCTTGTGTCAACATTAGAAATTGCAATGATATTATTTTTTTTTAAATAGTTATAAAGATTGTAATGGCTTTTATAATTACTAGCTATTAGAGAAAGGTTTCGAATTATAACTCCCTTTGCATGTATTTTTTCAGATTCTTCGTCTTCAGGATTAACTCCAACATTACCGATGTTGGGGCTAGTAAATGTTATAATTTGTCCAGTATAGGAAGGATCTGTTAGTATTTCTTGATATCCAGTCATGGAAGTATTAAATACGACTTCACCGACAGATGTTCCACTAGCTCCGATAGAATAACCTTTAAAAGTATGACCATTGGATAAAACTAATATTCCTAATTTTTTCAAGTGATTCTCCAATTAAGAATTATATTTTTAATAATATTTTATATTTATGTAATTTTTATATTTACTTAAAGTTTCATATTTGTATTTTTCAAATTTATTATATAAACGTTATAATTTATTTTTTCTATGTATTTTAAAAGTTTTAATTTTATAGTGTATTTAATACGTTTTCCATAGTGTATAATCCTGGTTTTTGTTCATAAAGCCAAATAGCTGCTTGGATAGCTCCATGAGCAAAAATTAATTTATTGTTAGCTCTATGAGTGATTTCTATTCTTTCTCCAATGCTGGAATATATTACAGTGTGGTCACCATGAACATCACCTAGTCTTAACGAGGATATGTCAATTGTTTTTTTTTGTTGTCTATTTATTTTATTATAATTGAGAGATGTTTTTTTTTTAGAATTAAGTGTTTTTAATATTATTTCTTTAATTGTTATCGCAGTTCCAGAAGGTTTATCTTTTTTTTGATTGTGGTGAGATTCAATAATAGCTATATCGGAATTATTGCCTATGTTTTCAGTGGTTTTTTGAATTAATTTGTACATAGTATTCATTCCAATGCTAAAGTTGGAAGAGTATACAAGACCTATTTTTTGTGAAGCGGCATTAATAATTTCTTTTTCTTCTTTATTAAAACCTGTTGTTCCTATAACTATTTTTTTATTATGTTTTATACAATATTTAAGATATTCTATTGTTTTACTTGGATGTGTGAAATCAATTAGTATATCAAAATTGTTATTTTCTTCATTTAAAGAATTAACTATTGTTATATTATTATTTTTTAGTTGATTGATAAACGTAACATCATTATTAATGTGTTGTTCTATGTTTTTACTGATAGCTATAGTTAATTGTATATTTTTAATTTTCTGAGTTTCTTGAATTAACAGAGAACCAATTCTTCCTAGCATTCCAGAAATTGCAATTCGTATATTTTTTGTAACCATATTAAGTTATCCTATAATAAAATTCATTTTTTTTAAATAAAATATTTTGTATTTTTTAAAGTAATAAAAATATAGTTTTATATTACTTAGGAAATTAACGTAGAAATAGTTTTTTAATTTTATTAATAATAGTTATAGTAACTAAGATGTTATTTATTGTTAATGTATTATTATTTTTTGAATAAATTTTATTATGTGAATGTTGTATTTATATTTAATAGATATATAAAAAATAGAATTTAGTAAATGTGCTTGTAATATTGTTATTAGCA
Source organism: Buchnera aphidicola (Eriosoma harunire) (assembly GCA_049942765.1). Lineage (GTDB taxonomy): Bacteria > Pseudomonadota > Gammaproteobacteria > Enterobacterales > Enterobacteriaceae > Buchnera_D > Buchnera_D aphidicola_D. The sequence continues at coordinate 479,784 of CP188086.1, read as the reverse complement.
ATATTTAATAAAGTGTATTAAATAGTATGGATTTTTTCAACATTTTTTAATTTAGAACTATGATTAGTTGTAATTTAGAATGTAATTTTTTGTTTAGAGATTTTGTTGATTGTTAGAGAATATTGTTTATTGTTAGGAATTTAAAATGATATTATGTTGATGTAATATTTAATTATATCATTTTTAATAATTTTTGTTAATAAAGATATTCAATATTATGGTTTATTAATTATTATTATTATTATTATTTTTATATAGTGTTATTGTTATGTATTTTAATTTTAATAATGAAGCATCGTCTTTTTTTGATAAATTTGTTTAGTATTAAATAATTGTATTTATTAGTTGTTTGTTTATAGCATATATTACTAATGTATTACTAATGATAATATCAATAGTGATTTATGGTTATATTTTTTTATGTGGTGTAAATCAAGTTATATTATTACTGTTTAATGAATAGTTAAATCCATAGTAATTATTTTTTTAGTGTATGTTTTATTTAATGATAAAATTTTTAATTAAATTTAATTTTTTAGATATTATACTGTAATAATAGTTCATATTTTAATTTATAAGAATAAAAATAATACCTAGTATTATACTAATGTCTGCGATATTAAATACTGCCATATGCCAATTATTAATATGTATATCAATAAAATCGATTACAAATCCATAATATAATCTATTTAATAAATTCCCTAGACCACCGCTGATTATAAACGAATATCCATAGTGATTGTATTTTTTTTTATATATATTCAGTATCATGTATATGATATATATCATAGAGGTTGCACTGATAATATATAGAGTATAGTGATTAATGTTATCATCGTTAAATAAATTAAATGCAATACCATGATTACGAATGTAGACAATATTTAATATTGGTAGTATATATCTACATTCATGTAATTGATAGTGATTTATGATCCAATATTTTGTATATGCATCTAATAAATATATTAATAATGATAAAGTAAAATATTTTTTGTTAACAATAGTATCGTGTTTCACCAGAACCCTCTATGTTTAATGTACATCTATAGCATATATCTTTATTATTGTACAATGGGTCATTATAATCTGTATAATGCCAACATCTTAAACATTTTTTTCCTACAATTATATTTGTTTCTATTTTTAATTCAGGGATGTTAATGCAAGGTTTTATTGTATTAGGTGCTAAATTATATTTTTTTATGATAGCATAAGAAGTTATGAAAATAAATTTCAGCTCATTATTTAAAATAGATAATATATTAAATAATTTGGTTTTTACATATAGTGTAATATGACATTCTAATGAATTTCTGATATTTTTTATTTTTCTTTGTTGTTCAATATGTTTATTGACTTCATATTTAATTTGAATTAATAGATTCCAATGAGTATCTGATAAAATCTCTGTCTTAGACATGTAAAATAATTTTTTATACCATTCTTCTATAAATATGGAGTTTTGAGTTCCTGGTATACATTCCCAAATTTCTTCAGATGTAAACGATAAAATAGGTGTAATCCACCGTACTAAAGCGTGTATAATATGAAATATTGTTGTTTGACCACTTAAGTATGGTATACTATTTTTTTTATTAGTATATTGTCTGTCTTTTATAATTTCAAAATAAAATGAACTTAGTTCAATAGAACAAAAATTCATGATTTTTTGTAACACTTCATGAAATTTATATTTTTCATATAATTGAATAATATCTTCTTGTATATTTTTGGTTTTATTAATAATCCATTTATCTAATTTAATCATATTGTTTGGTTGAACAATATCTGTACTAGGATTAAATGAATTTAAATTAGATAATATAAATCGTATAGTATTTCTAATTTTTCTATAATTTTCTATTGATTGTTGTAAAATCTCATTAGAGATTGTAATGTCTTTAGTATAATCAGTAGACGCAACCCATAAACGTAGAATATCTGCTCCAAAGTTATCGATTATATAATTGGGACTAAGAGTATTACCTATTGATTTTGACATCTTTTTTTTTGTTTCATCGACTATAAATCCATGAGTTAAGACTGTGGAATAAGGAGCTTTATTTTGAATGGCTGTTGAAATGATTAGTGAAGACATAAACCAACCGCGATGTTGATCAGATCCTTCTAGATACATATCTGCTGCGGTATGATTTTTAAAATTGTTTTGAAAATTAAAAAAATGTTGACTAGATCCGGAATCAAACCATACGTCTATAACGTCTTCTACTTTTATGTATTCTTTATAATCATTACCTAATATTTTTTTTGTATCTATTTCCCACCATGCTTCAATTCCCTGTAATTCTATTAAATGAGCTATTTTTTTTATAAGATCTTGTGTTTTTGGATGTAATTTTTTTGTCTTCTTATGAATGAATAGTGGAAGTGGAACACCCCATTTTCTTTGTCTAGAAATGCACCAATCAGGTCTTTGTGATAACATGGATGTAATTCTTTTAAATCCCCAATTTGGTATCCATTTTACGGTTTTTAAAGAATTTAATGATTCTTGTTTTAAGTTTTTATTAGACATGCTAATGAACCATTGAGGGGTTGTTCTAAAAATAATCGGGGTTTTATGTCTCCAGCAATGAGGATAATTATGTATGATTTGCTTTACAGATAATAATATGTTTTTTTCTTTCAACATATCTATGATTAAAGTATGAGCATACGTAATATTAATATTATTTAGTTGTGAATAAGGCGTATTGATATAATTACCATCTTGGTTGATTAAATTTATTGGTTGAATGTCATATGGTTGACAAGCTAAAAAATCATCTACTCCATGGTCTGGAGCAATGTGTACTATACCTGATCCCATGTCTTGAGAAACATGTTGTGAAATAATGATAGGTATTTTTTGTTTAAATAATGGATGTATAACATCTAATTTTTCTAATGTGGTACCTATCATTGTTTTGATAATTTTCCAGTTATGAACTTTTATATTTTTCATAATATCTTCTGTTCTATTTCTGGTAATGATCAGCGCTTGATTGCTTGTTTCAATTAATTGGTATTCATATTTTTCATGTATGGCTAAGGCTTGACTAGCTGGGAGACTCCATGGGGTTGTGGTCCATACTACAAAATATATTGGTTTTTTAAAATTAGTCATATTTAATTTTTGATGTATTTTTCCTTGGTTACATATTTTGAGTTTGAATAATATGGAGTATGATTTTTTTTCAATATGTTCAACTTCGGCGTCTGCTAAAGCTGATTTACAATTAAGACACCAATGTACAGGTTTTAATCCTTGATAGATATGTCCTTTAAATATGATTTTTGATAAAATTCGTACAATATCAGCTTCTGATTTAAAATCCATGGTTTGGTATGATTGATTCCAATCTCCAAAGACTCCTAATCTAATGAAATCTTTTTTTTGATTATTAATTTGTTGTTGTGCATATTCCCTGCACATTATTCTGAATACTTTATTAGATACTGTTTTTTTTTTGTCATGTAAAATTTTTTCAACTTGTTGTTCAATAGGTAAGCCATGGCAATCCCAACCTGGAATGTATGGAGCATCAAAACCAGATAAGTGTTTTGATTTTAAGATGATATCTTTAAGTATTTTATTTAATGCATGTCCAATATGAATATTACCATTGGCATAAGGGGGGCCATCGTGTAAAAAAAATATTGGATTACCTAGTTTTTTTTTTCTGATTTTTTGGTATATATGATTTTTAGTCCACTTTTGAAGTATTTTAAGTTCTTGAATGGGTAAATTTCCTTTCATAGGAAAAGTTGTTTTTGGTAAATTTAATGTTGATTTATAATTGTTCATAATAGATTTTATCCTTTAAAAATAGTGATTTAAGTATTTTTTGGTTTTATTAATATTGTTTAATAATTGTTGTTGTTCTTCTTGTATAGATTTAAAATAGTTTATATTTTTCATTTTTTTATAAAAAAATATTTCAATATATTGACTGTGTAAGTTATAAATGATGTTTTTTACGTGTATATGTATAATACATAGATGTTTATCTTGGTATGTTTTTTTATTTATATTAGCTATTCCTATGATTTTTTTTTGATTTTTAGTTGTAAATATAACTGAGAACATACCATAAATTGGAGTTGAATAATTATTCAATAATATTATAGCAGTAGATATCTCTGTATTTTTATTTTTGTGTATGTAGATTGATATTGTTCCTGTAATACTAAAAGGTCGACCTAGCAGTGATTCAGCTAATTTAAAATTATTATTTAATAGTGCTTTTCTAATATCTGTACTGCTAATATATGTTCCATTGTTGAGAACATGTTGTTTAAGTTGAATTATATTAAATTCGTTTTTTTTGATTATTGTTTTAAGTAGTTTTATATTGCCTTTTTTATCAGCTCCAAATTGGCAATCATAACCTAAAATTAAATGTGAAATATGTAATTTTTTAATGAGAATATTTTTAATAAAATTAATAGCTGTTAGTGATGAAAAATATATATCAAATTCTATGCATAATATTGAATCAATATTTAATAAGAATAATTGTTTTATTTTTTCATGAAAAGGAGTTAATCGTGTAGGTGATTTTAATTTTTTAAAAAATTCTAATGGTTGAGGTTCAAATAACATAATCATAATAGATTTATTATATTGTTTTGCAATATTTTTAATCTTTTTTAACACATATTGATGTCCTAAATGTACACCATCAAAATTTCCGATTGTTAAAATTGAATCCCAATCTTCTTTTTTTATATTTTGAATGCCTCGTATAAGTTTCATAATTAATTATTTGGTTTAAAATTAATAAAAAAATACATAGTTAAAGAACTTAATGTAGTTATTAAAATTATTAATTTAATAAAGTCTATACTACTATAGTAGTATTTTATTTTGATGTATACAATATAGATATTACCTGTTTTTTATTTTATATTATATTTTTCGTGAGTGTATTTTTTGTGTTAAATATAATATAATTTGTATTATAGATTTAAATAATATTAATATGATGTTATTGCGCTTAATTGAATTAAAATATATTTAAATTTTTTTTATTTTGGGAGTATATAAATTGTCAAATATTAAATCATCTAAAAAAGACGCTATTACATCTAAGAAAAAAAGATTGTCTAATATTAGTAGACGTTCTATGGTTCGTACTTTGATAAAGAAAGTATATGAAAATATTGTATCTGGTAGCAAAGAAAAAGCTAAAATTGCATTTAAGAAAGTTCAACCTATATTAGATAGACATGTGCATAAAGGATTGATACATAAAAATAAATCATCCCGTCATAAATCTAATTTGATGTTAAGAATAAACAATATGGTATAATTGCTTTATAGATGATATTTGATTTTTAAATATTGTTATATAATATTTAGTATATAAAAAGTATTGCATCCAAGTTGTGGAGCAATACTTTTACATATGTCATATTATCCTCTTAAATCGTCAAAAAATCTTTTTACTCCATCAAAGAATCGTTTGGATCGAGGACTATTTTTTTCTCCTGTAAAACCACCAAAACTTTCTCCTAATTTATAAAGTAATATTTTTTGTTGTTCGTTTAAATGGACAGGTGTTTCTACTAAAATTCGACATAATAAATCTCCTTTTTTTCCGTTTCGAACTGATAGAACACCTTTTGATCGTATGCGAAAAGCTTTTCCTGATTGTGTTCCAGAAGGAATTTTTAGTTTAACTTTTCCATCTAAAGTAGGTACTTCAATTTCTCCACCAAGAGCTGCCATGGAAAAATTAATAGGTACTTCGCAATATAAATTATTTTCTTCTCTTTGGAATATTGGATGTTTTTTTACATTAATTTGAACATATAGATCTCCTGATGGAGCACCTTGTTGTCCTGCTTCACCTTCTTGATTTAATTTTATTCGATCGTTAGTATCGATACCGGCTGGAATTTTAACAGATAATTTTTTTGGTTTTTCTATACGGCCGTGTCCATGACAGGATTTACATGGATATTGAATAATTGTAGCTTGTCCATGACAAGTAGAACATGTTTGTTGTACAGTAAAAAAACCCTTTCTGAGTTGTATTTGTCCTGTTCCATGACAAGTGGAACAATTTTTTCGATGAGTACCAGGAGTAGCACCACTACCATAACAAATATTGCATGTTTGTAATATAGGAATTCGTATTTCTTTGGTGACACCACGGACAGCTTCTTCTAAGGTTAATTCCATATTATATTTTAAATCAGCGCCATGAGTGGATTTTTGTCTATTTCCTCCAAAAATATCTCCAAAAACATCGCCAAAAATATCGGTAAAATCTGCAGAACTATTAAATGTACTATGAAAATTAGAATTATTATTTTGTTGTTGAAATGCACTATGTCCATATTGATCATAAGCTGCACGTTTTTGAGTGTTGATTAATATTTCATATGCTTCTTTTATCTCTTTAAATTTTTTTTCTGCTTGTTTATCTCCTTTGTTACGATCAGGGTGATATTTTATAGCTAATCGTTTGTATGCTTTTTTTATATCACGGTCGTTTGCTGATTTTTGAATCCCTAAAATTTCGTAGTAATCTGTTTTTGACATTGTACTCTTCCTGCTTATAAAATACATTCACGGGGGTAATTCTCCCCGTAAATGGTCATGGACAATCATGTCTAATTATATTTTTCAATGAAAATTTGGTTATTTTTTAGGGTCTTTAACCTCTTCAAATTCTGCATCTACAACATTATCTTCTGATTTTTGTGATGTTTGATTATTTGAATCATTATTATTAGAGTTGTTGTTTTGTTTTATATGTTCCATTAATTTTGAAGATACTTTTAATAAATTTTGTATGTTTGTTTCAATTTCTGTTTTGTTTTCACCCTGTAGAGACTTGTCTAAATGATCGATAGCATTTTGGATATTGTTTTTGTCTTGAGTTTGTAGTGATTTTCCATGTTCTTTTAATTGTTTTTTGGTACTATGTGAAATTTGATCTCCTTGATTTCTAATTTGAATTAATTGTTCAAATTCTTTATCTGATTCTGCATTTTTTTCTGCATCTGATACCATTTTTTTTATTTCATTTTCATTTAAACCTGAAGAAGCTTTGATAGTAATTTTTTGTTCTTTTCCAGTGTTTTTATCTTTAGCTGATACATGCAATATTCCGTCAGCATCAATGTCAAAAGTAACTTCTATTTGAGCTGTTCCTCTTGGTGCAGGTTGTATTCCATCTAAATTAAATTGTCCAAGAGATTTATTGTCAGAAGATCTTTTTCTTTCTCCTTGTAAAACATGTATGGTAACAGCAGATTGATTATCTTCTGCTGTAGAAAATATTTGACTATGTTTTGTGGGAATTGTAGTATTTTTATTAATTAATGGAGTCATTACTCCACCCATTGTTTCAATACCTAAAGATAATGGTGTTACATCTAATAATAATACGTCTTTTACTTCTCCTGACAATACACCACCTTGTACTGCAGCACCGACAGCAACAGCTTCATCTGGATTAACGTCCTTTCTTGGTTCTTTTCCAAAAAATTGAGCTACTTTATTTTGTACTAATGGCATTCTAGTTTGTCCACCAACTAAAATGATATCATTAATATCGGATATTTTTAGATTGGCATCATTTAAAGCAGTTTTTAAAGGTTCAATTGAACGATCAACTAGATCTTCAACTAGAGATTCTAATTTTGATCGTGTTACTTTAATGTTTAAATGTTTTGGACCTGAAGAATCAGCAGTAATATATGGTAAATTTACGTCAGTTTGTTGAGTTGTTGATAGTTCTATTTTAGCTTTTTCTGCTGCTTCTTTAAGTCGTTGCATAGCTAGTGCATCATTTCTAAGATCCATTCCTTGTTCTTTTTGAAATTCTTGTACTAAATAATTAATCAATCTACTATCAAAATCCTCTCCTCCTAAATGGGTATCACCATTGGTAGATAGAACTTCAAAAGTTTTTTCTTTGTCAACATCATCTATTTCTATGATGGAAATATCAAAAGTACCACCTCCTAGATCATATACAGCAATTGTTCGATTTCCACTATCCTTATCTAAACCATAAGCTAATGCAGCAGCTGTTGGTTCATTGATTATTCTTTTAATATTCATCCCTGCAATTTTTCCGGCATCTTTAGTAGCTTGTCGTTGAGAATCATTGAAATAGGCAGGTACGGTGATAACAGCTTCTGTAATAGTTTCACCTAAATAATCTTCTGCTGTTTTTTTCATTTTTTTTAAAACTTCTGCAGATATTTGAGGTGGGGCTATTTTTTTATTTTTTACGTTAATCCATGCGTCACCATTATCAGATTCAACAATTTTATATGGCATTATTTTAATATCACGTTGTACTTCTTCATCTTTAAATCTTCTACCTATTAATCTTTTAATTGCAAATAATGTATTATGAGGATTAGTAATAGCTTGACGTTTAGCAGGTTGTCCGACTAATATTTCTCCTTCTTTAGTATAAGCAATAATGGATGGTGTGGTTCGATCTCCCTCTGCATTTTCTAACACCTTTGCTTGGTTTCCATCCATAATAGCAATACAGGAATTAGTTGTACCTAAATCTATACCTATAATTTTACCCATGGAATATCTCCTTTAGGGATACTTTGTTTATTTTCAAAGAAAACAGATTATTTTATATGTTATCTAACTAGTGTTTTATTTAGATAAAATAGGTGTTGTTCCTAATTAAAAAAAATTACTGAATATCAATTAAATGGGGGCTTTTTATCTCTCATCAAGGGCAAAGTAAAAAAATACTGGATTATAATGTAAATATGAATGATATATAAAATATAATTTCAATGTATATAATAGATAATTAATTATTTTTATCAAAAAATCAATTTATTATTTGATATAAGATCATAGAATATACTAATAAATTGTTTTATAAAGATTTATTTCCATATGTTATAATATATTTTTTATGTACAAACATTTTTTGTAAAAAAAATGATTAATAAGCAAAAAATTATATTTTTAATGACTGGGAATACATCGGATATGAACCAAAGTTTTAGTGAGATATATTTACCTTTTATTATATTTTGTATGTTAAGTTTGGTAGTGTGTATTGTAATGTTATTTTTTGGTTGGGTGTTAGGAGGTAAATCTAGAGGTCAATATAAGAATGTTCCTTTTGAATCTGGAATATTATCTTGTGGTGGTTCACATCTTCGATTTTCTATTAAATTTTATTTAATAGCGATGTTTTTTGTAATTTTTGATGTTGAAATAGCTTATTTATATGGTTGGATTAGTACTATATATGAAACTCAATGGATTGGATTTTATGAAATTGTTGTATTCATAATTGAATTAATGTTGGGTTTGCTGTATTTAATCCGATTAAATGGTTTAAATTGGATATCTGAAGATTAGAAATATAATTAAATATAGTACAATAAATATAATAAGAAATTTTTAAATACATTAATAATTGTTACTCTATAGTATTACTAGTGTATTTTTCTTAACTGTATGGAAAAATATAATGAATTATACATTAACACCGGTTGATAAACAAGACGGTATTCAAGATAAAGTAGAATTAAATGATAGTTCTAATAATTTTTTAAAAAAAATATTTCAAAATCATGTATTTATGGGTAAAGTTAGCACAGTTTTACATAAATTAGTAAATTGGGGTCGTAAACATTCTTTATGGCCATATAATTTTGGCTTATCGTGTTGTTATGTTGAAATGGTTAGTGCATTCACAGCTGTTCATGATGTCAGTCGTTTTGGTTCAGAAGTATTGAGAGCATCACCACGACAAGCAGATTTCATGGTAATTGCAGGTACACCATTTATAAAAATGATTCCAGTAATAAAATGTTTATATGATCAAATGTTAGAACCTAAGTGGGTGATTTCTATGGGGGCTTGTGCAAATTCTGGTGGAATGTATGATATTTATTCTGTTTTACAAGGTATAGATAAGATTTTGCCAGTAGATGTATATATTCCTGGATGTCCACCTAGACCAGAGTCATATATTGAAGCATTGATGCTTCTTCAAGAGAATATTAGTAAGGAAAGAAGACCATTATCATGGATGATTGGAGATCAAAAGATACACAAAAATGGATCTGTAGATGCTAAAAAGATAACAAGAGTTAATAAAATGATTAATATAGAAACAACGTGTATTTGATATTTATAGTAAATATAACATCAGTTGATGTATTGTTAACAACCATTAAATTTAAATTTTGTTAGATGTATTTAAGTAATTCTTTTATAAAACATTTAAGATGAATAATTAATGACAAATAAAATTTATAAAAAAAGCAGTTTATCATTGGATCAATATGATTGCAATTCAGATAATTTCATTATTAATGAATTGTTGTCTTATTTTCAAGGGCATGAACTTATTATTCAGTCTACTAAGATAGGTTGTCCTGTTATTTGGATATCACGTAATATTTTATTGTCTGTTATAACATATTTGCGTAATAGAGTTGAACCTTACAATATGTTATTTGACTTACATGGCATTGATGAACGTTGTCGTGTGTATCGTTCTGGGTTACCTAATGTTCATTTCACAGTTTTTTATCATTTATTATCTATGAGTAGAAACAGTGATTGTATATTGAAAGTTGGTTTATTGGAAAATAATTTATCAGTTCCTACATTAGTGAACATATTTCCTAATGCTAATTGGTATGAAAGGGAAGTATGGGATATGTTCGGAATTAAATTTACTGGGCATCCACATTTATCTCGTTTAATTATGCCGGTAACTTGGGAAGGGCATCCTTTACGTAAAGACTATCCTGCTAGAGCAACAGAATTTGATCCTATGGTTTGGAATAAAGATAGACAAGATAAAGAAATGTCGTCATTAACTTTTAAACCTGAAGATTGGGGCATGTCAAGAACAAGTAAAAACTCTGATTTTATGTTCTTAAATATAGGACCTAACCATCCATCTTCGCACGGGGTTTTTAGAATTGTTTTGCAATTACATGGAGAAAAAATAATTGATTGTGTTCCTGATATAGGATACCACCATCGTGGTGCTGAAAAAATGGGTGAAAGACAAACTTGGCATACTTATATTCCTTACACTGATCGAATTGAATATTTGGGTGGTTGTATTAACGAAATGCCATATATTTTAGCTATAGAAAAATTAGCTGGAATTATTGTACCAGAGAAAGTACAAGTTATTAGAATTATGTTGTCAGAGTTATTTAGAATTAATAGTCATTTATTATATATTGCTACTTTTATTCAAGATGTTGGTTTAATGACTCCAGTGTTTTTAGCTTTTACAGATAGACAAAAAATTTATGATTTAATTGAGTTGATTACTGGTGCCAGAATGCATCCTGCTTGGTTTAGAATTGGAGGATTAGCAGATGATTTGCCTAAGAGATGGGATATTTTATTAAAGAAATTTTTAAATTGGATGCCTTCTCGATTAGATTTTTATGTTAATTCAGCTTTAAAAAATAGCATTTTAGTATCTCGTACTAAAGGTATAGGTTCTTATAATAAAATAGAAGCATTGTTATGGGGGGTAACTGGAGCTGGATTAAGAGCCACTGGAGTTGATTTTGACGTAAGAAAAATGAGACCTTATTCTGGGTATGAGAATTTTAATTTTGAAATACCTATAGGGGATGGTGTAAGTGATTCTTATACACGAGTTATGTTAAAAGTAGAAGAAATTAGACAAAGTTTGAAGATTTTAAAACAATGTTTATTAAATATGCCATTAGGAAATTTTAAAGCAAATCATCCGTTAACTACACCACCTGATAAAAATAATGTATTAAAAAATATTGAAACCATGATTACACATTTTTTACATGTTTCATGGGGGCCAGTAATACCAGCTAATGAAAGTTTTCAAATGGTTGAAGCTACTAAGGGTATAAATAGTTACTATTTAATTAGTGATGGTAGTACAATGAGTTATAGAACTAGAATAAGAACTCCTAGTTTTTTGCATTTACAGCAAATTCCTTCTGTAATTCGTGGTAGTTTAATCTCAGATTTAATAGTGTATTTAGGTAGTATTGATTTTGTAATGTCTGATGTGGATCGATAATTTCATGTATAAAAAAAAAGATATGAATAGATTAATTAATACAGTATTTACATTGACTCAAGTTGAAAGAGAAAAAATTCAAGAACAAAAATTACAATATAAGCAATCTCGTGCTGCTTCTGTTGAAGCATTAAAAATTGTACAAAAATATAGGGGTTGGATTTCTACAGATGCAATACATGCTATTGCTAAATTTTTAAATATATCATCTAGTGATTTAGAAGAAGTTGCTACATTTTATAGTAACATTTATAGACAACCAGTTGGTCGTAATATAATAAAATATTGTGATAGTATGGTGTGTTATGTAACAGGTTATTTTAAGATTAAATGTGCATTAGAACAGAAATTACGTATTAATTCAGGTGAAACCACTATAGATAATCGATTTACTTTATTACCTGCTTGTTGTTTGGGTTGTTGTGATCGTTCACCAGTAGTAATGATTAATGAAGATACTCATTGTAATTTAACCGTAGAGAAGATACTTAATTTATTGGAGAAATATTTATGAGTATTACAAAAAAATATGCAGAAACGCATCCATTAACATGGTGGTTTCAGCATCGTGATCAAATTATATGGATGGAAGATTACATTAATAAAAATGGTTATCTAGCTTTAAAAAAAGTATTAAAAGATATGTCATCTACTGATGTAGTAAATGTAGTAACAAAATCAGGTTTAAAAGGTAGAGGAGGTGCTGGTTTTTTAACTGGAATAAAGTGGGGTTTAATGCTTAATGTATTATCTTCAGAAGAACGTTATTTGTTATGTAATGCCGATGAAATGGAACCAGGTACTTTTAAAGATCGTGTATTAATGGAACAAGTACCTCATCAGTTAATTGAAGGTATGATTATTGCAGCATTTGCAGTGCAAGCTACTTGTGGATACATTTTTTTGAGAGGTGAGTATATTGAAGCAGAAAGAGTGTTAAAGAGAGCTATATTGGAAGCTTATAATTACCAGTACTTAGGTCAAAATATTATGCACAGTAATTTTAGTTTTAATTTATATGTTCATACTGGAGCTGGTAGATATATATGTGGAGAAGAAACTGCATTGATTAATTCTTTGGAAGGTCGTCGAGCAAATCCTAGATTCAAACCTCCTTTTCCTGCAACTGTTGGTTTGTGGGGGAAACCTACTTGTGTTAATAATGTTGAAACTTTATCTAATATTCCTTCTATTATGTTAAATGGAGTTGATTGGTATCATGGTTTATCTAATAGTAAAGATAGTGGTACTAAAATGATGGGTTTTTCTGGTATGGTCAACAATCCTGGTGTATGGGAGTTACCTTTTGGTATTTCTGCACGTGAATTATTAGAAAAATATGCTGGTGGCATGAAAGATGGTTGTATACTTAAAGCTTGGCTTCCAGGTGGAGCTAGTACTGGTTTTCTTACTGTGGATCATTTAGATATATCGATGGATTTTTTTAATGTTTCTTCAATTGGAAGTCGTTTTGGTACAGGAGTAGCAATGGTCGTAGACAATACTATTAATATAGTGTCTTTAGTAAGGAATATAGAAGAATTTTTTTCCAGAGAATCATGTGGTTTATGTACTCCCTGTCGAGATGGTTTACCTTGGGTGGTGAAAATTTTAGATGATATATTATCTAAATGTGGTAGAAAAACAGATATTACGTTATTGGAAGAACTATGTGGATATTTAAGCCCTGGTAATACATTTTGTGCACATGCTCCAGGTGCAGTAATGCCATTAAAAAGTGCTATGCAATATTTTAGATCAGAATTTGAAGATGGTGTGTCATGATCATTAATAATTGTAATTAATTAAGTGAAATTTTTTAATTGTTTTTATGTTTTTTCGAAATATTTTTGATATTATTTGTTATAAGAAATTGATATTATATATTTTTATATATGCAATGTTAATTATGAGTTGTCTATTAATTATGGATTGAATAAATAATGATAATTGTAGTAGATGGTAAAAAATATGAATTACATAATACAAGACATTTAAATAATTTGTTACATGCTTGTTTGTCTATTGGTATTAATATACCATATTTTTGTTGGCATCCTGCATTGGGCAGTGTAGGATCATGTCGTCAATGTGCTGTTAAGTTGTATCAAGGGAAAGATGATCAAAAGGGAAGATTAGTTATGTCTTGTATGACTTCGGTAATAGATAATTTAATATTATCAGTACAAGATCAAGAAGTTGTTGCTTTTAGAAAGAATATTTCAGAATTATTAATGATTAATCATCCACATGATTGTCCAGTATGTGATGAAGGTGGTAATTGTCATCTTCAAGATATGATAGTTATGAATGGTTATGTAAATCGAAGATATCGTTTTTCTAAAAGAACTCATTTAAATCAATATTTAGGTCCATTTATTTCCCACAATATGAATCGTTGTATAAGTTGTTATCGTTGTATTCGATTTTATAAAAATTATGCTGATGGAACAGATTTTGGTGTGTATGGTGTAAGTTCAAATTTATATTTTGGTCGAGTTGAATCAGGGTGTTTAGAAAATGAATATTCAGGTAATTTAATAGAAGTATGTCCAACTGGTGTTTTTACAGATAAGTCTAATTTTCAAAATTATTCTAGAAAATGGGATATGCAATATGGACCTAGTGTATGTCAACATTGTAGTATTGGTTGCAATATTAGTGTAGGTGAACGGGGTGGATTTATAAGGAAGATTGAAAATCGATATCATAGAAGTATAAATAATTATTTTTTATGTGATCGCGGTCGTTTTAGTTATGGATTTTCTAATGTTAAAAATCGTCCTCAAAAAATACATATATTTAACAAAGATCTAGATTATACATCTAACATTTCTTGTGATCAAATATTAATATCTATCATTGATAAGATGAAAGATTCGGATAGAGTTATAGGTATTGGTTCCTCTAGAGCTAGTATGGAAAGTAATTATTCTTTGCAAAAATTAGTAGGTCAATCTAATTTTTCTAATGGAATGACTACAGTTGAAAATAATTGCATTCAAACTTCATTAAATATTTTACAAAATTGTGGTATTAAAAATCCTAGTCTAAAGGAAATAGAAGATTATGATGCTATAGTTGTTTTTGGAGAAGATTTAGTTCAAACATCACCTTGTGTTGCTTTGGCTGTTCGTCAGGCTGTTAAAAAGTATTCTGTACATTTGTCAATGTCTAAAGGAATTGATTCATGGAATAGTATGGGTATTTTTAATATAGAAAATCAAGAAAAATATCCTTTATTTATTACTCATGTTGATGAAACAAAACTAGATGATGTAGCTGTATTTAATTATAAAGCTCCGATTATAAATCAAGTTCAGTTTGTTATGTCTATTGCTAATACGTTAGATCCAAAATGTCCTGGTGTTGTTGGTGTTTTAAATTCTGTTGTAGTTAAATTGGTAACAAATGTAGTTAATGTTTTATTAAATTCTAAAAAACCATTAGTGATTTCTGGTTCTCATTCTGGAAGTCAATTATTAATTCAATCAGCTTTTAATGTAGCTCTGAGTTTAAGTAAACGTGGTATAGATGTAGGTATGTTACTATTACCATCGAGTGTCAATAGTTATGGTGTGGGATTAATAAGTAACATATCTATAGAAGATATTTTGAATCAATTAGATTTTAGCAAAAAAAATACAATAATTGTATTAGAGCATGATTTATATCGGTCTTTAAGAAGATCTCAAGTGAATTTTATTTTTAAACATTCAGATACTATTATTATAGATCATCAAAATACTGATACATATCAGCATGGAAAGATTGGGTTACCATCAACTAATTTTTTTGAAAGTTCAGGTACTGTGATTAATAATGAATTGCGTAGTCAACGTTTTTTTCAGGTTTATGTTCCTAGTTTTTACAGATCTAAACTTGTATTGTTTGATAGTTGGTATTGGTTAAATATGATTCGATGTAAAATATATGATAATGCTATTTCATGGTATTCATTAGATAATATTATTGATGCTTTAATTTTAGATTTTCCTTTTTTAAAAAATATTAAAAAATCAGCTCCGGATTCGTCATTTCGTATTAGTGGTCAAAAAATTGCACGATCACCTCATAGATTTAGTGGTAGAACATCATTTTTTTCATCAATTAGTGTTCATGAACCTAGTCAACCAAAAGATATTCATACTATGTTTTCTTTTTCTATGGAAGGTAGTGCACAATTACATAAATCTTCAGGATTAATTCCATTTGCTTGGTTTCCTGGATTAAATTCTTCTCAACTATATCATAGATGTAATGATGTTCATGATGTGAATACGAATAATATTGATGTAAATAGTGGTTTAATAAATATTAATAAATCAAAAAATATGCAGTATTTTTCAAATGTTTGTGATCGTATAGTTAAGCAATCTGATTGGGTAGTGGTTCCTTATTATTATTTTTTTGGCAGTGATGAATTATCACAATATTCAGATATAATTAAAACACATAAATCTGTTTTTCCTGCTTTTATAAATGTAAATGAAGCAGATAAGTTGACTCTTTCAGCAGGGGATATGATTTGTTTTTATTTTTTAAAAGAAAAATTTTCATTGTTTGTACAGTATTCTAATTTTCTACAAGATGGTCATATAGGGATACCAATAGGAACTCCTGGTGTTCCATTATGTCTTTTGGGTCAAATAGTTAATGGTGTGAGCAAGGATAAAATATGAGTATTCAATCATATGATGTAGTAGTACACACTTTAAGTGTAATTCAAGTAGTGTTTTTTTTGTTCATAGTAGTATTATTTGGTGCTGCAATGAGTATAGTAGAAAGAAAATTATTAGCTTTGTTTCAAAATAGATATGGTCCCAATAGAGTTGGGAAGTTTGGTTGTTTACAATTGTTTGCTGATATGATTAAGATTTTTTTTAAAGAAGATTGGATACCTCCGTTTAGTGACAAGTTTTTGTTCGTATTAGCACCTATAATTTCCTTTGTGTCTTTACTAATTGTTATGTCTATTATTCCAATTTTTTATAATTACGTAATTGTTAATTTTGATATTGGTGTGTTGTTTTTTTTAATGATGGCAGGTTTATCAGTTTATGGAGTATTATTAGCAGGTTGGTCTAGTAATAATAAGTATGCTTTATTAGGTGCTGTTAGATCAATTGCTCAAACTTTAAGTTATGAAGTTTTTTTAGGTATGTCATTATTAGGTGTAGTAGCTAGATCGGGATCATTCAATATGATTGATATTATGAATAGTCAAAGAGCTATATGGAATATATTTCCACAGTTTGTGGGTTTTATGACATTTTTTGTTGCAGGTTTAGCATTATGTCATCGTCATCCATTTGATCAACCTGAATCAGAACAGGAGTTAGCAGATGGTTATCATATTGAATATTCTGGTATAAAATTTGGTTTATTTTTTATTGGAGAATATCTTTCTATTATTACTATATCATCTTTAATAACTATTTTATTTTTAGGTGGTGTTTATGGACCAATTGGTATTACATCATTTTTTTGTTTTTTAGTTAAAGTTTTTTGTTTGGTGTTTCTGTTTATTTTAATTCGAGCGTCATTACCTAGACCTAGGTATGATAAAATAATGTTATTTGGATGGACAGTTTGTTTTCCGTTGACTGTATTGAATTTATTAAGTACAGTTGCTTATCTTTTGTATATATCATGATGATAGGATATGTTATATGATTTTTAAAAAATTAATATTGTTTTGTATAAGTCAAATACGTAGTCTTGTCATGGTTGGTTTAAATATGTTTTCGAAACGGGAAACCAATATGTATCCTGAAGAAGCAGTAAATTTAACTCCTCGTTATCGAGGTCGTATCATATTAACTTCTAATATTGATGGTATAGAACGATGTGTAGCATGTAATTTATGTTCAGTAGTATGTCCTGTCGGTTGTATTTCTGTTCAAAAATCAGAATCAAAAGATGGTCGATCTTACCCGCGTTTTTTTCGAATTAATTTTTCTCGTTGTATTTTTTGTGGTTTGTGTGAAGAAGCTTGTCCTACAATGGCTATTCAATTAAGTTCAGATTTTGAGTTATCGGAATCTATAAGAAAAAATTTGGTATATGAAAAAGAAGATCTATTAATTAAACATGGTGGAAAAAATGTAGAATATGATTTTTATCATGTATCTGGAGTTTCAATTAAAGATAAAAACATTGGAGATTTAGAACACGAAGTTAAACCTATTGACGTTAAAACTTTATTACCATAGGGTCAATCAATGGAATTAATATTCTATATATTTGGAGTAATTGCAGTAATTTCTACGTTTTTGGTTGTTTTTAATACCAATCCTATGCACGCTATATTATATTTGGTAATATCGATATTATCTTTATCTGTTATTTTTTTTATATTAGGAGCAATTTTTTCTGGAGTAATTGAAGTTATTATATATGCAGGTGCTATTATGGTGTTATTTGTATTTATAATTATGATGTTGAATTTAGGTGATAAAACAGAACGTATGGAAGAATATTGGTTGAAGTCGTCACTATGGGTTGCTCCAATTGTTATATCTTTATTTTTTTTAATAATGATAACATATATTGTTTCTTTTTTTGGTAATAAATTTATTAGATTAAATCAATATATTTCTATTAAACAATTAGGTATCTCTTTATTTGGTACATATATGAGTTTGTTTGAAGTGATTTCATTATTATTATTATCTGCTTTAGTTGTAACTTTTTATTTTGGAAGAAAAAAATAGATGTTATAATTATATTATATTAACAAATAAATATACATTAAATTTAAAAATGTCATAGGTGTTATTATATATGATTCAATTGTCACATGGATTATCATTATCTTTTTTTTTATTTTTATTGGGTTTTATATGTGTAGTTATTCGTAGAAACATATTATTTATATTAATTGGTATAGAAATTATGTTAAATGCAGCATCTTTATCATTAATTTTAGCTGGAAGTTATTTATATCAAAATGATGGGCAAATTTTTCATTTATTTATAGTAACTGCAGCAGCTGCAGAAATTAGTATAGGTTTGGCATTATTAATTCAAGTGTATCGTCGTTATCATACTTTAGATATTGATGTTTTAAGTGAGATGAAAGGATGAATTGTGTTTCTTTAGTGATATTATTTCCGTTAATGAGTTTTTTTATACTATCTTTTTTTCAAAATAATTTATCTCGATATATATCTTCCTGGATAGGAATATTTTCTATTTTTATATCTACATGTTTTGCTTGTTATGTGGCATTAGATTATTATTATGGAGGATTAACATTTTATGTTAAAGAGTTGTTTGTATGGATACATTTAGATACTTTAAGGATTAAGTTTAGTTTTTTATTGGATTATTTATCAATTACTATGTTAGTTTTAGTGTCTATCATAGGATTAATAATACATTTTTTTTCATTGTGGTATATGCAGAATAAGAATGATAATGCTCGTTATTTTGCTTATATGAGTTTGTTTATGGCTGGTATGTTTTTATTAATTTTAGCTGATAATTTATTGTTGATGTATTTTGGTTGGGAAATTGTAGGGATATGTTCTTATTTGTTAATTGGTTTTTATTATTTTAATAGTAAAAATTGTTATTTTGCGATGAAGTCATTTTTAATTACTCGTATTGGTGATATTTTTATATTAATTGCAATGTTTATTATTTTTCATGTATTTGGTACTTTGAATTTTCAGTCATTAAATCTCTTAAGTAGTAGTCAATTAATTAATAAAGACATTTATTTAATCTTAATTTTAGTTTTTTTATTGTTAGGTTCAGTATCTAAGTCAGCTCAGTTTCCGTTGCATACTTGGTTATCTGATGCTATGGTTGGACCAAGCCCTGTATCAGCTTTAATGCATGCGGCTACTATGATTACTGCTGGTGTTTATTTGATTCTCAGGATGCATTATTTGTTTTCTTTAGATTCAGTGATATTAGGTATCATTGGGGTGTTTGGAATGTTATCATTAGTGATTTCTGGTTTATCTGCATTATGTCAAATAGATATTAAAAAAATATTGGCATATTCAACAATGAATCAAATCAGTTATATGTTTTTGGCATTATCGGTGCAAGCGTGGCATTCAGCTATACTTCATTTGATTTCTCATGCTATTTTTAAAGCTTTATTATTTTTGTCATTTGGATCTATTATTTTACAATCTCATAATGAACAAAATATTTTTCGATTAGGAGGGTTAAAAAATAGATTTCCATTATTATATATTTTTTCTGTAATAGGTGGTTTATCTTTAAGTGCATTTCCTATTGTTACATTCGGTTTTTATACTAAAGAAAATATTTTATTAGCATTGTTACGTAGTCATCATATATTATTTTTAATTATTGGATTATTATTTGGTTTAATAACTTCTTTATATACTTTTCGTATGATTTTTCTTGTTTATCATGGTACTAATTTAAAATTACATAATAAGTTTTATACAGAAAAACGTTTTAGTTTATACGGAATTATACCTATGGTATTGCTATCATTTTTTTCTACTGTATGTTTTGTATTAATATTGATTTATTGTAATTTTTCAGTATCTTCTGTGAATGGGTTTATAGAAATTGATAAATATTTATTATCATTGATATCTAGTGCTATATCTATTATAGGAATTATTATAGCATATAATGTATGGGTTAAAAACATTAGTATATGTAAATATGATATATATCGACGTTTTTCATTATTATTTTTTAATGGGTTTTATTTTGATTATATTTATAATATGGTTTTTAAAAAATTATACATTTTTATAGTTAGATTGTTGTCTGTAGATCCATTAGGTATGGTTGTTAATAAAATAACAATAATTTTGTCATGTATAAATAAATTATTGTTGATAACTGAGAATGGTAATATACGATGGTATAGTGTTTCGTTAATGATTAGTTTGTTGTTTTTTTTATTTAGTTTGATTTTATTAAATATTAGTATTTTGTAGTGTAATTATTATTATTGGTAATATTTAATTGTCAATATCATTAATGGATAATATATTCAATATAAATTTAAATAGTATTAATACAATTAAATAATAATTTATTATGTATAGAATAGGATTTTAACTTCAATGTTACTTTTTTTATTAGTTGTTATTCCGTTTTTAGGTAGTTTATTATCTTGGATTATAGGTTATTATCAAGTTGCTTTTTCTCGTTGGATTGCTTTAATTACAACAATTATAGATTTATTAATATCATTGTTGTTGTGGTTTAAGTATTATTTTCATTCTTATATTAAACATCCTCGATGGGATATTGAGTTTTTTTATAACTGGATGCCAAATTTTGGTATTAATTTTCATTTAGCAATGGATGGGTTGTCTTTATTGTTTATCATATTAACATCTTTTTTAGGTGTAATATCAGTTATTTGTTCTTGGAATGAGATTAAAAGATGTCCACAAGGTTTTTATTTTCATTTATTATGTGTAATAAGTGGTACGATGGGAGTGTTTTTATCTATTGATTTATTCCTGTTTTTTTGTTTTTGGGAATTAATTATAATTCCTATGTACTTTTTAATTGCTTTATGGGGTAGAAGTAGTGATAACATTACAGCTATATCTGTTAATGCTGCAAATAAGTTTTTTATTTTTGCTCAGTTATCAGGATTATTAATGTTATTTTCTATAATTGGATTAGTAATTCATGGTTATTTAATAAATAACATTATAAATTTTGATTATAATGCATTATTGCATATCAGTTTAAGTGGAATTTCTGAATGGTTGATAATGATAGGTTTCTTTGTATCTTTTATGATTAAGTTACCAATTGTACCATTTCATCAATGGCTTCCAGATGCTCATAGTCAAGCACCTACAGCCGGTTCCATAGATTTATCAGGTTTGGTTATAAAAATGCCTATTTATGGTTTATTAAGATTTTGTTTTCCATTATTTCCTCGTTCTTCTATCATAATTTCATCTTTTGTTGTAGTTTGGGGTATCTTCAGTGCGTTTTATGGATCATGGTTAGCTTTTACTCAAACTAACATTAAACGTATGTTGGCATATTCATCTATTTCAAATATGGGTTTTATCATTGCAGCATTATATTCAGGTAGTAGTCTATTATCATATCATGGTGTAGTTATTCAAACATTTGTACATTCGATATCCTCTGCATCATTGTTTGTATTATCAGGAGAATTATATAAACGATTATATACTATGGATATAATGAAAATGGGTGGTTTATGGTCTAAATTAACATGGTTACCTGGTTTTTTTTTATTTTTTTCACTAGCAACAATAGGTATACCAGGTACTGGTAATTTTATTGGTGAATTTATGGTTTTATTAGGTGCCTTTAAATTTTTTCCAATATTAACAGGAATGTTAACATGTGTATTATTATTTTCAGCAATTTATTTTTTAAATGTAGTTAATATAATTTTTTATGGAAATAATAAAGTTGTATTAACAGATAATATATTATGTATTCGAGAATTGTTTATTCTTAGTGTCTGTGCTTTTTTAATTATTTTATTTGGTTTATATCCTAATGTTATTTTAAATACATCATATTATTCAATACAGTATATTTATAGCTGTATGTCATCTTGTATTAACTAGAAGGTTATATTTTATAATGTTTAATATAGTTAAATTGACTATTGCTTTGTTACCAATATTAATAATCATTAGTAGTATATTATTGTTGTTAATATCTATCTCTTGGAGAAGAAATCATTTTTTAAATTTTTTAATTAGTATTACTGGTTTGTCATGTAGTTTAATGTCTTTGTTTTTTATACCGTCAAAAATACCTATAGATATAAATTTTTTGATTAGACTAGATGGTTTTGCTATATTTTATAGTAGTTTAGTTTTAATTTTTAGTTTATTAACTTGCATACTTTCACATTCAGGTTTTATTAATTATAAATATGATATTGATGAGTTTTATGTATTATTATTATTGTCTACTGTAGGATGTCTGTTATTAGTAAGTTCTGTTCATATGTCTAGTTTATTTATTGGATTAGAATTAGTATCTATTCCGTTATTTGGTTTAATTGGTTATGTAAAATACAACAAAAAAGCTTTGGAATCTACATTTAAATATTTAATTTTATCTGGAATTTCTTCATCTTTTTTGTTGTTTGGTATTGCATTAGTATATATATGTGTGGGAGGTTTAAGTTTTATAGAAATTCAACATATTTTAAATATTAATTCATCATTACATCATATTACATTATTATTATGTGGATTAGTAATGATTTTAGTAGCATTATTTTTTAAAATATCTTTATTTCCATGTCATTTATGGATACCTGATGTTTATGAAGGCATGACATCATTAGTTTTGACTTATTTTTCTACGGTAGTAAAAATAGCTATGTTTATTATATTGGTAAGATTATTTTTATATTTACCTATTAATAAAATTATTTTTTTAAATCAAATTTGTTCTTGGGTTGCATTTTTTTCTATATTATTTGGAAATATAATGGCATTATTTCAATATAATTTGAAAAGATTATTAGCATTTTCGTCTATTTCACATATGGGTTACGCCTTATTAATATTAATAAGTGATAATAGTTATCCATATTTTTTAGAAACAATTGGATTGTATCTTATAGCATATAGTATGAGTAATTTTGTTGTATTTTCTATTATGCATTTCATGTCTAATTCGAGTGATAAACGTAATTCTGATTTGCTTGATCATTATCAAGGTTTTTTTTGGAAATATCCTTTATTAACATTAATTTTAACAAGTATGATATTTTCTCTTGCTGGTATTCCTATTAGTTTAGGTTTTATTAGTAAATTTTTATTGTTATCAGCTGTGACGATGTCTCATTTTTGGTTTTCTATTATAGCTATAATTTTAGGGTCTATTATTAGTTTGTATTATTATTTACGTATTATAATTAATTTTTTTTATTCGTTGAATTTAAGAGAGTCATGTAATATGATGTATGATCATGTTAGTAGGGTAGATAAATCTATTGTTGTATTTTTAGGAATGATGAATATTTTTTTTGGGTTTCGTCCAGATTTTTTAATTAATTTTATTCATTATTATCAACCATTTCTTTAGTTTATTTGATAAATAAATTATTGTATATATGTTGCATATATCTTAACTTTAAAATAATTAAATTATGTTAAACATTTATGTTTATATTTTTGATATTTAATATTAAATATTGTATTTAATTTAAGTAAAATATTTAATATAAAAATGTTGTTGAGATGTGAAAAATGTTTTTTAATTAATTTTTTTTTATTTAATTATTAATTTATAAGATATATATTATGATAATTTATAAACATAAATTTACTTTTGTTAAATATTATTTACTTAATAAACTATTGTAGTTTTTTACTTGAAATAATTTTTTAAAAAAAATTTTCATTTTTGAACGATTTATAAATAAATGTATTTTTATTTATAACATATTTTATAATTTTATTTTTTAATCTTGTGTAGTTAATTATTTATTTTTATATGATATTTTGTATATTATATGTTTTTATATAGTTAAATTTTTAATTTTTTTATAGTTTTTTTACTTAATTTAAATAATAAGATTGATTAGATATGAATAATTATTTGATTATTGTATTAAGTATTGGATTGTTTTGTTTTGTATTGTTGAATATATTATGTAATCAATGGTATTATAAAAAATATAAAATATTGTCTATTAGTATTAATAATGCTGTATTTTGGTCTATTTTTTGGGTATGTTTGACTATTTTGTTTTTACTTATTTTTTGGTTAATATTAGTAAAAAATGTTGGTCTAGATTTAGCTAATTTTAAAATTATAACATTTATATCTGCATATTTATTTGAAAAATTTTTATCTATTGATAATATTTGTATTTGGTTTTTTATATTTAAATATTTTTCAATACCTTTAATTTACCAAAAAACGGTTTTGACCTATGGTATTTTGGGTACTATTGTGTTTAGAACATTGATTGCTTTTTTTGGTAATATTTTATTGTTGAAATATAAATGGATATTATATTTTTTTGGTGTGTTTGTATTTTTAGGTGGAATGAAAATTATTTTTTATAAGGATAGTAAAGATGTTATTTTAAAAAAAAAATGGTTGGTTTTTTTGCAAAATTTTTTTAGAATAACTGATGAATTGAAAGGAGATAAATTTTTTGTAAAAAAAAATGATTGTTTATTTGCTACTCCTTTATTTATTTCCTTAATTGTTATCGAATGTATGGATATGTGTTTTGCTATTGATAGTACATCAGCTGTGTTATCTGTTACTTCAGATCCTTTTATTATCATTTTTTCTAATATATTTGCAATACTAGGATTAAGATCTTTTTATTTTTTGTTAGCTCTTAATTTTAATAAGATAAAATCAATAAAGTATGGATTATCTATAATATTTATATTTACTGGTATAAAAATGTTAATGATAAATTATATATATTTATCTACAGAATTAACATTATTGATTTTAATTTTTATTATAAGTATGACTATATTATATTCTTTCTTTTTAGATTCAAAAAATAAATAACTTGTTTTTATTTTAATAAATATTATGTTGAAGTGTATAACTAAAGTAGTGGTATATATTTTAATATGGTACAAAATTTTGATAGTGTAATAATACGTAAGTAAGCACATTGTTTTTGTTGTTTTTTTGTAAATTGACGTTTAGTTATTAATTTTGATAAACATTAGTTAATGTATTTCATAAGTATTGTTTCTTATTATATTAATAATTTCAATATTATTAATATTCAAATTATTAGAGTGTATATAATAAAATATATGTATAATATAACTATTACTAATAAATATAAAACTTTATCTGATTGGTTAATTTATTTAGAAAAGAAATGTCGATATGTAGTTACAAAAAATTTATATAATGTTAAGTTGATAGCTAATATATTAAATTTATCATTAATTACATCGTTTGTTTTTATTGTTACAGGAACTAATGGTAAGGGTAGTACTTGTAGAGTTTTAGAACAATTATTATTGTCTTCTGGTTATACTGTAGGTTTGTATACTTCTCCGCATTTATTTGTGTATTCTGAAAGGGTACGAATTAATGGTAAATCTATATTAGATATTCAACATTGTAATGCCTTTTCCTTAATAGAAAAAGTTAGTCATAATATAGAATTAACTTATTTTGAATTTATTACTTTAGCTTCTTTGTGGATATTTAAATCTAATCATTTAGATGTATTAATATTAGAGGTAGGACTAGGCGGACGATTAGATGCTACAAATGTTATTAATGCAGATATTGCTATCATTACTAATGTGTATAAAGATCATATGCATGTTTTAGGTCAGACGGTAGAGGAAATAGGATACGAAAAATCAGGTGTATTTCGTAATCATAAAATAGCATTTTTCGGTGATCGATGTGTCCCCAATACTGTTTTTAAAGCCATAGAGAGAAAAAAAGTAATGTTAAAGTTATTTGGACATGATTGGGATTTCAAAATTTCTAATAGTTCTTCTTGGGATTTTGTAAGTCCTTCATTTTGTTTATATGATTTACCAATACCTTTATTAACATTAGAAAATGTGGCTATAGCTATGGCTGTAATATCTTTTTCAGGTTTTATAGTATCTGAAGAAACAATTAGAAAGGTTATAAAAACAGTCACATTAACAGGTAGATTTCAGATAGTTTTTAATAATCCATTAGTTATTTTTGATGTGTGTCATAATCCAAGTGCAGCTAATCATTTATCAAAAAAAATATTAAAATTAAAAAATAAAAATAAAGTTTTAGTAGTTATTGGTGTTCTGAAGGATAAAGACATAGTTGGAATATTGAAACCGTTTATAAAATTAGTTAATTTTTGGTTTTGTTCCTCTTTAAAACATGATAGAACGATGTTAGGAATGGATTTAATGAAATTATTACCAGTAGATAAAAGAATATGTTGTAATAGTATTTCAGATGCTTTTATATCTTGTTGGAGTTATCATAATTATGATGATATTATTTTAGTTTTTGGTTCTTTTGTAACTGTTTCAGAAGTTTTTTTATTTATTAAAAGTTCATGTTTATTTCAAATGTTAACGTAAAATTTGTTGAATAACATAAATTAATTTATTGGTTTTTATTTATGTATAAGATTGTATCTAGTCTTAAGATATGTTCAACCTCAAGACGTAGAGGAATTATTATTTAATACAGATTTTTAATTTATATGATATAATATTATTATATATTTATTTAATTAATTTGTTTTTTAATTTAATGTTCGAACATTGCTGAAATAGATTCTTCATTACTAATTCTTCTAATAGCTTCGGCTAACATACCTGATAAGGTTAGTGTTCTAACATGTGATAGGTTTTTTATTTTTTCAGGTAGTGGAATTGTATCTGATACAACTACTTCATCAATATATGATTTATTTAAATTTTTTATGGCATTTCCAGAAAAAATAGGATGTGTTGCATAAGCGAATACTCTTTTTGCTCCTCGTTCTTTCAGTGCTTCTGCTGCTCTATATAATGTTCCTCCAGTATCAATAATATCATCTACTAAAACACAATCTCGTTCAGCTACATCTCCAATGACATGCATAACTTGAGATACATTGGAATTTGGTCTTCTTTTATCAATAATAGCCATATCAGTATCATATAATAATTTAGCAATTGCTCTAGCTCGTACTACTCCACCAATATCTGGAGAAACTACTATCGGATTTTTTAAGTTTATTTTTAACATATCTTCCAACAAAATCAAACTCCCAAAAACATTATCGACTGGAACATCAAAAAAACCCTGGATTTGTTCTGCATGTAGATCTACAGTTAGAATTCTATCAACTCCAATACTAGATATGAAATCTGCAACTACTTTAGCAGTTATAGGAACTCTAGCAGAACGAACTCTTCGATCTTGTCGAGAATATCCGAAGTAAGGGATAACAGCTGTAATTCTACCAGCAGATGCGCGACGTAAAGCATCGATCATAACAATTAATTCCATTAAATTATCATTAGTAGGTGCACATGTAGATTGAATAATAAAAATATCTCCACCGCGTACGTTTTCATTAATTTGTACACTAATTTCTCCATCGCTAAATCTTCCGACTGAAGCATTTCCTAAATTTATATATAATCTATCAGCTATAGATTTGGCTAATTTTGGTATGGCATTTCCAGCAAATAATTTCATATATGTCATGATTAGATCCTCTAAATAATGAAAATTTTAGTAATTATAAAATGTATAATTATTTTTTTTGTAATTGTTAATTATTTTACAAGATATAATTAATTATATTTTTATGTAATAACACTAATTGTTACTCATTAATTATATAATATTTCATATATATATTTACATAAATATATTTATTTTCGTTAATTTTTACAATAGATGAATTTTAAAGTTTGTTTCAATACATATATATGAAGTAGTTTTAATAAGTAAAGAGATCGTTATTATTTCTAATATATTACAGGAGTTGTTTGAAATAATTTGCATAATAAAAAATTATACATTAATACAAGGTATTAATGGATAGTTTTTATTTGTTAATTAAAATATGAATTATATAATATTTAATTTATATATGAAATTTTCATAAATTTTTATATTTTATTAATTAAATATCAAAATATTATTTTTGATATGTTTGAAAAATAAAATTTTACTATGTAATTTATAGTATATAATTTTAGTTGTTTTTTAGTGTGTTTTTGTATTAATAAAAAGAATTTTTTTTGTTTATTAATTCTTTAATATTTTTATTTAATTTGATTTTTAGATTATGGAATAATATTTTTATATAAATAAAATTAGTATAAAGTTTTTTATTGATTATTAATAGGGTATACGATAACAATATAAATTGTTCTTTTTAGATAAAAATATGTTTTTAAATAATTTTATAGAATGAATAGTTATTTGTATAATTTTACATAGTATGATGATTTATGTGAATGGTGTGTAGTATTATATATGATAATTTCAGTATAAATATTTTTTTTTTAAAATCTTTATGTATTATTTTTGATATTTTTATATGTAAAATTTTTATGGATTTATGTTAAAGTATTGTTGACAACATAATATTGAACAACATATAAATAAGTATTTAAGTTTTATTTATTTTGTAATCGTGTTTATATGTTGTTTTTGTTATAATTGATATTATTAAGACAATTAGTTATGTGATAAAAATTTTATTTTTATATATAAACGAATATATATTTGATGTTTTTAATTATTAATATATTTAACAGTTTGTAATAGAATAGGTTATATTTTAAATGAAAGATTCTATTATCTTAAAATTAGAAAATGTAAGTACAAGGTATTCAGAATTAGAACAAATGTTATCTGATCCACAAGTGATTAATAATCAAGAAAAATTTAAATTATTAAATTATGAATATTTAAAGCTTAGAGGGGTAGTGAATTGTTTTCTATCATGGAAACAAATAATATATGATATAGATACTTATAGGTCCCTAGCTCTTGATGATGATATTAGTGAGCTTGCTCGAGAAGAATTGATCTTATCATTAGATCAAAAAGAAAAATTAGAACAGAATTTAAAAAAATTATTATTACCTGAAGATCCTGACGATAAACTGAGTTGTTTTATAGAGATTCGTGCTGCAACTGGAGGTGATGAAGCAGCTATTTTTGCAGGTGATTTGTTTAAAATGTATGTTCATTACGCTGAAAATTATCATTGGAAAATAGAAGTTATGAATAAAAGCATTGGTGATAAGGGAGGTTATAAAGAAATTATTTTAAAAATTAAAGGTAATAATGCTTGTGGTAGATTAAAATTTGAGTCTGGAGGACATCGTGTTCAACGTGTACCTCAAACAGAATCACAAGGTAGAGTTCATACATCTACTTGTACTGTAGCAATTATGCCTGTTTTACCTGAATCTCAAAAAATAATCATTAATCCTCATGATTTAAAAATTGATACTTTTCGTTCTTCTGGTGCTGGTGGACAACATGTTAATACTACAGATTCAGCAATTAGAATAACTCATATTCCGACTGGTTTGGTAGTAGAATGTCAGGATGAGCGATCCCAACATAAAAATAAAGCTAAAGCATTATCTGTTTTATCTTCTAGAATATATGCTGCTGAAATAATAAAACGTAATGAAAAAGAATCAACGATAAGGAGAAATTTATTAGGTACTGGTAATAGATCGGATAAAAATAGAACATATAATTTTCCTCAAAATCGAGTAACTGATCATAGAATTAATTTAACTGTATATTCATTAAGTGATGTTTTGTTGGGACATTTGGATGTATTAATTGAACCAATTATGCAAGAATATCAGGCAGATCAATTAGCTTCTTTTTCCGATGATAATAAAATATGAAAATTTGTGATTGGATTAAACAATCAAGTAAGAAATTATCTCATATTAATAATTGTAAATTTGATTTAGAAATTTTATTAAGTTTTGTAATAAAAAAGGATAAAATTTGGATATCTATGTATGATGATTTTTGTTTGTCTATAGATCAAATTAATACATTAGAATCTTTTTTATTGCGTCGATCAAGAGGTGAACCATTAGCATATATATTAAAAAATCAAGAATTTTGGACGCTTTTATTGTCTGTTTCGAAAGATACATTTATTCCACGTAAAGATACTGAGCTTTTAATAGAAGTTTGTCTATCTATTTTAGATAAATTTAATTATAATAGGATATTAGATTTAGGTAGTGGATCTGGTTCTATTTCTTTATCTATTGCTAAGACTAAACCAGATTGTCATGTAGTAGGTGTAGATTATAAACGTGAAATTATATCGGTATCTCAATATAATGCAAAAAAATTAAATATTTCTAATGTAGATTTTTATGTTAGTAATTGGTTTTCTTCTTTATACATGATGATGTTTGACATCATCGTAAGTAATCCACCATATATTAGTTTAAATGAATTTTTATTAATAAGAGAAGAACTAAAATATGAACCAATTACATCGTTAGTATCTTACAATAATGGATTTGGTGATATTAAATATATTATTAAGAATTCTATTCAGTATTTAAATCCACAAGGTTGGTTGTTGTTAGAGCATGGATATAATCAAGCGTGTATGGTAAAAAGTTTTTTTGAACAGTTTAATTATGTAAATATTATAACTTATCAAGACTACGGTAATAATGATCGCATTACTATAGGACAAAAAAGATAGTAATTATGTATATGTATATCGTATAAAAATAAAAATATATTTCTTATTGAAGTGGAATGATTAGGATTAATATTTTTAAATATAAAATATAATTATAAGTTTATAAAATTATATCAAAGTATATTTTTGTTAATGATTAAAAATATTTTTAAAGGTAATAAGATGACATTTTTGTCTAATATTGATGGATTAAAAAATTCGTTATTCGAATCTGTTATAGCAGTTTTTTCAAAAATTAAAAAAGATTTTTCTAAAGATTATGTTTTAATGGAATTGGAATCTAGAATTAAGGAAGCTAGAGAATATGTTATTAAAGAAGATAAATTAGATTATCGATTAAATAAGTTATTTGAATTATTTTATGTTCGTTGGAATTTTGGTGCAGCTAGTGGTATATATGAATTATCTGAAGTTTTATGGATTGACAATGTATTAAAAACTGGAAAGGGTACTGCAGTGTCTTTAGGTATTATTTTATTATATATTGCACAACGATTACATCTTCCATTAGCTCCAGTAATTTTTCCTACTCAATTAATTTTAAGGTTTGATGGTGTAGATGATCAAATGTCTTTAATTAATCCGTTTAATGGAGAAATATTAGATAAACATACTTTAAGAGTATGGTTAAAAGGTAATATTAGTCCTACAGCAGAATTATATTCTAATGATTTGGATAAAGCTAAATCTTCAAAAGTAATTAAAAAGATGTTAGATACTTTGAAATCGGCATTAATGGAAGAAAAAAAAATGGAATTGGCTTTGCAAGTATCTAATGTTTTATTGGAAATTTATCCTAATGATCCTTATGAAATTAGAGATAGAGGTTTAATATATGCGCAATTAGATTGTGATCACATTGCATTAACAGATTTAATTTATTTTGTAGAACATTGTCCTGAAGATCCTATTAGTGAAATTATTAAAGTACAAATACATGCTATTGAACAAAGAAAATTAGTATTACATTAAATATTTAATTGGTTTTATTTATATTAGATGATATATCCATGATATTGAATATTTTATGAAATACAATATTGTTTATATATGATAGTCGTTAACCTTAATTAAATATTTTTTATTTTAATATAACAAGTGATTTATTGATTATATTTATTGCTGGTAATCGTTTATGTTGGGTTTTTTTATACCACCATTCTATTTTTTTTTTGCTATGTTTGTTTATCTTTTTTCCTTCTAAATAGGAATCAATATCATTATAAGTTATTTTTAGTATGTCTTCATCTTTTTGATTTGGGTTTTCATCTTCTAGATCAGGTGTTGGGTCTTTAAGATATAAATGTGGTGGACATTTAAGTGCTTTTAATAGCTCTCTCCCTTGTCTTTTGTTAAAATGAGCTATTGGATTTAGATCTGATGCTCCATCTCCAAACTTTGTAAAAAATCCTGTTACATATTCTGATGCATGACCAGTTCCTATTACAATACCTTGATATGTGGAGGCAATACTATATTGTATTTTCATTCTTTCTCTAGCTTTTATATTACCTCTAGTATAATCTGAAATAATAATACCTGATTTTTTTAAAGATAGTTCAGTACTTAATACTGCTTTTTTAATATTAATTGTATATGTACAATGAGGATTGATATATTGTAAAGCTGATTGACAATCTTCTTCATCATGTTGTATGCCATAAGGCATTCTTATAGCAATTAGTTGATATGATTTGTCTGTAGTTTTTTTTCTGATTTTTTCAATTGCTATTTGACATAGTTTACCAGTTAGTGTAGAGTCTTGTCCTCCACTAATGCCTACTATAATAGTTTTTATGTTTTTGTTATTATTTAAGTATGATTGTATAAATTGTATACAATTTTTAATTTCTTTTTTTACATTTATGTTAGGTTTAACACCTAGTATGTTTATAATATAATTTTGTAAGTTCATGTTATTACTTTAAATAAATTGAATTTTGTTTTTATTAATGTGGTTTAGAATGTTTTGTGACTTTATAAAATATTATAGATTATATAAATATATTATTTTTTTTATTGATTGATTATTTTAATGTAATAAATAAGTTATTTTTTTAGTATAGTATATATATTATGATAGTATCTATATACTAATTGTTATTTTTCTTAATTACATGAGTGATTTTTAATAGACAAAGTAATTATATCATATAAATAACAAAAATCTTACTATTAATAACAAAATATGAAATTTAAAAAATTAGTGTTAGTGTTAAATTGTGGAAGTTCTTCTTTAAAGTTTTCTATTCAAAATATTGATAACAATACAGAGTATTTATCTGGGATAGTTGAATGTTTGTATTTAAGACAATCTAGAATTAAATGGTATATAAATAATAATTGTTATCAAAAAATTATAGGTGATAAAGTTACACATTTTGATGCATTTAAATTTATCAAAAAAGAAATTTTAGATTGTGAAAAAAATATTTTTAATTATATTATTGGAATAGGACATCGAGTAGTTCATGGTGGTGTTGAATTAAAACGTAGTACAATAATTGATATTTCGGTTATTAAAGAAATTAAACGAGCAATTATTTTTTCTCCTATTCATAACCCTGTTAATATAATGTCTATTGAGTTATCATTAAAAATGTTTCCTCAATTATCTAAAAAAAATGTCGCAGTATTTGATACATCTTTTTATGGTAAATTACCAAAAGAAGCATATTTGTATGCTATTCCATATTATTTATATACTAAATATGGTATTAGACGATATGGTGCACATGGTATTAGTCATAATTATATTATGACTGTTACATCAGGTATTCTAAAAAAATCGATTCAACAGTTAAATATTATTAGTTGTCATTTAGGTAATGGAGCTTCTATTTCAGCTATTTATAATGGAGTTTGTATAGACACATCTATGGGTTTAAGTCCATTAGAAGGTTTAGTAATGGGTTCTCGTAGTGGGGATATTGATCCTTCTATT
The DNA here is from genome assembly GCA_049942765.1 of Buchnera aphidicola (Eriosoma harunire). Lineage (GTDB taxonomy): Bacteria > Pseudomonadota > Gammaproteobacteria > Enterobacterales > Enterobacteriaceae > Buchnera_D > Buchnera_D aphidicola_D. Next base: position 445,592 of record CP188086.1, on the reverse strand, counting down.
ATTTTTTTCTTACATGAAACATTAAAAATGTCGATGAAAGATATTAATCATATTTTAATATCTAAATCTGGATTATTAGGATTAAGTGGAATTAGTAGTGATTTTCGTAATGTTGAAGCTCAATTTGATGTAAATATACAAGCTCAACAGGCAATACAAGTTTTTTGTTATCGTATAAAAAAATACATTTCTTCATATTTTTCTTTAATGAAAGGTAGATTAGATGCTATTATTTTTACAGGTGGCATTGGTGAACATTCATCTTTAGTAAGACAGTTGAGTTTAGATAGTATTTCATTGTTTGGTCAAATAACTATTGATAATAGTAAAAATATATCCTTAATAAATAAAAATTATAATTTTATTAATGATAGGAATAGTATTCCTATTTTAGTTATTCCTACAAATGAAGAGTTATTTATCGCACAAGAGGTGATAAAGTGTATTAATAACAATTAATATATTTATTAGATAATTTAATTTAAGAGAGAATATTAACGTGTCTGTACGTACAATTATGTTATTACCTGTAGGGAATCAAATTGGGTTTCAAGTTGTTGTTTTAGGTTTGATACAATCTCTAGCCCAGAATAATCGTAGAGTTACAATTTTACAATTGTTAACTAACTTTATGATTAATGATGGTTATGTTGATAATGTACTTGAATTAATCAAGTTAAATAAATTAAATAATGTTAGATATGTTCAATATAACATAGATATTGATTTAATTGTTGAAAATTATAATTCGGTCATGGATTATGTATTTGAAATATATAAAAGTAAATTGGATGTATCTGATATTATATTAGTTACTGGATTAAAAAATGATTTTGATAATGATTTGTGTAAGAAAATAAATTATGATATTGCTAATAACATTAAAGCTGAAATTTTGTTAGTTATTTCATTAAATAATTATAAATATTGTTCTTTAAGAAAAAAAATTAATGTTATTAAAAGGATTTATGGAATCAATAAAATATTAAATTTTTCAGGAGTTATTTTAAATAAATTTAATAAAAATATATTAGATAAACAAGATTGTTTAAATTTAGATTTATTAAATCAATATTATCAATGTAAATATCATCAAAATGATATATCATGGTTTATGAATGGTAGTGGATTACATGTTGTAGCTATAGTTCCTCTTATAATTGATTTATTGTATATTCCAGTTTCATATATAATAAACCATTGTAATATTTTTAATATGCAGTTAATGCATACTTGCAAGAGAGAAGTGAGTAACATCAGATCTGTTATATTTTTTGATCAGATAAGTTGTATAGAAATTTTAAAGAAATTATATACAGGTGTATTTTTAATAATACCATTTAATCGAATACAATTATTGTTTAGTACATTTAAAATTGAAGAGTTAATGAATAAAATTAGCATGTTGATTGTAACTAATACAGATTTATGTTCATTAACACAACATAATTTTTTAAAGAAATTAATATTAATTGATTGTAATAGTATTGTTACAGATAAATCTATTTTTTTTGTTTTAACATGTTTACGGCGAATTCATATTAAAAATATTAAAATTAATTTAGATATTTTAAAGTATTTAAATAGTATGGTTGTACCATGTTTTGATACTACTTGGATTCATTCATTACAATGGATGACATATAAAAAAAATAATGTGTTACCCATAGATTTCAAATATCAGTTACGTTATAGTGCTCAACAATCGATATGTAGAAAGATTGTTCTACCAGAAGGAGAGGATATTAGAATAATTAAAGCGGCAGTTTTTTGTGGTGTTCATAATATAGCTGATTGTATTCTATTAGGTAATTCTAATAGAATTTTTAAAATAGCATTACAACATGATATTAAGTTAGGAGATAATATTCATATAATTCAACCTGATGATATTAGAAAAAATTATATTAATCGTTTGGTAGAATTGAGAAAACATAAAGGAATGAATTATGTATCAGCTATAAAAGAAATTAAGAATAATATTGTTTTAGGCACTTTGATGTTAGAAAAAGGTGATGTACATGGTTTAGTTGCAGGTGTAATTACAACTACGGCTGAATGTATTCGACCTAGTTTACAATTGATTAAAACTGACAGAGATTATTCGTTAGTATCTTCTGCTTTTTTTATGTTATTTCCTAATAGAGTATGTGTGTATGCTGATTGTGCTATAAATATTGATCCTAACTGTGATCAATTATCTCAAATAGCTATTCAATCAGCAGAATCAGCAATTTTATTTGGTATTGAACCAAAAATTGCTATGATTTCATATTCAACAGGTAGTTCTGGTGCTGGTCCTATGGTAGATAAGGTTAGACAAGCTTCTATCATTGTGAAAAAAAAACGACCGGAGTTGATAATAGATGGTCCATTACAGTATGATGCTGCTATGATGGTGGATGTATCTCGGTTAAAAGCTCCTACTTCTGAAATTGATGGACAGGCAACTGTTTTTATTTTCCCTGATCTTAACTCTGGTAATGCGATTTATAAGGCTGTACAACGTGAATCGAATATTTCTTGTGTAGGACCTATTTTGCAAGGTATGTACAAACCAATTAATGATTTATCTAGAGGTGCTTCAGTAGAAGATATAATCTATACAATTGCAGCAACAGTGATACAAGCTAATTGATTGAACATTGATTAAATGTTTTATAGATTTTTTGTTATTTAATATTTTTTTTAAAATTATTTATTATGTTAAAAAAAATTGTATTCACTATTTAATATATTTAAACTAATAAAGTAACATCACTCGTTATGTAGCAACAACATGGAAAAATTTCTTTTGGGTGAGCATATGCTATTGGCATTGTATGTAGATAAACTACGCTTCCATAGATAAGTTGTATTCGACATGATCCACAATAACCATATCGACATTGAGAGTTGATTGTAATTTTGTTATTTTCTAATATTATTTGTAATGCATCTTGATTATTATAGTGAGTAATTATTGTTTTTTTGTATCCTATAATTTGTATAGAGTATGTTTTATTATAATTCAAATTTTTCAAAGTCTTCATGATTAAGGGAAGAATCAATTTGTCCTACTAAATAGGAAGTTATTTCTGTTTCTTGAGGTGCAACTTGGATTGTATCTGATGTTAACCAATGATTAATCCATGGGATAGGATTGGATCTGTGAACAAATATGGGTTTAAGACCTATGGCTTTCATTCTTATATTAGTAATATATTCAATGTATTGAACAATTATTTCTTCGTTTAATCCTAGTATAGATCCATGTTTAAACAAGTATTGAGCCCATGTTTTTTCTTGTTCAGCTACGGTCATAAATAAATTAGTTGATTCTAGTGTTAGTGAATTCGCTATATTAGACATGTTTTCGTTATTATTTGGATTTTTTAAAATATTAATTATATGTTGAGTACCTGTTAAATGTAATGATTCATCACGTGCAATTAATTTGATAATTTTTGCATTACCTTCCATTAATTGTCTTTCGGCAAAGGCAAAAGAACATGCAAAACTTACATAAAATCGAATAGCTTCTAATGCATTAACACTAATTAAACATAAATATAGTTTTTTTTTAAGATTGTTCAATGTTATATTGATTTTTTTTTGATTAATATGATGTTTACCTTCTCCTAACAAGTGCCAGTAACTTACCATTTCAATTAAATTATCATAATATTTTGAAATATCCTGTGCTCTATTATTAATAGATTTATTATTAATAATATCATCAAATATTAATGATGGTTGATTGATGATATTTCTAATGATGTGTGTATATGATCTTGAGTGTATAGTTTCTGAAAAAGACCATGTTTCTACCCATGTTTCTAATTCTGGGATAGATATGATTGGTAATAGTGCGATGCTTGGGCTTCTACCTTGTATAGAATCTAACAATGTTTGATATTTTAAATTACTTAAAAAAATATGTTTTTCATGTTTTGGTAATTTTTTAAAATCGATTCTATCTTTAGATAGATCTATTTCTTCAGGTCTCCAAAAAAACGATAGTTGTTTTTCAATTAATTGTTCAAAAATTAAGTATTTTTGTTGATCAAATCTAGTTATATTGACTGATTGACCAAAAAACATAGGTTCTATTAATTGATTATTTTTATATTTTGAAAAGGTGCTGTATGCCATTGTTATTATCCTAATAAATTTTTGTATAAAATATATCAAAAGGAAGAATTTTTAATTATAAAAAGTAATATATTTATATATTACATGCTCCACTATTACAAGTGTTTTCTGTTATTAAACTAGAATTATTCATAGAATAATAATCTGTGTCATTGGCTCCATCACGTGTATTTTGATAATAAAGTGTTTTTAATCCTAGTTTATAAGCAGTTAATAAATCTTGAATTAAGTGTTTCATAGGAATTTTGTTGTTTAAAAATTTTTTTGGGTCATAATTAGTATTAGCAGATATAGATTGATCAATAAATTTTTGCATAATACCTACTAGTTCAAGATATCCATTATTATTAGGTAAATCCCATAATAGTTCATATTTTGTTTTCAATGTGATATATTCTGGAACTACTTGTTTTAAGATTCCATCTTTAGATGATTTTATACTAATAAAACCTCTTGGAGGTTCAATACCATTAGTAGCATTGGATATTTGTGAAGATGTTTCAGAAGGCATTAAAGCAGTTAATGTTGAATTTCTTAATCCATATTTTTTAATTTTTTCTCTTAAAATTTCCCAATCAAGATGTAATGGTTCATTGCATATATTATCAATTTCTTTTTTATAAGTATCGATGGGCAATATACCTTTATAATAATTAGTTTGATTGAATAATGAACACCTTCCCTTTTCTTTTGCTAGCTGACAAGATGCCAGTAAGAGATAATATTGTAGTGCTTCAAAAGTTTGATGTGTTAATTGGTTAGCACTGCCGTCAGAGTATTTTACATTGTTTTTTGCTAGATAGTAAGCAAAATTTATTACTCCAATACCTAAAGAACGACGGTTTAAAGCTGATTGTTCAGCTGCTAAAATAGGATATTTTTGATAGTCTAAAACTGAATCTAGAGCTCGTACCATAAGATTAGATAATTCCGCTATATCTTGTAAATTATTGATACTACCTAAATTAATAGCTGATAATGTACATAAAGCGATTTCTCCATTTGGGTCGTGTATATCATTTAATGGTTTAGTTGGTAATGTAACTTCCAAACATAAATTCGATTGTTTAATTGGTGCTAAATTTGGATTAAATGCACTATGTGTATTGCAATGATCTACATTTTGAATATAAATACGACCAGTAGATGTTCGTTCTTGCAGCATTAATGAAAATAAATCGATAGCTTTAATTTTTTTTTGTCTAATTTTAGGATTGTTTTCATATTGATGATATAATTTATTAAATTTTATTTGATTGGTAAAGAAAGCTTCGTATAAATCTAATACATCTGATGGACTAAATAATGTAATATATGTTCCTAATAACATTCTTTGATACATGAGTTTATTGAGTTGAACAGTATAATCTAAATGTCGTACTCTATTATCTTCTATTCCACGATTATTTTTTAATACTAATAAACTTTCTATTTCTAAATGCCAAATAGGGTAGAATAGAGTTGCTGCTCCACCTCTAACTCCACCTTGTGAACATGATTTAACAGCACTTTGAAATAATTTATAAAATGGTATGCATCCTGTATGAAATGCTTCTCCTCCTCTAATAGGACTACCTAATGCACGTATTTGTCCTGCATTAATGCCAATACCTGCTCTTTGAGATACATATTTTATTATTGTATTAGTTGTAGCATTGATAGAATTTAGGCTATCGGAACATTCAATTAATACACAGGAGCTAAATTGTCTAGTAGGAGTACGAACACCTGACATAATAGGAGTAGGTAATGAAATTTTGAATGTAGAAATAGCATTATAAAATTGTTGAACATAGTACATTCTATTATGTTTTGGATATTGATAAAACAAGCAAGCAGAAATTAGAATATAAAGAAATTGTGCACTTTCATATATTTTTCCAGTAATTCTATTTTGTATTAAATATTTTCCTTCTAATTGTTTAACAGCAGCATAAGAGAAATTCATATCTCGACAGTGATCTACAAAAGAATTCATAATATTAAATTCTTCTTCGTTATAGTAGTTAAGTAATTTTTCGTCATATTTTCCTATATTAACCATTTTTTTAACATGCTGATATAATGTAGGTGGTTTAAATTGGTTGAAAGCTTTTTTTCTTAGATGAAAAATTGCTAGTCTAGCTGCCATATATTGATAATCAGGAGACGTATGAGATATTAAATCAGCAGCTGCTTTAATAATTGTTTCATGAATATTAATTGTACTAATACCATTATAGAATTGGATTCTAGATTTTAGTTCTACTTGTGATACAGATACGTTATTAAGTCCATTGGCTGCCCAATTTAATACTTTGTGAATTTTATCTAAATTAAGTATTTCTGGTTTATTATTCCTTTTAATAACGAATAAATTTTTGTCCATATAGTGTATTCCTATTTATATGCGTAGTTAATTTTTATTAAAAAGAAATGCACATTTTTTTTGTAATTAATAATGTTTAGTAGAAATAATACTAGATCAATTGTATTAAATTGTATGTTATTTTTTGAATTAATGTATGATGAAATATATTCATTAATAAATTGATTAATTGATTGTGAATTTCTATATATATATATTTTTGAATTACGTACTGTAAACAATATTTATTATATTTACAATCATCAATACATTATTTTTTATATTATAAAAATAATTAATTTTTATATATTATATATATAATTTTTTAAATGTTAAATTTTGTGATTTAGGTTGTATTGAATTGATAATTTAATTTTTCATGTAATTTATTATGTTTAATGATAATTAAAGTTTTCTCTTATTCTTTGTACAGCTACAACTGTTTCTTTTTTTGATGTTCTAATTAAAATAACTCCTTGTGTATTTCTTTTTAAAATCCCAATTTCTGATACTCTAGTGCGTACTAATTTTCCAGCATTGGTAATCATCATAATTTGATCGTGTTCAATTACTTGAATAGCTGCAATAACATTTCCGTTTTTTTTGGTATGTTTTATAGCTATAATACCTTTAGTAGCTCTAGATTTTATAGAAAATTCAGATATGTTCATTCTCTTTCCATATCCTTTATTAGTTACTATTAGTATATCATTATTAATTTTAGGTACGATTAATGATACTACTTTATCCTCTTTTTTAATTTTAATACCTTTAACTCCTGAAGCGTTTCTTCCCATAGTTCGAACGGATTTTTCACAAAAATGTACAGTTTTTCCTGAATTTGTAAATAACATTATATTATTGTTTCCATTAGTTAATGCAATTCCAATTAATTCATCATTGAATTTCAAATTAATTGCAATTATACCTTTATTTCTAGGACGTTTAAATTCAGTTAAACACATTTTTTTTACAATTCCATATGCAGTAGCCATAATAATATTTATATTATTATTTTTATATTTTTGTATAGGTAAAATTGCAGTGATTCTTTCATTTGCAGTTAATGGAAGTAAATTAATAATAGGTCTACCTCGTGCATGACGACTAGATTCAGGCAATTGATATACTTTTAATTGATATAGCATACCTTTACTTGAAAAACATAATATTGTATCATGAGTATTTGTAACTGTTAATATTTCTATAAAGTCTTGTTCTTTAGTTTTTGCTGCTATTTTACCTTTACCTCCTCTTTTTTGAGCTTCATAATCAGACAATGGTTGATATTTAACATAACCAGTATGTGATAAAGTAATTACTACATCTTCTTGATTAATGATATCTTCTATATTGATTTCTGTAGTATTATTTCTAATTTCTGTTTTTCGAGGATCTCCAAAATTATTTTTTATATCAATGAGTTCAGATCTAATAATATCCATCATGTAATTAGAGTTATGTAGGATATCTTTTAAATTCTTCATTCGTTTTATTAATGATTGTTGTTCTTCAACAATTTTTTGGTGTTCTAAATTAGTTAGTTTGTTTAATCGTAATTCTAGAATAGCTTGTATTTGTTTTTCAGTTAAAAAATATTGTTTATTTTTAGTATGGAGATGATTTTTATTAATATTATTATGTTGATTTATGTTTTGATCAATATAATCGGATTGTTTGTCATTAATGTTCCAAGATTTTAATAAAAATTTTTCTTTAGCTTCTTTAGGAGTGTATGCGGATTTAATAACGTTAATTATATAATCAATATTATGTAATGCAATTATTAAACCATCTAATATATGTACTTTTTCCTTATATTTTTTTAATTCAAAAATACTTCTTCTAGTTATTATTTCTTGACGATGATGAATAAAATATTTAATAATTTGTATTAAGGATAAAGTTTTTGGTTGACCATGATATAATGCTACCATATTTATTCCAAAAGATATTTGCATTGGACTTAATAGATATAGTTGATTTAATATTATTTCAGCAATAAACTCTTTTTTAATTTCTATAACAATACGCATCCCCTCTTTGTCTGATTCATCTCTAATAAAACTTATACCTTCAATTCTTTTGTCTTTGATTAGTTCAGAAATTTTTTCAATTAATTTAGCTTTATTTACTTGATAAGGAATTTCATATATAACAATGGATATTTTTTTTGTTTTTTGATTAATTTCTATTTTGTGTCTTGCTCTAATATAAATTTTCCCTTTTCCAGTTTCATAGGCTTGTTCAATGCCAGAGCGACCATGAATTATACCAGAGGTAGGAAAGTCAGGACCAGGAATATATTTTAGTAATTGTTTGACTGTAATGTGATTATTATCAATATATGCGAGACATCCGTTAACAACTTCATTTAAATTGTGAGGCGGTATATTTGTAGCCATTCCTACAGCAATTCCTGATGATCCATTAATTAATAGGTTTGGAATTTTTGTAGGTAAAACATTAGGTATATATTCTGTTTCATCATAATTTGGGACAAAGTTAACTGTATTTTTTCCTAGGTCGTTTAATAACTCATGAGATATTTTTGACATTCTAATTTCAGTGTATCTCATAGCTGCTGCAGTATCACCGTCTACTGATCCAAAATTGCCTTGTCCATCGATTAACATATATCTTAAAGAAAATGATTGTGCCATTCTAACTATAGCTTCATATACAGCAATGTCTCCATGTGGATGATATTTACCAATAACATCACCTACAATTCTAGCTGATTTTTTGTAAGGTTTATTCCATGTATTATTTAAAACATGCATTGCAAATAGTATTCTTCGATGAACTGGTTTTAATCCATCGCGCACATCAGGTAAAGCACGACCAATTATGACTGACATTGCATAATCTAAATAAGAGCTTTTTAACTCTTTTTCAATGTCGACCTGTAAAATGTCTTGTGGTAGGTCCTTCATAGAGTTACAATCTCTTTTTTTTAGGATTTAAATTTAAGTATTTATTGTATTTTTAATTTAAAATCATTGGAAATATATAATTTATATAGAAAATAATTTATAGAGGTAATATCTATACTAATTAAAAATTAAATATTATCAATGATATATAAATAATTAATGTTATCACATTGTTATTAAAATGTTCAAGATAAGATGAAAGGAGATTTCAATATAATTTTTTATTATAGATCGGTATTTATATTAAATTGTTTATTTGCTTAAGATATTTTTTACAAATATACAATTTTATATTTTTATTAATATATAGTTACTTTATCAATATTTATTAATAGTTGATATTAATGTAGATTAACAAAAAATATTTTTAATGCATTTGTAGTTTTAAAAAATTTAGGTTTCATTAATTAAATATGATTATTGTACAGCAAAATAGCATAATATTCAATAATGATAAAATTTCTTATTAAGTTTGATGGGTATTCAATAATTAAACTTAGTTAGATACGAAATAATTGAATTATTAAAATTTGATTTTTGATTATTTGGTTAATAGGGGGTGATTAGTTTTACATTGAATAATGATTAAGTATATTGAGATTGTTTTAGAGTTAAAGAATATAATTTGTGTTATTAATTATTGTTAATATAATAATAATATTGTTGATTCTTATGTAAGGACTTATTGTGAAAATTATTGAAGAACAATTAATAGAAAATTTATTTCATAAATTAGATGTCGTAGAAAAAAAATCACAAGGAAGAAATATAACTGCTGAAAAGTTAATTCAATCACGTATTGATAAGCAGTGTCATGCACCATATTACATGGTGCAAACAATTTTAATTCAGGATACTGTATTAAAGAAATTAAATAATAAAATATTAGACTTAGAAAAACAAGTATTGTCGTATAAAAATAAGTTACGTTCAGAAGTATCAAAAAGTGATTTTTTACCTAATATGAGTAAAAATAATGATGATGTTCAGTCTAATAAAACGACTAACTTATCAAATAGTTGTTCGAATAACACTGTTCCTTCTAGTGGTGCTGTTTTATCAGATAATAATAGTTTTTCTACTCGTAATTCATCTGCGTTAAGTTCAGGATATAGTTTTTTAAGTAATGCTTTACAAACAGCAGTAGGAGTTGCAAGCGGTATGGTAGTAGGTAATATGTTAATGAATTTGTTTAAAAATAAACAACCTGAAGAAGAAATTTTAATGTCTTCTAACGACGATGCATCTGTTTCTAAGCATCATTATGAGGATGTTTGTGCATTAGATAACAATGATTTGTATTATGATGAATATTTAAATACACAACATAAGTTTATTTCTGATGATGATGAGAATTTCAATGTACATGAATTAGAAAAAGATAGTATTGTTGATAGTTATAATGATGAATTTAGTAATAGTATTAATGACGATAATTTTATTTAATTAAACTTGATGAGTGTTTATTGAATTTTGGTGTCTACTGTGTAGACACCAATAGAAGTTTTATATATATCTCATAACATAAATTATTGTTATTTTATGATTGTTTCAATTTGATTGTTTATATAGATTATTATGGACTTGTTTTATTTATTTATTATTTATGGATTATATGTTGTTTTAAGTAATTTTGAATACCTAATTCGTTAGCTTCTAAACCGGGATCACCTTGTTTCCAGTTAGCTGGACATACTTCTCCATGTTTTTCATTAAATTGGATAGCGTCAACGATTCTTATTAGTTCTGCTATATTTCTTCCAATTGATAAGTCATTAACTGATTGATGTTTGATTATTTTGTTTTGATTAATGATAAATGTTGCTCTTAAAGATACACCTAAATCACGATGTTCTACATCATATAATTTTTGAATTTCTTTTTTTAAATCTGAAATCATAGTAAATTGTATTTTACCTATTCCACCTTTATGGATAGGAGTGTTTCTCCATTGATTATGTACAAATACTGAATCTATTGATATACCTATTATTTCTATATTTCTTTTTTTAAATTCTTTGTATGATTGATCAAATGCTATAATTTCAGTGGGACATACGAAAGTGAAATCAAGAGGCCAAAAAAATAAAATACATCCTGAATGTACATGGTCCTTAAAATTATAGGTATCAATGATTTCACCATTTGGTAACACGGCAGGCGCAATAAAATTTGGTGCTTGTTGATTAATTAAAGTCATATTTTTTATCCTGTAAATATTTTTTTTATTATACAACAATATTGTCAAACAATATGTATAAATTATAGTAATTTTTAAAATTTAATTTTTTTCTTTATTCTGTATAAATTGAAGTAAACAATCTATACTGCTATATAATTTTATTTTTTTGTATTATAATTTATATCATATATTGTATATAACAGTGTTTTTTATTTGCAAATATGAGAATATTTATTGATTATAAATAAAAATATTAATTGGAATTATTTGTTTAGACGAATTAAGTGTTGGCGTAACATAACATATTTTATTTTAAATGAAAGAAAGTATAAGATAATTTATCCAAAACAATCAGAGATTTTTCGTGCTTTTTCTTTGACTCCATTTCATATAATAAAAGTTGTTATCTTAGGTCAAGATCCTTATCATCAAGTAAATCAAGCTAATGGTTTAGCTTTTTCCGTACATAAAGGTATCCAAATTCCACCTTCTTTAGTAAATATCTATAAAGAGGTGTATGATGATTTATCTCTGCCATATGTTAATAAACATGGATCTTTAGAGAATTGGGCTAAGCAAGGTGTATTTTTATTAAATACAATTTTAACAGTGGAACATGGAAAACCTAGATCGCATGAACATATAGGTTGGAAAATTTTTACAAACCAGATAATTCAATGTATTAATCGTTATCATGTAGGTATTGTTTTTTTATTATGGGGTAGATCTGCTGTTTCTATGAAATATTTAATTGATATTAACAAACATTATATACTAACAGCTCCGCATCCATCCCCATTATCTGCTTATCGAGGTTTTATAGGATGCAGACATTTTTCAAAAACTAATCAAATATTAGTTAAAAATAATTGGAATCCTATTAATTGGTTAATAACATCATCATAATAATTAATAGGTATAAAATAATTTTAAGTATAGATTTTATCTATGAATATTTTAAAGATATGTGTAATTAATATTTGATTTTTTATTGATAAAGATCAATTGTTATTTTTTATTATCATATAAATGTATGATATATAATTTTTATTTTGCTATAATAATTAGCATTATTCATCTTTAAGCGTAACCGTAGCTTTTCTTATTATATCATTATTTAAAATATAGCCTTGTTTTTCTATTTTTTTTATATATCTAGGTGTTTTTGATTTTCTATCATAGATAGATTTTGTTGTATGTAGTTTTGGATCAAATAGTTGTTCATTTTGACCTTCAGATTTTAATCCATATTTGTGCATATTGTTCATTAAGCATTGTGAGGTTAATATTAATCCTTTGTGAATTGTATTATTTTTTAGTGCTTCGTTGTCGACTAAAACATTGATTTTATCAATAATTGGAATTAGTTTTGTTATAAATATTTTTATTTTGTTGTTTTTGATATGATCAATATCATGAATAGATTTTTTTTTTAGGTTTTCTATTGTTGCTTGAGTGTTTAATTTAATATTGTATATTTCTTTATGTATTAATGTTATTTCCTGTTTTATTTTATGTGTTTCTTTTGATAAATTTGATATTGTTTGATGTGTATTGTTAATACAATTTTTATTGTTTACAATCGAATTATTGATAATTTTTTGTTGATTTATTGGTTTTTGTTTATCTGTAACATTGTGTTGATTTATTGGTTTTTGTTCATCTGTAACATTGTGTTGATTTATTGGTTTTTGTTCATCTGTAACATTGTGTTGATTTATTGGTTTTTGTTCATCTGTAACATTGTGTTGATTTATTGGTTTTTGTTCATTTGTAACATTGTGTTGATTTATTGGTTTTTGTTCATCTGTAACATTGTGTTGATTTATTGGTTTTTGTTCATTTGTAACATTGTGTTGATTTATTGGTTTGGTATTATCTGTAATATTTGGTTGATGTATTGATTTTGAATTATAAGATGCTGTTTTATTGGTAGTATTTTTTTGATTATTTTCTATATTGTTGTCATGTGTTATTGTTGATTTAATGATCATAATTGATTTCCTATGTTGTAATATGTAGTTTGTATCAGTATTCTATTAAGATTCAAAAAATTTTTATTATTATACATTTTTAGTTAGAGTATTTGAATAAAATGAAAAAAATTTTTTTTTGTATAGGTATAATAGGTCGTCCACGTGATGCTAGTGCATTTATTACACATAAAATACTGTATGATTGGTTGTTAGATCTTGGTTATACAGTAATCATTGAAGATAAAATAGCTCATGATTTAATGTTAAATAATCCTATAATTGCTTCGTTGTCTGAGATTGGTCAGTTATGTGATTTAGCTATTGTTGTAGGTGGGGATGGTAATATGTTAGGAGCTGCTCGTGTATTATCTGCTTATCAAACAAAAATTATTGGAATTAATAGAGGTAATTTAGGATTTTTAACAGATTTAAATCTTAAAACTTTGTTTCAGGAATTAGGTAACATATTATCAGGATTATATGTTTTAGAAAACAGATTTATATTAGAAGTTGAAGTATTAACAAAAGTTTCTGCTAATAAGATAGCAATAGCTATTAATGAAGTAGTATTACATTCAGAAAAAGTTGCTCATATGATAGAATTTGAAGTATATATTGATGATAAATTAGCATTTGCACAAAGATCAGATGGTTTGATTATTTCTACTCCTACAGGTTCAACTGGATATTCATTGTCAGCTGGTGGACCAATTTTATCGTCATCTTTAAATGCTATAGTGTTAGTACCCATGTTCCCTCATACTTTATCAGCTAGACCATTAGTTATTAGTAATGATAGTGTTATTCGATTAAAATTTTTGAATGTATCTAATCAATTAAAGATGAGTTGTGATAGTCAAAATATTTTTTCTATTGCGGTTGAAGATGTAGTATTAATTCGTCGTAGTGTAAATTTTATTAAATTAATACATCCTAAGAAATATAGTTATTTTGATATATTAAGTGCTAAGTTAAATTGGTTTAAAAGTGGTATTAATTGATTTTTATAAACAACATTAAATTTGTTAATTAAATTATTAAAAATTTTTTGTTGAAAAATTTTTTTTTGAATAATAAATATTTTTATTATTTTATTTTAAATATTAAATAATATATGTATATATCATATAATGTGTCATTATTATGAATATATTTTGGAGCTGGCGGGATTCGAACCCGCGTCCAAAATTTTTATTACTTCAGTGCTACATGTTTAGTCTATTTTTTTATTTCATTTTTTATTAGTATAGACACATAGTAAAAAATATAACTTAATTTTTTTTATGTATAAATTATTAAGTATATATTTATACATAATCTCTTGATTATGACCTTCTGTTTTTTCTATTATGTAAGAGAGGATAGAAAAGAAGGGCTATTGCAGTTTTTTAAGCTGCTAAAGCGTAATTTTCTTGTTTTGCAACTATTTTTTTATCGGTTTTTAACGAGGCAACCGAACCTCGACATGCACTATAAGTGTTAAATAATTCTGTCAAATCCAAGATCAGCCCCTAAAGGATAATTTTACATTAAATAAAAAATATTTATTAACAATATAGCATTTTTTTGTTTATATTACTACTATAAATAATTTAATTTGAATTTATATTTCATATATAAATTTATTCTTTGTTGTTATATAATAACATTTATTTCAAAATTGTATTTTTAAAAATTTTTATAGTTTATATTATAAAATAATAGTCTATTAATATGGTATTGATTTTTATATATAAATAATATTTTATAAATATTTAATATTAAAATATTAATATATTAAAAAACTATTTAATTTATGTTAAAAATTATTTTTAAAACAAATATAGATCAGAGAACAAATAGAAATAATGGATATTAATTTAAAAATTAAAAAACAGATAGAAGAAAATTCTATTTTATTATATATGAAAGGATCACCAGATGTACCTAAATGTGGTTTTTCTGCTCAAGCTGTTCAAGCATTGACTAGTATTAATAAACGTTTTGCTTATATTGATGTTTTGGAACATCAAGATATTAGACAAGCATTGCCAAAATATGCTAATTGGCCTACATTTCCACAGTTATGGGTCAATGGTGAATTAATTGGTGGTTGTAATATCATATTAGAATTATTAAATACTGGTGAATTAGAACAAGTAATTAGTAAAGTAAAAATAAATTAAATATATCACTATTATTTTGTATTATCTATGTATTTTAGTTAATAAAGTTTTAATTCAATCACATGATTTTTTGTTTTAACTAACCTATGACTAGTAATAGGTTAGTTAAAAGGTAGAATAGTTATTTCCATAAGAGTGGTGTTTTTCTTTTGGAGGCCATCCACCTAATTGTTTCCATTTATTTACTAATTCGCAAAATAGATTTGCTGTTTGTAAAGTGTCATATAAAGCTGAATGTGCTTGATTAATATCAAATACTAAACCTACAGCTTTGCATGCTTTAGCTAATACTGTTTGTCCTACTACTAGACCACTTAGTGATGCGGTATCAAAGGTTACAAATGGATGAAATGGGTGATTATGAATACCAACTCTATTCATGGCAGCCATAATGAAATTATAGTCAAACATTGCATTATGTGCTACAAGAATTGCTTTTTTACATTTTTCTTCTGCTATCCCCTTTTCTACTAATTGACATATATTATGAAATGCTTCTTTTTCGCTAATTGCTAATCTGAGTGGATTAAATGGATCAATTTTATTGAATGCTAATGCTTCAGGTTTAATAGATGATCCATGAAATGGTATAATATGAAAATGTAATAAAGATTCTTTTTTAATCCATCCTTTATTATCCATAGTTAATGTTACAATAGCAATTTCTAGTATTGCATCTGTTTGTGCATTAAATCCAGCTGTTTCTACATCTACTACAACTGGATAAAAATTGCGAAATCGATTATTTAATGTATTTTTAGTATTAATTTTAGACATTAGTAGCTCATTGGTTAAAATTGATTAATTTTATAAAATTAACCGAAATAAATGTTAAACATGCTCAAAATGTATATTTTTATTATTGATATATTTTTTTAGATGTAATATATAGTACATTTTATGATATCATATGTATATTGGATGTAGTATTAGACTATATAGTTAATCTTATTTTTTATATTTTTGTAATATTAAATAATTTAATTAACAGTTACTTAATAAAAATAGTATTAAAATTTTTTAAAAAATACTATATGATTTTTATATAGTAATATATAGTTGAAGGTTATTGTTTTTATTTATATGTATGTTTTTATTTTTTTTTAATTACAATTAATATTATTTGGAAAATATATTTCATTATTTAATAATTTTTGTTTAAATGTATTTTTTAATAAATATGTTTATTTAAGAGTTTTATATTTATTAATATTTTTTTTCAAGAAATATTTTATTATCTATTATATGTAGATAAATATAGATATAATGATCAGTTTTTTTATTTTTGATATTTTAATTTTTAAATATAAAAGTATGGTATTGATGTACAATTGTAAAAAAATTAACATATTGTAAAAAAAATAACAATATAAAAGTGTTGAATTTATATATTTAAATTGTAAATATCTTTATATTTTTTCTGAATTATTTACAATATTAACTGTATCAATATTTTTTTTATAAATTAATATGTTAATTGGTTATAATTTGGAAATTTTTTATTTTTTTTTATGATATTGGAATTATTTTTTTTTAAATTATGTGTTATCTTTTTGTTGTTAAATTTTTATTGTATTTTTAATTTTTTTATCTTAATTGAATACTATTAATTTTTATTTTTTTATTTATATTTATTGCAGCAACTTAATTATTTATGAATTATGGAATGTTCATTATTTTTTAATGTTGTATACATTGCAACAATCTAAAGATTTATTTTATATATCTTGTGATATTGTTTATTCAATATTTTAATTTAATTTGTGTTAACATATGTAATAATAGGAGTGTGATTATGAGTTATAGTTTACCAGAATTAAAATATGAGTATGATGCTTTAGAACCATATTTTGACTCTTTAACTATGAGTATACATCATAGTAAACATCATCAAACTTATATTAATAATGCTAATAATATATTACAGGCTATGAATTTTCCTAATGTTAGAGCAGATATATTAATTACACGATTAATGGATATACCTGAAGATTCTCGAGAAACATTACGAAACAATATAGGTGGTCATGTTAATCATTCTTTATTTTGGAATGGATTAAAAATAGGTACTAAGTTAACTGGGTTATTAAAAGATGCTTTAGAACAAAAATTTGGTGATTTTCTTCAGTTTAAAAGGAAATTTGAATCAGTAGCTTTATCTAGGTTTGGTTCAGGTTGGGTATGGTTATTATATCATAATAATAATTTAAGCATTGTATCTACTGCTAATCAAGACAACCCTTTAATGGGAGATGAGGTAGTGGGATTATCTGGATATCCTATCTTATGTTTAGATGTTTGGGAACATTCATATTATTTAAAATATAAAAATAATCGTTTAGAATATGTAAAGTCTTTCTGGAATGTAGTCAACTGGGATGAAGCTGAGAATCGTTATATTAAGATTATTAATCGTTCATAATACATATTTTTACTTTTAAATAGATGGTATCGTAATGGTATTATCATTTATAAGTTTTCGTATAAAGATTCTTGAGAAGTTATTTTGAAAACAATAAAAATGATTGTGGGTTTAGCTAATCCTTATTTAAGATATCATCGGACACGTCATAATATTGGTTCATGGTATGTATATGCGTTAGCAAAATATTATAAACAAGAGTTTTTTGAAGAAAAAAAATTTTTAGGTTATACTTCTATAATTTATATAGATAATCAGATGATCAGATTATTAATACCCAATATTTTTATGAATATTAATGGTAAATCTGTTTTTTTAATGTCATCATTTTATAATATTAGTTTAGAACAAATGTTAATAGTACATGATGATTTAGATTTAAGTCCTGGAATCATAAAGAAAAAATTTGGATATGGAAACGGTGGTCATAAAGGATTAAAAAATATTATTTCTTATTTTTCTGGTAAAATCAATTTCTATAGGTTTCGTATCGGTATTGGACGTCCTGATCAATTATGTCAGATATCTAATTATGTTTTATCACAACCATCTGAATATGATTGTGGAATTATAAATACATCTATTAATAATATGATCAATTCTAGGAAGATGTTTTTTAAAAAGGGTTAGTGTGGTTTTTGGTATTAAGTTTGATTTGTTTTAATAAATAATTATAAGTATTATATTAGAATTAATATATGTATTTTATATATATTAAGTAATTTTGATGTGACATTTGGGTAATAAAATATATGAATTTAAAATGTGGGATAGTAGGATTACCTAATGTTGGAAAATCCACGTTGTTTAATGCATTGACTAAAACCAATATTTTAATTGCTAATTACCCTTTTTGTACTATTAAACCCAACATTAGTAGTGTTCCTATTATAGATAATCGTTTAAATAATATAGCAAAAATAGTTTTACCTAAAAAGATTGTTGCTAACTATATTGAGTTAGTTGATATTGCTGGATTAGTACAAGGTGCTTCAAAAGGAGAAGGGTTAGGTAATCAATTTTTATCAAATATTAAAGATACTGATGCACTTTTACATGTAGTTCGTTGTTTTAAAAGCGATGTAGTGGTTCATGTTAATGGTATAACGAACCCTATTAATGATATTGAAGTTATTAACTTAGAGTTAATTCTTGCAGATATTACTGTTTGTAAGAAATTTATGGATAAAATAAAAAATAAATATAAAACAAATAAGAGTGCGACTAGTATTTTAGAACTTAATTTATTAAATCGTTGTTTAGAACATTTATCGGAATGTCATATGTTAAGAACTATGCATATGACTGCAGAAGAACAAAAAATTATTAATTGTTTAAGATTATTGACTATTAAACCTATGCTTTATATAGCTAATATTAATTCTTCAAAAGAAGATAATGATTTTTTAAATCAAGTTCAAGAAGTAGCTAAATTAGAACAGGCGGTTGTAATCGCTATTGATGCTGATAACGAGTTAAAAAATATAAGAAATAGCAATATAGTATTAAATGATAAATTGGATTTTTCTGGTAGTAAATCTATTATTACAAAAATAATATTTGCTAGTTATGGTTTATTGAATTTATATACTTTTTTTACCGTTGGAGTGCAAGAAGTACGTGCTTGGACAATAAAAAATGGTAGCACTGCTGTTTCCGCTGCTAATGTTATACATAGTGATTTTTCTCGTGGTTTTATTCGGGTCAAGGTCATGAAATATGACGATTTTATTTTTTATAAAGGTGAATATGGAGTTAAATCTGCTGGAAAAATACGTATGGAAGGTAAAAAATATATTGTTCAAGATGGAGATATTTTACATTTTTTATTTCATGTATAGATGTGTTTTTTAAAAAATATTTTATATTTTATAGAGAGGATAATACAGATTACCTCTCTATATGTTGATATAGTAATTATTTTTTTAGTAAAAATTGTCTTATTTTTTTGAAATCAGGTTTCATGTAATAAGATAATAACGGTAAATGTATTCTATTTTTTATTGATTCAGGTAATGAAATTTTTTTATTTAAAATATTTTCTACTGATTGTTTAAATTTTGCTGGATGAGCGGTTCCTAAAAATAATCCAAATTCATTGTGATGGATTTTTTCTTTTAATATTTTGTAAGCTACTGCAGCATGTGGTTCAGAGATATATCCTAAGTTGTTTAATGTTTTTAATGTATCAATAGTATCTAAATCTGAAACACTTCCGAATCCTAAATTTTTTAAATTCCAATTATTTATTTTACATAGTTCTTCGACTCTAGGCCAATTATTAGGTTGACTAATATCCATAGCGTTAGACAATGTTGATATTGTATCACGTGGTTCCCATTTTCCGGTTTTTAAAAATCTTGGAACTGTATCATTTTTGTTAGTTGCTGCTATAAATGATTTTATAGGTAATCCTATGGATTTAGCTAATAATCCAGCTGTTAAATTTCCAAAATTACCACATGGAATAGAAATGATAAGATTTTTTTGTTGTTTTTCTGAAAGTAATGAAAAAGCTTCAAAATAATAACATATTTGAGCAAGTAATCTGCTTATATTAATAGAATTAGCTGAATTTAATCCAGTTTTTTGTTTTAATTCAGTATCATTAAATGCTTGTTTGACTAATGTTTGACATTCGTCAAAACTTCCATTAATAGCTATTGTAGTTATATTTTCTCCTAAAGTACAGAATAGTTTCTCTTGATATTTGCTAATTTTCCCGTTGGGGTAGAGAATAATTACTCTTACATTTTTCATTTTATAAAATGCGTGTGCAACAGCAGCACCAGTATCACCTGATGTTGCAGTTAAAATAGTGATTAATTCATTCTTAGGGTTTAAAAAGGATAAAATTTGAGCCATAAAACGAGCTCCAAAATCTTTAAAAGCTAATGTAGGTCCATGAAATAATTCAAAACAAGCAATATTATTTGTTATATGACTTATTTTTGGTATGGAGCAAGAAAAAGCACGATGAATAGATTTTTCTAATATAGTTTTTGAAATTTCGTCTCCAATAAACATAGATAGTATTTTACAACTTCTAGGAATGAAATCCATAAGTAACATTTTTGATATTGTGCTAGGTTCGATTAAAGGTATTGTTGTAGGAAAAAATAACCCCTGTTGTTCTCCTAAACCTAATTTAATAGCTTGAGAAAATGTTACTTGTTCGTGTTTATTTTTTAAGTTATATAGCTTCATAGATTATCCTATAGACCTTGTACCTTTTTCATCTAATTGACAAATGTGTACAAATCCATCATTATTTTGTATGTAATTATTTGATAAATAATTAGCAATTATTGTAGAAGTATGTAAATTGTTACTGACAGAAAAGAAACTAGGACCTGATCCTGAAATACCACATCCTAGCGCACCAATGTTTTTAACTGTAGTTTTAATTTTTAATAAATTGGGTAATAATTTTATTCTATATGGTTCTGCGATAATATCTTGCATAGCATCAGCTGCTAATTGTTCTTGCTTAGTATGTAACGCATGTATGAATATTGATAAATTTCTACTATGTTGAATGCAAATTTCTCTCGTGTATGTTTTAGGTAATATAGATCGTGATTCTTTGGTTGATATATTAGTTCCAGGCCAAGCTATAATCCACAACCAATGTTTAAAATATGGTAGTGCTTGATTAATAATTTGAGATTGTTGACAAATTAATTGTAAACCACCTAAGTAACAGGGTGCTACATTGTCATAGTGTATACTTCCTGATATTTGTCCTTCTAGTTTACCCATGATTTTGAGTAATTCTATTTTTGATAGAGGATTTGAAAAGAACATGTTTAACGCTACTAATGTAGCAACAATAGAACAAGCGCTAGATCCTAGTCCTGATCCTATCGGCATATTTTTTTCTAAAATGATAGAAACAGGAACATTTTTTTTTATTTTTTTACAAAAGTATTTCCAGCAATTCCAAATAATATTTTTTTTTATATCTTTAGGTAATTGATGTTTGAATGTTCCTGCATTAATTATATTAAATTGATTTGATTCTGATATACTGATGGTATCACCTAATAAAGATCCAGTTATAGGTTTAATTGCTGCACCTAATACATCAAATCCTACTCCAACATTTCCAATTGAAGCAGGAGCATAGATTTTAATCATAAGTATTATTCCTGAATTTTTAGGATAAAGTTCGAAGTAGATCAGCAAAAATTCCAGCAGCTGTAACATTATTACCAGCTCCATAACCTCTCAATACTAGTGGTATAGGTTGATAATATTTGCTGTAAAATGCTAACGCATTTTCTCCATTTTTTATAGTATATAATGGGTCATTTTGATCAACTTCTTCTATTTTAACTTGACATTCACCAGATGAATTTATCATACCGATATATCGTATAACCTTTCCTGATTTTTTAGCTAATTTCATTTTATTTGAAAACATTGAATCTAATTGAGTTAGTTCAGATATAGCTGTGGGTATATCTTTTATGGCATTAAAGTAAGATGGTAAAATTGATTCTATTTTAATGTCTTGTAATTCTATTTCATAGCCTGACTCACGCGCTAAAATAAGAAGCTTTCTTGCTACATCAATACCGGATAAATCATCTCTTGGATCAGGTTCAGTAAAACCAAGTGTTTGCGCTTTTTGAGTAGCTTGAGAAAATGAAGTATCATTTTCTAATTCTCCAAAAATAAATGATAATGAACCAGATAGAATACCTCTAAAATATTGTAATTGATCGCCTGAATTTAATAGATTTTTTAAGTTTTCTATAACTGGCAATCCAGCGCCTACATTTGTTTCATATAAAAATTTTTTTTTATATTGCAATGCTGTATTTCTTATTTTTTGATAATAATCATAACGATGAGTATTGGCTTTTTTATTAGAAGTAACAATATGAAATCCTGAAGATAGAAATTGTATGTATTGTTTAGCTATAGATCGGCTAGATGTACAATCAATAATAACTGGATTTTCTGTATAATGGTGTTTAAGAGATTTTTTTATGTTTTCAAAATTAAATTTAGTATTAGATGAATTAAGGTTAATTTTCCAGGTATTAAGATCAATTCCATTTAAATTTTTTAATACTTGTTTAGAATTTGCAATTCCACAGATTTTTAAGTGTATATTTTTTTTAGCTAAATAATGTTTCTGATAATGAATTTGTTTTAATAAATGTTTTCCTACTCCTCCAACTCCTAACAAAAATATTTCAGCTATCTTTTTATTTCCGAATAATTTTTGATGTATAGCTAGTATACTACTGATAGTGTATTCATTGTTGATGATAATAGAAAGGGAATTTTGAGATGTACTTTGTGTATTGGAAACAATGTTTACATTATTTTTTTCTAGTACGGATATGATTGTAGATAAAATATTGTGATGAGTGGTAATTTTTTTTCCAATAATAGATATCATCGATAGATTTTTTGTTATTTTGACTATTTGATTAATATTATCGCTAATTGATGATTTTAATTTTTGTGTAACAATTTCTATTGTTTTAGATAATTTATCTTCTTGAATGAAAAAATTTAAATTTGATTCTATTGATTGTATAATTGATATTATCCACACATTGTGATGCTCTAGAGCATATAGGATTTTTTTTAATATTGAAAAATAAATTTTATTGTTTTGACGTATTATAGTAATCATAACTATATTATTTATATATGTAATACTTTTAATTGTTGTAATGATATTATTTAATTTATTAGTGGTATCATGGGTATTATTAATAACAGTACCAATACAATGAATATTGTTTGTGTTTTTGATGTGACATGGGATATTAAAATTCATAATTGGTAAAATAGTTTTTGGGTGTAATACAGTAGCTCCTAAGTATGATAGTTCTAAAGCTTCTTGGTATGAAATAATTTTTATAAGATGAGCATTAGATATGATTCTTGGATCACAAGTATATAATCCATCTACGTCTGTCCATATTTCTAATTTTTTAGCGTTGAAACAAGCTGCTAGTATAGCAGCAGAATAATCAGAACCATTTCTTCCTAATACTACTAGTTCTTTTTTTTTGTTTCCGGCAATAAAACCAGGCATTAAAATTATATGATTAGATGGAATTTTTATTTTTTGAATATTTTTAGTTGATTCTACTATATCTATAGTAGAATTTAATATATCTCCTGTAGAAATGAGTGTTTCTGTAGGATTAATTAATGTTACGTTATATTGTTGTGCTTGTAATATAGATTTCATTATTTCTATTGAAAAAATTTCTCCTCTAGAAATAAGAAAAGCATAAATATGTTTTGGGCATTGTTTTATTAATTTCACACTATACAAAATCTTTTTAAGATTGGAGCATTGTTTTTCGATTATATTATAGGTATTTTGATAATCAAAATTATTTTGATAATTGTTTATTTCAGTATTAATTGTTGTATAGATGTTTTTTATGGTATTAATTTTTGGATTTATATCTTGTTGGTGTATTGCAGTTTTTATAATATCTATTAAATGATTAGTAATTGTAGCGGGTGCTGAAAGTACAATTGCAGTTTGGTCATTATGGTTTTTATTTCTAATTATTTTAGATACAAGTAAAAATTTTTTTGCATTTTCTAATGAAGTTCCGCCAAATTTTAATATTTGCATAGTTTACTATTTCTCTTAAATTTATATTGAAAAAATTTATATATTAAATTCTTATTTTTTTGTGCATTTAAAACATAATAGAAGTTATGGTGATTTTAAAAAAAATAGTTGTTGTATTAATTATTGTTAATATTAGTTATAATAAATATTTATTATGTAAATTTACATAATATCGTTAAATATTTTTGTATTAATTAAATTATGAGTAGTTATATATTTTTAGTTAATTAAAAATTTTAACATAGATCTTGTGATTTTACTTCATTTCATATGTGGTTTTATTAATAATTATGATGTATGTTTAAGATGTATGTAACATGTATATTTATATATTTATAAGAATGAAATTGTGTAATTTTATTCATTAGTACATATTAATAATTTAAAAGTTTGTATTGATATATGATACATTATAGATGTGATATATAGATTTTTATATCTAATATCATTATATATGTTTAAAGTATTTAGTTTAAATATTGATCTATTAATTTTCATATTTTGTCTTTGTTTGAGGAATAAAAATCAAGTAAAATAGTTTTATATTTATTTTTTTTTATATTACTTCTTATTATTTAATGTTTATGAAACATATAATTAAAGTTATTATTCCTGAAATTGTTTTACATGAACGAATTAATGAATTAGGTAAAGAGATTACTAGAAATTATAAAAATGCTAATAGCAAAATTTTGTTAATTGGATTATTAAGAGGTTCTTTTATTTTTATTGCTGACTTATGTAGAGCAATAAAAATAACGCATGAAGTGGATTTTATGACTATTTCTAGTTATGGCATTGATATAGTCTCTTGTAGAGATATAAAAATTTTGAAAGATGTAGATGCCAGTATTTATAATAAGCATGTGTTAGTGGTAGAAGATATAATTGATTCAGGTTTAACTTTAAAAAAAGTACTAAAAATATTACAGGTTCGAGAACCTAAGTCGTTATCTGTATGTACTTTGTTAGATAAACCTCAGCATCGAGAGGTTACTATTGTGGCTGATTACGTAGGTTTTTCTATACCAGATGGATTTATGGTTGGTTATGGTATAGACTATGCTCAACGTTATCGCCATTTACCTTATATAGGAAAAGTGGTATTTACTGAATAATGTTGTTTAATCAAAGTTAAAAATATGTGAAGATATATATAGTACTGTAGATATATAAAATAGTATGTTTGATATAGTAGTGATTAAGATTTATGTCTTAGCATGAATGATAAGTATAGTTATTTTTTTTAATAATGTTATCGATAAATTTTGATTATATCAAAATATAAATTTGATAAAAATATTTTTTATAAAAAATTATATATAGATAAATTTTTACTATTATTTATAGTGTTTTATTGTAATGAATTAAATATTGAGCTATATCATATAACTTTATATTTTGTTCTGTTTCTGCTCGTAGTAATAATAATTGATATGTATTATTTAATATTGTTAAATTTGGTTTTTTAATAGTTTTATTTTTAAGAATTTGATCTATGTTTAGTTGATATTTCCATATTTCTTTAATAGTTATTATTGTTTGTTTAGGTAATGATAGTAATGTGTTACATTCTGATAAAACATTATTAACGGATAATAAAAATGCTTCGTGTTTTTCTATTTTTTTTTCTGTTTGAAAATTATTAGTTATTGCCATAAGTAAATACCATAAAATAGCTGATAAAAAAAACTCTGGAGTAGGATTATTGTATATATTTTTTTTTATATTTATATCAATTTGTTTAAGTATTTTTATACTCATAAATTTAATTAATCGTTTATTTTTTGTACTTAATGTCAAAGTGGAAAATAAAGATAAAGATTGAAATAGATTAAATTGTTTTATTTTTTTATAAATATGGTATATTTTACCTGTATTTAATAATTTAATAATTTCGTTAAATAACCTAGCGGATGGTATATTTTTTAATAATTGAGCTAACCTAGAAATAGGTTCTGCTGTTTTTTGTGAAATTTTCATGTTAAGTTGTACAGAGAATCGAATTACTCGTAATATCCTAATAGGATCTTCTCGATATCTAGTTTCTGGATCACCTATTAATCGAATAATTTTTTTGTTTAGATCTATCATACCTTTAACATAATCTCGAATACAGTGGTTGTGTATATCATAATATAGAGCATTTATTGTAATATCTCTTCTATGTGCATCTTCTTCTATATTTCCAAATAT
This sequence comes from Buchnera aphidicola (Eriosoma harunire), assembly GCA_049942765.1. Lineage (GTDB taxonomy): Bacteria > Pseudomonadota > Gammaproteobacteria > Enterobacterales > Enterobacteriaceae > Buchnera_D > Buchnera_D aphidicola_D. The sequence continues at coordinate 418,612 of CP188086.1, read as the reverse complement.
GTTATCTGAAAGCAACATTCCGTTATTACTATTTTTAGTTCTTTTTTGATTATGTTGCTTTGAAAAATTTTTTTGAGGACCTCTAAAAGTAGATACTTCGATAAATTCTGATCTAAACATAACATGTGCAATTCTGAATCTTTTTCCAACTAATCTGCAATTTCTAAAAATTTTTCTTAATTCCTCCGGAGTTGCATTAGTAGTAATATCAAAATCTTTTGGTTTTTTTTCTAATAGTAAATCTCTTATACTTCCACCAACTAAATAAGCTTGATATCCAGTTTTTTTTAATCTATGCAACACTTTAATAGCATTTTTGCTAATTTTATTTTTTTTAAGGTGAAATTTTGTAATATTAATTATATTCATTTAGATTAATTATTTGTTATATTGATTAGAATGTTGTTCATCATACAAATATAAATGTTGTTAACTATATTTATAGTGAGTGTATGTTATTTTTATAGGTTAACGATTTTTTATATATAACATAGCATATATTACAAAAGGAATTGTATTAATCATTTATTTTTGTAGTAATTAATGTGATGTTGTTATCATAATTGTTATATTTTTTTTGATTTATGATTTTGATTTATTTTTAATGTTTTATTATTTTTTTTTTTAGATTAGAATTGCTTGTACGGTGTTTAAGATGTACATTATTAATTATGTTGTATATTATACATTAATTAAGTTTCATTTATAGATAACTTTTTTAGATATAAAAATAAAAAATATAGTATTTATATTCAGTAAGTGTAGTGATCAATAACATATATTTATTCATGTAATGTTATTGATCAGTATATAGGTTTTAACCAGACATTTGTTTTTTTCTAATTTCTTCTAATGTTTTGCAATCTATACATAAATTTGCAGTTGGTCGAGCTTCTAATCTTTTAATTCCAATTTCAACATTACAGGATTCACAATATCCAAAATTATTGTTGTTAAGTTTTTTTAAAGTATTTTCTATTTGTTTGATTAATTTTCTTTCTCGATCTCTGTTTCGTAGTTCTAAACTAAATTCTTCTTCTTGAGTAGCTCTATCAATTGGATCTGGAAAATTAGTAGCTTCATCTTTCATATAGGAAATACTTCGATATACTTCATTTTTTAATTGATTTTTCCATGCTGTTAATATTTTTTTAAAATGTGTGATTTGTTTTTGGTTCATGTATATTTCATGTTTTTGTTCTTGATAAGGTGTCACTCCAGCAATTGATAACATACTTAATGATGAACGTTGCATATTTTCCGTTTTTTTCATATTCATTACCTATATAATAAAATTTTATTGAAAAATATTTTTCACGATGAAATTTATTCTTCAGTTGTTGTTAATAATATATTGTATAAGTTTAAAATGATTTAGTGAAATATAAAATTAATGATATTGAACATTGTTTAATTTTGATGAAGAGAAATATATTATATTGTTATAATAATTTATTAATTTTTATTGTTGTAAAAATAATAAATTATTAATTATTTTTTTTTGGTGTTCATTATATATTTCAATATTACGTTTAAATTATATATTAATATTTATTTGTCAATAGAATTTCTTTGTATTAAATGGATAATAATTTATTTATTTTTTATTTTATTTATTATTAATAAATTAGTGTATTGTATTCACATCATATAATATTTTATTTTTTATGAAAATATTTTGTTTTTTAGGAAAAACTTTTGTATTGGATTGTTACATTTATGGATGTTAATATTAAGTTTGCATTATGTATTGAATATAATGGTTTTTATTACAGCGGATGGCAAAAACAAAAGGATATCATCAGCGTACAGGAAGAATTGGAAAAAGCTATTTCGTTAGTTGCTAATCATCCAGTATGTGTTTTTTGTTCAGGTAGAACTGATGCTGGTGTTCATAGTTTTGGTCAAGTTGTACATTTTGAAACATCTTCTGAGAGGAAAGAAAGATCCTGGTTATTAGGAATTAATTCTTATTTACCAGAAGATATTGTTGTTCGTTGGATTGTAAAGGTTCCTATGTTTTTTCATGCTAGATATAGTGCTATATCACGTACATATAGATATGTTATTTATAACAATTCTGTTCGTCCATCAATGTTTATGAATTATGTAAATCATATTTGGTATGATTTAGATGTATATAGAATGCATTTAAGTGGTCAATATTTATTAGGAGAACATGATTTTAGTGCTTTTAGATCAACAGGTTGTCAATCTAGTACAGCTATACGTTATATAAGGAGATTAAAAGTAATTAAAAAACAGGTTTTTGTCATTATAGATATAGAAGCAAATGCTTTTTTATATCATATGGTTCGAAATATAGTAGGCGCATTAATTTCTGTAGGTTTAAAAAAAAAAGTGTGTTATGGATGGATACATTGTTAAAAAGTAGAAATCGATCGTCTTTTAATGTAACAGCTAAGGCTCATGGTTTGTATTTGTTATATGTAAGATATCCACATTGCTTTCCTTTACCTCATTAATTACATGATTAATATGAATATTGATTATGTTAATAAATTTATTAAGATATTGATTTTATCAAATTATTCATGTTGTTTGTTCTAACATAGCATGTATAGTTTTATTATATTAGCTATATGTTTTTTTTTGAATAAAAATTATATGTTATTTATAAACTGTATAGCATGATTCTTTTTTTATTAATAATTTTATAAATAATAGTATTTTATAAGGTATATCTATGAATCAGCATTATAGAATTGCAGTGTTACCTGGTGATGGAATCGGTCCTGAAATTATGGATGAAGGATATAAAATTTTAGATGTAATTAAAAAAAAATATTTATTAAATATATACACTAAGGAATATGATATAGGTGGTATTGCGATTGATAAATTTGGAACAGCTTTACCTTTACATACTGTAAAGGGGTGTAGTGTATCTAATGCTATTTTATTTGGTTCTGTTGGTGGTCCTAAATGGAGTAATATCCCTTATAATGAACAGCCTGAAAGAGCAGCTTTATTACCATTAAGAAAACATTTTAATTTATTTTCTAATTTACGACCTGCTAAATTACATAAAAAATTATCTTTTTTATCACCTCTTCGTTCTGATATTTCTAATCAAGGTTTTGACATCCTTTGTGTTAGAGAACTGACGAGTGGAATATATTTTGGTCAACCTAAAGGTAGGAAAATAAATAATATAGGTGAGTATGCGTTTGATACAGCTGTATATTATATACATGAGATAGAGCAGATTGCTAGAATGGCTTTTATGTTAGCACAAAATCGAAAAAAAAAACTGGTATCAGTTGATAAATCTAATGTATTAGAAACTTCAATTTTATGGCGTCAAGTAGTGAATCGTATATCGAAAGAATATCCTGATATCGTTTTATCGCATTTATATATAGATAATGCTTGTATGCAAATTATAAAAAATCCTCAATTATTTGATGTTATTTTAACTTCAAATTTATTTGGAGATATTTTATCTGATGAATGTGCAATGTTAACTGGTTCGATTGGTATGTTACCATCTGCTAGTTTAAATAGTAGTAATTTTGGTTTGTATGAACCAGCAGGTGGTTCCGCTCCAGATATTGCTGGAAAAAATATTGCTAATCCAATTGCTTTAATTTTATCTATTGCTATGTTGTTTAGGTATAGTTTTCAGTTATTTTCTATTGCTGATGATATTGAATGGTCTGTAAATACAACATTATCAGATGGATATAAGACATTTGATTTATTATTGGGTAATCATGATTATGTAACTACTCAAGAAATGGGCAGTAGGATAGCTTTTTATTTAAAAAATAGGGATTAATTATGGGAAAAACTTTATATCAAAAAATATATGATCAACATATAGTATATGATAATAAAATTGAATCTCCTTTATTGTATATTGATTTGCATTTTATTCATGAAGTTACTTCTCCTCAAGCATTTTCTGGATTAAGAAAAAAAAATAGAATTATTCGTCAATGTAATAAAACTATTGCTACTATGGATCATAATGTATCTACTGTTAGTTCATCAATAGATGCTTCAGGTGTGCAGGCTAAATTACAAATGGAAGCATTAATTAATAATTGTAATGACTTTAATATTACTTTGTATGATTTAAATAGTTCTAAACAAGGTATTGTTCATGTAATAGGACCTGAATTAGGTTTAACATTACCAGGTATGACTATTGTTTGTGGAGATTCTCATACATCTACTCATGGGGCATTTGGAGCTTTATCATTTGGTATTGGAACATCTGAAGTAGAACATGTATTTGCTACACAAACATTAAAACAAGGACGTTTTAATACTATGAAGATTCAATTAATAGGGACGATAGGTGTGGGTATTACAGCAAAAGATGTTATTTTATATGTTATAGGAAAATTAGGTATTGCTTATGGAACAGGGTATGTAGTTGAATTTATGGGTTCTGTAATTGATCGATTTAGTATGGAGGAACGAATGACTATATGTAATATGGCAATTGAAATGGGTGCAAAATCTGCTCTCATAGCCCCTGATCAAATCACCTATAATTATTTAAAATGTAAAGATTTTGCACCTAAAGGTGATAATTGGTATAAAGCTATAACATTTTGGAAAACTTTATATTCTGATGTGGATGCTTATTATGATAAATCGATTGTGATAGATATTAGTAATATAGAGCCTCAAGTAACATGGGGGATTAATCCCGGACAGGTTTGTTCTATTAGCGAAGGAATACCAACATTAGATATGTTTGCTAACGGAGCAGATAGGGAATCTGCAAAATATGCTATTGAGTATATGAAATTACAACCTGGTATGAAATTAATTGATATAAAAGTTGATAAGGTTTTTATAGGTTCTTGTACCAATTCTAGAATAGAAGATTTAAGATTAGCTGCTTCTATAGTTGTTGATCAACGTGTACATTCTACAGTACAAGCTATAGTAGTACCAGGATCACAGAACGTAAAACAACAAGCTGAAATGGAAGGGTTGGATAAAATTTTTATACATGCTGGTTTTGAATGGAGATTACCTGGTTGTTCTATGTGTTTAGGGATGAATGATGATAAATTAAATTCTGGAGAGCGATGTGCATCAACAAGTAATAGAAATTTTGAAGGTCGACAAGGTAGAGGTGGTTTAACACATTTAGTTAGTCCTTCCATGGCAGCTGCTGCAGCAATTTCTGGAAAATTTATTGATGTCAGACAAATTAAATTAAAAAGAGAATAATTAATATTATGGATAAGTTTAAAGAACATAATGGTATTGTAGTACCATTAGATATGTCTAATATTGATACTGACGTAATTATTCCTAAACAATTTTTACAGAAAATTACTAAAGAAGATTTTGGTAAACATTTATTTTATAATTGGAGATTTTTAAATGGTTGTAGTAAAAAAATTAATAAAAATTTTATTTTAAATAATGAATGTTATAAAAATGCTACAATTTTATTAGTTCGTGATAATTTTGGTTGTGGTTCTTCTAGAGAACATGCAGTATGGTCGTTAAAAGATTATGGATTTAAAGTTATTATAGCTATTAGTTTCGCTGATATATTTTATAATAATAGTTTTAATAATCATTTGTTACTCATTACTTTAACAGAATCAGAAATTAATACTATATTTTCAATAGTAACACAACATATTGGTATTAAATGTAATATTAATTTATTACATAATAAATTAAAGATTGATAACAAAGAATATACATTTTTCATTTCTGAGTTTCATAAATTTTGTTTATTACATGGATTAGATAGTATTGATTTAACTATGAAACGTAAGAGTGATATAGAACATTATGAAAAATCTATACCTAGTTTTTTTATTCGAACATAAATTTATTGTTATAAATTTATCAATTTAATTAATATATATTTTAAATTAATTAAAAAGATAAAAATAAATGTTTGGTTTTTTGTTGTCTATGATTGTGTAATCATAAATATATTAATATATATTGAATGTATTATATGGTTTTCAATATTATTTTTATGATTTTATCATGTGTTATATTATCTGTTATATAAACATATTGTTATAAATATTCTATATTATGTATGTTGTATATTATATTATATATGATTTTTATGTATTTTTAGAGATTTAGTATTTTGTACTGAATCTCTGAAATATTTTAAAAATTTGAATTTAGTGAGAATTTTTTTTATTGTAGTCTATTGGTTATTAACTATAATAGTAGATATTTTAATTATAAACTTAATTTTTTTGTAGTGTACATTGTTCATTGGTTTTATATGATGGTTACATTGTTTACAATAAAAAATACACTTATTATTTAGTTTTTATTAAATTATTTGTAGTGTAAAATAAGTAAAATTAGAATATTGTAATGTTTTAATTAATTATTGTTATTAAATATTTTAATACAGAATAATATATTAATGTTGTATTTTATAAATTTATAGAATTAAAATAGGGTAAATATGAAAGAAAGAATTATAATTTTTGATACAACATTGAGGGATGGTGAACAATCATTACGATCTAGTTTGACAGTAAAAGAAAAGCTAACTATAGCATTATCTTTAGAAAAATTAGGTGTTGATATAATTGAAGTTGGTTTTCCTGTATCTTCTCCTGGGGATTTTAAATCTGTAAAAGAAATATCTAGAGTAATAAGAAATAGTCGGATATGTGGTTTAGCTCGTTGTATAAATAAAGATATAGATGTTGCTGCAGAGTCTATGTCATTTGCTGAGAAATTCAGAATTCATTTATTTTTAGGTACATCTAGATTACATATTGAACATAAATTAAATAAAAGTTTTGAAGAAATTATAGATATGGCTGTTAAATCTGTTCAACGTGCTTGTAAATATACTGATGATGTTGAATTTTCTTGTGAAGATGCTGGAAGAACTTCCATTGATAATTTGTGTTGGATTATTGAAAAAGTGATTAAAGCTGGAGCTACTACAATTAATATACCAGATACAGTTGGATATACCATTCCTGAAGAATTTGGAAAAATAATAAAATTATTGATTTCGAAAGTATCAAATATTGATGATGCAGTTATTTCAGTACATTGTCATGATGATTTAGGTATGGCTGTAGCAAATTCTATTAGTGGGGTTCAATCTGGAGCTCGTCAAATTGAATGTACTGTTAATGGTATTGGTGAACGAGCTGGTAATGCTGCTTTAGAAGAAGTGGTAATGGCTATTAATACTAGATCAGATTTATTAAAAATGTATACGGATGTTAAAATCAAAGAAATATATTCTAATAGTCGATTAGTGAGTGAAATTTGTAAAATATCTATTGCAATGAATAAAGCAATTGTAGGTAGTAATGCTTTTTCTCATTCTTCTGGTATTCATCAAGATGGTGTATTAAAACATAGAAGTAATTATGAAATTATTTTTCCTGAAAGCGTTGGGTTAAAACAAGTTTCTTTAAATTTAACATCAAGATCAGGACGTGCTGCTATTAGAAATTGTATGTTTGGTATGGGTTATGGTAATGATGATTATGATATAGATACATTATATAATTCATTTTTAAATTTAGCAGATCAAAAAGGTCAAATATTTGATTATGAATTGGAAATATTAGCATTTTCTAAAATATATAATATAGAAAGAGAAAATTTTGTTTTAAAAAATATTAGTATTACATCTGATTTTGATAAATGTTCTCAAGGTAGTATTTCTTTAATGTGTGGAAATAAAATTATCAATAAATCATTTAAGTTATATACCAATCCAATTGATGCTGTCTATTCAACTTTAAATCATATTATAAAATATCCTATTAAATTAAAAAAATTTAATTTGAATTCGAATGGAATAAATTCAAATACTTCTTCACAGGTTGATATTGAAATAGAATGTTTTGGTCGTATTTTTTATGGAACAAGTATATCAAATAATATGATTAATACTGTAATACAAGCTTTAATTAAAATATTTAATTCCATTTATTGTTTAGAAGAATTAAAAGATAAAATAAAAATTTTAAAAAATTAATAATGTAGTAAAAATGATGTTTATCATGTTTATGATGTTTTTTATAGATGTTATTTAGTTAAACTATTTTTTATTATTTTTAGAATTAGATAATATATAAATATATTTTTTGATTTATTTATTTTAAGAACAATTACTATTATTTGAGATAAATAATTATTGATATGTTTTTTGATTTTTTATATTCAGTTATTTTGAATAATATTATTGATCTTAATTTTTATAAATTTAATTATTTAATTTATATTAATTATTTATAATTTTATGTTGTAAACATAATAATAAATTTTTTATATATATAAATATTTTTAGTAGATATTGTTTATTTAATAATAAAAAATAGTTCGGAGATACATAATGATTTTTGTTTTTGTTAGTTATTTTTTTTATGATCTTATTATATTTATGTAATATCATATTTATTCTAGTAATAAAAATTTTATATATTTTATATTTTTTGTTTTTTAATATAAATTGAAATTTAAATTCAATAAAAATTAAATATTTAAGTACAACATATGTTATTAAATATAATGAAATTTATATTTAAAACTAGTGAAAATGACGTTTAATAGTCAGATATATAGTAATTATGAGAAAAAGTGTTATGTTGAGTAAATTACTAACTAAAATATTTGGAAATAGAAATCAACGAATATTAAATCGAATACAAAATACAGTAGATATTATTAATTCTATTGAATCTGAATTTTCTGTATTATCGGATGTTGCCTTGCAGCAAAAAACAAAAACATTTCGTAATTCTATTAAAAATGGTGTCATGTTAGAAACGTTGTTACCTGAAGCATTTGCTACAGTTAGGGAAGCTAGTAAAAGAATTTTAGGAATGCGACATTTTGATGTTCAGTTAATAGGAGGTATTGTATTAAATAATAATTGTATTGCAGAAATGAAAACTGGTGAAGGTAAAACATTAACTTCCACGTTACCTATTTATTTAAATGCTTTGCAAGGATATGGTGTACATGTAGTTACTATGAATGATTATTTAGCTAAAAGAGATGCTGATAAGAATGCTCCATTATTTAATTTTTTAGGGTTGTCAGTGGGTTTAAATTTATCTGGTATGTCTGTCAATGATAAAAAATTAGCATATTGTTCAGATGTTACTTATGGCACTAATAATGAATATGGATTTGATTATTTGCGTGATAACATGCTATTTAATAATCATAATCGAGTACAACGTAGTTTATACTATGCTTTAGTAGATGAAGTAGATTCAATTTTAATAGATGAGGCTCGAACTCCTTTAATAATTTCAGGACCTGTAAAATCAAATGTTGATCTTTATATTAAAATCAATAAAATTGTTCCTACGTTAATTAAGCAAAATCAAGATGATTCAGATTATTTTCAAGGAGTGGGGGATTTTGTTGTTGATGAAAAATCTCGTCAAGTTTATTTAACTGAGCGAGGTTTTATAAAAGTAGAGGAATTTTTGCTTGCAGAAAAAATTATAACTGAACGATTGTTATTATATTCGTATAATAATATTATTTTAATACATTATGTTAACGCTGCATTAAGAGCACATACGTTATTTATAAAAAATATTGATTATATTGTAAAAAATAATGAAATTATAATTGTAGATGAACATACTGGAAGAATTGTTCAAGGTAAACGATGGTCTGATGGTTTACATCAAGCTATAGAAGCTAAAGAAAATGTATCTATTCAACATGAAAATAAAACATTAGCTTCTATTACTTTTCAAAATTATTTTCGATTATATCATAAATTATCTGGTATGACAGGTACAGCTATAACTGAATCGTTTGAATTTCGTGATATCTATAATTTAGATACTATTGTTATACCTACTAATGCTCCGATGATTCGTAATGATTTATCGGATTTGTTGTATCTCACTGAAGAAGATAAATTTAATGCTATAATACGTGATATACAAAAATGTATTGGTAGAAATCAGCCAGTTCTGGTAGGAACTACATCTATTGAAAAATCAGAGTTAATTTCTACAAAATTAAATCGATTACATATTAAACATAATGTATTAAATGCCAAACATCATTTAAGAGAAGCTGATATTATTGCCGAAGCTGGTAAACCAGGTTCTATAACAATAGCAACTAATATGGCTGGAAGAGGTACGGACATTGTATTAGGAGGTAGTATAAATTTTATTGGTTTAGATAAACAACATTTATATACAGATAATATAATATTAAAAATGAAAAATGATTGGTTAAAGAATCATAATATGGTTTTAAAATCTGGAGGTTTGCATATTATTGGTACTGAAAGACATGAATCTAGACGTATAGATAATCAATTACGAGGTAGGTCTGGTCGTCAAGGAGATTGCGGTTCTTCACGTTTTTATTTATCTATGCAAGATTCTTTAATGAGAATATTTATATCTAATAAAGTATTAAATATTATGAAAAAATTAGGTATGAAATCTGGAGAGTGTATAGAACATAATTGGATTACTAAAGCAATATCTAGAGCTCAAAAAAAAATAGAAAATAGAAATTTTAATATTAGAAAACAATTATTAGAATATGATAATGTTGTTAATGAGCAACGACGAGTTATTTATCATCATCGAAATGAATTAATAGATAATAAAAATTATGTTAATCAAATTATTCTGAGTTTTTTATATGATGTTTTTTATGACATTATAAATACTTATTTAGTATTTCATAATATAAATAAACAATGGAATTATTGTAATTTACAGAAATGTTTAGAAAAAGATTTTAATTTAAATTTAAAGGTATTTAGTTCTTTACACAAATATGCTAAAAAAGATAAAAATTTGTTACAACAAATGATTATTGATGAGATTAAAATTTATTTCTATAGTAAAGAGAAGTTAGTTAATCAAAAAAATATGTATAAATTTAAACAATTATTGTTAATTTCAACGTTGGATTCTTTTTGGCAAGATCATTTATCAGTCATGGATTACTTAAGACAAGGTATACATTTAAGAAGTTATGCACAAAAGGATCCTAAACAAGAATATATACGTGAATCTTTTGTGTTGTTTTTGTTAATGATCAATGAATTTAAACATGAAGTAATTTCTATATTTTTTTGTTTTCCTATTAAGAATTTGTCTTTTAGTGATGAAGATTTATTAAATCATATTCGTATGTTTAAATCTATTCATGAAAAATTTCATATTAAAGTTTAATTATTTTTTTTTAGTGATTTTATTTCTTTTATTTTTTTAGTTATATAAAATATGTAATTTATGTTTCTATATATAAAAAATTTATTAAATTGTAGGAGATATTATATAAATTATAATTATAACAATGGTTATTATCTGATTATGATATGTGTTTTTTAGTGGATTTTTTGATTTTTATCATGCTATTACAATATAAATATTATCTATAATATTTATATTCACACGATTATATAATGATTATTATTTATTTAAATGTTAATTTTTTTAATTATTATAATTAATTATGAGAAAGTGATAAGTTTAAGGTTATTTTTGTAATAATGTATTTATAGATATAAAATTATTTTTTTTATAACATAAATATTTTTTATAAAGATAATGAGTTTTATAAAAACTAATAAATAATAATTATAGTTGCTTGTTATTTTGTAAAATACAAATATTTATTTGTACAAAAAAAATAAAGTCATCATTTTGATATTTTAAATAATTTATGTTATCGAATATTTAATTGTATATTTTTACATATTTTTATTGTTTATTTTAAAGAATAATTTTATTGTATATTTATACAGAAAATATGCAATATTAGATTTTTTAAATAAAATTTAACTATATTTATTCTTGAAATAATCTTTTATGATTAATAATCATCTTAATTAAGATGACATTAATATTATTAAAATAATGTATTGATTGAATTAGATATTATGAAATTGTTCATTATATGAAATTAATTATATATTAATAGATTTTTTTTAATATTTAAAAATCTTTAATAACAAAATTAGTGTTATTTTAAATATATCGTAGAATTATTGGAATTAAATGTAATGCGTATTGATGAAGATATGAAGTTAAGTTTTAAAGATGTATTAATACGTCCTAAGCGATCGTTATTAAGAAGTAGATCTCAGGTAAAATTAAATAGAAAATTTTTTTTTAAACATTCTCGTATTATTTGGTCAGGAATCCCTGTAATAGCTTCTAATATGGATACTGTTGGTACTTTTAGTATGGTTAAAGTTTTATCAAAATTTAGTATATTAACTGCTATACATAAATATTACTCAATTATTGATTGGGAAAACTTCATTAATACAACATCGATAGATGTGTTAAATCATACGATGGTGTCTACAGGAACTTCTAGTGCAGATTTTAATAAAATTAAAAAAATTTTGTTATTATCAAATGATTTAAAGTTTATTTGTATTGATGTAGCTAATGGTTATTCTGAAGAATTTATAATTTTTTTAAAAAAAGCACGAGATACTTTTCCTAATATTACTATTTGTGCTGGCAATGTAGTTACTGGAGAAATGGTAGAAGAATTAATATTAGCTGGAGCAGATATTGTTAAAGTAGGAATAGGTTCTGGTTCAGTATGTACTACAAGAACTAAAACAGGTATTGGTTATCCTCAATTATCAGCAGTAATAGAATGTTCTGATGCTGCTCATGGATTAGGAGGTAGGATTATTAGTGATGGTGGTTGTATTGTACCTGGTGATTTAGCTAAAGCATTTGGTGGTGGAGCCGATTTTGTTATGTTAGGTGGAATGCTTGCAGGTCATAATGAAAGTGAAGGAGTGGTATTAGATGAACATAACAAGAAGTCTATGATTTTTTATGGAATGAGTTCTCATGCTGCTATGAAAAGACATATTGGAAAAATTGCTTCATATAGAACTTCGGAAGGTAAGATTGTAAAATTACCCTTTAGAGGTCAGGTAACTACAACAATATGTGATATATTAGGAGGTTTACGTTCAGCTTGTACTTATGTTGGAGCTGAATATTTAAAAGAATTAACTAAAAGAACTACATTTATCAAAGTATCTGAACAGGAAAATGGCATTTTTAATATGTATGAAATTATTACATAGAGGTATAAATCTATTTATTTTTTAATTTAGAAAATATTTTAATGATGGTTTATATTTAAATATTTTAATGTATTATGTTTTTAAATTTATTTATTTTTTATGTATTAATTATTGTTAGTATAATTATATTATTAAGTTTAATTTTATAAAAATTTAATATTTTATATTAAAAATATATCAATAGAAATTGATTATATTTATTTAATCAAAATATATACTTAATTTTTATATGTGATGAATTTTGTTTTTATCACTTAATTATATTGATTTTTACTTTGTATTTATGTATTAGTATTTTACTAATTAGTTAGTAAGTTATTTTTATTGTTTATAACATAATTATGTTATTTAATATATTAATAATTATGTTGATAAATATAGTTATAACATAACTATTAATTATTAATTGAATAGAAATAAATATTTTTTTAATTGTTGTAGTATTAAAATATTTAATTGTTTGAATTATTTGATTAATAGGAATAAAAATATGTCAAAAAACATACGACAGGATATAGATCCAGTTGAAACATATGACTGGATACAATCAATTAAATCGGTAGTGAAAGAAGAAGGTATTAATAGGGCAAAATTTTTAATTGATCAATTAATATTGACAATAAATAGTAGTGAATTTCAATACATGTATCAAAATCATAATAGTGATTATGTGAATTCAATTCATTGTGTTGATGAATTAACATATCCAGGTGATTTAAACATAGAAAAAAGTATTCGGTCTGCGGTTAGATGGAATGCTATAATGATTGTACTTAGAGCTTCAAAAAAAAATTTAGATTTAGGTGGTCATATTTCTTCTTTTCAATCATCAGCAACTATTTATGAAGTATGTTTTAATCATTTTTTTAGAGCTATGAATAATAATGATGGAGGTGATCTTGTGTATTTTCAAGGTCATATTTCTCCGGGTATATATGCTAGAGCATTTTTAGAAGGACGTTTAAAACAAGAGCAGTTAGATAATTTTCGTCAAGAAGTAGGAGGCTGTGGTTTACCTTCTTATCCTCATCCTAAATCAATGCCTAATTTTTGGCAATTTCCTACAGTATCTATGGGATTAGGTTCGATTAGTTCTATTTATCAAGCTAAATTTTTAAAATATTTGTTGGCACGTGGTTTAAAAGATACATCTAATCAGATAGTATATGCTTTTTTAGGAGATGGTGAAATGGATGAACCAGAATCTAAAGGTGCTTTATCAATAGCATCACGTGAAGAATTAGACAATTTAGTTTTTATTGTAAATTGTAATTTACAACGATTAGATGGTCCAGTAATAGGTAATGGAAAAGTAATAAACGAGTTGGAAGGTATTTTTAGAGGTTCTGGTTGGTTTGTTATAAAAGTTATTTGGGGGGATGGTTGGGATCGATTACTTAAAAAAGATAAGAATGGCAGATTAATTCAATTAATGAATGAGACTTTAGATGGTGATTATCAAACATTTAGATCTAAAGATGGTCAATATATTAGAGAACATTTCTTTGGAAAATATCAAGAGACATTAGAGTTAGTAAAAGATTTATCGGATGATGATATTTGGAAATTAAATCGTGGTGGACATGATCCTAAAAAAATATATGCTGCTTTAAAATTAGCAACTGAAATAAAAAAACAACCAGTTGTAATTTTAGCACATACTATTAAAGGTTATGGTATTGGAAAATTAGCAGAAGGTAAAAATATAGCTCATCAAATAAAAAAGATAGATTTAAATACATTGTTATATATTAAAAATCGTTTTAATATTCCATTAAGTGACGAAGATGTCGAAAAATTATCTTATGTGACATTCGAAAAAAATTCTATAGAGTATCAATATCTTCATAATTGTAGAAAAGTATTAGGCGGTTATATACCATCAAGATTATCTAAGTTTACACAAAAATTAAATATTCCTAATATAAATGAATTTCAGTTTTTATTGCATAAATCTAGAAAAAAAATATCAACTACAGTTGCTTTTGTTCGTTTTTTAAACATTTTATTAAAGAATATTGATATTAAAGATAAGATAGTACCAATCATAGCTGATGAAGCTAGAACATTTGGTATGGAAGGTTTATTTAGACAAATTGGAATTTATAGTTTTAAAGGTCAAAAATATGTTCCTCAAGATCAAGAATTATTAGCTTATTACAAAGAAGATAAACAAGGACAAATTTTACAAGAAGGTATTAATGAATTAGGAGCAGGGGCTTCTTGGTTAGCTGCAGGTACTTCATACAGTACTAATAATTTTCCTATGATTCCTTTTTACATATATTATTCTATTTTTGGTTTTCAAAGAATCGGTGATTTATTATGGGCAGCTGCTGATCAGCAAGCTAGAGGTTTTTTAATTGGTGCAACTGCAGGTCGTACTACTTTAAATGGCGAAGGATTACAACATGCAGATGGACATAGTCATGTCCAATCGTTAACTATTCCTAATTGTAAATCGTATAATCCAGCATATTCGTATGAACTTGCAGTAATTTTACATGATGGATTAGATCGCATGTATGGAATTAATCAAGAAAATATATTTTATTATATTACTACATTTAATGAAAATTATCATATGCCAGATATTATTCCTGGTATTAATGAAGGTATTTGTAAAGGAATATATAAAGTAGAAGTTTTAACTGCAGGTAAAGGAAATATACAGTTATTAGGTTCTGGATCTATTTTACCTATAGTTAGAGAAGCTGGTCAAATATTAAGATCAGACTATGATATTTCTTCAGATATTTATAGTGTGACTTCGTTTACTGAATTAGCTAGAGATGGACAGGAATGTGTAAGATGGAATATGTTACATCCAACACAAAAAAGAAAAATTCCATATGTAGAAAAAATTATGAATTCATCTCCTGCAATTGCTGCTACTGATTATATGAAAATTTTTGCTGATCAAATTCGTGGTTATATTCCTGCAGTAACTTATCATGTTTTAGGTACTGATGGTTTTGGTTGTTCCGATAGTAGAGATAATTTAAGATTTCATTTTGAAGTTAATGTTGGTTACATTATATTTTTTGCATTATCATTATTATCTAAGATTGGAATTATAGATTTTCAGTTGGCACGTCATGCAATTAAAAAGTTTAATATAAAAATTGATGAGTTTAATAATACTTGAGTACAAAGGTAAATAAATGACAATTGAAATTAAAATACCTGATATAGGAGTAGATGAAGTAGAGGTAATTGATATTTTAGTGAAAGTAGGTGATATAGTAAAAATTGAAGAAAGTTTGATTATAGTAGAGGGAGATAAAGCTGCGATGGAAGTTCCATCACCATGTGATGGAATAGTTTGTAATATTATAGTTAAAGTAGGTGATAAAGTTAAAACTAGTTCAGTTATTATGTTTTTTCAAGAAAAAAGTGATTTATCTATTGAAAATAATATGGATGTAAATAAGAAAAGTACAAATTATATATTTAATTTAGATAAGGATGAAAAGAATTTCATATGTAACAATAAGATGGATTCTTTAGATAAATTAGTACATGCTAGTCCTTTAATAAGAAAATTAGCTAGAGAAAAAAATATCAATTTGTCATGTATTACAGGATCTGGTCCTAAAAATAGGATTATTAAGGAAGATATTGAAAAATATTTATCGGAATCTATACATTCTGATATTACATTTAATGATAAGTTAAAAGAACCTTGTATACAGAATCAAGGCAATAAAATACTATCTTTATCTAAAATACAAATTGTATCAGGGAAAAATTTGTCTAACAATTGGAAAAATATTCCACACGTTACTCATTTTGATTTAATAGATGTGACTGATTTGGATAATTTTCGAAAAAAATATAATTTAGATATGAAAAAAAAGAATATAAAAATTACTTTGTTACCATTTATAATAAAGTTTGTGGTAAAGGCATTAGAATATTTTCCAATTTTTAATAGTTCTATTGATATGATTAATAATCAAGTTATTTTAAAAAAAGATATTAATATTGGCGTAGTGGTTAATACTAAAGATGGATTATTAATTCCAATATTAAAAAATATACAAAATAAAAGTATATTAAATATTTCTAATGAATTACAAGATTTGTCAAATAAAGCTAGGATTGGAAAATTAACATTGCCCGATTTATCTGGAGGAACTTTTACTATATCTAATTTAGGTACTGTTCGAGGTAGTTTTTTTACTCCTATTATTAATAGTAGTGAGGTAGCTATTTTAGGTCTATCTAAATGTAGCATGCAATCGATTTTTGATGGAATGGTATTTAACCCAAGGTTAATGTTACCTATATCATTTTCTTATGATCACCGTGTGATTAATGGAGTAGATGCTGCTAATTTTATACATTTTATTAATCAATATGTATTAGATATACGGTTATTAATAATGTAGATATATCATTAAATAATAATTTTAAATGTTATGGTACAATGCTTTATTGTATAATAAGAGAATAACTTAATATAAAAAATATTACAAATATTGAGTGTTGATAAAATATTTTATTAATTGAGAATTGAGAATGAATAAAGAAATACGTACTCAAGTAGTGATTATTGGATCTGGTCCTGCTGGATATACTGCAGCATTTCGTTGTGCAGATTTAGGTTTTGATACTATATTAATTGAAAAATATAGTGTTTTAGGTGGTGTATGTTTAAATGTTGGGTGTATCCCTTCGAAAGCATTATTACATATATCACAGGTAATGTATGATGTTAAAAATTTGTCTATGTCAGGTATTAATTTTTCTGAACCTGTAATTGATATAAACAAAATTAGAACATGGAAGAATAATATAATACAAGATTTAAATAATAGTTTATTTTCGATGTCTAAATATAGAAAAATAACGGTTTTAATAGGTGAAGGAGTTTTTAATACAGAACATAGTATTGTAGTTAGTTGTGATGATGGAATAACTACAGTTCATTTTGACCATGCTGTTATAGCTACCGGTTCAATACCTATAGGATTACCAGGTATAGCAGTTGATCATAAAAAAATTTGGAATTCTACAGATGCTTTAAATTTATTACATGTTCCAAGTAGGTTGCTGATCATAGGTTCAGGTATTATTGGATTAGAAATGGCTACTTTTTATAGTTCTTTAGGTTCTCATATTGATATTGTTGATAATTCTAAGTTGTTATTACCTACATTAGATCGTGACATTATAGAAGTCTTTAAGAATCATACTATTAATCAATACAATATTATTATGGATAGAATGGTTACAAAAGTAGAAACAATAAATGACGAATTTCTTGTGACATTACAGGATAGTTCTGGTGATAAATACACTATGATATATGATAATATTTTAATTGCTATAGGACGTAAACCAGCTGTAGATGGATTAGGTCTTAGTGATATAGGTATTGAATTACGTAGTTCAGGTTTTATTAACGTCAATAATCAATTAAAAACTAATATTGATCATATTTATGCTATTGGCGATGTTGTAGGTTATCCTATGTTAGCCCATAAAGCTATTTATCAAGCATCTGTTGTATCAGAGGTTATTGCTGGTAAAAAGGATTGTTTTAATCCTAGAGTGATACCATCTATAGCTTATACTATACCAGAGATAGCTTGGGTAGGTTTATCTGAACAAGAAGCTATATCATTAGATATTGATTATGGTTGTTCGTCTTATCCATGGAAAGCTTCTGGTAAAGCTTTAGCATCTAATCATTTTAATGGAATAACTAAATTATTATTTAATAAAAAAACAAATAGAATTATAGGAGGTAGTATTGTAGGTGTACATGCTGGAGAATTATTGGGTGAAATAGGATTAGCAATTGAGATGGGTTGTGATGTTGAAGATATTTCATTAACAATTCATGCACATCCTACATTATATGAAACTATTGGTGGAGCTGCTAAAATGTTTCAGGGAACTATTACTGACTTGCCTAACAAGATAAAAAATAAATGATATTGTTGATGTTTTTTTTGATATAAAATATCTTATTAAGATAAGATTGTGCAGAATATTTTGCTGCATAATCTTTATATTCAATAAAATTATTTTGTAGTTTATTATTGTATAATAAACATTATTTGGTATAGAAAATATTTTTTCCATAATAGATTTCTTTCATTTCTTTAACTAATAGGTTAGTTATTTTTAATAAATCTTTTTTTTTAAGATCTTCAGGACGGGAGCTAAATAAATAATTTTTTAACTGAAATTTTTGTATTAACATTCTAGTATGAAATATATTTTCTTGATATAGATTAACATCAATCATGTCATACATAGATTTAATTTTGTTTGACATAAAGTTTTGAATAGAATTGATGTCATGATCAATAAAGTATTTGATTCCATTAACATCACGTGTAAAACCACGTATTCGATATTCAATGGTGACAATATCTGATTCTAATTTATTAATAAGATAATTAAGTGCGTTCAAAGGAGAAATAATACCACAGGTAGAGATTTCTATATCAGCTCTAAAAGTACATATTCCATTATGTGGATGAATTTCCGGATAAGTATGTACGCAAATATGACTTTTGTCTAGATGAGCAACTACTGATGTTGGAATAAGATTAGAATGTTTCATGATATCTTTATTTTTAAAAGGTATAGGTTTATCTTCACATACTAAAATAGTGACACTTGCTCCCTGAGGTTCATAATCTTGATGGAATACATTTAATATGTTAGCTCCAATGATTGAACAAGTTTGTTGTAATATTTTTGTTAGTCGAATAGCATTATATTGATCATCAATATAACGAATATAACTATTTTTTTCTGTATCAGTATTGGCATAACAGATGTCATAAATACAGAAGTTTAAACTTTTGGTAAGATTATTAAATCCATATAATTTTATTTTTTGCAACGTAATTACCCATTTTTATTAATTTATTATTTTAATTATTATGTGATAATATATTTAAAAAATATTTCGGTAATGAAAAACTACTACAATGAATATTGTAATTATAATGAAGACAATATATATTTTTAGATTGAATTCTATTTTTTAATTTCAAATCATACATGTTATTTTGATATTTAGTATTACTGCTAAAAGAGAAAGTCATCATTCCTCCATAATAAGTAGGTATACAAGTTTGATAAAATTTTACTGTATGGAATATTTTTTTTAATTTCTGATGTGTTTTTTGTATTTCATTTTGTTGTAAAAAAGAGACTCCATTTTGAGCAACAAAAATACCATTATCATGTAGTGATTTTTTACAATAGTTATAAAAACTTAAATTAAATAAAGTTTTTCCTGGACCAACAGGATCTGTAGAATCAGAAATAATGATATCGAATTTTTCTGTATTTTTTTTTATAAATTCAAATCCATTATTTATAATTAATTGTAAACGTGGATCGTTAAATGCATTATTATTATGCGCTGGGAAAAATTTTTTACATATATCAATTACTATACGATCAATTTCAACCATAACAATTTTGTTTATTTGTTTATGTTTAATTACTTCTCTTAATACTCCACCATCCCCACCTCCAATAATTAATATTTTTTTAGGATTAGGATGAGTAAAAATTGGTACGTGAGTTATCATTTCATGATAAATAAATTCATCTTTTTCGGTGGTTTGAATAATATCATCAAGTAAGAGAATATTACCCATGGTTGTATTATTAAATATCAAAATTTTTTGATGTTCATTGGTTTGTTCGTATAAAATTTTATTAATTAAAAAATATTGTCCTAAGCAAGGGTGTAACTTTTCATGAATTATTGTATTCATATTTTTATTATATTTTTCCTTTAGTTTATTGATTGATAGTGGTATATTTCTTAGTATTCTACGACATACGGATAACATATTTTGTAGGAATATAAAAATATTGTATTTTACATATACGTATTGATTGTTTTTTATTGTAATTTAAGTTTATTGTTTTTCATTATTTACAAATAGTTATTTAATGATATTGAATGTCATTATACGAACAACATTAAATTTTAGAATAATATGATTAGAGTAGTCAATTATTTGTTTTTAAAATGTGTTTTATCTTAGTATTTTTATTTAATTCATTTAATAAAATCGTTAGAACATTACAACTAGTTTGACTAGATATATGAATAAATATTTTAAAATCAATATGTCCTGTGTTGTTGGCATAATCTGAAATACATTTAATAGTTAATAAAGGAGTATTCAATTTAAAGCATACATGTGCTATAGCAGCACTTTCCATATCCACAGCTATGGCATTATGAAATTTTTTCTTAATTAATTGTGCTGTTTTTTTACTATGTATGAATGCATCTCCAGTTACAATTAATCCTTGAAAGAACTGAATTTTTTTTTTATTAAGTGTTTCAGTAGTTAGATGTAATAGCTGTTGGTTTATTAAGAAAAATTGAGGACAAGATGGTATTTGGCCAATTTTATATCCGAATTTAGTGATATTTACATCATAGTAACTAATTGTATTTGCAAGAACAATATTACCGGTTTTTAATATGTGATGAATACTTCCAGCTGTACCTATATTAATAATTAGGTTTGGATGATATTTATTAATTAATATTGTACTTGCAATACTAGCAGCTACTTTACCGATACCTGATATTAAAAATATAATTTTTATATTTAATAAATTTCCTATGTAAAATATATAGTTATAATATTTTTTTTGTATGATATTATCAATTAATTGATGTAGTGGTTTAATTTCTTCGTACATTGCTCCTAGAATACCAATAATCATTATAGTTCTCTATATTGTTGAATATTTTTAATTACTTTATTCATATTATTTTTGTATTGTGGTATCGTTTTTATTGTATTTGTATTAATTATTTATTAAAAATTTTGATGTTGTGTAATTATGTTGACTATATATTAAATGACATTCCGCAACTACAAGTAGATGTAGCATTTGGATTTATAATAATAAATTTAGATCCTTCTAAATTTTCTTTATAGTCTATTTTACCACCAATTAAGTATGGCAATGTAATATTATCTATAATTATACTTATATCTATAAGGTTAATGATGTGGTCATCTGAATTAATGATATTATCAAACATAAATTGATATTGAAATCCAGAGCATCCTCCTCCAGTAATATATATTCTAAATTTTATATCTTTTTTTTTATGGATAGAAATTAGATCTTTTACTTTTTTAGCTGCAGTTTCACTTAAAGAGATTTTTGGTGTTATTGTCATATTGTTATCCTATAATTTCAAGGATGTAATTTAATAATAGATAAAGCAGTATCATGTTAATTTAATATTTATTAATTATTTAGTATTATTAACATTTTTATTTGTTGTTGTCATGTTAATAATACTAAATAATTTATGTAAATTAATGCTATTGTTATAAACTTTTATATTTTTATTTTTAAATAAAAGTAATTACTAAAATAGTTATAAAAATATTTTTTAACTAAGTTTTAATTATTATTTAATTAAGAGTTATATTAAATGATTTTAATAGTAATAATTGAAATTAAATGTGCAATCCTTATCTTTATTATTAAGATATTGTAATTACTGTGTTAGTTAATTGTGTATGTAATATATATACAACCATTATATTTTTTGCTATTAGTTTCTTTTATGTCTTAGAAAAGTAGGAATATCTAAATGTTCTGTTGTTTTATGAGTTATATGTTTCGTTTCTATTTTTTTTTTGTTGTTGTTATGTATATTTTTATATCGATAACTCATGAATACATCTTTTTTATTTTTATCATTAAGTACATTTAAATTTTCATGTTGATGAATTGAAATTCCTGTGGCTACTACCGTTACTCGTAAAGTATCGTTCATTTCTGGATCTAGAGATGTTCCAATAACAACTGTTGCGTTATCTGAAGAAAAAGAACGTATTGTATTTCCTACTGATTCAAATTCATCTAGTCTCAAATCGAAACCAGCTGTAATATTTACTAATACTCCTCTTGCTCCTGATAAATCAATGTCTTCTAATAATGGGCTGGAAATAGCGATAGCAGCGGCTTCTTCAGCTCGATTTTCTCCAGATGATAAACCAGATCCCATCATTGCACATCCCATTTCAGACATTACTGTTCTAACATCAGCGAAATCTACATTCATTAAACCTGGTCTAGTAATTAATTCGGCAATACCCTGTACTGCACCTTTTAGAATGTTATTGGCAGCTCCAAATGCATCTAGTAAAGAAATTCCACGAGATAGTACTTTGAGTAATTTATCGTTTGGTATTGTAATTAAGGAATCTACATGTTTAGATAGTTCATTTAAACCGTGTTCAGCACATGACATTCTTTTTTTTCCTTCAAAATGAAACGGTTTAGTAACTACAGCTACAGTAAGAATTCCTAGTTCTCTAGCTATTTCAGCTACTACTGGTGCTGCACCAGTTCCAGTACCCCCTCCCATACCAGCAGCTATAAAAATCATATCAGATCCTTCTAATGTTGATCTTAATGTATCTTTGTCTTCTTCAGCTGAAATTTTACCAACTTCTGGATTAGCTCCAGCTCCTAATCCTTTAGTGATATTAGTACCAATTTGTATTGTTTGGGCAACTTCTATTTTTTTCAATGCTTGAGCATCTGTATTAATTGAAAAAAATTCTACTCCTTCTATTTTTTCACGGATCATATATTCTACGGCATTACCTCCTCCCCCTCCTACTCCTATTACTTTAATGATTGCATTGTTGCTTAATTCCATAGGTTCAAACATTTTAATCTCCGATTAATATTTTAATGAATTCAATAATAAATTTTTTATTTATAAAAATGATTGTTTTATCCAACGGTTTACGTTGTTCCAACATTTTATTAGATAATTGTTATTGTTGTTATTATTTTTGTATTTTGTATCATATCTTTTTTTTCCATAATGTAGTAATCCTATTACCGTAGCATAGTTAGGTTCATTGATATTATGGTTATTTTTTTCGATATCATGAGGTATTCCAATTCGTACTTTTTTATTAAATATTTTTTCTGCACAAATGTTTATTAATTTAATTTTAGCTGTACCACCAGTTAAAACTATTCCAGAAAGTAATTGGTATTGCTTGCCTTTTTTTTTTAATTGTTGTTGTATCGAATTAATTTCATTATTTACTAAATAAAATAGTTCTGAACATCTTGATTCTATCACTTCAGTTAATATATTTGTATTAAATTTTTGTGTATACATACCAGAAATATTCATAACTTCAATTATATCTGTTGTATCATGTATAAACGAACTAGCCATTCCATATTTTATTTTGATGTTTTCTGCATTTATATAAGATGTAGAAAAAGCATAAGCAATATCACTAGTAATAATATTTCCAGCATAAGGAATGACTTTGCTATGTTGTAAGTTTCCAGCAATATAAATGCTTATATCTAAAGTTCCACCTCCAATATCTATTAAGCATACTCCTAGTTCTTTTTCTTCTTGGGTTAAAATTGATAAACTAGATGCTAATCCTGGATAAATGAGTTGGTTTACTTTAATCCCGCATTTTTCTATAGATTTAATAATACTATCTGTAATAGTAGTATGATATGTAATTAAATGTACTTTTGCTTTAATTCGTACCCCAGATAAACCAGTGGGATTTTTAATTTCAGTAAGTTCATCTATTTCATATTCTTGAGGAATAACATGAACTATGTGATGTTCATTTGAAATTTTTACCGATTTGGCTGTATAGATGACATTTTTAATATCTAACGCTGTGACTTCTGAATTATTAATAGGTGCGATTCCTATTTCATTATGGCACTGTACATCTTTGCTAGAAATAGCTAAATAAACAGAATATACATGAGTCTTAGACATAGTTTCAGCTTCATTAATAGATTTCTTTGTGCATTGTATGATAGATTCTAAATCGTTTATGGTACCATTGTGTATTCCACGAGATATACAATTACCTACTCCAATAACGTTAATTTTACCATCAATTAATATCTCGCCTATCAAAGTTGAAATTGTATGATTACCTATGTCTAATGCTACTATTATTTTTTTTTCTGTTAATAGATTCATTGTTAGCCTACTGCATTTTTATTATTTAATGATTTTAATAGTATTAATTTTTGTCTTGAAAACATTTTTATAATTTTAAATTTAATATGTTGTTGAGTTGACATTCGATATTATTAATGTAGAGTTTTTGTATTAAGGGTAATTTGTTTTAGTTAATATTGTTTATTAAGTAATGAACGTTATGTTATATGATTAAATAAATAATATATTTTTTATTAAAATATTATGATTTATATTGGTTTTAATATCTAGAAATATTCATTTTATATATGCAAAAAATATATTTTTAACGCATTTGTTTTTGTATAGTTACCAATTAATTTTAGTCTGTTAAAAAATGTTTTTAAAAATAATTTTTTATTAGATCTAATATTTATTTTTTAATAAAGGAATTAGAATTTTTATTAATTGATACAAAATTTAATTTTGTAATAATTTTTTCAATTATGTAGTTTGCAATTTTATGATATAAGTTCAGCAATTCTTAAGATAGCGCTTCTTGCTCTTTTATTAGTGGCAATTTCAGTAGAATTAGGAGTAATTTTATCAATAATTTTAATTTTTATTTTAGATTGTTGTTGTATTATGGTTTCTGGAATTGGTAAATTATTTGGTATTTCTAATATACAACTATGTTGTTTCATAAAATTTTTAACAATTCGATCTTCTAAAGAATGAAAACTGATAACTAATAATCGACCACCTGGGGTTAATATGTTAAGCGCATTATTAAGTAATTTTTTAATTTCATTTAATTCATCATTAATAAATATTCTAATAGCTTGAAAACTTTTTGTTGCTGGATGTTTTTTCCTGTGAATATTAGGAATATTTTTTGAGATTATATTAGATAATTCTAAAGTATTTTGTATATTACATTCTTTGTTTTTTTTTATTATGGCACAAGCAATTTTTTTTGCATAACGTTCTTCTCCGTAAGTTTTTAAAATATGAATAAGTTTAGTTAAATTAGTTTTTTTTAACCATGAAGCAGCAGTGATGGAATCATTAGGATTCATTCTCATATCTAATGGACCATCGTATAAGAAAGAAAAACCACGTTTTGGGTTATCTAATTGTGTAGAAGATATTCCTAAATCAACAACAATTCCATTTATTTTTTTTAGAATATTAAATTTTTTTGAAAAATGATATATTTGAGAAAAATTTCCTTGAATAAATGTTAATCTTGAATCACCAAATTTTAAAGCTCTGTGTTTACTTTCTGGATCTCTGTCAATGGCATATAATTTTCCATTAGTTCCTAAATGGTTTAAAATTGCATTTGAATGTCCTCCGTATCCGAAAGTAGCGTCAATATAAATTCCGTTTTTTTTCGTGTTTAAAAATTTAATAATTTCTTTAGTCATTACTGGTGTATGTGTATATATTTTTTTCATAATTAATTTGTATAATATATTTTTTAAATTTTTTATTGTTAGTAATAAGATCTTAAAAATTTTTAATATATATAGAAGTATTATAATAAAATAGTTGGACTTAAATTTTTTATATGTTTAATTATTATGTAATTTAATGGTATTATTATACATTATATATGTATTATTTTTTTGAAATTCCTATAACTCCAGATCGTACTATTTCAATAATTTGTGTAGTATTTTTTATTAATTTAACAAATGTATCTAATGTATTACTAGAACCTGATAATTGGATTATATAAGTATCTAATGTGATGTCTATTATTTTTCCCTTAAAAATTGTAGTATTTTGATAAATTTCTGATTTTATTTTTTTATTAACATGAATTTTTATTAACATGATTTCTTTTTTAAGATGTATAAATTTATTCATGTTTGTTACTTTTAGTACATCAATTAATTTATGTAGTTGTTTTTCAATTTGTTCAATAACTTTTTTTTCTCCTATAGTTTGAATAGTCATCCTGGAAATGGTGGGATCGTCAGTTGGTGCTACAGTAAGACTTTCAATATTGTAATCACGTTGTGAAAATAATCCTATTATTCTTGATAGAGCGCCTGATTCATTTTCTAATAAAATTGAAAGTATAGTTTTCAATGTACTTATCCTTTTTGATTCCTTAATAACATATCATTCATACCACCACCTTTAATTTGCATTGGATATACATGTTCATTTGGATCAATGATGACATCTATAAATACTAAATGTTGTTGAGATACGTAATGTAATGCTAATCTTAATGATTCTTCAAGTTTATTTGGTGATGTAATAGACATTCCTATATGTCCATATGCTTCTGATAATTGCACAAAATTAGGTAAGGATTTCATATATGAATGAGAATGTCTACCTTCATAAATTAAATCTTGCCATTGCTTTACCATTCCAAGGGATTGATTGTTTAAGTTTATAATCAGTATAGGTAATTTATATTGTTTTGCTGTAGATAGTTCTTGTATATTCATTTGGATACTGCCATCACCTGTGATACAAATAACTATTTCGTTAGGAAATGCTAGTTTAACACCTAATGCAGCAGGTAATCCATATCCCATAGTACCTAACCCTCCTGAATTAATCCATTTTTTAGGTTGATCAAATGGATAATATAATGCTGTAAACATCTGGTGTTGTCCTACGTCTGATGTTATATAAGCTTTCCCTTGGGTAAGAACCCAAATTTTTTCAATAACAGTTTGTGGTTTAATAAATGTATTATTTTTTTTATATGACAAACAATTAATTTGTTTCCATTGATTGATAGATTTCCACCAATTTTCAATATTTATTGTTTTTATTTTTTCTTTTTGTATATTTAAGAGACTAATCATTTCTTTAAGAATATATTTTGAATCACCTACTATAGGAATATCGGCTTTAATAGTTTTAGATATTGAAGTGGGATCGATATCTATATGTAATATTTTAGCATAAGGACAGTATTTTTCTAAATTATTGGTAGTTCTGTCGTCAAAACGAACACCAATAGCAAAAATTAAATCTGCGTGATGCATAGTCATATTAGCTTCATATGTTCCATGCATCCCTAACATAGATAAATTTTGTATGTGGGTTCCTGGAAATGCTCCTAAACCCATTAAAGATGTGGTAACAGGTATTTTTAACATTTCAGCAATAATTTTTAATTCATTATGACTATTAGAACTGATTATACCGCCTCCAGCATATATAACTGGTTTTTGTGAATTTATCAATGCATGTATTGCACGTTTAATTTGTTCTTGATGCCCCTTTTTAGTTGGATTATAAGATCTAATATATATTTTTGTTGGGTAAGAATAATGTTTTTTATTTGTAGAAGTGAGGATATCTTTTGGTAGATCAATGACAATTGGTCCTGGACGACCATTTTTAGCAAGCCAAAATGCTTTCTTGAAGGTAATGGGTATGTTTTCAGTTTTTTTAACTAAAAAACTATGTTTAACTATTGGTCTAGATATACCTATCATATCGCATTCTTGAAATGCATCAAATCCAATTAGAGATGAAGCTACTTGTCCAGATATGATTATCATAGGTATAGAGTCCATATATGCTGTAGCTATACCGGTTATGGCGTTTGTAGCACCAGGGCCTGATGTTACTAATACAACTCCTATTTTTCCTGTTGCACGTGCATATCCATCAGCCATATGAGTGGCACCTTGTTCGTGTCTAACTAAAATATGTTTTATGCCTCCTATGGTTTTTAATGCATCATAGATGTCTAAGACGGCTCCACCGGGATATCCAAATATATGATTCACTCCTTCGTCAATTAAAGATTGAATTACCATTTCAGCACCTGATAATAATGTCATTTTAGAAGTACCTTATAATAAAAAAATGAGACGTTATAGATTTTAAAAACATATTCGGTATGTATATATAATTAACGATTTAATTTTAATTGATTTTTTATAAATGTAAATAAGTGATAATTATTTTAAAAAATTAAACAGAGTTTAACTATTGTTTTATTATTTAAAATATAACATAGTATTTGTTGTTAAAAATAGTAATTTTAATTAAATTAAATATGTATATATTATACATAGTAATGTACTATAGTGCATGTTGATTGCCCATAATAGAATATGGAATTCTATAAAAATTGTTTGAATTGAGGGGAATACCATATAATTATATTTTTTTTTTCTTTTCTTATAATGTAAACAGGAAGTTTTTCTAAAATAGATATTTTTTTAGCTTCTTGAAAACCTAATATCATTAAAGCAGTATCCCATGTATCAGCAATTAATGCAGAATTAGATATCACGCTTACAGATAGTAAATTGTTATTAATCGGTTTTCCAGTAATAGGATTAATTAAATGTGAGATATATTTATTATGTAAGTAATAGTAGTTTCTATAAACTCCGGATGTGCTAATGGCTTTATCTTTTGTTAAATGTATAGTTCTATGAATTATATTTTTGTTTTTAATTGGTAACAATATATTAACATCTATATATTTTTTTTTATTTGTATTATTTCCAATAACCACTCCTCCGATAGAAATTATATAGTTTTGTGTTACATTTTTTAAAAAATGACGCACTTGATCAGCAGCATAACCTTCTCCTATCGTAGATAAATTAATTTTAATAGCATTATTTTTTTTTTGAACGTATGTACCGAATGTATTTTTAATTAATTGAATATTATTCAAACCTGTATTTAATTTTGTTTCTTGAATAATTTTTTTTGAAGGATAATGTATAGGTTGTATTGTTGTTCCAAATCCCCATATATTAATTAATTTTCCAATAGTAATATCAAGAGCATTATGAGTTTTTTTTCCAATATTTATACTTATAGATAGTATTTTTTCTATATCTTTGTCAATTAATTTAGGTTGGTTAATTTTGTATTTATCAAAAGTTGATACAAATGATGAAACATTCCAAGATGATATTTTTTTTTCACATTTATTTAATATATGTTGAACATTTTTTTTGATAAATTTTAATTTTTTTTTTATGTGGTTATCTGAAATTATAATTTTCCAAGAAGTACCCATAGTGGTTCCACATAATGTAAAGTATTTAATGTGGTTATCTTTGATGTTTAACGAATTTATATTGTATGTTAAGAATATAATGAAAATTATGAGATTAAAATTAGTAGTTTTGAGCATGAATTTATTATGTTATTAAGAAATTAATATGTTTAATTAATAATATCAGTGTATAAATGACTATATTTTTAATCTTGAATATTATTATTTTTATAATAGATGGATATATTTATTTTTTCAATTATTTTGTAATACTCATAATGTTATGAGTATAGTAAAAAGTTAATTTATGATTTATTTCGTTTTCAATTGTATATTATATGTAATATCTGGATAATTTTATTTCATAGCATTATTAATATAATATTAGCAATTACAGTTTATTGTATTAATAGAAGAATGAAGTATACAATATTTTTTTATTGTATACTATTATTAAAAATATTTAATTTTCTATATAGTATGTTAATTGAGAAATAGATTTATGAAAAAAATTAATATGATATTAAAAATTTTATTAACAATAACATTGTTAATATTTTTAAATATTCCACAGAGTTTTGCTTTAGAAAATTCTGTGACATTTAATTCTATTCCTAGTTTAGCTCCAATGTTGAAAAAAATTATACCTGCTGTTGTTAGTATAAATGTTGAAGGGATATCATATCCTAAACATACTAGTTATTTTTTTGATGGATTAAGCCCCTTTTCTTTAACAAATTCTTGTTCTAATCATCAATATATTCATCATTTATCTCTTAAATGTTATCATCAGATATCTAATTATCATTATTCGAAAAGTAAAACGTTTCATTCATTAGGATCAGGAGTAATTATTAACTCTGAACATGGTTATATTGTAACGAATAATCATGTAGTAGAACATGCAAATAATATACAAGTATATTTAAGTGATGGTAGGCAACTTCAAGCTAAAGTGATAGGTAGAGATGTTCGTTCTGATATTGCTGTGTTACAATTAACATCTGTAAGTAATTTAACTGCTATTACTCTTGCTAATTCAGATTTAATTCAAGTAGGTGATTATACTGTAGCAATTGGTAATCCTTATGGATTAGGTGAGTCAGTTACTGCTGGTGTTGTTTCTGCGTTAGGTCGTAGTGGGTTACGTTTAGAAAATTATGAAAATTTTATTCAAACAGATGCTGCTATTAATCGTGGTAATTCTGGCGGAGCTTTGGTAAATTTAAAAGGTGAATTAATTGGTATTAACACAGCTATATTAGCTCCAGATGGTGGTAACATTGGTATTGGTTTTGCTATTCCTAGTAATATGGTAAAAAATATAATTACACAAATTATAGAGTATGGAGAAGTTAAAAGAGGGGAATTAGGTATAA
Source organism: Buchnera aphidicola (Eriosoma harunire) (assembly GCA_049942765.1). Lineage (GTDB taxonomy): Bacteria > Pseudomonadota > Gammaproteobacteria > Enterobacterales > Enterobacteriaceae > Buchnera_D > Buchnera_D aphidicola_D. The sequence goes on along the minus strand of CP188086.1, from coordinate 387,194 downwards.
TAGGTACTGAATTAAATTCGGAATTAGCACGAGCAATGAAACTTAAGGCTCATCATGGTATATTTGTTAATCGAGTAAAACCTAAATCGTCAGCTGCTAAGGCTGGGGTTAAGTCGGGTGATATAATTATTTCTATAAATAAGAAATTTGTTTCTAATTTTCCTACGTTTCGTGCAGAAATTAGTTCATTTCCTATCAATACTAAAATTAGTTTAGGAATATTAAGACATAATGTAGTTCATAATATTTTGGTTTTATTAACTGATAATTTTAATCATAAAGTGAGTTTTTTTACTGGTTGCAAGATGTTAAAAGGTGCTTATTTTGTTAATTATAATGACAATTATGGTCATAAAAATGTTAAAGTATATCATATAATTAAAAATAGTAATGCATATAAAGTTGGTTTTAAGAATAATGATATTATTATAAGTATTAATAAATGTTCAATTACTAATTTAAAAGATTTTAAGAGATTTTTTGAAAGGAAATTAAAAATTTTAGCTTTTCATCTTAAACGTAGGAATCATCAATTATATTTAGTATTGCATTTATAAGTATTGATTTATTATTAAGATTATATCCGCCAATTAATAAGTATTGGCGGACTAAAAGTTATTTTTAATACTTCATATATTTTTGAATTTTTGCTTTTATTGAATAGATCTCAATAATTGATTTAGTTCTACTTTTTTTAAGGTTTTATTATCTACTGTTTTTACTATAACAGCACAGTACAAATTACATTTTCCTATTTTAGAAGGTAAAGAACCGGATACTACAACTGAGTGTTTTGGAATTTTTCCGTAGGAAATTGTGTTATTTCTTCTATCATAGATTTTTGTACTTTGTCCAATAAATACACCCATAGAAATTACTGATCCTTCTTCAATTATTACACCTTCGACAATTTCAGAACGAGCTCCAATAAAACAATAGTCTTCAATAATAGTGGGATTGTGTTGTAATGGTTCGAGTACTCCACCTATACCTACTCCTCCAGATATGTGTACATTTTTTCCTATTTGAGCACATGATCCTATAGTTGCCCATGTATCTATCATAGAATTGTTATCAATATATGCTCCTATATTAATATATGAAGGCATTAAAATTGTATTTTCTCCTATAAAGGATCCATATCGAATTGTAGCTGGTGGTACTACTCTGATTTTTTCCTTTTCAAACTTTTCTTGAGTGTATTCTGTGTATTTTAATGGAATTTTATCATAATAAGTATGAGGGTGATTAATGGATATCGTATTTTTGTTGATATGAAAGTTTAATAAAATTGCTTTTTTTAACCATTGATGTGTAATCCATTGGTTATTGATTTTTTCACTAACTCTTATTTTTCCTTTGTTTAACATATCTATGGTATGTAAAACAGCATTTTTTTCTGATAATGAAATTTTTTTGTTAGTTGGGTGTTTAATGTCAATAAATAGTTTTTCTATTATAGCTTTATAATGATTCATGATGTTTTACCCGGTAATTCTTTATGTACTAACGTTATTTAGGAAGTTGACAATTAAGAATAGTGTTATAAAAATTTATTGTTATTAAAGAATTTAATTATTATTTTTTATTCATTAATGAAAATTTTAGATATATTTTCTTTGGATTGTTTTGTTAAAATTTCACAACCATTATTTGTAACTAAAACTGTATGTTCATATTGAGCTGATAAACTGCGATCTTTGGTTTTTACGGTCCATTCATCTTTCATTAATTTAATTTCTGCTTTACCTGCATTGACCATAGGTTCAATTGTAAAAATCATATTTTCTTTGAGAACAACACCTTGATCATCTCCTTTATAATGAAGTACTTGTGGTGCTTCATGAAAATTTTTACCTATTCCATGTCCACAATATTCTTTTACAATAGAAAAATCATTTGATTCTACGTATTTTTGAATTGTACAACCTATTTTTTTTAAACGTACTCCAGGTTTTATTACTTTGAATGATAAATATAAACTGTTTAAAGTGATATTACATAGTCGTTGTCCTAAAATACTGGTCTGTCCAACGATAAACATTTTAGAAGCATCTCCATGGTATTGATTTTTTAGTATGGTTACATCAATATTAACAATATCACCTTTTTTTATTTTTTGTTCATTCGGTATTCCATGACATACTACATCATTAATAGAAATACAAATTGATTTTGGATAACCTCGATATCCTAGGCAAGCAGATTTTGCATTTTTAACTTTAGTAATATAATCATGGCATATTTGATTGATTTTTTCTGTGGTGGTATTAGGAATTATATATTCTTCGATCATTTCTAAAACTTCTGCAGCTATTTTACATGCTAATTTAATTTTTTTAATTTCTTCTTTGGTTTTGATTATAATAGTCATGTTTATATTTTAGTGTGTTAAAGTAATATGAATATATAAAAGTGTGAATAATATAAAACAATTATGTTACATTTATATATATATTTTATTTATACTATATCAATATATTATGTAGTTCGTTATAATTTGTGATATGATTTAATGTTTAAATAGTCATAAATACGATAGTAATAATTTAACTAAACAAAAAATTAAGTGTCAATTAAAGGTTGATAATATGTATTAAATTTTATTAATTGTATATACATCATCTAATAATTTAGATTATATCTATTTTAGGGCAATTTTTTTAAAAATATTGAATTAATTAATTGTGTATTTAATTAATAGAACATCAATTCTATGATTTATTATTATGAAATATACATTAGAATGGTTCATGGGATAGTGATCTATGAAATGATGCAAAATCATTTGTATTTATGTTAATGGTGGTTTTTATGTATAATATTTGGAGGTTTTTTAATAATGGTATCTATGAAAGATATGTTGAAAGCAGGTGTTCATTTTGGTCATCAAACTCGTTATTGGAATCCAAAAATGAAACCATTTATTTATGGTGCTTGTAACAAAGTTCATATTATTAATTTGGAAAAAACTTTACCTATGTTCCAATTAGCTATTGTTGAATTAAAGAAAATTATTTTTAAAAAAGGTAGAATTTTATTTGTAGGAACAAAAAAAGCAGCTAGTAATAGTATAAAAAATATAGCTGTTGATCTTAATCAATTTTATGTTAATCATAGGTGGTTAGGAGGTATGTTAACTAATTGGAAAACTGTACGTCAATCTATTAAACGATTAAAGGATTTGGAAATAGAATCTCAAGATGGTACATTTGATAAATTAACTAAAAAAGAGGTTTTAATCAAACTGAGATTATTAAAAAAATTAGAAAATAGTTTAGGTGGTATTAAAAATATGGGTGGATTACCGGATGCACTATTTTTAATTGATGTAGAACATGAGCATATAGCAGTGCAAGAAGCAAATCACCTAGGTATACCTATTTTTGCAGTTGTAGATACCAATTCTAATCCTGATGGAATAGATTTTATTATTCCCGGTAATGATGATGCTACTCGTGCAATAAATTTATATTTAAGTAGTATTCATACTACTATGTCATTATCTCAAAACCAAGTAGTCAATATAAAATAATTTTTATTTGTTATTTTAGGTGTTTTAAAATTTATTATTATAAATAATGTTTAATTTTAATTTAATATATTATTAATTTTTTTTTTTTAATTGTGATTTTAGTTAGATTGTCTTTTTATTTGTTGTTATAGGGGAGTAAAGTAATGGTTGATTGTATCATATCAGCAAGTTTAGTGAAAGAGTTACGTAATCGTACTGGTGTAGGAGTTATGGAATGTAAAAGAGCTTTATTAGAAGAACATGGAAATTTAGAATTAGCTATTGATAATTTAAGAAAAAATGGATTATCACGATTATTAAAAAAAAATTCAAATCAGGCATTGCAGGGGGCGATTTTTTTATATACATTAGGTAATATTGGTTCTGTATTGGAACTTAATTGTGAGACTGATTTTGTATCTAAAAACATGGATTTTATTCGTTTTGGTAAACAAATTGTAAAGGATTCTGCATTGAATTGTATTTCAGATATTAATATATTGAAAGATAAATTTGAAATATTAAGATTAGATTTAATGTCTAGAATATCTGAAAATATTGTTATCAAACGAATATCTGTTATTCAAGGTGATCAAATTAGTTCTTATAGTCATATGAATCGTATTGGTGTATTAGTTAGTTCTAATGTGGTTAACAATGAATTTTCTAAAAGTATAGCTATGCATATAGCAGCTAATAAACCTGATTATTTATTTTTAGAGGATGTACCATCAGTAATACTTGATCGAGAAATGATTATTCAACGTGATCTTGTAAAGAAACATAATAAATCTGATTTCATTAATTCTAAGATTATTGATGGTCAAATAAAAAAATTTATTAGTGAAATTGTGTTGTTAGAACAAAATTTTCTTTTTGATTCTAAGTTAATGGTTAAAGAGTTTTTAAATAAACATTCAATTACGTTAAAATCTTTTGTAAGATTCGAATTAGGTTTTTAAATATAAGAATAGTTTAGTTTAAGATATGATTATTAATTATTATGCAAATAATGATAAATATTTTTATTTAAATAACGTTAATTACTTTTTTTTTGTTTTATGATACAGTAAAATTTCATTTTTATATTTAAATTTAATATATTTTATATATTGTATTTTTATTTTTATTAGGTTTTAACAATAATGACCATTCAAAAAAAAAATAAATTTATATATCGGCGTATTTTATTAAAAATTAGTGGTCAAACATTACAAAAGAAAACCAATGGATTTGGAATCGATATTAAATCTATTGATCGATTGGCCCAAGAAATTAAAATTTTAGTAAATTATGGTGTTGAAATTGGTTTAGTAATAGGTGGTGGAAATTTATTTCGTGGGTTAAATTTAAAAAAATTAGGGGTCAATCAAATTGTTTCTGATCAAATGGGGATTTTATCTACTGTTATAAATAGTTTAGCTGTAAAAGATGCTATGGACAGAGCATCTATGAACGTTAGATTAATGTCGGCAGTTCAAATCAATGGTATGTGTGAAGTATATAATTATGAAAAAGCAATTAGGTTGTTATCAAATAAACATGTGGTAATTTTTTCTGCTGGTATAGGTCATCCATGTTTTACTACTGATTCAGCAGCATGTTTGCGTGGAATTGAAATTAAAGCTGATATTTTATTAAAAGGTACAAAAGTAAATGGAGTGTATAATCTAGATCCTGAAAAAAATTTAAATGCAGTAATGTATCATAAATTGACTTATCGTATGGTTTTGGAAAATGAATTTCAAGTTATGGATTTGTCGGCATTTACTTTAGCTAGAGATTATTCTTTACCAATTAGAGTTTTTAACATTAATAAATCAGGTGCTTTACATCGTATTATGTTAGGAGAAAATGAAGGAACATTAATTACTACTACTATATAATAGTAATTATGTTGATATATCAATTCTTATTACATTAATTAAATGTATTATTTTTACTTGATGTATAAGTATACAATAATAAGTATTAATAATATTGTATATTCATGTTTTTAAAAATATTATTTGGGATAAATCATGATACATGATCTAAAAAAAAATACAAAAATAAAAATGAATCAATGTGTAGAGTCGTTTAAAAAAAATATTAGTAAAATTAGAACTGGTCGAGCATTTCATGAGATATTAGATTCTGTATTTATTGATTATTTTGGTGTAAAGCAAATGCTAAAAAATATATCTAGTATTTCTATATTAGATTCTAAGACTTTAAAGATTGATTTGTTTGATAAATCTATATCCAGTATAGTTCAAAAATCTATTTTAAATGCTGATTTAGGTGTAAGTGTTAGTATGTTGGGAGATATTATTCATGTTATTTTTCCTGTCTTAACTGAAGAAAGAAGAAAAAAATTTATTAAATTAGTTCGTATAGATTCTGAGAATTTTAAGATAGCTATTCGTAACATTCGTAGAGTAAGCAATGAACAAATTAAAAAGTTATTAAAAAATAATATTATTAGTAAGGATATAGAATATAGAACTCAATTAGAAATACAAAGTTTAACTGATGAATGTATTAAAATTATAGATCGTATTACGTATGATAAAGAAGAACAATTAATGTTGATATAAATATGGATCTTTTTAAATTAATTAAATATAAATAATATTTATGTTAATGATAATAAAATATAGATTTAATTATTTTAATTATTTGTAGTAATGAATATTCTACAATTATTTATTTTTTATTTTTTAAGATTTTATTATAAAGTAATAATATATATGATGTTTCGTAAAATAACAACATTATTAATTATATAATATATAAGTTCAATTTATATAAAAAGTGGTATATATAATTTAATCATATTGCTATTTTTAAGAAAAATGCTAATTGAAGTTTTTTAAAAAATTAGTACATTATGTTAAATAAAGTTGTTTTATTTTTGAAAATATTTCTATTTAATATTAGAGAATACTTGACAAATGTTGTAACAATTAATGGATTATAGTGTTATAAATTATTTAATTTAATGGTTATGTTTTTTACTTTCAATATATTTTAAGTAATAAATTTGTTATTGATTGATAAATAAATTATATTGATAAAATTGTATTTTTTGATTTATATTTATTTATATTATTATAGTTTATATAACATATATTAATTTAATGTAAATTTATTTTGTATAAAATATTTATTTTTTTTAAAATTAATTGTTTTCTAATTAATTTTTAATGGTGCTACGTTTATGTATATCATGTGTGATATTGTAAATATTTTAATATTGATAGATAATTATGTTAATATATAATGATTTTTTAATATAATGTATTTTACAATAAATATTATTAGTATAAAGCTATTAAAGTTAAAAGAATATAAATCCTATAATTATAGGGTATTTGTTTTTCAGTGTTCAGATATTATTTTTTATTAAAATAGTATATAGTTCAAAAAAAATGACAATAATACTTATTACGTATAAATGTTATTGTTTGATTATTTTTTTATTTATATTTTATATTTATTGATTTTTGATTGAATTTCATTGACTATGGTTTTATTTTTGTATTAGTGTTTATCAATTTTTATTGATAAATATATTTAATTTTTTATTTTATTATATTTAATATAGATTAAATTATAGTGTTTGATATATGATATTATTTAAATATGAATAAAAAAAGATATTTTTTTTAAGTTTGATTAAGTTTATTATTAGTATAATGATTTAATTATACTACATTACATATTTTTATTCATAAATAAAAATATTATTTTTATTAATTTAGTGTGTAAATAATGATTTATGTATGTTTATTACATATAAAATGTTTTGATTGATCACTGTTTTATTATGTGTAGATATTATATTATTATTCAAATTATACGATAATATCGTAATTTAAATATTTATGAAATAAAGTTAGTAACGTATATCAATAATGTTGATAACTATCTTATAGTTATTAAAAAATTTTATTTTTATTTAAGATAGTGAAACAACGTGTTTTTTCTTAGTATTTAATACATCAGTATTAATGTAAAATATGTGGTATTTTATTTTTTATTACGATAGTGAGAAACTTTATGATTTTTTGTTAATATGTTAGACAACAATACATTATTTTTTTTAGTATTGTTGATATATTTTTATGTATATTGTTGTTATATATAACAGATATTATTCTGTATAACATTATATGTAATATATTTTATATTTATATATATAAATAGTTATTGTTCAATTAGTTTTTTGTATGTTTATTAATAAATAAAGAGTATATATATCGTATAACATATCCATTAAATTACTATAAGAAGATGATATAATGTATGATTAAAGTAATAAAAAAAATAATGATCGTATTTTTGATACTATGTTTTATTAGTATTTTTAATGTAGTTTCTGCAAACAATAAATGGTTTATTAAAGATATAAAATTTAAAGGATTACATCATGTATCTATATATCAAGTGTTAAAAATTATTACAATTAAAAAAAATAAATTACTATCAGAAAAAGATATAAAAAAAGCAATTAATGTTTTATTTCACACTCATCAGTTTGATAAAATAAAAGTGTTTCTATGTGGAAACATTTTACTTTTTCAAGTTCATGAAACACCTATTATTTCTCATATTATTATAAATAACACACAGATATTTTCATTAAAAATGTTAAAAAAATATTTAAATGATTTAGATATAACAGAAGGAAATCATCTTAATAACTTTAGCATACATATTTTTAAAAATCAAATAGAGAGTATTTATAAAAAAATAGGTCAACAAAAATTTAAAATTGTTATTTTTTATCATTTTTTAAAAAATTATAGTGTAGACATACATATATTTTTAAAAGATGGTATGTTGTATCATTTAAAAAAAATAAATTTGATAGGAGTAAAACATTTTTCTGTATATCAGATAAAAAAATTACTAAAAACAAATTTTGTTGATTCATGGAATAATTTATTTATAAAAGAAAAATATAATCCTATTTTGATGCAATCAAATTTAAAAATATTAGAAAATTTTTATTTAAAACATGGATATATTAATTTTACTATTAATGATTTTAAAACTGACGTTGATCATAATAAAAAAACTGTTTCTGTTGAAATCAAATTAAATGAAGGAAAAAAATATTATTTATCTAAAATTATATTTCATTCTAAATTATTATCGATATGTAAAAAATATATTAATATAGTAAGTTATAAAAATGGTGAAGTATTTGATGTTTTAAAAATGAATATGTTAAAACATATGATTAGTAATCAATTACATAATAATGGTTATTATCGTGCTAAGGTATCTTTCCGAACTGATGTTAATCATTATACTCATAATATTTTACTACATATTGATATTTCTCTAGGACAACGTTTTATTGTTAATAAAATTTATTTTAGAGGTATACGAAATACTAAAGATTCATTTTTATATAAGATAATAGGTATTTCTAATAGTGATATTTTTAATAAAAATAAATGTTATTATGCACAAAAAATATTACAAGATACTAATTTTTTTAAAAAAATAAAAGTTCATATTGTTTCGACTAATATAAAATCTAATATGATTGATATAATATTTCATATTAAAGAAAAAAAAAATGCTACACTTAATTTTAGTGCTGGTTATGGTGTAGAAACAGGATTAAATTTAGATTTAGGTTTAACTAACAATAATTGGTTAGGTTCAGGAAAATTATTAAAAGCACATGTTATAAATAATAGTCATCAAGTTTATGGAGAAATGTTATTAAATAATCCATATTGGATACCAAATAAACAGATGTGGGTGCATCAAGTTTTTTATCATCAGTCTAAAAAAAATGAATATGATCCAGCATTAGGTTATGTAAATAAAAGTTATGGATTTGAATCTAATATAAAATTTTTATTAAATAGACATAATCAGTTTCAATTAGGTTATGGTTTTGTTCATCATGGGGTACGAAATCTTCAGTCAAATGTGTTGCATTTTGGTACTTCTCGATCCTATCAAGATGCATTTCAATATGTTAACAATGTTCATCAAGATTCCAATGATTTCTTTATTAACACTAATTTTAAAAATAGTTATAATAACTTGTTAAATCATAATATGTTTAAAAGCGTTCTTGATGTTGTAGGTAAAGTTACTACCCCTGGATCAGATAATCATTTTTATAAATTTATATTAAAAACACATCAATCTTTATATTTAGATCATAAAAAATATTTTAGATTGTTATTTCGTTCTATGTTAGGAATTGCTAATTCCTGGTCATATCATGGTAAAATACCGTTTTATGAAAATTTTTATGCAGGTGGTGTTGACTCTGTTCGTGGTTTTATTGTAAATAGTATTGGACCCAAGTTAGTTAACCGTAAAAAATCAGGATTATCATGTGTGACAAATAATATAAGTAATATTTGTTCGTTACATCGTTCCATAGGAGGAAATAACTTAATTGTAAGCAATATAGATTTATTTATTCCTAAGTTATTTATGAGATATGGACAAAAAAATAAATTTTTCCCTTCTATATTTTTAGATTTAGGTACAGTATGGGATAATAAGATTAATAATTATATTAATCATGATAAGTTATTATATACTGGTGGAATGACAGAAGATATTCATAGTTCGTTTGGAATGTCATTAAGATGGCACTCTATCTTAGGAGAAATGGTTTTGTCTTATGCTCAACCTATAGGTAATTATAATACAGATGAAATAGAAAAAATTCAATTTAATATAGGTAAATTTTATTAACATTTTATTTTTTTATTTATTCATTTTTTTTTGTATGTTTTATATTTTATTTTTTGTGGTAATGGTATTTTACTATTAATTTGATATAGTACATTTTTATACCATAAATATATGATATAAGATATTTTATAATAAAATAATGTCTTTTTTTTTAAATATAGTAATACAGTAACATCTAAATTTTTAAAACAGTTAGATCACTAATGTAGTGATATAAAAATATGTCCAATATAAAGAATATATTAAATTGTTTACAACATAGATATCCATTTTTGTTGGTTGATAAAGTTGTTAATTTTAATAAAAATAAATCGATTACAGTTATAAAAAATGTAACTATTAATGAATTTTATTTTCAAGGTCATTTTGATTCACATAAAATTGTCCCTGGTGTATTAATTATAGAATCTATAGCTCAATCTGCTGGTATTTTTTTATTTAAAAGTAATAAATTGAAGTTATATGATCATAAATTTTATTTAGTTGGTATTGATAAGACTAAGTTTAAGAAAATAGTAATTCCTGGTGATCAGATGATAATTTCTGTAGTATTAGATCAAGTTTATCAAGATTTTTATCGTTTTATTGGAACAGTATATGTAAAAGATGATATTGTATGTCAGTCTAATATCATTTGTGTTTATCGTATATAAGATTGTATGTGATATAATTACATTGATAAATATTAATTTTGAATGTTATTTTCTAGTTTATGATAAGTTATATATATATTAATTGGTATTAATATTTATGTTTTTTTATATTTAGAATTATAATATGTATATTTTTTTATAAATATTCTTTATAAGAATAAGGATTTGTTTTTGTAATATAAAATTATTTTAATATAAATTATCTTTATTTTAATTATATGAGTTATTTTTTCTTTTATATCCATGTATTACTCTATTTTATAGAGAACATTATATAGTTAATATTGTGCTAATGTACATTTGGTTATATTTTTGTCAGTGATGTGAATTTTAAAGCTAATAAAAAAATATATTGGTGATACATATGTTGGAATCTAAATTTATACATTTAAGGGTACATAGCGATTACTCTTTAATTCATGGATTATATAAACCTCAAGAATTATTAAAATATGCTGTAGAACGACAATATCCTGCTATGGGTATGACTGATTTTAGTAATTTGTATGGAGTTATAAAGTTTTATAAATCTTCTATGAATATTGGAGTGAAACCAATTATTGGTATAGATATTAATATTCTTTCAGAGGTTTTATCCAGTAAGTTATCTATGTTAACTTTATTAGCTACTAATCATCAAGGATATTTAAATTTAATAACTTTAATATCTATGGCTTATCGTCAAGGATATCAGAATTCTCTTTTTAAGATATTTATTAAACAACAATGGTTGTTAAAATATAAGAAGGGGTTAATTGTTTTATCAGGAGGTGTTTATGGTGATTTAGGTATATGTTTATTGCGAGATAATTTACAATCGGTTGAGAGATGTATAAATTTTTATAAAAAACATTTTTTACACTATTTTTATATTGAAATAACGAGAACAAGTCGTTTATATGAAGATATATATATAAATAAAGCCATATCTTTAGCATATACTGAAAAGTTACCTTTAGTAGCTACTAATGATGTATGTTTTGTTGATAAGAAAGATTTTAAATATCATCACGTTCGTGTATCAATTCAAAGAGGTTTGTCAGTTAATAATAAATCATTATTGCAAGAATATTCATGTGAACAATATTTAAAAACAGAATTAGAAATGTGTAAGTTATTTATGGATCTTCCTGAAGCATTATCTAATTCAGTTCAAATAGCTAAAAGATGTAATGTAATTATTCAATTAGGAAAATATTTCCTTCCACGTATGGTTACAAAAACTGTAGATGCTAAAAATTTTTTAATAAAAGTATCTAAAGAAGGTTTAGAACATCGTCTTAAAAATCTTTTTCCAGATGTTACTGTTAGATCTAATAATCGTAATAAATATGATTTACGTTTAAAAAGGGAATTATCTGTTATTAATAAAATGAATTTTCCAGGCTATTTTCTCATTGTTATGGAATTTATCACATGGGCTAAAAAACATAATATATCAGTTGGACCAGGTAGAGGTTCAGGAGCTGGATCTTTAGTTGCTTATGCATTAAATATTACAGAACTAGATCCATTATATTTTAATTTGTTATTTGAAAGATTTTTAAATCCAGAGAGGGTTTCTTTGCCTGATTTAGATATTGATTTTTGTATTAAAAATAGAGATTTAGTAATAGAACATGTATCTAAAATTTATGGTAAAGATGCTGTAGCTCAAATTATTACATTTGGTACGATGACTGCTAAAGCTGTTATAAAAGATGTAGGAAGATCGTTAGGCTATCCTTACGGATTTATTAATAGAATTTCTAAGTTAATACCTATGGATCCTGGAATGACTTTAGAAAAAGCATGTATAGTATCTCAGGAATTGTCATCTTTATATGAGGTAAATGTTGATGTAAGAAAAGTAATTACTATAGCAAGAAAATTAGAAGGTGTTACTAGAAATGTTAGTAAACATGCAGGTGGAGTGGTTATATCGCCGACTACAATTATGGATTTTTCTCCATTGTATTATGATTCGAATGGTGGTGATTATCCTATTACACAATTTGATAAAAATGATATAGATAGTGTTGGTTTATTGAAATTTGATTTTTTAGGTCTTAAAACATTAACAATTATTAGTTCAGCAGTTAATATGATTAATTCTAAGAAAAATAAAGTTAATAATATATTATTAGATATTAATTCTATTAATTTAAATGATGAAAAATGTTTTAAATTTTTAAGATGTGGTCATACAATTGCTGTTTTTCAATTAGAATCACGAGGAATGACTGAGCTAATTTTTAGATTACAGCCTGATAATTTTGAAGATATAATTGCTTTGTTAGCGTTATTTCGACCTGGACCACTTCAATCAGGTATGGTAGATAATTTCATTAATAGAAAACATCATCGTGAAAAAATATATTATCCCGATGCAGTATGGCAACATATGGCATTAAAACCAATTTTGCAATCAACATATGGAATTATTTTATATCAAGAGCAAGTAATGCAAATTGCTCAAGAACTAGCAGGTTATACTTTAGGTGAAGCTGATATTTTAAGAAGAGCTATGGGGAAAAAAAATGTAGAGGAAATGCGTAGTCAACGTGTTATTTTTAGAAGAGGTTCTAGAAAGAAAGGTATTGATGAACAACTTTCAATGAAAATTTTTGATTTGTTGGAAAAATTTTCTAGTTATGGTTTTAATAAGTCTCATTCTGTAGCATATGCTTTGTTATCTTATCAAACATTATGGTTAAAAGTATATCACTCATCGGAATTTTTAGCTGCAGCTATGAATGAAGAAATTGATAATAAAAATAGATTGATGGTGTTAGTGAAAGAGTCAGTACGTCTTGGAATTGTTGTATTGTCTCCAGATATTAATTATAGTCAACACGATTTTTTTGTCAATCAAGATAATCAAATTGTATATGGATTATCAGCTATTAAAGGGATTGGGGGTAATGTAATTTTATCAATAATTAATGAAAGAAATAAACGAGGTAAATTTCTTGATTTGTTTGATTTATGTATACGTGTTTCTATATCTCAATTAACTCATCGAGTGCTCTTTCAATTAATTATATCTGGTGCATTAGATTCATTTTGTAAGAATAGATCGATGTTATCAGATACTTTAAGTATTACTATTAATGCAGTAAAGCAATATTTTTTAGAATTACATTCTAAACAATATAATATATTTGGTGATACATTTAAAATTTCAAAAAGTATCATTAATAGAAAAAATTTAATGTCTAGTCAGTGGTCTAATCAACATAAATTAAAATTAGAACGAGAAGGATTGGGATTTTATTTAACGGGTCATCCAATTGATGAATATTTATGTGAATTGAAACGTTATACGAAAGGTATAAGAATACAAGATGTGTGTTTAATTCGTACTAATAATGTAAAATGTGTTATTTTTGGTATTGTTTCCACTATTCAAAAGAAAATCACTAAAAATAATGATAATTTTTTAATTATATCATTAGATGATAAATCTTCAAAGATAGATGTGATCGTTTTTTCTCAATTAATAAAACAACATCAATATATTTTAATAAAAGATAAAATTATTGTTATTAAAGGTTATGTTGTAGTTAATAAAATATTTAAGAATAATAAAATTATTGCTCAACATATATTAGATTTAGATTCAATTAAAAAAGTATAAGGTTTGTTTTTTTCGCATGCAGAAATTAATTATGTAAGTTGCATAATTAATATAGTTTATATGATAATTAAAATATTAGATTAAGTATAAAAATGTATGCGTTTATTATAATGTATGAAGGTATATTGTAAGAAATATGTAGTTAAAGAACATTAAATTATTATATATATAATATAATAAATTTAATTAACATATAATATTTGTAGAAATGAATCACAAGAATTGTTTTTCTTATTGAAAAATTGTTATTTTTATTATTATAATTCCATGTTGTTATATTATTTCATGCAAGTGTCATTGATAAATTGCATAATTTGATTTTTTTTAATCATTAATTTTTTATTTTCACCTCTTTTTTGATATTCAATATTATTGTTTTTTAAATTGTCTTCACTAATGATAAATTGATTTGGAATTCCAATTAAATTTATATCAGCAAATTTTACTCCAATATTTTCATTTCTATCATCAAAAATTACATTAATATTATGATTAATTAATTGCTGATATAATATTTCTGATTCTTTTTGAACTTGTTTTGATTGATGTAAATTAATGGGTATAATAGCAATGATAAAAGGTGCAATAATATTTGGCCAAATAATGCCTTTGTTATCATAGTTTTGTTCAATAATAGCTGCAATTAATCTAGTTATTCCTATTCCATAACAACCCATATATAGAAAATTTCTATTTCCATTTTGGTGTTGAATTTTAGCATTTATTAACATTGAATATTTTTGTTCCAGTTGAAATATGTGACCTATTTCTATAGTTTTTTTTATTTTAGATGTATCAATAAGATTATAATCGAATTTTTGATTTATTCTATTAGATATTGTCATAATTTTTGATGTTGATAAATATTTCTTCCATTGTTGATCTATATTAATAATATTTTTATTGAATTGTATAGTTTTTATATTATTTATTGATTTTATCACTGAATCATCAACTATACTTAGTATATAATTTATTTTTTCTGGAATATTAGATTTAAAATTGTTTAAGAAATTTATATAGTCTTGGTTATTGGCATATTGTATGGGTTCATCTACAGATAATATATTTTTTATTATATCGATATTTATTATAAAGTCATCTCTATGAGTTACAGCTATAAATTGATTAGTATAATTAGTAGCTTTGTTATTATAAATTAAAATAAAATGAATTTTTCGTTCTATATTTTGTGGTTTGATATCATCATTTTGATGTGTTGTTAAATGTATAGGATTGTTAAAATCATTAATTAATATTTTATTTATTGACTGATATTTTTTAATGTTTATTTCATTAGATTTAATAAAATTCTTATTTGAACAATGAGATGTTATAGAGCATTTGATATGATTATTGTTAATATGTACAAAAGATTGAAATTCATGTGATATAGTTCCACCCATGGAACTAGGATCAGCTTGTATAGATTGAAAATTTAGTGTTAATTTTTTAAAAATTGTTGTGTAAGTTGCATGCATTGTTTTATACATATTATGTAATGAAAGTGGATTTAAATGAAAAGAGTAGGCATCTTTCATAATAAATTCTCTTGATCGTATAACTCCAAATTGTGGTCTGATTTCATCTCTAAATTTATTTTGTATTTGATATACCAAAATTGGTAACTGTTTATATGAATGTATTTCATTTTTAATTAAATAAGTCACAATTTCTTCATGAGTAGGGCTTAATATAAATGAGTGATTTTTTCGATCATGAAGTTTAAATAATTCATTTCCATAGGTATTCCATCTTCCGCTTTTATGCCATAATTGTGCTGGTTGTATGATTGGCATAGATATTTCTATACCATTAATTTTTTTCATTTCTTGATGAATTAGATTTTTTAATTTATTGATAACTTGTATACCTGTAGGTAGCCAAATATATATTCCAGAAGATATTTGACGTATTAATCCAGCTCTCAACATGAGTTTATGGCTAATGGTTTCTGTTTTATGGGGTGTTTCTTTCATAGTACACAGTAAATATTGTGAAGTTCTCATGATATATCTCTAGTTTTGTTGTTAAATAAGTATGTATTAATCATAAAATGTCCTATTTGTATATAGATTGATATTTGGAGTTTTTATTTTTATTGATATAAATTATTTATATTTTAAAATTATTTAATAATAATGGATTATAATTAATTTCTTGTTTTGTAGTATTAATACATAATATATAACATACTTGAATATTCAAATATAGTTATTTTTATTTGTATAAACATAAGATCATTTATATATTGTATTAATGTTGTTTTTATATATGTATAATAACTTCTATAGTAATATTTAATAAAATTAATCACAGTGATTATATATGTAATAGTCACTTTATATAATAAAAAAATTATTTCAAGAGTAGAATTATGAATCATGATTCTCATGAAGATAAAACGGAACAACCTACACATCATCGATTAAAAAAAGCTAGAAAAGAGGGTATAGGTACTAAGCATTCTCGTGAATTACATTCCATAATAATTTTATTAGTGGCTTTAATAAACTTCAGTTTATATAAATCAGTAATTTTATCTGAGTTTCGACATATGATGGTTTTTTGTTTAGATTTTAATCTTAATATATTAAATAATTTTTATATTTCTATATATACATTATTGAATATGTTAAAAAAAATTTTTTTTTTGTTTACTTATATGATTTGTTCAATAACATTTGTTATTTTTTTGATTCCATGGTTATTAAATGATCGAAAATTAAGTTTTTCACATTTTAAATTAAAATTTGATATGTTAAATCCAATTAATGGGATAACAAAAATATTATCATTTCAAGTTATTGTAGAATTATGTAAAACAATTTTAAAAATATTTCTTGTAATGTCTGTTTGTTTGTTTTATTTATGGTTAGTTTTATCAAAAATATTATCATTGTTATTTATTAATGATATTGTATATAAATTGCATTTTAGTTTTAATATACTGTTTATGTGTTGCGTGTTAGCTATTGTTAGTATGTCTCCGATTGTTTTATTTGACGTTTTTTTTCAATATTTTAAATATTATAAAAATTTAAAAATGAGTCGTCAAGAAATACGAGATGAATTTAAGCAAATGGAAGGTGATCCATTAATTAAATCTAGAATTCGTCAATCTATGAAAGAAATGTTAAAAAAACGTATGATTGTAGATATTCAGCATGCTCATGTAATTATAAAAAATCCAATACATTATGCAATAGCATTACAATATAATGAAAAAAAAATGAATGCACCTAAAGTGTTAGCTAAAGGAGCTGGTGAATTAGCATTAAAAATTTGTAAGTTAGGAGAAAAACATTGTATTCCTATTATATCTGCACCAGCATTAGCTCATACTTTATATCGTTATACTGATATAGGTCAATATATTCCTAGTAAATTATATACTGCAGTAGCAGAAGTGTTAGCTTGGGTATGGCATTTAGAAAAATGGAAAAAAGAAGGTGGTGTGTCTCCGATTACACCTAACAAATTTTCTATTCCAGATGAAATGAATGTTATTGGAGAGAATCAAGAGCATGTTTAGTTTTATTTCTTTATTACAAAAAATAAAAAGTTTAAAATTAGATCAATGGCAGATTTTAGTTGGTCCAATATTAATATTAATAATATTATCTATGATGGTATTGCCATTACCATCTTTTTTGTTAGATGTTTGTTTTACATTTAATATATCTTTGTCGATAGTAATACTTCTTGTTGCAATGTTTACTAGAAGAACGCTAGAATTTACAGCATTTCCAACTATTTTATTGTTTTCTACATTATTACGATTGGCATTAAATGTAGCATCTACAAGAATTATTCTTTTAGAGGGACATACTGGTTCTTCATCTGCTGGTTATGTTATTGAATCATTCGGACACTTTTTAGTAGGTGGTAATTTTGCTATAGGAACAATTGTATTTATAATTTTAGTTGTCATTAATTTTATGGTAATTACCAAAGGAGCTGGAAGAATTGCAGAAGTAGGTGCTCGTTTTATTTTAGATGGTATGCCAGGTAAACAAATGGCAATTGATGCTGATTTAAATGCTGGTTTAATTGGAGAAAAAAGTGCTAAATTAAGAAGACAGGAAATTAGTCAAGAGGCTGATTTTTATGGTTCAATGGACGGAGCTAGTAAATTTGTACGTGGTGATGCGATTGCTGGTATATTAATTATGATTATAAATATTGTTGGTGGTTTGATTGTTGCTATAGGACAACATCATATGCTATTAGCTGAAGCTGCTAAAGTATATACTATATTAACTATAGGTGATGGTTTAGTAGCACAAATTCCAGCATTAGTTATTTCTACAGCTTCGGGTGTAATTGTCACACGAGTTAGTACTGATCAAAATGTTGGAGAACAAATGATCAGTCAGTTATTTTTTGATTATCGAGTATTGTTTTTAAGTGCTGTAGTGTTGGGTATATTAGGTTTAGTACCAGGTATGCCTAACATGATATTTTTATTGTTCACCGTTGTTTTATTATTTATCTCATGGAGATTATATGTACAGAATGAACATTTAAGTATAACAGAACCGGTTATTCAACAGGATCATTTGAAAAAAAATATTGAAGTTTCTAAAGAACCTACTTGGAATGATGTAGATATAGAAGATGTTATAAGTATAGAGTTAGGAGAAAGTTTGTTGCCTATGATTGATTTGGATGTTAATGATGATTTAAAAAATCGCATTAGAGGTATTAGGAAACAATTTGCTAAAGAAATAGGATTTTTACCTCCTCGTATTCATATATACTATAATTCTAATTTAGATTCTACTCATTATAAAATTTTACTTAAGGGGATAGAATTAGATTTTGGAGAAGTTTTTTTAAATCAATATATGGCTATTAATCCTGGTGGTTTAGAAATAGTATTATCTAATAAAGTAGTTAAGGATCCTACATTTAAATTACTTTCTTATTGGATTGATGTTTCATTAGTCGAACAAGCTAAAAAATATGGTTTTACTGTAGTAACACCTAGTGTGATTATTGCAACTCATGTACATCATTTGATGTTTAAGCATGTTCATGATTTATTCGGAAGAGAGGAAGTTCAATATTTAGTTGATCACATTACTAAAGAAATGCCAAAATTAATGGAGAATTTTATTCCTAATACTATTAGTATTACAGTATTTTATAAAATATTATATAATTTGTTATTAGAACATGTTCCTATTCGTAATATCAGAATTATAGTTGAAAATTTATTGGAACAACATTCTGATATAAAGGATCAACTTAACAAATTGACATCTATAGTTCGTATAGCATTAGGTAAAATTATTACACAAAAATTTTTTCCTAAAGAGTTAAATTCTATTCAAGTAATTGGTTTGGATAATAGTTTAGAGCAAATATTGTTGCAGTTATTACAGTCTGGTGAAGGTTCGATGGAGCCTGGGTTATCAGATCGATTATTATCTCAAACACATGCTGCAATTGTTCAACAACGTCAATTAAAAAAACCAATAATATTGTTAGTACAACATCCATTGCGTTATTTTTTATCATGTTATTTGCGTCGAACCTTTCCAGAATTAGTTGTGTTATCTCATATGGAAATCATTGACGATCGAAAAATTTTTTTTAGTAGTATTATAGGTCAGGAAAGATCTTAGTAAATTTTTTAGTAATATTGAATTTTTGTTAAATATGGATATTATCCATATGTATTAAATTTAAAAAATATTTCAAGTAAATATATAAAATATAGATAAACACGTGAAAATAATAAAATTATTATTTCTAATTTTTTATTTTAAAATAAAAAATAAGTTATTTTTTATGAACGTGTTTTTGATTTGAATATTTTAGATCATTAAATATACTTTTTTGTATTACAGATAAGATATAGTTCTAATACCTAATAAATATAAACCTTTTTTGATTGTTTTAGCTGTTAATAGAGATAGTTTTATTCTAGTAATTTTAATATGCTCTTTTTGTTCAAATAAAATAGAATATTGTTCATAAAATGAAGAATAAATTACTGATAATTCGTATAAATAGTTACAAATTAAATGAATATATCCCACATTACTAACATGTTGAATAATTTCATTAAATTGTAGAATTTTTACTCCTAACTTAATTTCTAAATCGTATGTTAGATATATTTTATTTGGAAGTTTAAATATTGATGTTTTATTTTTTTCTAAAACAGAAATAATTCTAGTATATGTATATTGTATATACAATGCTGTATTACCTTCAAGGGATAACATTTGGTCCCAATCAAATATATAATCATGAGTTCTTTTTTTTGATAAATCTGAATATTTTATAGATCCAATTCCTATTTTTTTAGATATAGTTTCGATTTTTTCTTTTGATAATTGTGGATTTTTATTTCTTACTATTTTTTTAGTTCTAGAGATGGATTCTTGTAGTAAATCTAATAATTTAATGGTATTTCCACTTCTAGTTTTGAATGGTTTGTGGTTTTTAGATAAAATCATTCCAAAATGATAATGTTTGATTTTAATGTGATTGTTTATGTAATTAGCTTTTTTTGAAATTTCAAGTATATTTTTTAAATATTGAATTTGTCTATTGTCTATAAAATATAAAATTTGATCTGCATGTAAAATTTGGCAACGATATTTAATACAAGCTATATCTGTACTAGCATATAAGTAAGCTCCATCTTTTTTCTGTATTACTATACCCATAATATTATTTTGTTTGTTTTTTATTGTGTCTAAAAGAACAATTAGAGATCCATTTTGTTCAGTTATAAGATTTTTATTTTTTAAATCTTCTATGATACCTGGAACCATATTGTGGTAAAAACTTTCTCCTTTAATATCTTGTGTTCTTAAAGTAGTATTTAGCATTTTATAGATTTTTTCGTTTTCTAAGATTGTTAATCTTACTATTTGTTTCCATATAGAATATATTTTTTTTTCTTTATTTTGTAATCGAACTACATATTGTCTAGACAATTTTGCAAATGATGCATTTGTATCATACATAATTTTTGATTTTTTATAATATTGTTCTAAATTTTTTAATTGAATTTTTGGTATTGTTTCGTGTTCTTTTTCTTGATTTAAATATGATAATAGCATTCCAAATTGAGTTCCCCAATCACCAATATGATTAACTCTAGTAACTTGATGTCCATATAGTTGCATAATTTTTGCCATAGAATCTCCTAGAATTGTAGATCTTAAGTGTCCTATGTGCATTTCTTTTGCTATATTAGGAGATGAATAATCTATAATAATTTTTTGTGGTTTTTTTGTTTTTTCTATACCTAATCGAGGGCAATTAATAATTTTTTCTAGTTGTTTTTGTATCCATTGAGGATTTAAAAAAATATTTAAAAATCCTTGATTTGATATTTCTATTTTATTTAAAATATCATCTAAATTTAAATTAGATTTTACTTTTTTTGCTAGTGAAACAGGGGTAATATTTAATAATTTTGCTATTTTTATAATTCCATTAATTTGATAGTGTCCTCTGTTTGTTTTTGTTGAGGTTGTAATTAATGGATTACTATTAATAGGTGCTCCACTATGTATTAATGCGGTTTTAATATGTTTAGATAAAAATTCTTTAATATTCATATGATTAATCCTATATTTTTATTAATTATAATACAGAATTATTGTTGATTTTGTAATAATTAATATTATTATTGTTCTATATATTCTTTATTTGTTATTTTTATTGTTTTATTGTTAAAATAATTTAATTAATGATTTAAATGGTAATTAATTTTAAATATGTTTTTAATTAACATTATAAACATATATTATTTTACAATATTGTATGAAATAAAATAGATAAAGGGATTGACTTTTATTTTAAATACTGTAAGATAAATAAAAGTTTAGTTTTATATCGCTCTTTAACAATATCAGAAAATATATGTGGGCACTTTAAATTGAGTGATTAATTATTTTTTAGATTTATTTATTAATCTCAATGAAGATTGAGAAAATCACTGTTTTTAAATTGAAGAGTTTGATCATGGCTCAGATTGAACGCTGGCGGCAAGCCTAACACATGCAAGTCGAGCGGCATCGAAAAGAAAGCTTGCTTTCTTTGACGGCGAGCGGCAAACGGGTGAGTAATATCTGGGGATCTACCCAGAAGAGGGGGATAACTACTAGAAATGGTAGCTAATACCGCATAATGTTTTATTTGTAATAAAACCAAAGTAGGGGATCTAAAAATTATTTTTTTAGACCTTACACTTTTGGATGAACCCAGACGAGATTAGCTTGTTGGTGAGATAATAGCTCACCAAGGCTACGATCTCTAGCTGGTCTGAGAGGATAACCAGCCACACTGGAACTGAGACACGGTCCAGACTCCTACGGGAGGCAGCAGTGGGGAATATTGCACAATGGGCGAAAGCCTGATGCAGCTATGCCGCGTGTATGAAGAAGGCCTTAGGGTTGTAAAGTACTTTCAGCTGGGAAGAAAGATTAAAAGCTAATAACTTATTAGTCCTGACGTTATCAGCAGAAGAAGCACCGGCTAACTCCGTGCCAGCAGCCGCGGTAATACGGAGGGTGCTAGCGTTAATCAGAATTACTGGGCGTAAAGAGCACGTAGGCGGATTATTAAGTCAGATGTGAAATCCCTGGGCTTAACCTAGGAACTGCATTTGAAACTGGTAAACTAGAGTATCATAGAGGGAGGTAGAATTCTAGGTGTAGCGGTGAAATGCGTAGATATCTGGAGGAATACCGGTGGCGAAAGCGGCCTCCTAAATGAATACTGACGCTGAGGTGCGAAAGCGTGGGGAGCAAACAGGATTAGATACCCTGGTAGTCCATGCCGTAAACGATGTCGACTTGGAGGTTGTTTCCTAGAGAAGTGGCTTCCGAAGCTAACGCATTAAGTCGACCGCCTGGGGAGTACGGCCGCAAGGCTAAAACTCAAATGAATTGACGGGGGCCCGCACAAGCGGTGGAGCATGTGGTTTAATTCGATGCAACGCGAAAAACCTTACCTGGTCTTGACATCCACAAAATTTTATAGAAATATGAAAGTGCCTTCGGGAATTGTGAGACAGGTGCTGCATGGCTGTCGTCAGCTCGTGTTGTGAAATGTTGGGTTAAGTCCCGCAACGAGCGCAACCCTTATCCTTTGTTGCCATCGGGTAAAGCCGGGAACTCAGAGGAGACTGCCGGTTATAAACCGGAGGAAGGTGGGGACGACGTCAAGTCATCATGGCCCTTACGACCAGGGCTACACACGTGCTACAATGGCGTATACAAAGAGATGCTAATCTGCAAAGACACGCTAACCTCAAAAAGTTCGTCGTAGTCCGGACTGGAGTCTGCAACTCGACTCCACGAAGTCGGAATCGCTAGTAATCGTGGATCAGAACGCCACGGTGAATACGTTCCCGGGCCTTGTACACACCGCCCGTCACACCATGGGAGTGAATTGCAAAAGAAGTAGGTAGCTTAACCTTTTGGAGGGCGCTTACCACTTTGTGGTTCATGACTGGGGTGAAGTCGTAACAAGGTAACCGTAGGGGAACCTGCGGTTGGATCACCTCCTTAAAAAAAATACACTTTAATTTATAAGTGCTCACATATATTTTCTGATATAGATTTTCAGGCTTGTAGCTCAGTTGGTTAGAGCACACCCCTGATAAGGGTGAGGTCGGTGGTTCAAGTCCACTCAGGCCTATAACTAATACCAACTACTAAAGGGGCTATAGCTCAGTTGGGAGAGCACCTGCTTTGCAAGCAGGGGGTCAGCGGTTCAAACCCGCTTAGCTCCAAAAAATTTAATTATGTTTGTTTTTTAATTTTCTTAAGTATATAAATTTTTTTAAATTATTTTTTTTATTTGTCAATTCATTATCTAAAGCAAGTCTAAAAAAGATATTTATTTTTTTTTCTATTTTGATAGTGCTGATAATTATATTTTTTGATTTTTTAATTTTATTATAGTATAAGATAATATTTTTGTCATGAGGGTATATCATATTTGCAAATTCTAAATTTTTTTTTGTATATTCATGACCACAGCATAAATTAGTGTTATTAGGTAATTTTAATATTTTTATGAAAGATTCAAACATCATGAAATAGTCTTCTTGGTATATTTTTCCACATCCTCCTGAAAATAATGTATCCCCACAAAATAAATAAGAATCTATATAGTATGACAGATGTCCTCTGGTATGACCAGGTGTAGATATTGCTTTACATTTTTTAGATAATAAATTAATTGTTTCATTGCCATATAATAAATGTGTAATGTTATGTTGCATAGCTTCAGAAGGACCATAAATTTTTATATTTGGGAATTTTAAAGATATTGTCAGTACTCCTGATACATGATCAATATGATTATGTGTAATTAAAATTGCAATTGGTATTAAATTTAACTTAGTTATTGTATATAATACTGGAGTAGATACTCCAGGATCTATAATTATGCATTTTTTATTGGGATCACTTATAATCCAAACGTAGTTATCTTTTAAAGCTGTTATTGGATGTAAATAAATCATATTTTTCCATTTATAATATTTTTAGTTTTTATTTGAATTAATAGAAGTTTATAATAATTATTTATATATAAATAATTTTTATTCTTCTAAATTTAATTTATTATATCCTATATCTATTAAATATGGGTTACTGGCAGATAAACGAGCTAATGAATCACATTTTTCATTTTCTTTATGTCCAGAATGACCATGAATCCACATCCATGTAATGTTATGATGAGAAATTAAATCATTTAAATGTATCCATAAATCTAAATTTTTTATTTTTTTGTTCATGGTATTTTTCCATTTTTTTTCTTTCCAACGATTGATCCAAATAGTTATTCCGTTGTGTACATAACGACTATCTGTGAATATGTGTAATAAACATGGTTTTTTAATTTTTTCAATTCCTGAAATAACACCCATTAATTCCATTCTATTATTAGTTGTATAGTAAAAACCAGCATGAAATATTTTTTCATATTTTTCATATTGAATTAACGTGGCATATCCTCCTGGTCCTGGGTTTCCTAAACATGAACCATCTGTAAAAATTTTTATTAATTTTAACATATAATATATTCCAAATAATAATTAGATTTAAACATATTTATATTTTACATTAACTTAATGAATATACATACATGTAAACAAATTGTTTTAGATACTGAAACAACAGGGTTTAATACTATAGGTGTACCTTATATTGGTCATAAAATTATTGAAATAGGTGCTGTTACATTGGAAAATCGACAAATAACTGGTGAGATATTTCATGTATATTTACAACCTAATCGTTCTATAGATCACTCAGCATTTTTAATACATGGTATTTCTAATAATTATTTATTAGGAAAACCACAATTTATTGATATTGCAAATAAATTTTTAAATTATATCAAAGGACAAGAACTAATTATTCATAATGCTAATTTTGATATTAGTTTTCTTGATTATGAATTACAAATGTTACATGTAAATTTCCCAAAAATTAAGAACATTTGTTCTATTACTGATACATTATCAATAGCAAGAAAAAAATTTCCAGGAAAAAAAAATAATTTAAATGCATTGTGTTCTCGTTATAAAATACCCATTGATAGAAGTCATCATAGTGCTATGTTAGATGCTAAAATCTTAGCAAAAATATATTTGTTAATGACATCAGATCAAGAATCTATAGATTTTTCTAAAAATAATATGAACAAATTTAGAACAAATTATGATAAAAATAATTCTTATGTATATAATACTTCAGTATTATTCCCTAATAGTACAGAGATAGAAAATCACAATGAATATTTGAAATATATGAAAAATACATTTGGAAAATGTTTGTGGATAGATATGTCTAATTAATTTTTTAAAAATGGTTGACTTTTTATTTTAAAAAAAGTAGTATTTTATTAATTATTTAAGTATTTATTTTATAAAAATAATTTTTGTTGTATTTATTTATTCTATAGGTGCGGTAGTTCAGATTGGTAGAATACTGGCCTGTCACGCCAGGGGTCGCGGGTTCGATCCCCGTCCGCACCGAATATATAATATTTTTTAGATTTATGTACTTATTCTATGTAAAATTTTTTAATAATTAATATTTTTAGTTAATTTTAGGTTATGTACATGATAATATTTTTTTTAGGATGAATTGAATGAGTAATAAATATATTGTTACTTGGGATATGATTCATATTTATACTAAAAAGCTAGCTCATAAATTATTTTGTATAAAACCGTGGGATAGAATTATTGCAGTGAGTAGAGGTGGTTTAGTACCTGCTGCAATTTTATCTAGAGAATTAAATATTCGTTATGTAGATACGGTATGTATTTCTAGCTATGACTATAATATTATTAGAGATCTAAAAATAATAAAAATAGCAGATGGAGATTGTAGTAATACAATTATTATTGATGATTTAGTAGATACAGGAAAAACTGTTCATAAACTTCGAAAAATTTATTCTAATTCTTACCTTGTAACTATTTTTGCAAAACCGTCATCAAAGTTATTAGTTGATGATTATGTTATAGATATACCACAAAATTTATGGATTGAATTTCCATGGGATATGTCTATGGTATATACTCCTCCAATTAGTAAATAAAATTATATTTTAGTATTTATTAAAAATAATATATATCAATATTTGATGAATTAAATGCATAAAAAATAGGAATTATAATATGATTGATAAAAATAAATCACCAAATGATTTTGATAAAAATTTAAAGAATCATTTTTCTAATAAAAATAATATCTCTGAAGTGAATAAAGAACAAGTTCGTTCTTCTGATGTTAATGTAATTGATCAGAAGAAAATTCATGATAAATTATATCAAGAACTATTAACTTTACAACAAGAGTTAAATACTAGTAAATTACTATCCAATAAAAAAATAGATGCTACTCATATTATACTTAATAAAGAAACAGAGCAAGCATATAAATTTTGTTTAGAAAAAATTATTTCTTCGTTATTACCAATTGTAGATAGTTTAGAAAGAGCTTTAGAATTATCTAAATCCGAAGTAAATGATAAAAATGATTCATATAGTAAAAATATTAAATTAATTTTAGATATGTTTTCAAGTATATTTACTGAATTTGATGTTACATTAATAAATAAATGTAATGTTCTTTTTGATCCTAACATTCATGAAGCAATGTCATTGTTTTCGTCAACAACAATTCCAGAAAACTATGTTATTTCTATTATGCAAAATGGATATAAGTTAAATGAACGTTTATTAAGGCCAGCGATGGTAATAGTTTCAAATGGAGCAAATAATACATAAATAATTGTTTTTAACCTACATAAGTATGTTATTTTCTATTATAGTAGTAATATGTTTGGTTTTTTCTTCTTTGTTCCATAGGATTTACTACTAGTTTTCTATAGAATTCAATTCTATCTCCGTCATGTAATATATAGTCTAGAGTAATAATCTGACCATAAATACCAATCGGATGTTTATAAATATTATTTATATTAATTTGTTCAAGAATTTTAGATTTATAAATTGCTGCTTCAGCATTGCTATTTTTTTTGATTTTAATTTTTTTAATCAATTGTTCTTCTGGTAATGCATAAACGATTGTTATATTAATATAATACATGAATTTTTTCAGCTTTTATACATACAGCATAAATGTTTATTTTTGATAAATATCATATGTTTGACATCAAATGTTTTTAGATTTTATAATCCAATTTTAATATGATACATTATCATATTTAATTGGTTAAAACAATATACAATTTAAAACTATATGAATAAAAAATTATCTTTAATGAATAATAATATAATAATTCAGTCTAATAAAAAAGCTTATTATAATTTTTTTATACATGAAACATTTAAAGCAGGTTTAGTATTAAGAGGTTGCGAAGTTAGAAACTTTAGATTAAAAAAAGTAAACATAGAATCTTCTTATATCATAATAAGAGAAAATCAAGTTTTTTTGTATGGATTACATCTTGAAAAGATAACTACAGTGTCTAATTGTAATGATACAATGAATGATGTAAATATATGCAAATTATTATTAAAAAAAAAGGAGATATTATTTTTAAAAAGCAAGGTTCTTAAAAAAGGGTACACTATTGTTCCATTATCTATTTTTTTACATAATTCTTGGTTTAAATTAAATATTGGTGTAGCAATAGGAAAGAAAATGAAGGATAAAAGACAATGTAAAATAGATAAAAATTGGTTAATTAATAAAAATAGAATACTAAAAAACGTCAGAAACGAGCGTTAAATTAAATTAACACAAAATATATTTTTAATGGATAATAATTAGGTTTATGATTATTCATAATAATAGTGATCGATATTGGATGGACAAAGCTATACAAATAGCACATATGTCTAACAATCATGGTGAAGTACCTATTGGAGCAATTTTAGTTTTAAATAATAATATTATAGGTTATGGTGGAAATTCTTCTATAAATAACCATGATCCTACTGCACATGCAGAAATTATAGCATTAAGAACAGCAGGTAAATATCTTAAAAATTATCGTTTATTAAATACTACCTTATATGTCACTTTAGAACCCTGTCTAATGTGTTTTGGAGCTATTTTTTTGAGTCGTGTTTCTACTTTAGTATATGGAGCTAGTAATACAAATAATTGTTATCAACAACAACAACTTATACTTAATAACATTGGAATAAAAAAATTAAAAATAAAAAAGGGGGTTTTAGAACATGACTGTTCTAAAATTTTAAATGATTTTTTTTATAAAAAACGATATAATAAGTCTCATACAAAAATAATAAAATAATTACAAAAAATGTTTTATGATTCCATTATAACCATAGCATATGTAAATAGTCTTTCGTGAGATAATGAGACATGAATAGATACTATTTTTTTTTTTAAAATTAATTGTAAAGCAGCACCGGATAAATTAATTTTAGGTTTACCTAATTGATCATTGTATAATTCAATATTTTTAAATTGTATTTTTTTTTGAATACCTGTTCCTAATGCTTTCACAGTAGCTTCCTTGGCAGCAAACCTGTTTGCTAAATAATTAATTTTATTATTTGTATTTTTTAAATTTTTTAATTCATTTTTTGATAAAATTCGTTTAAAAAACATTGTATGAAATTTTATTATAGTTTTTTCTATTCTAGTTAATGAAACAATATCAATTCCAATACCTAATATAGCCATTTTTTAATACCTTATTTAATAAATATTACTTGATAATAAGTAATTAATTTAATTTTTTTATTATTATATCTATATTTATCTATCAATATATAGATTGATGTTTTATTGCTTTACTTTGACCCATAATGTCAATGAAATTTTTATTGATAATATTTTTTCGATACTTAATGTAGACATAACGCGACAAGAATGTATTTTTTCACCTTTTTTTCCAATTAAGATTTTTTTTTGTCTTGTATTATCAACTAACAGAAATACATAAATATTATAGATACCTTTAGTATTTATATGAATAGATTCTATTTTAATGTTTACAATATACGGTATCTCTTGGTTATAGAGATTAATAATTTTTTCTCTAATAATTTCAGATATAAAAAATTTTTTTGACGAAAAATTAGTAATAGATTTTTTATATTTATGTTTTTGTTCAGGTAAAAATTGTTTAATTGTTTGTACTAAAGCATTAATGTTAATTAATTTTTTTGCTGAAATAGGTATAAAATTGTTGCAGAAAGATATTTTTTTTTTTAATTTATCAATAAATGGTAGTAATAATTGTTTTGGATTAATTAAATCAATTTTATTAATTACGATTATTATATAAGAATTAATTTTTTTTATTTTTTTTAAAATGTTATAATCTTCTTGATTAAAGGTTGTTCGATTTATTATAAATACGATTATATCAGAACATGTCATAGATGTTTTTTTATAATGTTGAAAATAGAAAGAATTAATATATTTCTTTTTTAGTTCTATTCCTGGAGTATCTATGTAAATAAATTGATAGTTGTTCTTAGTATGAATCCCTATATTTTGTGTTCGTGTAGTATTTTTTTTGTGAGAAACAATAGAAATTTTTTTTCCAATCAGTTTATTTATTAATGTAGATTTACCTGTATTGCTTTTTCCGATTAATACTATTTTTCCACAAAAATAATTATTTTTATTCACTCTAACCCCAATTTCATTAATGCATGTTGAGCAGCATTTTGTTCAGCTTTTCTTCGGCTTGATCCTATACCAATTAAATTTTCAGTAATGCCATTAATCATGCAGTGAATAGTGAACAATTGATTGTGTGCTTCTCCATATACTTGCATGACTAAATAAGATGGTAAAGGTAATCTTTTTGATTGTAAGTATTCTTGTAATCTCGTTTTTGGATCTTTCTGTTTTTCTCCAGGACTGATTTTTTTTAATCTTTTTTTATACCATTTTAGAATTAATGATTCTATAGTATGTATATTACTATCTAAAAAAATACCTCCTATGATTGCTTCAATGGTATTAGCGAGAATGGATTCTCTATAACTACCTCCACTTTTAATTTCACCTTGTCCTAGTTTTAAGTATTCTCCTAAATCAAATTCATATGCTAATTCAGCTAAAGTATGTCCTCTAACTAAAGTAGCTCTCATTCGACTCATATCTCCTTCATCTACATATGGATGATCATGATATAATGCATTAGCGATAACAAAACTTAAAATTGAATCTCCTAAAAATTCTAATCTTTCGTTATGTTTGCTATGAGCACTTCTATGAGTAAGTGCTTGTTTAAGAATTTCTTGTTGTATAAAGGTGTAACCTATAACTTTTTGTAGTCTATTTATTGTAATATGATCCATATTGTACCAAAAATTATTTTGTTTTTTAGAAAAAATAATATATGTTAAAAATATAAAAATATATATATTACATAAATATTCTTTATATTTATATTAATGTAATATAATAACATATTAATAGATACTACCTATTCTATGAAATCGTATTTTTATAGGCCATCCGTGGGTAGTAAATTCTATACTCATCCAAATATGAGTTGCTTTACCTATTAAGTTACTTTCTGGAATACATCCAAAATATCTACTATCCATACTATTGTCTCTGTTATCACCCATAACAAAATAATTTTTTTCAGGTACTGTCCATGTTTTTGTCGTCAAATATTTATGACAGTGATAATTATGATAGATATTAAAAATTGATTTTAATAACATAATGTTATGTATATTATGATTAATAATTTCTTCTATTAATTGCAATGAAAAAAAATAATGAAATAATCCATGTGGTAATCGACTGTTTTTGTAAAAAATATTCAAATCACTTTGATATTCATCATCATTTTTTAGTATTACTTTATTTTTGTTGTATTGTACATGTATAAGATTACATGTTTGTGATGGTTTGCATGTAGGAGTAATGGTTAATTGTTTTGTATCTACATTATAAACGATTTTATCTCCAGGTATTCCAATTATTCTTTTAATATAATTTATATTTTTATTTTTTGGGTTTTTAAATACTATTATATCACCTCTATTAGGTAAATAAGTTTTAAACAAAGTGTAATTAAAGATAGGATCTTTGATACCATATGCAAATTTTTTCACCATGATAAAATCATTTGTTAATAAAGTAGGAACCATAGAATTAGATGGAATTCGAAATGGTTCATAAATAAACGAACGTATTATAAATACTATACAGAATATTGGAAATAAAGATTTTATATGATTAATCCATTTTTTCTGTGTACTATTTTTAAATTTTATTTTTTTAAAATAAAAAAAACTAGTAATTACAGTTCCTATTAATAATATTATTGAAATTATATTTTCCACTATATTATATCCTTGATATTAAGGTATTTAGATTAAATTTTTAAAATAGACAAGAATGCTTCTTTAGGAATATTTATATTTCCAATATTTTTCATTTTTCTTTTTCCGTCTTTTTGTTTTTGTAATAACTTTTTTTTTCGAGAAATGTCTCCACCATAGCATTTTGCTAAAACATTTTTTCTTAATTGCTTAATTGTTGTACGTGCAATAATATTATTTCCAATAGCAGCTTGAATAGCTATGTCAAATTGATGTCTTGGTATAATATTTTTTATTTTTTCTACAATCATTTTAGCATATAAATGAGAATTTAATCGGTGTGTAATGATTGATAAGGCTTCAACTTTTTTATTATTAATCAAAATATCTAAGCAAATCAAATCAGATTTTTTAAAATATTTAAAATTGTAATCTAAAGATGCATATCCACTAGATAATGATTTTAAATGATCGAAAAAATTCAAAATGATTTCAGACATTGGTATATGATATATTATAGAAATATTACAATTATGATATAATAAATCTATTTGATGACCACGTTTTTTTTCACATAATTTTATTATATTTCCTAAATATTTTTGAGGGGATAGAATATAACATTCTGCAATTGGTTCTCGGAATTCTTTGATTATATTCATAGAAGGTATTTTTGATGGTGTATTACAATATATTTTTTTTTGGTTCGTAAGTTTAATTTCATATACCACACTTGGTGTAGTAGATATTAAATCAAGATTGTATTCTCTTTCTAATCTAGCTTGAATAATTTCCATATGTAATAAACCTAGAAATCCACATCTAAAACCGAACCCTAATGAAGCAGAATTTTCTGGTTCATAAAATAAAGATGAATCATTTAAACTTAATTTACCTAATGCATCTCGAAAAATTGAATATTGTGTGGCATACATAGGAAATAATCCAGCATAAATTTGAGGTTTTGTTTTTTTAAAACTTGTCAATGCAGTAACTGATGGATTATTCGATAAGGTTAATGTATCTCCTACAGGTATTGCATTAATATTTTTTATGTTACAAGACAACCACCCTACCTCACCTGATTGTAAACATGATTGAATAATTTTTTTAGGATTAAAAATTCCAACTTTATCTACATAATAATTCTTTTTTGTACTTATAACTTGAATATGAGCACCTTGCTTTAAAATACCATTTTTTACTCGAATTAATAGCATTACTCCAGAATAATTATCAAACCAAGAATCAATAATTAATGCTTGTAAAGGCGCATTATTATCTCCTATAGGAGGTGGAATATCTAAAACAATTTGTTCTAGTAAATTAATAACTCCCTCTCCTGTTTTAGCTGAACAATGTATAGCATTATCAATTGGTATTTTTATAATTTCTTGAATATCTTGAATAACTTGTTTAGGATTGGATGTAGGCAAATCAATTTTATTTAATACAGGGATGATTTTTAAGTTCATTTCCATTGCTGTTTTGCAATTAGATAATGTTTGAGCTTCAATTCCTTGTGTAGTATCAATTACTAATAAGGCACCTTCACATGCTGATAAAGATCTCGATACTTCATATGAAAAATTTACATGTCCTGGTGTATCTATAAAATTTAAATGAAATTTTTTTCCATTTTTTGAATTGTAATTAATTCTAACACTTTGTGATTTTATTGTTATACCTCTTTCTTTTTCTAAATCCATAGAATCTAGTACTTGAGCGGACATTTCTCTATCTGATAAAGCACCACATATTTGAATAAACCGATCCGATAATGTTGATTTACCATGATCAATATGTGCAATAATAGAAAAATTTCTGATGTTTTTCATTATAAGCAATTTACCTAAATATTATTTTCACTTATTAAAAATTAATAGATTTGTTTTCTATAGTATTATTTAAATTGATATATATATATTATATTAAAACAATATGTTTTATGAGCATAACAGAAACACAATCTTTAATTTTTAGTTTTTATAGTTAGTTACAATTAAATACTTATTTTCAATATAAATAAAAATGATATATTAAATTCAATATTGTTTTTATTATTAATAAATATTAGTTATAATTAAGACATTAATCTTATATATATTAAGACAATTGATATAAGTAATTTTTTCATGATCCAATCATATATTGAATTAAGTATATGTATTGATATAAAAATTGATTTTGTTATCTTAATATGTATTTGGCATTTCAATCAATAGTTTTTTACTATGTCATGAATATTTTATATTTATAAAAATAAATTTTATGATGTTAAATGTATAGAATATATATAATTTTTATATTTGTTAATGTTATTGAATATAATTTCATGATATAAATTGAATTTATTGATGACAATATAGATTAATACTGTATCTAATAAGTAGATAGTTTTTCTACTATGAATAAAAATAAATATTTAATTGAATTCATTGTTTATAAAATAATATTTATTAGTTATAATGATAACTATTTTATTAATTGAACAAAATTTATATATTAAAATTATATGTTATGTTAAATAAAAAAAAGAAAGTGATTGTTGCTATGTCTGGTGGTGTTGATTCTTCTGTTTCTGCTTGGTTATTACAACAAAAAAATTATCAAGTAGAAGGTTTATTTATGAAAAATTGGGAAGAAGATGATAACGAACTATATTGTTCTGCTAAAAAAGATTTAGAAGATGTTAAAAACATTTGTCATCAATTAGGAATTCATTTACATACTATGAATTTTTCCATTGAATATTGGGATAAGGTTTTTTTAAACTTTATTAAAGAATATGAATTAGGAAATACTCCAAATCCAGATATTTTATGTAATAAAGAGATAAAATTTAAGTTATTTTTAAATTTTGCCATTGAAAGATTAGGTGCTGATTATATTGCAACTGGACATTATGTAAGAAAAAAGAAGATATATCCTAATAAATTTGTATTGTTGCGAGCAATAGATACATCTAAAGATCAAAGTTATTTTTTATATACTTTAGATCAATATCAAATAAAGAACAGTTTATTTCCATTAGGTAATTTTAAGAAAAGTGTAGTTCGTAAAATTGCTAGTACATTACATATGATCGTAGCTAATAAAAAAGATTCAACAGGGGTGTGTTTTATCAATCCTAAGAATTTTAAAAATTTTTTAAGTCGTTATGTTTTTGGTACAAAAGGTAATATAATTACGATTAATCAAGAAGTGATTGGAGTACATTCAGGATTAGCTTACTATACATTAGGTCAACGAAAAGGATTAGGTATCGGAGGTATAAAAAATAAACCAGCTTTGCCTTGGTATGTAATAGATAAAGATATAAAGTTAAATACATTAATTGTAGATCAAGGAAGATGTAATCGATACTTATTATCGAATGGTTTAATAGTAAAGCATGTTCATTGGATTAATAGAGATGATTCTAATTTTACAACAATAAGATGTAATGTACAAATTAGACATTTACAAAAATCTGTGCAATGTACATTAACCACTATGAATAATAAATGTGTCAAAGTACTCTTTAAACATCCTATAGTGAGTGTAACACCTGGGCAATCCGCAGTTTTTTACGATATGGATCAATGTTTAGGTGGTGGTATTATTTCAGATAGATTATCGTATTAAAATAATTATATTATTTAATAACATATTCAACATCATATGTTAAATAAAAATTTATCAATTTAATAATATTATACTAATACTATTATAATTATTTTATATATTTATCTGTTATAGTCTGATATATCATATCATGATGATATAACATATTTTGTTTTATTTATTCAATATATTTTATAGATTGATCATTTGCATATTTTAATAAAAAAAAATATCTATATGTTTATTATAAAAATATATATTTTCTTTTTTTAATATGGAATGATTATTGTTTAATAACATATAAATATTATGTGTTACCCTATATCAGGAATAAAAGTGAATAATTTTTTTTTGTCGACGATTTCACCTATTGATGGTCGTTATCATAATCAAACTAAAGATTTAAAGGTTATTTTTAGTGAATATAGTTTTTTAAAATTTCGTTTAAAAATTGAAATTTTATGGTTTAAAAAATTAACTACTATACCTCAGATATCAGCATTGTCAAATTGTGATGCTTTTGTTGATAAATGTTTAGACAGTATTGAAAATAACTTCAGTATACAAGATGCATTATTAATTAAAGAATTAGAAAAAAGAAATAACCATGATGTTAAATCTGTAGAATTTTTTTTAAAAGATATAATAAAAAAAAAAATTAACTATGATATAAATTTAGAATTTATTCATTTTGCATGCACTTCTGATGATATTAATAATTTATCTTATGCTTTAATGTTAAAAGAAACTAAAAATAAAATTATATTGATGTATTGGGAAAAAATTATTAATGTTATTGAAAAAATGGTTATAAAATATCAAAATATTCCTATGTTATCTCGAACTCATGGTCAAGCAGCATCACCTACTACGATGGGTAAGGAAATGTTGAATTTTTTATATAGACTGAGTCGTCAATTATCGATTTTAAAAAAAATACAGATTTGTGGTAAAATGAACGGTACAGTAGGAAATTTTAATGCACATTGTGTTGCTTATCCTAACATAAATTGGCTTGATATTAGTCATGAGTTTGTTCGAGATTTAGGTTTGTATTGGAATCCAGTCACAACTCAAATTGAACCACATGATTATATTTCAGAATTATTAGATACAATTATTCGATTTAATAATATTTTGTTAGATCTCAATAGAGATTTATGGGGATATATATCTATTAATTATTTTTCTCAAAAGGTCAATCAACAAGAAGTTGGATCATCTATTATGCCGCACAAAATTAATCCAATTGATTTTGAAAATTCTGAAGGTAATTTAGGGATTTCCAATGCTATTATGAAACATATTTCTAGCAAATTATTAATTTCTAGATGGCAGAGGGATTTAAGTGATTCTACTGTATTAAGAAATCTAGGAGTGGCTATTTCATATTCAGTAATTGCTTATCAATCTACAATATTAGGGCTTAATAAAATTAAATTAAATACATCTATATTATTAGAAGATTTAAATAATCATTGGGAAATTTTATCAGAACCTATACAAACAGTTATGAGAAAATATAATATCATTAATTCATATGATATTTTAAAAAAATATGTACGAGGTCGTGTTATTAATAAACAACTTATTACTGATTTTATTGATCATTTATCCATTCCAGAAGAAGAAAAAATAAAATTAAAACAATTAACACCTCAAAATTATTTAGGTTACTCTTCTGATTTTATTAATAAATTTTTATAAAGACATTATATTAAAAAACAATGTATATAGTCTAATGTGATGTACGTAACATGGATTATTATAATAATTTCATATATTATTAATTTTATTGATAAAGATTTTATTAATATTTCTAGATAGTGTCAATATACTACTATTAGTAGTATAAAGGGTAAATTTTAAAAAATAAATATTTATATATAATTATAAATTACTTAAAATGTAGAATTACTTTTTATAAAAATAAAATATTTTTATTTTAGCTATCTACTCCCAATTTTTAATAAACATAATAATTTTATTTTTTATAAAAACAATATGTGATGTATATAGTAACTAGTATAAAACTATTACGTTTTAACATTAAAAATATGTTTGCATACGTAATTATTTAATGTTATTAGATTATATTTATAAATTTAAATATATTGTTTTAATTAAAGTAAACTCATAATTGAAAGGTTTTATATATGAAATTACTTGCTGGTAAAAAAATTTTAATTACAGGATTATCTAATAAATTTTCTATTGCTTTTGGTATTGCTGAATCTATGCATGCGCATGGTGCTGAATTAGCTTTTACTTATTCTGATATGCGATTAAAAAAAAGAATACAAAATTTTGCAGAATCATTTAATTCTACTATTTGTTTACCATGTGATGTTACTCATGATTCTAATATTATAAAGATGTTTTTAAAATTATCTCAATATTGGAATAAATTTGATGGATTTGTACATTGTATTGCTTTTGCAACTAGATCACAATTTAAAAACGATTATCTCGAAGTGGTATCTAAGGATGATTTTCAAAAAGCACATGATATTACTTCTTATAGTTTTGTGGCTTTGGCAAAAAAAGGTAGAAAAATGTTGAATAAAAATTCATCGTTGTTAACTTTATCTTATTTAGGATCTATTCGTGCTGTTCCTTATTATAATGTAATGGGAGTTGCAAAAGCATCTTTAGAAGCTAATGTAAGATATATGGCTTGTTCTATGGGTAATCAATATGTTCGTGTAAATGCTATTTCATCTGGACCTATTCGAACATTAGCATCATCTGTTATAAAAAATTTTAACCAGGTTATTAAAAAATATCAAATGAATTCTCCTATTCAACGTTCTGTAACAATCCAAGATATAGGTAATACAGCTTCTTTTTTATGTTCCGATTTAGCATGTGGTATTACTGGACAAATAATTTATGTTGATAATGGTTTTAGTATTACATCTATTTAATGATATATTAATTTTATAATATTTTAATATTTATTTTTTATACATTATTAAATTCATAGTTTAAAAATTAACATATATAAATACATTTTTTATTATATAGATCTTGATCATATTTGATTTATTGTATGAATAACACGATTTAACTATATATTTTATATATTATATAATAATATTAATTTATTTGATTTTTTAATGTTTTATTCTTATTTTAGGTATTGTTGTTATGTTTCATAATAATCCGTTGTTAATGCAATTAAAAAAAAAAATTAATGCAAATATGCCTCGTATAGAGGGTATTGTAAAAAGTTCAGATAAAGGTTTTGGTTTTTTAGAAGTAGACTCACAAAAAAGTTATTTTATCCCTCCAAAAAAAATGACAAAAGTTATGCATGGCGATCGAATAACTGCAATATTGAAGCATGAATGTAATAGAACAATAGTAGAACCAGAAAAATTGATAGAACCTTTTCTAAAAAAATTTGTTGGGATGATTAAAAAAAAAAATGATCAATTATTTATAGTACCTGACTATCCATTAATTAATATTTTAATAAAATGTCATCAAAAAAATTATTTGATTGATAAATATAAACATGGAGATTGGGTTATTGCTAAGTTAACTCAACATAGATTGAATGGAGATCAATTTTTTTTTGCAGAATTAATTGATTTAATCATTACAAAAAATGATAATTTTTATCCATGGTTAGTAACTTTAGCATCATATAATTTACAACATCAAGCTCCATCAATATTAGATTCTAAAGAACTTCATTTTGATAATAGTCATACTAGAAAAGATTTAACTAGTTTAGATTTTATTACGATTGATAGCATAGATACTCAAGATATAGATGATGCAGTTTTTATTAAAGATAATGGACAAGATATATTGACTGTAATGGTAGCTATTGCAGATCCTAGTGCTTATATTTTACATGATAGCCGATTAGATCAGATAGCTAGAGAAAGAGCTTTTACTAATTATTTACCTGGTTTTAAGATACCTATGTTACCGTATGAACTATCTGAAAATATTTGTTCTTTATTACCAGATAAACGTAGGCCTGTATTAGTATGTCAGTTTAATACTTTATTAAACGGTGAAATAATTGATTCAAGTATTTCATTTTTTTTAGGTTGGATTAAATCTAAAGAAAAATTGGTATATGAACATGTATCTAATTGGTTAGAAAAAAGTGGAAAATGGGCTCCTTCATCTGGTTGTATTACTAAACAATTAATATTGTTGCATAAATTTTGTAAAAATAGAATGTTATGGAGGAAAAAACATGCTTTAATTTTTAAAGAAAAACTAGAATATAAATTTTGTTTTAATTCAGATCAAACAATTAAAAAAATTATTATTGAGGTAAGACGTATAGCACATAGAATGATTGAAGAAACTATGATTGCTGCTAATGTTTGCGCTGCTAAATTTTTATCTAAAAATTTAGGTTATGGAATATTTAATATTCATAAAGGTATTACTGATATTAGTCATATAGAACAAGC
Source organism: Buchnera aphidicola (Eriosoma harunire) (assembly GCA_049942765.1). Taxonomy (GTDB): domain Bacteria; phylum Pseudomonadota; class Gammaproteobacteria; order Enterobacterales; family Enterobacteriaceae; genus Buchnera_D; species Buchnera_D aphidicola_D. The sequence goes on along the minus strand of CP188086.1, from coordinate 346,837 downwards.
GATTATATTACTATCTAAATTTAATATTAATTGTACTAGTGAAGATGTAAAGTCTTTAACTGGTTTTTGTAAAATTCATCGTGAATTAAATAGTATATCCAATGAATATTTACATTTTAGAATTCGTAGATATCAATCTTTTGGTGAAGTATGTTTATATCCTGGTCCTCATTATTCATTAGGATTTGATCAATATGCTACTTGGACATCTCCTATTAGAAAGTATAGTGATATTATTAATCATCGTTTAATTAAGTCTATTATTACAGGTACTAAAAGTTTGACATTAAGTAACGAATTATTAATACATATTAGTGAAAGAAAAAGAAAATATCGATTAGTACAACGCGATGTAGAAGATTGGTTATATGTATTGTATTTAAATCAAAATTTTAATAATGAATTGTTTAATGCTGAAATTATAGATGTATATAAAGGAGGTATAAGAGTTAAATTAATTAAAAATGGTGCTAATATTTTTATTCCTGCCTCACTTTTTGATTATAAAAAAGAGGATTTATATTTTGATAAAGATAATGGATTAATTCATTTAAAAACTGTTGTTATCTGTAAAGTATCTGATATTATTAAAGTTCATTTATATGAGATTAAAACATTAACAAGACACATTATTGCTAAACCAATTTTGTTATATAGATCTAGTGAAAATATATAATCATAGTACTAATAATACTATTATTAGATGTTAATTGTAATGTTTGTAGAATAATGTTATATACTATAATATCAAAATATTTTTAATTAGAATATTAGATTAAAAAAATAGTATTAAATGGATTTTGAATAGTAATTTTATTGTTAATCATAGTTCATTTATAGTACTGAATATTTAATTAAATTGGAGTATATATATAGGAGGGCAAAAGATGCAATTTTTGATCCACGATGTTGTTATTTATGCAAAATTTTTTATTAGTTTATTTGCATTAGTAAATCCTATTGGTATGATACCAATTTTTATGAGTATGACTATTAATAATAGTAATGATGAAAGAAATAAAATTAATCTTAAATCTAATATTGCTGCATCATTAATTTTGTGCATAACATTATTTATAGGCGATTTGATTTTGCATATATTTGGTATTTCTATTAATTCTTTTAGAATTGCTGGTGGAATTTTAATTATCATCATTGCTATGTCTATGATTACTGGAAAAATTATTGAAGAAAGTAAACATGGAACCAAGATCATTTGTAAAAAAAATGTTTGTTCAGATGTATCTATTGTTCCATTAGCTATGCCTTTAATTGCTGGTCCTGGAGCTATTAGTTCTACTATAGTATGGAGTAATTGTTATTTTCATTGGATAAATTTATTTTTATGTTGTATTGTTATCATTTTTTTTTCTTTTTGTTGTTGGTTGTTGTTTAGAACTGGACCTGTAATAGTACGTATGTTAGGTCATACAGGTGTTAATATATTAACTAGAGTTATGGGTTTATTATTAATGTCTTTAGGAATTGAATTTATAACTATTAGTGTTCGTGCTTTATTATATGGAATAATATAATTATTAATTATGTATGTGAGTTACTTGTATGGATATAATTATATTGGATAAAAATTAACATTAATCTATGTTGTTTTTAAGTAATTAATAAAATTGTATTATAATTAATATATAAATATTTAACACATATGAAATTATATCAAAATAAATATATTGCTAGAGATTTAGGGATTACAGATTGGACTCTTATTGTAGAAGCTATGCATTCTTTTATAAATCATTATACGAAATCCAGTATAGAGGAAATATGGTTTACGGAGCATTATTCTATTTTTACTCAAGGTCCAAAACATAATTCAAAGCATATAATTAACTTGAATAACATTCCAATAAAGTGTAGTGATAGAGGTGGTAATGTTACATATCATGCTCCTGGACAACAGATTATTTATTTTTTATTAAATTTAAAACAACGTCAATTATATCCTAAAAAATTAATATTTTTAATTGAACAATTAGTTATCAATACTTTAGAAATATTTTCTATTATAGGATATAGGATTGATACATTACCTGGCGTGTATGTTTGCGATAAAAAAATATGTTCTATTGCCTTAAGAATTAAAAATGGATTATCGTTACATGGTTTGGCATTAAATGTTAATATGGATTTATTACCATTTAATTATATATATCCATGTGGTAATACAAATATGAAAATGACTATGATGTCATGTTATAACAATAATGTTACGATGGATTCAGTAAAAATTGTTTTATTAGATCAATTATCTGTATTTTTTATGAGATAGGATGTTTTATATGTTTAGAAATCTATAACTAATTTTAAAGGATTTTTTATTTTTTATAATTTATTGATAAATAACTTAAATATGTTTGAGTTATATAGATAAATAACATTTAATTTAAAAAATATTATTAATAATATCATGAAAAAATGTAGTGTAATGAAAAATATTAATGTTAAGAATATTTCTTATAGTAATAGTTCTTTGAAAAAACCAAACTGGATTAAAATAAAAATTCCAATACATTCTCTCCGTATTCGATATATGAAATCAATATTACGATCTAATAATTTACATTCTGTTTGTGAAGAAGCAGCATGTCCGAATTTATTAGAATGTTTTAATCAAGGTACAGTAACGTTCATGATTTTAGGTGCTATTTGCACAAGAAAATGTCCGTTTTGTGCTGTTAAACACGGTAGACCAATGTCAGTAAATGCTAGCGAAGCAATGAATTTAGCGCGTACTATTAAGGATATGAAAATAAATTATGTAGTTTTGACATCAGTAGCGCGAGATGATTTACGAGATGGCGGATCTGGACATTTCTCTAGTTGTATTACAGCTATTCGTTCAATGTCAAAAGTAAAAATTGAAATTTTAGTACCAGATTTTAAAAATTGTAGACAAATGGCTTTAAATATTATTGGTAATACATTACCTGATATATTTAACCATAATATAGAAAATGTACCTAGATTATATAAAATTATTAGACCAGGTGCTGATTACAATTCGTCTTTAACATTATTAAATACATTTAAAAAATTATATTCTCATGTACCTACTAAATCAGGTTTTATGTTAGGTTTAGGAGAAACTGATGTGGAAATTGTTAATCTTATGAAAGATTTGTATCGACATGGAGTGAATATGATTACTATAGGGCAATATTTACAACCTAGTAAATTACATTTACCAGTTAAGCGGTATTATACATTATTAGAATTTAAAGATATTGAAAAAGAAGCTTTATCTATTGGTTTTTCCAATGTTTTTTGTGGTCCTTTAGTTAGATCTTCTTACCATGCTTATAAACAGTCTCAAATATATAATTATAAAATTAATAAATAACAATATTTAATTTTTTAAATAAAATATTTACTTATATAAGTAATATTCATAAATATATTTTTTATTTTTTACGAGGTTTATTTTGTCGTTATTACAAAAATTTAAAAAAACAAAAATTATAGTAGCATTAGATTATACTACTAGAAAGGATGCAATGCATTTAGCTAGTATGCTAGATCCATCTATTTTTTATTTAAAGATAGGTAAAGTTATGTTTACAAGATTTGGTGTACAGTTAATAGAAGATTTACATAAGTTAAAATTTAAAATTTTTCTTGATTTGAAATTTCATGATATCCCGAATACAGTTTATTTATCGGTACAAGCAGCAGCTGATTTGGGTGTATGGATGTTAAGTGTACATCTTTTAGGTGGTATAAATATGTTGCAAGCTGCTAAATTTGCGTTATTAAATTTTTCTAAATCTACTCCAATGTTAATTGGGATAACTATGTTAACTAGTTTTTGTGAACGAGATTTAAAAAATATTGGAGTAGAACATTCTTTACGGAAACAAATTTTATTATTAGCTCGCTTAGCTGATGAATGTGGTTTAGACGGTATTGTGTGTCCTGGAACAGAAGCTAAAAATATTAAAAATGTATTTGGTAATAATTTAAAAATTATTACTCCAGGTATTAGAATGAACAATTTATACCCTAACGATCAAAGTCAAATTATTACACCTATAATTGCAAAAAAAATTGCAATTGATTACATAGTAATAGGTCGTCCTGTTACTATGTCTCCTAAACCTATTGATGAGTTAAATAGTTTTTATTCCATGTTATGAATATTTATGTATATAATAGATCTTTAATAACTATTTTATATGTTTTTGATGTTTATTTTTATATATTGTATATGTTAAATAATTAATTTTTTAGTTTTGTTTATTTATTAAAAGTTAATAACTTTAATGTTTTTTTATATTAATATTGTATGAATTATATAATATTTTTTATAAAAATCTCATTAGAAATAATTAATATTAACCAATGTTTATTGAATAATAAATATCTAATACGTATTTAATAAAGCATAAAAATATATTATTGATTTTTTGATCATATAAAATAGAGTATTGATATATTTTAAATCAATAAAAGAAAAAAATTATTTAACTAACTTCATTAAATGAATTTATTAAAATAGTATGATAAAAAATAGTCATATTTAAAAAAAATTATATTATTTAATTTGTAGTAGATCGAATCGTAACTATTTTAGTTATATTAAAATTATGTTCAGTATATTTAATACAACATACTTCTTTCAGTTTAAGATATGATTATAGTTTTATATTATAATAATTTATAAAAATAATTCTAAATTTAGATAGTTATGTTATCATATACTATAAATAGTACAATAAGAAATATTAGATTATTAAATAACATTAAAGTATATTATTTTTTAAAGAATTAGGTTTTGATTTATTAGAAATAAATAATACTATAAAGGTTTTTCGGACAAAAAATAATTTTCTATATATTAGAATGCATTAAAATCAGCAATAATATATTATTTAAAATAATTATCTATTTAAAGTTATAGTAATAAAAAAAAATAGGTATTAATATAATAAATTGAACGATGATCATAATAGATAAAAATATATGTAATAGATATTATTTACATGCTAAAAAAATGAGAATAGATTGTTTTTAATGTTTTGATAGTTAGAATAGGATTTTTATATGAATTTAAATTGACTAATTAATGATATAAAATATTTATTTTTTTTAAATGATTAATGATTAATCATTATTTATTTCTATTAGTGAAAATAATTATTTTCAATTTTCTTTAAAAAAATATTTATGTATTAAATATATATATGTTTATACATTAATAATTACAAAATATGTAATTATAGTTATTAAAATTACTAAAGGATATTAGTTAGAATCTATATTAGTTTAAGCAAAATCACTTAATATTTTAAAAAAAAATAAGGACAATGCTAACATTGTTAATATAATATAGTTTATATAAAACATTATGTAATTAATGAACTGATAAAAAATATATAAATATATTGTAAGTTATAAATAGAATTATAATTTAAATGTTTACTTTAGTTTAAATATATGTATTAGTTTTTATTGATAAAAAATTTTTTAAATTTTTTTATTTTTTTATTCTATTAACAATCGTTATTTTAATATTATCCTTACTCGCTTAAAGTTTTGTATTTTACATGTTTATTTATATATTAGTATTGTTCAGATTTATTAGTTTTTTTAATATTTTTTTAGAGATTATTTTTCATAATAGTTTATTCACAGTAATTCCATTTGTTCGTAATATATTTTTATATTGTTGTAATTTTTAGTTTTTATTTTAATAATTTTTAATTTTTTATTTTTTGTTATTTTTTTTATGAACTATTATTTTGATTGTTTTTAATATTAATTTAAATATCTTTTATAAATTCATAGTATACAAAATTTAAGTATATAAATATAATTTAAAATTTTGTGGATTTAATTTATTATTTATATTTTTTATTTATTAATAGATAATGAATTTTGTTATCAATTTATATTTGATAAATATAAATTTTATCAATAATTGTAATGAACGATAGTATATTAAATATAATTTAAAAAAAATTATATTTATATATATATAAAACATATTTATTTAATAATCATTATTATTTATTATAAATTTATAATTAAATAATAAATTACATGACTTTTTCATCATAAATTATTAGTTTTTTATTTAGTTATATTTTTATGACGTTGTGTATATAGGTTTATATAGTATTCAAAACGAGTTATCAATTGATTTAAATGAGAATTTTTACTCTGAATAATAATTTTTATTTTTAAGTATAAATATTTGTTATAATATTGTTATATATCATATATATGAATATTTAAACTTTTATAAAATATTTTTTAAAATTCCTATAATAAAGGACTAAAAAAATAAATTATCTTTTCTAAAATTCTTTTCCAATATGATCTTGAAAACCATAATTTAGCATTTACTTGTTTAGAATTTCGTATATATTCATGTTGAATAGATTCTAAAGTATTAGCAATTTGTTGATCATCTATAACTAATGTTATTTCAAAGTTTAACCATAAACTTCTCATATCTAAATTAGCGGTACCTATTAAGCTAATTTGGTTATCTATTAATATACTTTTACTATGTAATAATCCTCGTTTAAATTGATAAATTTTAACCCCTGATTCCAATAATTCACTAAAAAAAGCACGACTAGCCCATTGTACCAATATAGAATCATTATATTTAGGAATAATAATTATAACTTTAACTCCTCTTTGAGCAGCTGTACAAATAGCATATAATACATCGGAACTTGGCACTAAGTAAGGAGTGGTAATGATTAATTGTTTTTTAGCTGAATAAATAGCAATTAAAAACGATTGGTGAATTACATGTTCAGAAAATCCAGGACCAGAGGCGATAATATGAATGGATGTAGTGAAATTGTTTTTTTTAGAATAAGAGTTATTTTTTGTAGGCATAGAAGGTAAGATTTTTTTTCCTGTTTCAAATTCCCAATCACTAGAGTATATTATTCCTATAGCTGTTGCTACTGGTCCTTCTATTCTTGTCATTAAATCTATCCATTTTCCAATTCCATGTGATGTTTTAAATAAATTAGGATCTATTAAATTCATGCTTCCAGTATAAGTAATATAATTATCAATCAAAATAATTTTTCGATGTTGTCTTAAATCAACTCTATTAAATAAATTTTTAAAAAAATGAATTTTTAATGATTCTACAATATTTACACCAGCTTGTCGCATGATGTGTACCCACTTACTTTTAAAAAATTCTATACTTCCTGCAGAATCCAACATTAATCTACAGGTAATACCTCTTTTTGCAGATAATATTAATGCTTTTGCCACTTCATCAGCTAGTCCACCGGGCCTCCAAATATAAAATACCATTTCTATGTTATTTTTTGCTAAATGAATATCTTGTATTAATTGTCTAATAGTATCTTTAGAGTTTGTTAATAGCTGTAAGTGATCACTGGAGACACCTAATATTTTTTTTTTTTTATAACATAGTTGTAATAATGGATGATCTAATTTATTTTTTTTATTCACAATACAATTTTTAGGTTGTATGGTTTGTAACCATTGGTTATTTTTTTTCCAAATTTGATGTATGAGTTTAGTTTTTTTTTTACTTAAGTAAGGTTCATCAAAAAATAACCAAATGATCATTCCTAAAAAAGGGACTTTATAAATAAGTATCAACCAAGTAATAGATGAATAACGAGTTTTTTTCTTAATTAAAATTTTAATTGTAAAATATGCTATTAAAAACCAATATCCTAAAAAAATCATCCAAGAACATAAAAAATAGTTATTATTCATTGATTTAGTATCCTATTATTTTTTATATATTATTTAAATAAATTTATAAATATTAAATATATTAAAAAATAATTTAATACATATTTTTATGAAGCGATTATTGATTAAATATACAATTATTTAATTTTTTGTACTAATAATCAAAATTATGTATTAAGAATTAATTTTATCATTAAAAATATATATGTATAAAATGAATAATTTTTATTAATATAACAATGTATTATATAAAGTAGCAGTACATTTAGATTAAAATTTTTTTACTACTATTTTTTAATATAAATATATATATCAGATATATATATTTTTTTTTATTTTTTTATTATTTGTTTTGGTTTCCCATGTTCATCAATAGAAACATATATAAATGTTGCTTCTGTAGCACGATAAAAATTTATTATAGGTTTCGATGTTATTTTTTTAATCCATACTTCTACATGTATAGTTATAGAACTATTGCCAGTTTTTAAATATTTAGCATAGCAACCTACAATATCACCAACATTAATAGGTTTTAAAAAATTCATATCTTTAACACTTACAGTAACTACTCGTCCTTTAGTTATTTCTTTAGCTAATATTGCACCTCCTATATCCATTTGAGACATAATCCAACCTCCAAAAATGTCTCCGTGAGCATTGGTGTTAGATGGCATAGCTAAAGTACGTAATACCATTTCTCCCTGTGGAACATTATAGATTAATTTATGATCAGTATAATTAGTCATGACTAATACCAAAATATTAATAATTAATTATAGATAATTTAATTTTTTTTATATATAATATAAATATATATTAAGTTAATAATAATAAATAATAGAGTTAAAATTGGTAAACCTAATATTTTAAAATAAATCCATAGTGTTTCTGACAAAAAGTAAATAATATATATATTTAATATTCCACATAATAAAAAAAACCCCCCCCAAGCTAAATTTAATTTTTTCCATGTTTGATTAGATAAAAATTTTTTATTTTTAAATATGGTTGTTATAAATAGTGTTTTTTTTTTTAAATGGTAATAATAAAATATTATCGATATTATAAAATATAATATTGTTATTTTCCATTTTATAAACATAGCATTATGTAAATGAATAGTTAAATATCCAAAAATTAATATGAATGAAATATTAACAATATCGGTAATATCTATTTTTTTATAAAACATATAATTAATAAAAAATGAAATAGTTGATATTAACATTAATATGTTAGTAGCTATGTAAATATTATAATTATGATAAACTGTAAAAAATACTAATAAAGAAATAATGTTTAAAAAAATTTTCATATATTATGTCAATTATAAGTTTATAAGATTATTTATTGTTTAGTAATTATATAAAAACGATATAAATAAATTATTACAATACTTATTATAAAGTTATTTATAAAAATATGTAATCCTGTAATATACATTATTGGAAGAATATATAATAATTTAATGAATATATATGTTATAAATTTATTTGACATCCATAATATCACAGCAGGTAATAATGATGATATGTTATTTTTTGTATAATTGATACTATCATATATAGAATGTAAAATAGTTTTTTTTTCTATTACTAAAATGATAGGAGATAAAGAAAGCAATATAGTTCCTATAATTCCTGGTAATATAAATAACATAAAACCTAATTGAATAATAATAGAAATTAATAAAGTTAAGATTAATAAATATGGAAATATAGAAATAACTTTTTTACATATACTTTTTATATCTAGACTATGATATTTTGATATGATAGTGATATATGAAATTAAAATACTAAATAATAATGTGTAATTAAGAAGATTAGAGATTATTTTAAAACATAATAATTTAAATATAATTATTTTTTGTTCTATTGTAGTTAAGTTAAATATTGTAAATATATTATCTATATGGTTGTAATGTAGATTGTATATTTCATATATATTAGGGGAAAAAATATTATCAATAATTGACGTAATACAAGAACTAATAAAAATAATAATTATTATTGAATTGATCTGTTGTTTTATAAAATTATACGTTTCACTGTATAACATTTTTGTCGTAATAGACATTTTTGTTCCTTATTAAAATGATTAAACAGTTATTACATAACAATATTTTTTTAAAAATTATAATTACATTTAATATTTATTTTTAGTATTTAAAATATTTTTAAGTATTTTTTAAAATAAATATGTATATGATTTTTTTATACTTACATATTATAAATTTTATAATTTATTTTATAATTTAGTAGAATTTTTTAATTGAATTGATAATGAAACTAGCATATTTAACATTTTTTTTATATTATGAGAATATTTTTCAATAATATTAATTAAAACAGAACCACAAATAACTCCGTTTAATCCAAATTGAATAATATTTTTAATTTGTTCTGTATTATGAATACCAAAACCTTGTACTAATGGAATTGATGTTATTTTTTTTAATTTCTTGATTAAAAAACTAATATTGTCATTATAGTTTTTATGAAATCCAGTAACACCTGGTCTAGATAGCATATAAATATATCCCTTACTGTATTTAATAATTTTTTGTATTAATTTTTCTTCAGCATTAGGAGGACAAATAAAAATAGGATCTATATTATATAGTGTGGCTGCCTTATAAAAAATATTATATTCTTCTACAGGAACATCTGCTATCAAGATTGAATCTATTCCAATTTTATTACATTGTGAATAAAAATGATAAATCCCTTTTTGTACTATCAGATTAGAATATAGTAATAAACCAATTGGTATATTTTTATGTTTTTTTCGGATGATATGGACCATATCTAGACATTTTTTTACTGTTACTTTAGCTTTAAAAGCTCTTAAATTAGCACGTTGTATGATAGGACCATCAGCCATGGGATCTGAAAATGGAAAACCTAATTCTATTGCATCTACTCCATTGTTAATTAGTGAATCGATAATTTTTAATGATATTTCTATTGTAGGATCACCTAAAATTAAAAATGGGATAAAACATATCTCTTTTTTTAAAAAAACATTATGAAATAATGATTTATAACGTGTTGTCATTAATAACTTCCTTTTTTATTAGTTTTTGTACTGTTACAATATCTTTATCACCTCTACCTGATAAATTAATAATAAAAATTTGTTTTTTGTTGGGGTTTTGATTCATTTTTTTTATAGCATAAGCTAATGCATGTGCAGATTCTAAAGCGGGGATTATACCTTCTTTTTTAGAAAGTAATATAAAACTATTAAGTGCTTCATAATCTTTAATAGTTACATAAGATACTCGTTTAATTTTTTGTAACCAAGCATGTTGTGGACCTACTGAAGGAAAATCTAATCCTGCAGATATTGACCATGATTCTCGAATTTGACCTTCATGATTTTGTAATATTTTAGATTTCATACCAAAATAAATCCCTGTTTTTCCATAACATAATGATGCTCCGTGTTTATTCGAATCAATATTTATACCACCCGGTTCAATACCTATTAATTTTACTGATCGTTCATCAATAAATTCATTAAAGATTCCAATAGCATTGGATCCACCTCCTATACATGCAAAGATAGCATCTGGTAATCTTTTTTCTTTTTTTAAAATTTGTTGTTTGGTCTCTATACCAATTATTTTTTGAAATTCTCGTACAATAGTAGGATATGGATGAGGACCAGCAGCTGTTCCTAAAATATAATGAGAGGAATTATAATTTTCAGACCAATCTCTTATAGCTTCTATACAAGCATCTTTAAGACTACATGAACCATTATCAACTGAAATTACAGATGCTCCTAACAATTGCATTCTAAAAACATTTTGTTTTTGTCTTTTTATATCTTTTGAACCCATATAAATACGACATTTTAAACCTAATAGTGAACAAGCAATAGCGGTAGCTACTCCATGTTGTCCAGCACCTGTTTCTGCTATTATTTCCTTTTTTTTCATTCTTATAGCTAACAACGCTTGACCTAAAACTTGATTTGTTTTATGGGCTCCTCCATGAAGTAAATCTTCACGTTTTAAATAAATTTTTGTATTGGTCCCTTTAGTTATATTTTGACATAATGTTAAAGGTGTAGGTCTTCCAGCATAGTTATGTAATAAATCAGATAATGAATTGTTAAAATTACTATCGTGAGATGCTTTAAAAAATTCTTTTTCTAATAAATTTAAAGGAGGAATTAATATTTGAGGAACATACATACCTCCGAATTCTCCAAAATAAGGATTTAATATTGTCATATTATAGATTCCAATTACATATTCTAAATAACTTATTATTATTGGTAATATCTTAAAATTTTAAAAATTGTTTTAATTTTATTTATATCTTTCAATCCAGGTGATATTTCAACACCAGAGTTTAAATCTAATCCATCACAACCAAGTTTAGAAGCTTGTAAGCAGTTAATTTCATTTACACCTCCAGCTAACAATATATTTTTTGTATTTTTTTTGTTTAATAAAGACCAATTAAATGTTTTATTAGAACCTCCGCCATTTTTATGATCTAAAATATACTTATTAATATGTTTCCAATTATAATTTGGTATCATATTATGAATATGAAGAGCTTTCCAAATCTTAGTTGTTTTGGGAATACATTGAGATAATTGATCAATATATTCTTGGTTTTCTGTACCATGTAGTTGTACACCATATAAAGACAAAACATTAATTATTTTATTAATTTTTTTAATGTCTTCATTATAAAAAACCCCTATATATTTTAATTTGTTACATTGTATTATTTTAAGTGCTATATTAATATTGATTTTTCTTAATGATTGAGGGCAAAAAATTAAACCACCATATATAGCACCATAGTAATCTGATTGTATGGCATCTTCTAATCTAGTAAGTCCACAAATTTTATTTTCACCCATTATTAATTTACATATAGCTTTTTCTAGATTATTTGACAACATCAATGTAGTTCCAATTAAAAAACCTTGAACTATATTACTAAATTGTCTAATTTGAGTATATTTTGAAAAACCAGATTCAGAAATTACTATAATTTTCTTAGGTATTTTTTCGGCTAATATTTTAGTTGTATTCATATCAATGGTTAGATTATTGAGATTTCGATTGTTAATTCCAATAATATTTGACTGTAAAGCAATAGCTCGATTTAATTCAGAAAAATTATTAACTTCAGTTAATACACCCATATTTAATTCTTTAGCTATATTAGATAATAATGTATATTGGTTATCAGTTAATACTGATAACATCAATAAAATTGCATCAGCTTGATAATATCTAGCTAAATAAATTTGATAAGGATCAATAAAAAAATCTTTACACAATAATGGTTGATGAACTAAAGTACTAAATTGTAGTAAATATTCAAAATTCCCTTGAAAATAGTCTTCATCAGTAATTACTGAAATTACTGATGCATATTTTTTATATATTAAAGCTATATTGTTAATGTTAAAGTTGGAATTTAATAAGCCTTTTGATGGAGAATATTTTTTACATTCTAAAATAAAAGACGGGGTATCTTTTTTTAAAGCATTATAAAAATTTCTTTGAGATGAACAAATTTTATGTTTGATGGTATGCAATGGTTGTTTTTTTTTTTGTCTTGTTAACCATAATTTTTTTCTATACAAAATTTTTTGTAGTATATTTTCTTTCATTATGATTTCCTGACTTGATAATTATTTGAAATTTTTTTCATAAATTTTAGAATATTACCACTTTTAATAATTGATAACGCATATTCTGTATTTTCCTTTAGATTTTCATATCCAAATAATTTTAATAATAAAGATACATTTATAGCAATTGTTTGCATATGAATTAATTTTCCATTTCCATTTAATAAATTATTAATATTGTCATAGTTGTTTTTAAAATAAATATCATTTAAAGACGTATTATTTTTAATATTTAATCCAAAATGTTGTGCTGTTAATTGATAAGATTGTATTTTGTGATCATTAATTTCTACTATATGAGTAATTCCATGAACTGTAGCTTCATCTGTTCCGTTGCTATGTATGACAATAGCACGTTGGTAGTTTAACAATTGTAAACTTTTAGCAATAATGCTTAATAATGTTCTATGGTAGACTCCAATCATAATTAATGGTGGTGAAGATGGATTTAATAATGGTCCTATTATATTGAATAACGTGGTTGTTGACAGTTCTTTTCTAACAATCATTGCTTGTTTAAAACCGGTATGATATTTCGTGGCTAACAAAAAACAAATATTATGCGAATCTAACATATTTCGTGATTGTAAAGAAGATAATTGTAAATTAATTTTGTAATGATTTAAAAAATCAGAAGAACCAGATTGACTAGAAATATTTCTATTACAATGTTTAACAATTTTAAGATTTGCTATTGCTGCGACTAAAGCACTAATTGTAGAAATATTGATAGTATGTTTACAATCTCCACCTGTACCTACAATATCAGCATATAAATAATTTGGTTTTGGAAAAGTTTGACATTGTTTTAGAAATGCTTTAACTATACCAACAATTTCTTCTGGTGTGATAGATCTCATTTTTATAGCGATTAAAATTGATGTTAATTGTATGTTACTGATACCCCCGTTGATAAAATTACTAAATAAATCATAACTTTCTAATTCAGATAATGATTGTAATTGATATAATTTGTTCAATATTTTTTTCATAAATTATTTTAATATTAAAGAATAAATAAAAATATATTATTTATATAAATATATTTATATTAACATGATTTAATGAAAAATCATTGATTTTTATTTTGTTCGTTTATTGTTTTTTATAAATTAGAATATTATATGTTGATAGCAATTTATTTGTAAAAAATAAATTATTTTTTTTTATATTATGTTTTTTAATTGTAATAATTAAAATTAATATAAAGTATTATATAAACAATATTTTTAATATAAAATTTAAGAGGTATGTATACTTCACTGATATGTGTTGGGATTATTAATTAATAACAATAAATATTTTTATTTAAAAATATTTTTTATTTTTATTTTTTAATAAATTTAATTTATATAAATTAAAATTAAAACAATTAAAAGAATTATTTTAAATAATGAGGTAATAATGATTAGTAAATTACTTATTGTTTTACTGTTTTTTGTTGTTGCAATAACGTGGGGAACTACTTGGATAGCTATGAAAATCGTATTATTAACTATTCCACCTTTATGTGCCACTTCCATGAGATTTCTGATTACTGCTCCAGTATTAATAGGAATAGCAATTTTTACCAAAAAACCTTTATTATTTCCACCTAATAAAAAAATATTTCAATTTTTTATATGTATTTTTTATTTTTTAGTACCATTTACATTAATGTTATATGGAGGTTCATACGTTATTTCATCTTTTGCATCGATGATTTTTTCAAGTATGCCTGTATTAATGTTAGTTGTTTCTATAATAACTATAAGAGAAAAAATTTGTGTAACAAAAATTATTGGAATATTAATTTCAATAGTATCATTAATTGTAATTATAATAATGGAATTACATAGTAATTCTAATAACAATATTAAAGGAGTAATAGCATTATTATTGGCAGTATTAAGTCATTCTATAATATATGTTAAATCGAAATATGAATTATCAAAAATTTCTGTATTTACTTTAAATGCTTTACCTTCTTTATTTTCTGGTTTTGTGTTGTTAATTCTTTCTATTTTTGTAGAGCATCCAAATGTATTAAATTTTTCTATAGAATCGATTTTAGCTTTATTGTATTTAGGAAATATATCTGGAGTATGTGGAATACTGTCATATTTTTATTTACAAACAAAAGTTAGTATGTTACAAGCATCAATTGTTTTTTTAATTTTTCCTTTAATTTCTTTAGTGTTGGAATACTATATTTTTGATAATATCATTTCTTATGATATTTTATGTATGTATGGATTTTTAATGATAGGGTTATGTTTTACATTATATCCTTGTAATTTTTTTAAAAAAAGAAGATTGATTTGATCGTATCATATCACTGAATATAGTTTTAATGTTTACAGTTTTTTAAAACCATTTGTTTTTAATTGTTGTTATTACTTATGTTATATCAGTAAAATTTGTATTATTATATAATTTTCAATGATTGTTATTTTGAATATTTCATAATAACTATTTGTTTTTATAAGTATATAAATATGATAGAAAAAGTACAAAAAATATTAGCTAATTACGGTTTGGGATCAAGAAGAAAAATTGAAAAAATTATTATTTCTGGTTTGTTATATGTGAATAACATAAAAATAAAGATTGGTGATAGGTTGTCACCTAATTCTATTTATAATGTAATCTGTAATAATCAACATTACACTTTTATTCGTCATAAATCAAAATTCGTTAGAGTTTTATTATATCATAAACCAGTTGGTGAAATTTGCACTCATCATGATCCTAATAATAGAAAAACAATATTTAAAAAATTACCAAATATTAATAATCAAAAATGGATTAGTGTAGGTAGATTAGATATTAACACTAGTGGATTGTTGTTATTAACTAATTGCGGTGATCTAGCTTATGCTTTAATGCATCCTAAATTTAAAGTAGAACGAGAATATAAAGTAAGAGTTTTTAGTACTAAAGACAATACAAAAAAAATTAAAAGTTTAATAATAGGAAAAAATTTTATAGATGGTTTTGCACATTTTGATAAAATATCTTATTGTGGTGGAACAGGTAAAAATAAATGGTTTCGAGTAATTTTATCTGAAGGTAAAAATAAAGAGGTTAGACGACTTTGGAAATCCATTAATTATTCAGTTAATAAATTAATACGTATTCGTTATGGTGATTTTGTATTGCCAAATAATTTAATTCGTGGTTCTTATAAAGAATTAAGTAAAACAGAAGTTGATCGACTTTGTCAATCAGTAAACATAAAATTTACTTAAAATATAATGTTTTTATGGTATTTAATTATAATATATATTATGGAATATAACTCCATAGTATTTATATTATGATTTAAAATCATAATATAAAATGGTGATAATTGTGTATTTTTTTTATGATTATGCTTTATTTTCAGCAAAAGTTATAACTTTGATAATTTTATTTATTACAATGGTTGTTATATTTTTACAGTATTCTACTATTAGAAACAACAAAAACGGAGAAATTCAGATCACTGTTATTAAAAAAGATACAGAGGATATTAAAAATAATATATTATGTTCAACGATGTCAAAAATAGAAAAAAAACAATGGATAAAAACAGAAAAAAAAAGGTTAAAAGAGAAACAAAATCAAGATAAGGAAAAGATAAAAAAAAATGTTCAAGTTTTAGAACCAATTTTATATGTGTTAGATTTTAAAGGTAGTAGTAGTGCTAAAGAAGTGTCATCATTAAGGAAGGAAATATCTGCTATAATTTCTGTTGCAAAAAAACAAGATGAAGTATTGCTACGGTTAGAAAGTGCTGGGGGTATAGTTAATGGATATGGATTAGCAGCATCTCAATTACAAAGATTAAAAGATAATAATATTTATTTAACTGTAGTTGTTGATAAAATTGCAGCTAGCGGTGGGTATATGATGGCATGTGTTGCTGATCATATAGTAGCAGCTCCATTTTCTATTATAGGTTCTATTGGAGTAATATCGTTATTTCCGAATTTTTATAAATTGTTAAAAAAACATAATATAGACATAGAGTTACATACAGCAGGAAAATTTAAACGAAATTTGACTATTTTTGGAGAAAATACTGAATTAGGAAGGCAAAAAATGCAGCAAGAGTTAAATAACATTCATGATTTGTTTAAAAATTTCGTTCATTCTATGCGACCAAATTTAAACATTGAATCTGTTTCGAATGGTGAATATTGGTTTGGATCAATTGCTTTAGAAAAAGGATTGATTGATAGTATTAATACAAGTGATGACGTTATTTTTAATAAAAGTAAAAAATTTAAAGTTATTAAAATTAAATTATATTGTCAAAAACCATTTTTAAATAGTTTTTTAAAAATTATAACATCTTATATTATAAATTTATATAAATTTTTTTTAAAATAAATATTTCGATGATTTGTAAATTAATATAGTATTATAGTTATTTGAACTATGAATTTAGTATATTCTTGTATTCGTTAAATAATGTATTATTTATTACATAAGTAATAGAGAATTTGTGTATGCTAACAATCTTATAAAATAATTATTTTAATTTTTATAAATTATTTTATTTTTATATGATAAAAAAACGACTAGTTACTTTTAATTACACATCGTTTGTTAATATCTTAAGCGTATTAAAAAAGATGTATATCTATATCAAATAAATTCTTATATTTTAAAAATTAAGAGAATAATTATTAAAAAAACGAATTCAATAATATAAAAATATAATTTAACAACTAATTTATGATAAATATTAAAATTTTTTAGAATGTTATGATAAAATAATTTAAAATGTATATGTTTTTAATTTTATATTATTATCATATAATTAACTAGAAGTTAAAATATTTTAATATTTTTTGAAATAATAATTTCTTTATGAAATGTACTTTTCACTATATATATTTTAGCGTTAAAATACTATTAATATAGTAATATTGTGAATATTTTATTTTTATGAATATAAATAATATTGATAAAACTAATATTTTTCTAAATTTTAATGTTAATTGTAAATATGGATTTTGTTATATAAATATTTTTTATAAAAGATTAATTTAATGTTTAGTAGATATTACAATAATTAAATATTATTAAATCTAATAATTTTTAGTTTGACCTATTTTTTCTTTAATTCATATTGTTTTATACAAATAACATACTACATTGAAAATATAGAAAACTAATATTTTTGATACTAAAGTGTTTTATATAATACTATATTAAATATTAATTAAAAATTGCAATGAATAATTTATATCATTTTTATAATTTAATTATATGTTATATATAATATAAATATATGATATGAAAAATTATGTTTTTATATATAATATAATTATGTTGAATGTTTGATAAATATTATTTTTTTTATTAATAAATTCATTACTATTTAATTAGTATTTATAAAAAAAAATGTTTTTAATAATTATATAAATAAATACTACTTTAGTAGCAATTCATTATTATATAACGATGAGTTTTATTACATTATTAGAATATAGTTCTTTACATAAAAACACATTATATGGAAAACAAATATTATTTGTTGAACATATGTAATAAAAATAGAACATAAATTTTTAATTTTAATTAAATAATTTTTTTGTTAATAGTGTGATATTTAACTTAATTTTTTTGATTATTTTGACTAATAATGAATTAATTAAAATTTATTTGAAAAATAAGTTTATTCTATTATTCAATATAATTATATATATTCATATATTTATCAATCAGGAATATGATGAATAAACTATTCATTGATTTAAATTATTATAATATTAATGCAATATTTTTAGATTTTAATATATATTTAATATTACTATTTTTTTATATTTAATTATTTGTAATTATATAAATAATATATATATAGATATAATCTATACATTATTGAAATTTGATTTAAAAATTTTTATAAAAAAAATAAAAATATTTTGTTACTAATGATGATAAAATAATTTATTTTTATAAAATTACAATTATGTATATCTTCCTGTTTAATATATTAGATATTATCTAATATAATAAAATTATTATTTAATACAATTAAAATTTAGTTGTTAATAAAAATCACGTAATATATAGATGTTAATAAAATTATTGTTAATTTATAAAAATTTTAAATAATCATTATTTTTATTTTAGCAAATAAAATAAAATGTATCTTTGATTATTAAATTAATAGAATTTAAAAATCAAATAATGTAATTTATAAGTAATAAAATTTTTTTGTTATGAATAAGTCAAAATATGGTTATTTTACATTAACTAGTGGTTGAATAATTATTCAAAAAGTTTTTAATCAAAAAAAAATGTTTTTATATTATTTAAAATAGTTTTATTATTAAGAATTTTTTGTATTTTATAAAATATTCATATATGTCATAATTTTTATGAAAAATAAATATTTTTTGTAAAAATTAAAATAAAGTTTACATGTATTTTTATACTTTCAATAAAACTTTTATAAAAATAAAAATGTAAATAAAATTATTTTAAGTTTATGATATATCTAGTTGTATCTGTATTTTTATCTAACATGTATCAAAATATTGATAAAAATCTTTTTATACAGAATATTATATAAAAAATTAATTGTTATTATTTATGATTAATAATATAACCTTAATATGTGTAGTTAATTACATTATTGTTTATTTTTTAAATTTATATTTTTATTTTAAATAAATCGTTATTAAACATTATTAGGGAATTTTAAAATGAAATTACAACAATTACGTTACATTGTTGAAGTGGTTAATCATAATTTAAATGTATCTTCTACTGCAGCAGGTTTATATACTTCTCAACCAGGTATAAGTAAACAAGTAAGAATGTTAGAAGATGAATTAGGAATACAAATATTTACTCGTAGTGGTAAACACTTAACCAATGTAACCGATACAGGTAAAGAAATTATTCGAATATCTCGAGAAATTTTATCCAAAATTGATTCAATAAAATCTATTGCTTCAGAACATACTTCTCCAGATAAGGGATCATTATATATAGCAACTACACATACACAAGCAAGATATATGTTGCCAAACATTATTCAATTATTTATTAAAAAGTATCCTCAAGTAGATTTACATATTCATCAAGGTTCACCAAAACAAATTGCTGATGCTGTTTCTAGAGGTAATGTTAACTTTGTTATTGCTACAGAATCTTTTCATTTATACGAAGATTTATTAATGTTGCCATGTTATTCTTGGAATAGATCAATTGTAGTGCCATCTAATCATGTATTAGCTAAAAAAACAAATATTACTATAGAAGAATTATCTCAATATCCACTTGTAACGTATACATTTGGATTTACTGGTCAATCAGAATTAGCACAGGCATTTAGCAATGCTGGTTTGACACCACATATAGCATTTACTGCTACAGATGCTGACGTTATAAAAACATATGTTAGATTAGGATTGGGAGTTGGAATTATAGCTAGTATAGCAATTGATTCTAATATAGATACCGATTTAGTAATACTATCAGCTAGTAATATTTTTAATTATAGCATGACAAAAATTGGGTTTAAAAAAACTACTTTTTTACGTGGTTATATGTATGAATTTATTAGATATTTTTCTAATCATTTAACACGGGATATTATTGATCATGCATTGTCGCTTCGTTCTAATAAAGAAATTGATGATATATTTAAAAATATATCATTGCCAATACAATAATCAAGATAACAAAACATAGTTGTTATAAAAATTCATAAAGTACTATTTATATAGTATGTTCTAAAATATTATTTTTTATTTAAAAATAATCAATGGATATTTTTAATTATCATAGATGATTTTTAATTTTATCGAAAATTAGACGTGTTAATTTAGCATTACCTATTAAAGAAAATTGAAATGTCTTATTATCATTATTATGTGTTAAGTTATATATGAATGCACCAGATTCTTTTAATTGTAATTCTCCAGCACAAAATACCCATGGTTGAAAATGAATATTTAATAAACAATCTAATCGACCTGTTGCTACATAAGCTAAATCTAATGTTGTAGATCCAGTACATCTAAAATTTATTTTTTCCATAAGTAAAATTTTTATGATTTGTAAATATAATTGTAAATTCGATAATTTATAATGCGAAAAATTTATTGATATTGAAGAATGTATAATATTACTTGTGTTATTACATCTCATTCGATAACCATTTAATTGAGCACCCTTTCCCTTTATAGCTGTGAATAATTCATTTTTAATAGGATCATAAATAACAGAAATTACAGTTTGGTTTTTAATTTGAATTGCTATAGAAATGCAAAAATGTGGAATATTTTTTTTAAAATTTAACGATCCATCGAGTGGGTTTATAATCCATTTTGTATTATTTAAAGAATTGTTAACAATAACATCGTTTGTATACACTAAATGATTAGGGTAATATTTTAAAATAGTTTTTATGATTTTTTGTTGAGATATATATATTGTTTGTTCAAAAGGATTTTTGTTGTGATTACATGATGGATCAAAATGTTTTTGAATATCATATTTTTGAATCATAAAATTTCCTCCTATTCTAACAGCACGTATAGCAATATTTAACATTGGATGCATATAATATTCTCCTTTTTTATTTAATTTATAATAGTTATTGTTTATTAAATGTTATAAAAAATAGTTGTAATGAATAATATCTCGTTGAGAATCGTACTATTTAACAATATAAAACTAATTTTTATTAGATTATATGATAAATATGTTAATAAGGTATAACAAGATAAATAAAAAAACAGTTTTCGCTATAGAAAAATAATTTTTATGAAAATATATATAAAATATATTATTATATGAATAATAATGTACAAAATATTGTAATAGTGTTATTTATTAATCATATAAGATAATTTTTTTAATTAATACAGTTTTAATACACAACTAATATTATTGTATTCAATATATTATTTTTATTGGAATATAATTCTTCATTCTATTTAATTATAAGTAATATCATTTAAACTAAAGAAAAAATATGACTTATGCTAGTTTACATTCAAGTTCTACTAATAAAATTAATTTGTTAAATTTAAATCGTGTTCAATTAGAACAATTTTTATTAAAATTAGGTGAAAAAGCTTTTCGAGCACATCAAATTATGAAATGGATGTATCATTATTTTTGTAATGACTTCAATAAAATGACTAATTTAAATAAAGAGTTACAGTTTAAATTAAATAAATTAGCATATATATCTTATCCTACATTTTTAAATCAACAATGTTCTGTAGATGGAACAATAAAATGGAAAGTATTAGTTTCACACTCTAAATTAATTGAAACCATTTATATTCCAGAAAAAAATCGAGCTACTTTATGTATATCTTCTCAAGTAGGTTGTATGTTAAATTGTCAATTTTGTTCTACAGGAAAAATGGGTTTTAAAGGTAATCTCTCTGTTTCTGATATTATTGGACAATTATGGTATGTTTCTAAGATTATTTATTTAAATAAATTTAAATATTATTCAAAAATTACCAATATAGTATTTATGGGGATGGGTGAACCATTACTAAATTT
The DNA here is from genome assembly GCA_049942765.1 of Buchnera aphidicola (Eriosoma harunire). Lineage (GTDB taxonomy): Bacteria > Pseudomonadota > Gammaproteobacteria > Enterobacterales > Enterobacteriaceae > Buchnera_D > Buchnera_D aphidicola_D. The sequence continues at coordinate 323,932 of CP188086.1, read as the reverse complement.
TAATAATGTAATTAATGCATTACAAATTATGTTAGATAGACATGGATTCCAAATGTCTAAGCATCATATAACTCTTTCTACAGCTGGTATAGTGCCAGCACTATATAAATTAAGTCATACTATTGATATATCTTTAGCACTATCGTTACATGCTCCTAATGATATTTTACGTAATAAATTAATGCCAATTAATAAAAAATACAATATTCAGTCATTACTTAATGCTACGAAATATTATTTACAGTCTTCTACTTCTAATAGAGGTTATGTTACTATAGAATATGTTATGTTAAGTAATGTTAATGATTCCATTCAATGTGCAAAAGAACTAGTACAATTATTAATTAACATTCCTAGTAAAGTGAATCTTATTCCATGGAACTGTATTACAGGTTCTAGTTATATTTGTAGTAATAGTGCAACAATTAATATTTTTTCAAAATATTTAATAAAACATGGTTTATTTACAACTATTAGAAAAAATAGAGGTGTGGATATTCTAGGTGCTTGTGGACAATTAATAGTAAAAAAACAATAAAGGTATTATACATAATAAATAAAAATAATTTATTTTTTAAATAGAAGATTATATCTTAGTTTTTGTCATTTCATGAATATATGATAAAAATAGAGTGATTAGATCTCATAATATAAATGTATATAATGTTCTATTTTTTTGCTCAATACATTGTTGTTGTACTATTTTAGTTAATTTATCTATAAATTCTAATTTCATTATACTGATATAGTTAATATGAAAATGTAAATATTATTAATTTTACAAATAATTATAATATTAGAAGTATATATTCAGTTGTAATGTATATATTGTTGTTATATATGATTTTGAGCTTAAATTTCACTGCATTAACTTTAATAACTTTATAAAAATTTATGTAATTAAAATTTAATATAAACATTTTTATTAAATTATTTTAAATATATTTAAGTGGATGATTTCAATATTTTTTTTAAAAAATATAAATAATATTTATTGAATAAATATTATTATATATAATATATTAATTTTATTAATGTTATATTATTTTAAATTTTAGTTAAAAAATCAATATTTATTAAATATCAAAATTAACCTAGACATCTACTTTTTATCACATGAAATAATATTACTTAGAAATATTTCATTCAAACATTTTATAAATAAGTTAACATATATAAAATATTGTTGATAATAGTTATTAAACATATATTCACAACATATGTGTATAAAAAAATTTAAGTTGAGTTCAAAAAAAAATATTTTTATATTAATTAAAATAGTTAATAACGTTATTATTTATTTAGATAATTATCCATATTTAATATTTTTATATAAATAATTTAATATATTAATGTAATAAAAATTATTTGAATGATAATAATAAGTAACATACATATGTTATACATTTGTTGTGTAAATTACAATTATAAATATTTGATAAAGTTTAATTTTATTATATAAATATTTTATTTTTAATAAAATTGTTTAAAATAAAATATATGGTTATTTTTATTTTATTTCATAAATATATTAAAAATTATAACTAGATTTTATGTAATATTATTTATACATTAAAATTATAAAAGGAAACTTAGTGAATCAAATATTTCAATCAATTAGAGGAATGAATGATATTCTTCCTAAAGATTTAACTATTTTAAATTATATCAAAAATGTTTTAAAAAAAACTCTAGATAGTTATTATTATTCTGAAATAAGTATGCCTATATTAGAGAAAACTACATTATTTCATAGAACTATTGGTTCAATTACCGATATTGTTGATAAAGAGATGTATTCTTTTATCGATCAGAGTGGTAATAGTTTAACATTAAGACCAGAAGGTACTGTTGGTTGTGTTCGTGCATGTATTGAACATGGATTAATTTATAATCAGTGTCAAAGATTGTGGTATATAGGACCTATGTTTAGACATGAAAGACCTCAACTGGGTAGATATCGACAATTTACTCAATTAGGTGTAGAAACATTTGGATTTCATGGTCCTTATATTGATTTAGAGTTAATTATGATTACTGTTAAATGGTGGAAGAATTTAAATTTGTTGCCTTATTTATTTTTAGAAATAAATACTATAGGTTCAATACAATCTCGAGAATTATATAAAATTGATTTAATAAAATTTTTAAATAAAAATATATTACATTTAGATTTAGATTCTAAAAACAAAATTTTTTCTAATCCATTAAGAATTTTTGATAGTAAAAATCTAAATACTCAGCATTTGCTACAAAATGCACCAAAATTGTTTGATTATCTTGATACTACATCTCATGTGTATTTTAAAACATTATGTAAATTATTAGATCAGATGTCAATTAAATATCATATTAATAAAGCATTAGTAAGAGGGTTAGATTATTATAATGATACTGTTTTTGAATGGAAAACTAACGTATTAGGAACACAGAATACTATTTGTGCAGGAGGTCGTTATGATTCTTTAGTTAAAGACATTGTAGGTCATGGTGTATCAATACCTGCGATTGGATTAGCTGTAGGTATGGAACGGTTATTTTTATTATTTAATTCAATTGAACATAAAAAAAAATTCAATCATGTCATAGATATTAATATTTTTTTTTCTAATTGCATGATGGAATCAATTAAATTATCTGAAGATATTAGAAATGTATTTTCGTCATTAAAAATTGTAATTAATTATTTAAATCATTCTAATAAAAAGCAACTACGTAAAGCATATAAATTATGTACAATATGTACATTATATATGTTTAATAATGAACAACAAGAGTGTATTGTTACTATTACAAACTTAAAAAATAATACTGAAATATCTGTATCTGTAAATGAAGTTATACCACAATTAAAAAAAATATTTCAAGATAAGCGTAATTAAATTATTATTAAGAATAAAAAAGTTGATCTAGTTAACTAGATCACAGATAAAAAATCAATTTTATATTAAATATTATTTTTTTAGTAAAAATTTCTAACAATATAGTATTCATATACATAAAATTTTATTTTTAATAAATATTGATTTAATATAAAAATATATTAATTATTAGAAATATAAAAAAAATAAATTTATTATATAATAATATTATATACAAAAAATTATTTATAAAATTAAATAATAATAACTAAGGATAAAATGTTTAATAAAAATATTAAAATATCTAATTATGATACTGAATTGTGGGAAGCTATGTGTTTAGAAAACATAAGACAAGAACAACATATCGAACTTATAGCTTCTGAAAATTATGCTAGTACTAGAGTTATGGAAGCTCAAGGTTCTATTTTAACTAATAAATATGCAGAGGGTTATCCTGGTAAAAGATACTATGGTGGTTGTGATTATATAGATATAATAGAAAAATTAGCTGTTCAACGAGCTAAGTTATTGTTTAAGGCAGATTATGCAAATGTACAACCTCATTCTGGAACTCAAGCTAATTTTGCTGTGTATAATGCATTATTGAATCCAGGTGATACTATATTAGGTATGAATTTATCTCATGGAGGGCATTTAACTCATGGGGCATCTGTAAGTTTTTCAGGACAAATTTATAAATCAATATCATATGGTTTAAGTGAAGATGGGAAAATTGATTATCAGCAGTTAAATGATCTAGCTGAAAAATATAAACCTAAAATGATTATAGGAGGTTTTTCAGCTTTTTCTGGTATTTGTAATTGGAAAACCATGAGAAGTATTGCTGATAACATTAAAGCATATTTGTTAGTAGATATGGCTCATATAGCAGGTTTAGTTGCAACTGGTCTATATCCAAGTCCGATATCGTATGCACATATTGTTACTTCAACAACTCATAAAACATTAGCAGGACCTAGGGGTGGTTTAATAATATCTAATGAATGTAATGAAGAACTATATAAAAAAATTGATTCTTCTGTTTTTCCAGGTATACAAGGTGGGCCCTTAGTACATGTTATAGCAGCTAAAGCAATAGCATTTAAAGAAGCTTTGGAGCCAGCTTTTAAAATATATCAACAAAAAGTATTATTTAATGCTAAATGTATGGCAAATACATTTATAGATTTAGGATATGAGATTGTATCAGGAGGTACTCATAATCATTTATTTTTAATAGATTTACAAAATAAAAAATTAACCGGTCATAAAGCTAGTTCATTATTAAACTCAATTAATATTACTGTTAATAAAAACACTATTCCTAATGATCCTCAGAGTCCATTTATTACTTCTGGTTTAAGGTTAGGAACACCTTCTATTACTCGTCGTGGTTTTTCAAAAAAAGAAGTTATGTTGTTAACTCATTGGATTTCAGATGTATTAAATAATTATAATGATTCAAGAAAAATGTGTTCAATTAAAAAAGAAGTATTGATATTATGTAAAAAATTTCCTGTATATAATTAATGAGGAATTACAAAATTGATTTGTTAGATTAATAAATGTACATTGATGACAATATGTTACTGCAAATATATATTAATCACTCGAATTAAAGTTTATCAACAAACATCATATACAAATATAAACTTGTATATGACGTTTGTATTTGTTCAGTGATTTGATAAATAATATTTAATCAAAGATAGGATCTAAATCATTTACAGTAAATATTGTTTCAATAAAAGATTGAACTATATTACTAATATTATTAGTAGAATGAATGTTTTAAATTTATATATTTTTATATAAAGTAATTTCATATTTATATATAAATATATAACATGTAATATTTTTTTTAAATATATATATTTATATAAATTTTATTATTATTCTTATATATATTTTCAAAATTTAATTTTAATGATTATCAATATAAAATGTTTAAAATAAACTATTTAAATAACTCTATTGTTTCTAGTAACATATTTTTATGTATTATTTTTAATGTAATAAATAATAATATTTATTAATCATATATAATGATTTATAAAATTATTTTTTTTTAGAACATATGTTCTTTTTTACTTTTAATTAATAATTATATCAATGTTTGATATTTCATATAATTAATATTGATAATATTGATTTGATTATATCTATAAACATAAATAAGATTTTTTATTACATATAAAAATGTTCTATAGTCAATTTATATTACAATGATAAGTATCATATCTTTATTTCCAAATTATAAAAAAGCTTTAATAAAATAAATAGGAAACTATATTTCAGATTTTATACTAATAAAAATTAATATAATATAGTATTATACTTTATTTTCTCTAAAATATGTAATGATTTTTATAAAAAGTTATTTAATGATTAATCATTTTTTTGAGTGTATTAATAGTAGTTATTCATAATTTTATTTTATTATTTTTTTTTAAAAACATCATATATATTAAATATATATTAAACGTTACTAATATTTAAAATATATCGATCAGATATCTATTATTTATTGATATACGTTTAAATAGCAATATTTTTTTATCAAAATGCATTGTAAGTAATAAAAATTAATTAACTAATATATGAATATGTATAATAATTTTAGATTTAATTTTTAAATATATACTTTTATAGTTAATGTTTTATATGATATTTGACATAATTAATTTTATTGAAATTAATTATTATATTTTATATATAAAAATATTTTATATGATGATAAAATTAATTAAGTTTAAGGTATATATATTAACAGTTAATAACTTACTTATATTTTTATGATTTGAAGTATATAAATTATATATTTTAATTGTGTATTCGTATATATGTATATCATATTTATATATATGATATAATTATATATTATTAACAATATATAATTATTTGTTTATGTCATGTAATAACACACTTATTTTTGAGCAGCATTATAATAATTTTGGTTATTAACTATATGTGGTTTTTTTTGTAGTAAAGATGGATAATCATCATTATTTTTAGATAAAATTGCATGTTCTGAATATAAATTCAATTCTTTAAATAATTGTATGTCATGATTAATATCAGGATTATTCATCGTAAGTAGTTTACAACCATGAAATATAGAATTAGCTCCTGCCATAAAACACATAGCTTGCATTTGATCATTCATATTTTCTCTTCCAGCCGATAGTCTAATATAAGAATTAGGCATCATAATTCTAGTAACCGCAATAATTTTAATAAATTCAAATGAATTTATATTTTCTATATTTTCTAAAGGTGTACCTTTAACTTTAATTAATTTATTAATAGGTATACTTTCTGGTGGTATATCTAAATTTGCTAGCTGAACTAAAAAATTTATTCTATCGTCTATTGATTCACCTAAACCTAGTATACCACCTGAACAAATTTTCATACCACTTTTTCTTATAATGTTTAAAGTGTTTAAACGATCTTGATACGTTCTTGTAGTAATAATTTTATGATAGAAATCAGATGAAGTATCTAAATTATGATTATAATAATCTAATCCAGCATTAGATAATGATTCAGCTTGTATTTGAGTAAGCTCACCTAACGTCATACAGGTTTCTAAACCTAATTTTTTTATTGCTTTTATAATTTTAATTAAATAAGGTATATCTTTATCCTTAGGATGTTTCCAAGCTGCTCCCATGCAAAATCTAGTAGATCCGGATTTTTTTGCTTTTTGAGCTTCATGAATAATTTTTTCAATATTCAATAATGGATGTGATTTTACATTAGTATGGTATCTAGAACTTTGTGGACAATATTTACAATCTTCAGGACAATTTCCAGTTTTAATTGATAATAATGAACTAATTTGAATTTTATTTGGATTAAAATATTTTCTATGTATTTTTTGAGCGGTGAACATTAATTCAAAAAATGGTGTATTCATTAATCGTAGTGTATTTTCATAAGTCCACTTAATTTTCATAATTATCTCTAATTTTTTTTATATATTAAATACATATGGTTAATATTAAATAATGTATCTATATTAATAGTTATTATAGTAGATATAACTAAATATATTATTAAAATTGTAATTAATATTATGTAATATCTTACATATATTTTTAAAAAATTATTATTTATGTTAAAAAATAAATTTTTTTAAATTAAATTATTATTTAATAAAAAAAATATTTGACTGATATGAATGAATAATATGTTAACATTATATAAACTTTCTATCTAATATAGTATTATATGATTATAAAAATAAATATTGTAAACCATGTGTTTATATGTTTTTTATTTAAATAAAATTTAAAAACGTTTTCTAATTTTATTTTTTATATCATTAATGGATTAATTAAAATACTCAATAGTTATTATTATATAAGGGAGTAAACAATACTTATTATTTTTATATTTATTTAATTTAGATTTAATCAATTTATTATAATTATAATAACAATATCTTTATTTCATTTTTTATTATAAAGTTATTCATTATTTAAATTTTTAATTCTTAGAAGATCATTTTAGTAATACAATATCTATTATTTTTATCAAAAATATAATTATATATATTTGATAATATCTATTATACATATTTTATATGCAAAGTATATAATAAAAATTATTACTTAATTAGGATACAAGATATATACAATCAATAATATATTGTTATCTCATATACAAGACAAATGATCTATATATTTTATATATAAATCCAGTATTTTTTTTTAAAAATATAATTTATTTTGATAAATAAACATTTTATATAGTCAAATAATCATTCTTGATATAATAATTAATTATTTTTTAATTATAAATTATACATATATTTTATAAAATATTATGGATATGAAAAATATTTATTAAAAATAATATTTAAAAAAAAATATTTATATTTACATTTTATACAAAAAGATTTTTAATTATAAATCAAAATTTTTTTATTTCTCTTTTTTCAACATATCTATTACAAATATTAATTGACATAAATAATTTTGATTGTATTAAATAATACTTTTAATATTATGAATGTTGATGTTTATTGATTGATTAAAACCCATAGTGGTCCGTGTCCTACTGAGTATCTATGTTTATAATTCAATAAACCACTGTGGCTAGATATTTCATATACGCTAATAGAATTTGATTGTTGACCAGCTACAATTAAATATTGTCCATATATATCAATATCAAAAGATCGTGGTATAATTTCAGTATATATTTGTGAAATGTAGGTTAGTGTACCATCATAGTTATTAATATTAAAAATAGATATAATATTTTCTGTTCTATCAGAAGCGTATAAAAATTTACCATTAGGTAATATCCGAATTTCCGATCCCCAATGTATACCATCAAATCCTTTAGGCATAAAATTAATGTTTTGGATATGTGAAATAGCATAAGTAACATTATTTATTAACCATACATCAATGGTACTATTTAATTCATTAATACTATATATATTTTTTTTATTTTGATGACAAATAATATGTCGAGGTCCTAATGAATTAATCGTCGAAATGTATTTTTGAATTTTGTTCGTTACAATATAACCATTATGGATTTCATATAAATATATCTTGTTTTTTTTTAAAGCTGCAACTAACACAATTTTTTCCTGAAGATCACATGTAGCAGAATGGCATCCAGGTAAATGAGAAATAATTTGTTGAATATTATTAGGATGACCTAAATGATTTATGTTTACTATAGTTAGTGTTCCTGAATGGTAAGAACTACAAAATAATAATTTTTGTTTTCTATTAATTGAAATATGATTTATTGGATCTGGTAATTGTAGATAAGAGATTTCTTTTAAAATACCTAAATGAGAAATATGATAAGAAATGATAAAATTACTTTTACGTATACCTGCATATAGAATATTTTTTTCTTTATAAATACATATCGGTTGTATTTCTCCTTTTATTTTAACAATTTGTATTAATTTCAATATTCCATTATTTGAATTTAAAGACCATACTTCTATTTGATTGCTATTTGGAGTAGCTAGATAAACAGTTTGATACATTAGGATCACCACTATTTTGGTGTTAAAAAATGTTACATTATTAAATGTTTTAAAAAATAGAAAATATATACTATATAATAATGTATGAATAAATATAAAAAACGTTTTATATATAAACAGTTTTTTTATTATTGGATTACGGAATTATAATATATGTATATTACTTTTTAAAATTAATCTTATTTTTATAAAATCTATGATATTTAATTTAAATAAAATAACTAAAACATACATAATATTAGTTATAGTAAAAAATATAATAAATAATAATTGTTAATCATATAAATTAATCTAATAAAAAATCCATTATATTATAAATAAATATCATTATAGTAAAAAATTAAATATAGATCATTATTTATTTAATTAAAAATTAAATAATTAATATTAATATAATCTAAAATTAATTCAAATATAAAATAATTTTTAATATAAAGTTTATTCTGATTGATGGTTATGGTTTAAAACTATTGTTTTATTACAAATATTATTTTGTCGTAATATAAAAATTAAATTATTTATATATATTAAAAATCTTATTAATGACTTATTAATATAAAAATTATAGTTATAATAACAAAACATATAACTTATTGATCATATATTTATATATTATAAATTTAATAACATATGTAATAGAAATTAAAAAATAAAAATTTTGTTGTATTGACATACATAATTTAATTATATTAAACATATAAAATGTTTTGTTAAAATAAATTTAGGTCGTTTTATTTTTATTTGTATAGTGTTAACAACAGTTATAATATATCTATATAAATAGAAATAAAGAATAGATGTTATGTAACTAATAAATGTTTTTGAAAAAATATTGAATAATTTAAAATATTAAGTATAACATATACTAGATATAATTTTATTATATATAATAATATTATTTATCACATAGAAACAATCTATCTGTATGATTTATTTAATTTAAAAACTATATAAAATAACTATCTAAAAATAAAAATCATAGTCGATAGATAAATAATCAGTAATTTTTAATTAAAACTTTTTAGTTTATAAATAAATATATCTTTATTATGATTAAAAATCATGTTTTATAATAAACTTTATTATTAATAAAAATATATTTGATTTAATTAAAACAATATATTATTGATAATGTATTATTGTTATATATTTTTAGTGAATATTAATTAATATTAATATGTATGAAGTTATAACAATCATTATAATATTGAATTGATTTTTAATTATTTTATTATAAATTATATAATAAAATATTATTATATGTAATGATAGTACGTATATTGCAAACTAGGTATACTATACTAGTATTACTAATATATTTAATATATATTTATTAAAATATATTAATATCTTTTTTATTTATTGATATAATATTTTATTATAATTATAATAAATAATATTATTTAAATTAGTAACTTGTACTAATACTAATATAAGAATTGATATTATAAATAAACTTATTTTAATATATGTTAATAACAAAAAAAAATGATAGAAATTAGTATAATATATAGAATTTAATACAATAATTATAAAAAATTAGGGAGTAATAAATGTTATTTATATAAAATGTTTTATTTATTTTTTTAATCTATTATAATAAATACTATATAAAAAATTATATTTTTAAAAAACAAATAAAGTACATTACTACTAACATATTTGATATAATAAATATATTATTTTAATATATGTTGTGATATATTTATATATATAAAGCGATTATATTATCATTCATTGCATATGATAGTTATCATTTATATATATTAAGATATTATTTACATTAATATGTATAATATTTTGACATATATATCAAATAATATTTTTTTATCTAATATTTCATATACATTTATGCAATTATTTTTTATTTATTTGTATTTTACTAAAAAGAGAAAAATTTTTTTATATGATTATTTAGATATTTAAATAGATATTCTACTATTATATAATTCATTAACAAAATCTAAAACCCATATTAATCTTTCTTCATTATTTTTATCATGGTGCACAAATCTTAATTTATTGGTATTAGTAATATTCCAATTGTTGGATTCTAATTGTATTTTTGTAAATAACAATGATAAATTTATACAATGAGAATTACTAATAATAATAAAACCTCCTTTTTCATTAGAAAATATTTTTTTAATACCTAAATGATTGGACATTACACGAATTAAAGCAATAATAATAAAATTTTTTACTGGCAATGGCATTGTTCCAAATCGGTAAATTAATTCATTTTCAATTCTATTTATTTCTTTTTTAGAAGTACACATAGCGATTTTTCTATAGAAATTAATACGTGTATTAACATTATTAATGTATGTATCTAATAATAATGACGGGACATTAATTTCTATAGCTGGATGGTATTTTGTCATTTCGTTAAATGGCTGCATTGTACCATTTATTCGATTATTATTTATTGCGTTTGATAACATTTCTTTGTATAGAATAAAACCAATTTTTCCCATATGTCCACTTTGGTCATGACCTAACATTTCTCCAATTCCTCTAATCTCTAAATCTTGATGAGATAATATTAAACCATCTCCAACGTTTTGAAAGGAACAGATAGATTCTAGTCTTTTTTTTGCGTTTTCATTAATGTTATTGTAATTTTTTACTAATAATAATGCATATGCCTGATGGTGAGATCTTCCTATTCGACCTCTTAATTGATGTAATTGAGATAAACCAAATTGATCAGAATTTTCAATGATAATTGTATTAACGTATGGTATATCAATACCAGTTTCTATAATAGTAGTGCATACTAAAACATCAAAATGTTTATTACAAAATTCGTACATAATTTTTTTTAAAAGTCGTTTATCCATTCCACCATGAGCTACTTTAATTTTAGCTTCTGGGATAAGTTTAATCAATTTATTAGAAATATTTTCAATGTTTTTAACAGTGTTGAATACGTAATAAATTTGACCACCACGATAAATTTCTTTAAGAATAGTTTTTTTTATTAATTTTATGTCATATTCTTTTACAATAGTTTTAATTGCTAACCGTTTATCAGGAGGGGTAGAAATAATTGATAAATCTCGAAGACCATGCATAGCCATATTTAAAGTTCTTGGAATAGGTGTAGCTGTTAGAGTTAAAATATCAATATGAGGAAAAAGAGATTTAATTTTTTCTTTTTGCATTACACCAAATTTATGTTCTTCATCAATGATTAATAATCCTAAATTAAACCATTTAATTTTTTTTGATAACATTTGATGGGTGCCAATTAAAATATTTAATTTACCTTCTTTAATTTCTGTAATAACTTGTTCTGTTTCCTTGCTGGTACATAATCTAGATAATATTTTTATATTAACAGATAAATTTTTAAACCGATCAATAAAATTGTTATAATGTTGTTGAACTAACAATGTAGTTGGAGCTAAAATAGCTACTTGTTTATAATTAACAATAGCTATACATGATGCCCGCATAGCAATCTCTGTTTTTCCAAAACCAACGTCACCACAAATTAAACGATCCATGGGGGTCGATTTTTCCATGTCTTCTAATACTTCATTCATAACAGTTTTTTGATCTATAGTTAATGTAAAAGGAAATTTGTGACAGAAATCATCATATCTTTTGTCATTTCTATTGAAAGAAAATCCAATTGTATTAGCTCTATCTGCATAAACATCTAATAATATAGCAGTAGAATCATAAATATTTTTTTCGATTTTTTTTCTTTCCTGAATCCATTGTTTGTTACCTAACTTATGTAATGTTACGTTGTTATTAATGATTCCATAATATGGAGTAATTAAATGTAAAGATGTAACAGGAACATATAATTTATCTTTATTAGCATATTCAATAATGCAAAATTCATTATCAATTCTATTATTATTTAAGATAACTAATCCCTGATATCTTCCTATCCCGTGCGTAAAATGTACTACAAGTTGATTTATTTTTAATTCAATTTTTTTTTTGTTATCATCTTCTTGACATTTATGATTTTGACAACAAAATGTATCAATTAATTGATTTTCTAAAAAATCATTTTTACAAATAAAAGCAAAGTTATTTTTTGTATCAATACAACCATTTATTTTTTTATTTAAAATAAAAAAATATTTTTTTAAGGGATACATGTTTAAAATAATTTTTACATTTAAATTATATATTTGTATTAAAGATATTTTTAAATAAGAAGTTATTTGTAATAAATTAAAATATTCCTTTTTATTTTCAACAAAAAATACAACATTCCCTTGAAATTGCATTAAAAATAATTGTAATTTTTTGATTTTTATTTGGTTATGAGATGAACATGACATATTTAATATTTGTTGACAATGTGAATAGACAAAAATTATTTTTTTAAACTCGATATTATTCATTATATATAATATTGAAATAAATAATTACTTTTTTTATAAACATAATACTTAAATATAAATTTAATTCTTTGTCGTAATAGAAAGATTGATTTTTAGTACTTTTTCTAATGCAATTTTTATTGTATTTTTATAATAATTTATTATTAATTATAATATTATATTTTATGTCATAAAAATATGATTAAATTATATTATGTAATATGTATATGAACATTAATATATATAATGTATATTATTTTTTATTAATTTTAATATTGGTTAAATATATATTTTTTTAAGTCATTTATCATAGTATTCATATAGATTCATTATTAATGTAAATTTTTATTTGAATTTATATAATTTTTTTTAATACTATTCTTTTTTTTATAATAAGTTTTTTATGTATAAAAATATTATTAATACGTATGATTTTTAATCATTTTTAAAATTATTAAATTTTGATAAATTATTAATAATGACACTATTAAATATTAATTTAATGTTATTAATAATAAATATAGATCATATTTTAAATTAACAACATTGAATATATGAACGTTGTATTATTTATAATAATAAAAAGTATACTAATTTTAATTACATATAAAATACTATTTATACATATAAAATGTTAATTATAATCTATATTAACTATAATTAATAGAAATTTATTGTTTATAATAAAATATATTTAAAAAAATTACAATTATATTAATAATTTTATATTTTTAATGACTTATCATGTGTTTAATTACATATAAGTTATTAACTTAATAATATTAAATGATATTTAATTGCATTTGAAATAGTCAATGAGAAGTGATATATATTTTGAATATTATCATATATATTATATATTAAATTAATTTTTTATTTTTTGTTAATTAAATTAACAAATAAATGAAGGAAATAATATACATTACCTATATTATGCATAGAAATTTTTATTAATTTCATTCATATTAAATAATACATTTTTTATGTAGAAAAATTTTTTTTTATAAATCAAATAGAATTTATAATATAAAACAAATATTTTTACATATTATTATTATATAAATATAAGTTATTCAACAATCATTTTTAAATTATATTATTAGTTAAGAACATTATTTTACCAGAATAAATATTACTATTAATAGTAGTAACTCTTTTATTTAAAACAATGCAAATAGAAAATTATTTTTTTAATGTATAGTGGTTGTTGTAAACGTTGTATATTAAATATAAATTATTGATTTTTTAGTTTTAATTAATTGAAAACATATCATATATTGTATTTTTAGTTAAATGAATAATTCTTAGTTAAATATTAAATTTATAATGTATGTATACTACAGTGAGAAAAGATTTTTTGTAATAAAAATAATTAAAAAAATATTAGTATATTATTTTTTAACGATTATTCGTTAAAAAATAATAATATGTTGTTTAATATATATTTATGTAAAAATGAAATTATGATATATAGTATAGTTTATACTAACTATATTCATTACGTTAGATCAAGAATGTATGTACTACATTTGTATTGAATTTAATTTTATTAAATAAAATATTAAGTATAATTTATACATTAAATTGATTTTTATTTTCTTAAAAAATAGTATGTTTATTACTAGACTACATATTACGTTAATAACAACATATTCATTATTTACTTTTATGTATATTTTACTTAATAATCGTAACAATCAAAAAATATTTGATCTATATTAAATATAATTTCAGTTTAATATCTATTTAAATTTTATTTTTTGAAATATTAAATATTTTATTAATGATAAAAACAACATAATATTTCATTATTTCTAATTCATTCAATTATATTAAAAGTATTCTTTGTTTTAAATAAATAATTTTAAATGTTTATTTTTATTGAATAAAGAATTATAAGTTAATATTAACTAAAAATAATTATTAGTTATGTTTGATATATATGAAATATTACATTTTTATTATACAATGAAATTAATATATTCAATATAACTTGTGGTGATATAATGACAATTAAGGTAGGTATTAATGGTTTCGGTAGAATTGGTCGAATTGTATTTCGATTAGCACAAACACGATCAGATATACAAATTATAGGAATAAATGATTTAATTGATACAAATTATATTGCATATTTATTAAAATATGACTCGACACATGGTATCTTCAATAAAGATATTTTAGTAGAGAAAAATAATTTAATTGTTAATGGAAATACTATTCATGTTTTTTCTGAAAAAGATCCAAAAAAAATACCTTGGGGAAAATTAGATGTTGATGTTGTAGTAGAATCTACTGGATTATTTTTAACTCATAAGTTAGCATATCAACATATTATTTCAGGATCAAAAAAAGTAGTAATGACAGGTCCTGCTCAAGATGACACTCCTATGTTTGTTCAAGGAGTTAATTTTAATTCTTATCAAGGTGAAACTATTGTTTCTAATGCATCATGTACAACTAATTGTTTAGCACCATTAGCTAAAGTGATACATAATAATTTTAATATTATAGAAGGTTTAATGACTACTGTTCATGCCACTACAGCAACACAAAAAACTGTAGATGGACCATCTTACAAAGATTGGCGTGGTGGTAGAGGTATATTGCAAAATATAATTCCTTCATCTACTGGTGCTGCTAAAGCTGTAGGTAAAGTTTTACCAGAACTAGAAGGTAAATTAACAGGGATAGCATTTCGAATACCTATATCTAATGTATCAGTTGTCGATTTAACAGTGCGAATTAAAAATTCAGTGTCTTATGAAGAATTGTGTGCAACAATTAAAAGTTCATCATTAAATGAAATGAAAAATGTATTAGGATATATAGATGAAGAAGTCGTTTCTAGTGATTTTAACTCATGTAAATTAACATCTATTTTTGATTCTAAAGCTAGTGTAATGTTAAATCCTAATTTTTTTAAATTAGTATCTTGGTATGACAATGAGACAGCATATTCTAGTAAAGTATTGGATCTAGTTAAATTAATAGCTGTTAGTTAAATAAAACTATAATATTTAAAGAAACTTCATTTATTATTGTAATGATAGTAACAATAACAATATAAACAAAGAACAGTATTAATCAAACAAATACTGTTCTTTGTTAATATTTCATTGTTATGAATAACACTTATGGTTACGTGAATAAAAAATTATTTATAACATTTTATATGTTTATATTATAAATAAAATATTTAAATAACATTTAAACTTTTTAAATAACATTTTTATTTAAATGTGTCATTAAAAATTACATTGTACTTAATTCTAATATTGATACTAGTTATTTTAAAATCAATAAATATTTTTTATGATGATTAAATTTAATTTATTTGTTATTTGATTATTATTTATATAAATAGACAGAAATAATTTCGATTATTAATAATATGTAATAATTACATGTAATTATTAAAACTAATTATATATTAATTGTTATATGGTATTTTTATGAAATACAATTTTTATTGTTTATAACATGTATATAAAATGTTTGTTTTATTATTAAAAATATAAACAATATATCAATATATTTAATTATTTCTTAAATAATTTGTTAAATAATATGTAAGAATTACATATTATTAATTATAATCATTTTTTATTCATATCAAAACATTATAGAAGATTAATTTTGTTTAAGTTGTGACCTTAATTATTAGTTGTAATTACATGGATTTCATTAATAATTTGTTTAGTCCATGTCATAATCCTAAATTTAGTTTTTTCAGGTTGTCGATCTTCATCTAATGTTAGTCCACAAAAATGATCATTTTTTAAAACTGCTTTAGATTCATCAAATAAATATCCTTTAGTTGACCATTCGCCTATTAAATATACGTTATTGTGATGTTTAATTAAATTATATATTGTACCCATTGCATTGCAAAAATATTCTGAATAATCTTCTTGATCTCCACAACCAAATAATCCAATAATTTTATTATTAAAATTTATTTTTTTAAATGTTGGTAAAAAATCTTCCCAGTCACATTGCATTTCTCCATAATACCAAGTAGGTATTCCAAATAGTAATATATTGAATTTCTCTATCTTTTCTTTAGAACTATTTGCAATATCATATACTTGTGAATTATGTGGTTTTAAAGCATTACAAATTAAATACGCTATAGATTCGGTATTACCAGTATCACTACCAAAAAAAATTCCAATTGTTTGCATAAATAAAATTACCATTCATATAATAATACATATTATTTGTTTATCTAAAATTATTTAAAACATTTTTATTATAATTTTTGATTTTTTAATACTACATATAGTATTTGTTCTTATTTTAATTAACTTTATTTATTTATAAAAATATAGATATATTTTTAATAACGTTTATTTAATAAAAATTTAACATAGTTATTAATTTGGTATTAATATCAATACTATTTATATAATATAAATACTTTTACTAAAGTAATAAATTATTTATTTAAATAAAATAAAAGTATTATTGTAGTATATTTAGCATTTTGCTAAATCAAAATAATTAGATTATTCATATTTATAAATATAAATAAAAAACTAAGAATAAAAACATCAATTATTTTTTAATATATATACAAATTAACATAGTATGTAATACTATACATTATATTTTTTTTATTATATATACTATTTATGATATTTATCATTAGTAATGATGATCATTTAATTTTTTTAGCCATTTACTATAATATAAATAAAAATAAATTTGTTAAATGATATTAAAGTTTGATATGGTAATGATTTAAAAAATAATAGAAAATATAAATTTATATTTTAATAATCTAAATTTAATATAATCAAGTTCTATCTTTTTATAAAAACCTAAATAAATGGGTTAAAAAAATTAATAAATTAAGTAAAAAATTAGTTCTATATATTTAAATATTTAATTCATAAATATATTCCATAACTAATATATGATTATATTAATATAATATTGTATCTTATGGTGTTTATAAAAATTATTATTTTTACCACAAAATATGTATGATTTTTATAATCAGACATACTACATTTTTAATTTTTTATGAAAATATTATTTATAATAAAAATATATCATAATATCATATACTTTCTACAGTAGAATCTCAAAAAATCTTATTTTTTATTACATATTTTCTATTGTAATCTTATATATTAAAATTTTAATATTTTTATGTACTAATGATTAAGTTAGTTACTGTATAAAAATTAAAAACATTTTATAAACATTATATCCATCGACATAATTTTTAAATATTACAATATTTTTTAATATATCTAGTATAGTTGTACTATAATGTTTGATAGATATTATTATTACGTAATTAATTTTATATGAACATATTAATAATTGTATTAATTATTTAATTAAAAATATAAAGATAGTTGAATGATTCAATTAATGTAAAAATATTACACTTAACTTTTTCATTTAAAGATTTATTGATAAATAAATATGTTTCCCCAATTTATAATTTTTTTATAAGTATATTTTCTTTAAAAATTACATAACAATATCTTACAACATAAAAAATATTACTATTTTAATATTCGATCGTTATATTAACTAAATGTTATTAAACATATTAGATTTCATTCGTATTCATAATATAAAGATAACTTTTTAATTTTTATTCAATATTTAATAAATAACTATAAGACTAAAAAAACTTATGTCTAAATTAATTAATAATAGTATTATTGAATAATAATAGAGATAAAAATTGATTTTTTATAACATTATAACTAGTATTCCATATTTTAAATTATTGAATTTTTTCAGATAACTATAAAAATATGATTTAATCAAATATTTTATTTTAAATAAATATCAGAATATAATTTAATTCCTATAAATATATCAATAAAATATGTATTTCAATAAAAAATTTAAAATATATCTACTTATTTTCATAAAAAATATATGATTTCAAAAGTTCCAGTTAATATGACAAAGATTTTAAAAATATTTAAAGAAAATCATACAAATGGATAATTAAGGTAACAATGAAAAATTTTATTTTAGAAAAAATCATTAATAACAAATTAAATTCTATATCATTTTTAGATCAAACACCTAATGGACTTCAAATTGAGGGTTGTCAAGAAATTACTAAAATTATTTCTGGAGTTACTGCTTGTCAGGAACTATTAGATTATGCTGTTAAAGTAAAAGCAAATGGAATTATTGTACATCATGGTTATTTTTGGAATAATGAATCAAAAAAAATACAAGGCATGAAAAAAACAAGATTACAAACAATATTATCTAACAATATTAATTTATTTAGTTGGCATTTACCTCTAGATTATCACTCAAAATTAGGAAATAATATTCAAATTGCTAATAAATTAAATATCAAAGTATTAGGTGTATTATCTTCAAAACTTTATTATGGTGAATTTTGTTCACCATTATATGCATCGGATTTAATAAAAAAAATTACTTGTGAATTCGGTCGAGTTCCATTGTATTGTGATATTAAAAATAAAAATAAAATTAGTTCAGTGGCATGGTGTAGTGGAAAAGGACAATCTTTAATATATAAAGCCGCATCACATCATATAGATGCATTTATTACTGGAGAATTTTCAGAAGATACAATTCATTGTGCTCGAGAAAATAACATACATTTTTTTTCTATTGGACATCATGCTAGCGAAAAATTTGGTATACAAGCTCTTACAAATTGGTTAGTAAAAAAATTTCATTTAGATTGTACTTTTATTAATATTGAAAATATTGCATAAAAATTTTTTATATATGGTATATGATTTTAATAAATAAAGTATAAATTAATTATTCTCTATAGATCATGTAAATTACATATTTATAATAAAAAAAATAAGGATATTTATATTAATGATAGATAATAAAATAATACAACTAATTAATTTTTCTTGTCTTAACGGAATAAATCTCACATATCTTGAAAATTTATATCTCAGTTTTTTAAAAAATAAACATTCTATACATGATAGTTGGCATTCTATATTTTTAAAATATTCAATGAATAAATTACATATAGAAAATATGTTGGATAAAAAAGCATCCAATTACTATCCATCTAGAAATGTTTTTCAAGGTAGTCTTAATAACTTTAATATTTGTTGTAAAATGTTAGAAATAAGAAAAATTAATTCTCTTATAACAGCGTTTCGAATGAATGGTTATCAATATGCTAATATAAATCCTTTATTGAATGTTAAGAAACCTCTATTAAATAAACTAGAAATATCTTACTATAATTTTTCTAAAGATATGTTGCATAACATTATTCATAATACCGAATATATTAAATTTAATAATATAAATGATTTACATCATAAATTAAAAAAAATATATTGTAATTTTATTGGTTATGAATTTATGCACATCAATAATGACAATGAAAAAAAATGGTTACAACATAATATAGAAACTAATAATGTTAAATATTATTTAACTAAAATAGAAAAAAAAAATATATTAAAGCAACTAATAAAAGCTGAATTATTAGAAAAATTTTTATCTAAAAAATATCCAAGTACCAAAAGATTTTCTTTAGAAGGAGCTGAAGTATTAATTCCTATGTTAAATGATATTATTCATTATGGAGGACAAAAAAAGATTGAACAAGTAGTATTAGGTATGGCACATAGAGGTCGATTAAATGTATTAACACATGTACTAGGAAAAAAATACGAAGAATTATTCAATGAATTTAAAAAAGATTATCATAACAGGAATAATAGTGGAGATGTAAAATATCATGCAGGATATAGTTCTACTATTTTAATTAATTCACATAAAAAAATAGAATGCTTATTAACATATAACCCATCTCATTTAGAAATAATCACGCCCGTAGTTATGGGTATTGCTCGAGCAAAAGTAGAAAACAAAAAATGTAATCATTATAACCATATAATTCCTATTACTATTCATGGTGATGCTTCAATTACAGGACAAGGTGTAATACAAGAAGTACTAAATATGTCTCAGACAGAGGCATATACTGTAGGTGGAACAATTCGTATTATTATTAATAATCAAATTGGTTTTACAACTTCTGAACAAACAGAGCTAAGATCTACCTATTATTGTACTGATATAGGTAAAATGATACAAGTTCCAATTTTCCATGTCAATGCTGATGATCCAGAATCAGCGATATTTGCTATTCGTTTAGCTTTTGATTTTAGATTAAAATTTAAAAAAGATGTATTCATTGATTTAGTTTGTTATAGACGACATGGACACAATGAAATAGATGACCCTTTAGTAACTCAACCTCAGATGTATAAAAAAATAAAATTACATACAACAATACCTGAATTATTTTTTAAAAAGTTATTAAATGAAAAATGTTGTAATAATTATGATAAAATAGAGTTATTAAATAAATATCAATCCGAATTACAAAAAGAATATGATATTGCTTCATATAAAAAGTGTACTGTCATTGATAGTAATATAATGAATAAAAATATTATAAAGTGTTCTAAACAATTTCAATATAAATCAATAACTTCATCTCAGTTAAAAAAACTAGCGATAAAAATCAACCAATTACCTAAAAATATTAATTTACATGCTAGAGTAAAAAAACTGTATCAAGATAGAATGGATATGGCATTAGAAAATAAATTATTTGATTGGGGAGCTAGCGAAAGTTTAGCGTATGCTACTATATTAGAACAAGGAATATCTTGTAGAATATCAGGAGAAGATACATGTAGAGGTACATTTTTTCATCGACATTCAGTAATTTTTGATCAAAAAAACAATTCAAAATATATTCCTTTAGAACATATCAGTAATTTACAAGGTCGTTTTAAAATTTATAATTCAGTATTATCTGAAGAAGCTGTATTAGCTTTTGAATATGGATTTTCTATTACTATACAAGATACTATTACAATTTGGGAAGCACAATTTGGTGATTTTGCGAACGTAGCTCAAGTAGTAATTGATCAATTTATTAGTGCTGGTGAACAAAAATGGGGGGTGTGTTCAAATCTAATTATATTATTATCTCACGGGTACGAAGGACAAGGTCCTGAACATTCATCTGCTCGCATAGAAAGATTTCTACAATTATGTGCTGAAAACAACATGCAAATTTGTGTACCATCTACTAGTGCACAGTTCTATCATTTATTACGTCGTCAAACATTAAAAAAAATTTTTAAACCATTAATTATTATGACTCCAAAATATTTATTACGTTATACCCCTTCTTGTTCTTCATTTAACGATTTATTACATGGAAAATTTAATAAAGTAATACATATATCAAATATGGATTTTAATAATAACGATATTAAAAGAATTATTTTTTGTACTGGAAAAATATATTATGATTTATTAGAGAGCGTACATGTAAATAAACAATGTGATATATCAATTATTAGAATTGAACAATTATATCCATTTCCAACTAATAATATAAAACAATCAATATCTTCTTATCTCAACGTAAAAGATTTTGTTTGGTGTCAAGAAGAACCAAAAAATCAAGGAGCATGGCAATTTATAAAAAATTATATATGCAATATAATTCCTATTAATGCTACATTAAATTATATAGGGCGTCCTATGTCTGCTTCTACAGCAACTGGATATTCAATCTTACATAAAGAACAACAAAAAAAAATAATTAATAATGCGTTACATATCAATTTTATATTAGAAGAATAATAATGAAAAAAATTAATATTTTAGTACCAGAGTTACCTGATTCTATTAGTGATGCTACAGTACATTTATGGCATAAAAATGAAGGTGATTTTATTTTTACAAATGAATTAATTGTAGATATTGAAACAGATAAAATCGTATTAGAAATTCTTTCTCCAGTTACAGGTATTTTATATAAAGTATTAGAACATAAAGGAAAACTTGTCAAACCTAATCAGGTTATAGGTATTATTCATGAATCTATACTCAAGAATATAAATCATAATGATCATAGTGCTACTATTTCTAATAATCATGATGTTCATATCAACCCTGTATCTAAAGATCTCTCCAATATATATAAAGATTATAATTCTCCAACTATTAGAAAACTTATTAATGAACATAATATATCTATAGATGATATTAAACATAGAACTGGTTTAAAAGGAAGGATTACTAAACAAGATATACAAAATTATATTAATATTCAAAATAATATACAAAATCAGTGTATTTCAGACACAGATTATATACAGACTGTTGATAATAATGTATCAATATGTAGTGATAGAAAAAAAATTAAAACACCCATGAGTCGTTTACGCCAAACAATAGCTGAAAGATTATTATTGACCAAAAATAACACTGCTATGTTAACTACTTTTAATGAAGTTAATATGTATTCTATTATTCAAATCCGTAAAAGATATGGAGATTATTTTAAAAAAATACATAATGTTAAACTTGGTTTTATGTCTTTCTACGTTAAATCTGTAGTGGAAGCATTAAAAAAATACCCTGATATGAATGCTTCAATTGAAAATCAAGACGTTATTTCTTATCTGTATTATGATATAAATATTGCTATTTCTACATCTAAGGGATTGATTACTCCAGTATTAAAAAATGTAGATCATATGAGTATGTCTGATATTGAAAAAAAAATAATAGAATATGTATCTAAAGGAGAATCTGGAAAAATTACTTTTGAAGATTTATCAAGTGGAACCTTTACAATTAGTAATGGAGGAGTATTTGGATCATTGTTATCCACTCCTATTATTAACCCTCCTCAAACAGGTATTTTAGGAATACATGCAATTAAAGATAGACCTATAGCTATTAATAATGAAGTAAAAATCTGTCCAATGATGTATATTGCATTGACTTATGATCATCGTTTGATAGATGGTAAAACAGCTATACAATTTTTAAATACCATTAAAGATTTATTAGAAGATTTCACTAGAATTTCATTAAACATTTAAAATAAAAAACTTTTTATTAAAACTATTATTTAATAATATTTTTTGTTTTATTTCATAAAAAACATAAACAATTTAATTAAATATTTAAAATACAATAAAAAATTTTATATTTAATAAATAAAATTATTTAATATAATTAAAATAATAACTTGATACGTATAAGGAATATAATTTATGAAAATTAAAAAATTAGTGTTAATACGACATGGAGAAAGTGAATGGAATGAGTTGAATAAATTCACAGGATGGTATGATGCTAAATTATCTAAAAAAGGTAAAGAAGAAGCTTATCTAGCTGGAAAACTATTAAAATTAAATGGATTCCATTTTAATATAGCTTATACTTCTATGCTAACAAGAGCAATTACAACTTTATGGATTATATTAGATGTATTAAACCAATCTTGGTTAACTGTAGAAAAAAGTTGGTGCTTAAATGAAAGACATTATGGAGCTTTACAAGGACTTAATAAATTAGAAACAGAACATCAATATGGATCTAATCAAGTTAATTTATGGAGGAGAAGCTTTAAAATTATACCTCCATCAATTGATAAATCGGATAAAAGATTTCCTGGACATGATATAAGGTACCAAAATGTTTCACAGGAAAAACTACCTATATCTGAAAGTCTAGAATTAACGTTAAAAAGAGTTGCACTTTATTGGAATGATGTTATTAAAGAAAAATTAAATCATGATAATACAATTTTAATTGTTGCTCATGGAAACTCTCTTAGAGCATTAATTAAATATATAAGTTATATAAGTGATATTGATATTATGAAAATTAACATACCAACAGGTATGCCTATTATTTATGAATTTAACACATCATTAAAACCGATAAAATATTATTATTTACATGATACAAAAAATCATAAGATATAATACTTTCAAATGCAATATTTAATATTTATAATATATGAAATAATTCATATATAGATGAATTTTGTATTTTTACATATAACAATAGTTGTAAAAAGTAAAAAATGATCTTTTATTTTTGAGGATATAATGATTAAAACAATTGGTGTATTAACAAGTGGTGGAGATGCACCTGGTATGAATGCAGCTATTAGGGGTGTAGTCCGTAGAGCTATTAGTGAGGGATTAGAAGTTTTTGGTATTTATAATGGTTATTTAGGATTATACAAAAATAATATGATTAAATTAAATAGATATAGTGTATCTGATATCATTAATAGAGGTGGAACTTTTTTGGGATCAGCACGATTTCCAGAATTTTGTAAAAAAAATATTCGTTTATTAGCTATCGATAATTTAAAAAATAGAGGGATAGATGTATTAGTAGTAATTGGTGGAGATGGTTCATATATTGGAGCAAATTTATTAACTGAAATGGGTTTTCCTTGCATTGGAATCCCTGGTACTATAGATAATGATGTTGCAGGAACAGATTATACTATTGGGTATTTTACTGCTTTAGAAACTGTAGTAGAAGCTATTGATAGATTAAGAGATACATCGTCTTCACATCAACGAGTATCTATCGTAGAAGTCATGGGTCGATATTGTGGTGATTTAACTTTAGCAGCAGCTATTGCAGGTGGATGCGAATTTGTTGTATTACCTGAAATTTATTCTACTAAACAAGAGCTATTAACGGAAATATTAGCAGGAATAAAAAAAGGTAAAAAACATGCTATTGTAGCTATTACTGAATATATTTTCGATGTTAATGAATTGGCAAAATATATCGAAATCAATACTCAAAGAGAAACTAGAGCAACTATTTTAGGTCACATTCAAAGAGGAGGTTCACCTGTTGTATATGATCGAATTTTAGCATCTAGAATGGGTTCTTATGCAATTGAATTATTATTAAAAGGATATGGTGGTAGATGTGTAGGTATTCAAAATGATTCTATGGTAAATCATGATATTACTAATGCTTTAAAAAATATGAAACGACCTTTTAAAAAAGATTGGTTAGAAACTGCTAAAAAACTATTTTAATGAAAATCAGATATACACATGTAATAAAAAAATTTTTTAAGTAATTAAATAAACATTATTAAATACATTCATAAATAAATTATTTTTTGTTATTTCTATGAAAAATAATATTTTTCGTTTTTAACATTATTATGTTTTCATATATATGAATCAGAAGTATTAATGTACATATTAAATATTTATTCAATATTTATTTATCAAAAAAAATGACTTATTAAAGTCAATCATTTATAGAATATACATTGTTATATAACTTTATATGAATATATAAAAATATATAATAATTATTATATAAGTTTTTATAAATATTTTTTATAAAAACTCAATGCATTAAATTTAGTTGTAAAAATACAGTATGTATTACTCATAACTATGTATTTATATTACATACAATTCATAATAGATTCATACTAAATATAATTTAAAAAATACTGAGTAATGGTAATTAAAAAAAAATATTAATGTAATATAATAACATTATTCATTATGAGATAATTTAATTAAATTAGAAAAGGTAGAATAGTCTAAAGATCCTTTTCCAATTAAAACTCCGTCCACATTATTAGTATGTAAAATGTTCTTAATATTATATTTGTTAACTGAACCTCCATAAATAATTGATATATTGTTATCTATATTTTGTCCCTCGTATTTATGTTTAATGTAATTATTAATATATTCATGTATATTTTGTATAGTTTGTTCATTAGGTATAGTACCTGTACCTATTGACCAAACGGGTTCATATGCAATAATAGTATTATTAAATGCAGATTCACCACATAAACTAAATATTAGATTTAGCTGTTTTCTAATAATAGATTTAGTTTGATTGTTATTTTTTTGTTCTTGTGTTTCTCCTATACACAGAATTGGAATACAATTATGATCTTTAATCAATTTAAATTTTTTTGCTATTATCATATTATTTTCTTGATGATATATTCTTCTTTCAGAATGTCCTACAAGGATATAATTAACACCAATATCTTTTAACATATTAATAGAAGTTTCACCAGTAAAAGCTCCTGAGACATTCAGATCAACATTTTGAGCACCTAACAAAATTGAAGAATTTTGAATAATTTTATGTGCATAATGTAAATATAATATAGGTGGTAATAACATGATAGAATTATTAATTAATTGTTTTTTTAAAAATTTAATTAGAGGGTAAAAAACATCGTATATCGTATTTTTATTTCCATGTAACTTCCAATTACCTATAATTAAAGGTTTTGTAATCATAATTAAGTTATTCTCATTAAATAATTTTGTTAAATGAATAATAAGTGAATGACTATTGATAATTTTATTTATTTTAAAAAATTAATTTATAATTATATTCCAATACATATACAATATTTTATGAAAAATTTTATTTTTTAATAAAAACATAAGCACTATTCATAATATTTAATAATATTTTTAATATATAAATAATTTTTTGTTATAATAAATTTATTATAGTCATTTACTGCATAAATAAAATTTTTAAACATCTATATTTGGAAAAAAATGTTATCTATTATTTATAAGAATATAAATATATTACTTTCTTATACTTCAAATATGACGTTAAAAAATTGCTTTTTATGTACTATATCTTCTTTAGTATATGTAGATATATTACTAATATTAGTGCTATTACCTTGAACAGTAAGATTCATGATCCTTTTTTTTCGATCTACACTATTTAATTTTAAATTTATTTTATCTCCTACTTTAAATTTTAATTTAAATTTTTCATAAGCATTGTCAGAAGTATCTAATAATTTTATGTTACCTTCCATGCCATGTATTAACATTACAACAATGTTTTTTTCATCAATTCTTTGTAAGGTACCTAGAACACTAGCATTATTCTTATATAAAGCGATATAAGTATTGAAAGGATCTTCTTCTATTTGTTTAATACCTAAAGAAATTCTTTCTCTTTCTGCATCTACTTGTAATACTATTGCTGATATATCATCATGTTTTTTATATTTAACTACAGCTTCTTCTCCTGTAGTATTCCAAGAAATGTCAGATAAATGTACTAATCCATCAATTCCACCAGGTAATCCAATAAAGATTCCAAAATCAGTGATTGACTTTATTTTTCCATTAACTTTAGTACCTTTACTATATGTTTCTGAGAATAATTGCCAAGGGTTCTCCTTGCATTGTTTCAATCCTAACGAAATTCTCCTTCTTTCTTCATCAATATCTAGTACCATTACTTTTACAATGTCATTCACACAAACTACTTTAGAAGGATGAACATTTTTATTAGTCCAATCCATTTCAGAGACATGCACCAAACCCTCAACTCCTTCTTGAATTTCTACAAAACATCCATAATCTGTTAAGTTAGTAACCCTACCAGTTATTTTAGTATTTTCTGGATATCTATTAGTAATGGATGCCCATGGATCTTCTCCTAATTGTTTTAATCCTAATGAAACACGACTTCTATCACGATCAAATTTTAATATTCTAACTAATATTTCATCTCCAACAGATACGATTTCACTTGGGTGCTTAACTCTTTTCCATGCCATATCTGTAATATGTAATAAACCATCTACACCTCCTAAATCAACAAATGCTCCATAATCTGTTAAATTTTTTACAATACCCTTAAGATCAATTCCTTCTTTTAAATTATCTAGTAAATGATTTCTGTCAGCACTATGTTCTGATTCAATCACAGCACGACGAGACACGACCACATTATTTCTTTTTTGATCTAATTTAATAACTTTAAATTCTAATTCTTTACCTTCTAAATGTATAGTTTCTCTAATAGGCCTAATATCTACTAAAGACCCTGGTAAAAATGCACGAATCTCGTTTAATTCTACAGTAAAACCACCTTTAACCTTTCCATTGATAACACCGATTACTGTTTCAGATTGAGAATAAGCTTTTTCTAATAACAACCATGCTTCATGTCTTTTAGCTTTTTCACGAGATAAAAGAGTTTCTCCAAAACCATCTTCAATTGCATCTAGCGCTACATCTACTATGTCTCCAATTTGTATATCTAGTTCACCTCTTGAATTTTTAAATTGTTCAATAGGAATTGCTGACTCGGATTTTAGACCAGCATCTACAACAATAACTTCTTTTTCTATAGATACTATTAATCCATGAATAATAGAACCAGGTTTAGTTTTTATTTTTTTCAAAGAGTTTTCAAACAATTCAGCAAAAGATTCAGTCATATTAATGATCTTAAGATATTCTATAATCTAATATTTAATTAACATCATGTTAATTAACACATATAAAGTTATTCCATTAGACAATCCATTCTATGGATCGATTATGTAAGTATTATCAAAATTATTTAATCATTATTTTATCTATATATTAATAAATCGCAATTTTATATGGATTAAATCCAATATATAAAATGTTTATATATTATTAATAATAATTAAAAATTTTTAGTTATTTATTTAATAAATAAAACTATTTTAATATCTAATATAGGGATTAAAACAATTTAAACTATCATTAAATATAATTTCTTGCAACTATTGAATTATTTTAAAAAATCTAAATGATTAACATAATCTTAAATAAATAATTGTATTACAATTAAGATACATAAGCTATTATAATTATAGCTATTTTTATATTTATATAATATCATTTTAATTTATTCAAGTTAATTAATATATTGTGTATTTTCCAATACATCATAATGTAATAAGATCTAATATCAATTCATATTAAAATACTGTATGCAAGAATAATTATTTAAAAAATGATTAGCAATATATTTGTAAGTTAAGCACATTAAAACAATATTTATTCATATTGTATTGCACACACTATGTGTTGATGCAAAATTTAAAATGAAATTTAAATATATGATACATATTAAAAATAGTCTATCATGAGTTATTACTTCACAAGTAGTAAATCTATGTTTTATTATTTTAATAATTAATTAAATTTATTAAACATTTTTATATTTTAATGTGAAAAAATATTTCATATATACATAATATCTAATAAACATAAATATTCTTATATAAAGAAAGATCTTTAATCTTAATATTAAGAATGTTTATTTATATATGTCATTATTAATTTTAATCATTATTAAATTATCTTCAATAGTAATATTAATTATACTAATAAAATATTATATTTAATATATACTATTTATTCAAATTATTCTTTCGCATTATTTATACTAATACTAGATAACTGATTAAAATAATTAGGAAATGTTTTATTAATACATTTTGGATTTACTATCGTAACAATATTATTTGACAATGCTATTAATGAAAAACACATTGCTATTCGATGATCATCATAAGTATCGATTACTGCATTAAAAAATATTTTAGGAGGGTACACGACTAAAAAATCTACGCCTTCTTCTACTATAGCACCAATTTTTTTCAACTCTGTAGACATTGCTTTTAAACGATCTGTTTCTTTTACTCTCCAATTATAAATATTTCTTAATACAGATTTTCCAATACAAAATAAAGCTACTATGGC
This sequence comes from Buchnera aphidicola (Eriosoma harunire), assembly GCA_049942765.1. Lineage (GTDB taxonomy): Bacteria > Pseudomonadota > Gammaproteobacteria > Enterobacterales > Enterobacteriaceae > Buchnera_D > Buchnera_D aphidicola_D. The sequence continues at coordinate 293,280 of CP188086.1, read as the reverse complement.
TATAGTCATAGCGGAATCAGGTATATCATTCATATTTAAATCAATACCATATAATTCATTTTTTGTACACGTAATGTGATTATCCCCCCATTGTATTTTAGCTCCCATTTTTTCTAATACAGTAGCAAAATATATATCTCCCTGAATACTTTTTCTACCTACTCCTGATACTGTAACTGATCCTCCTTTAATAGCTGCAGCTGCTAGAAAATAAGAAGCAGATGTAGCATCTCCTTCTACAAAAAATTTTCCAGGAGAGGAATACTCTTGATTTCCATTAACAAAAAAAGATTTATAATTGTTATGGTTTACAGTAATACCAAAAGATTTCATTAAATTAATCGTTAATTCAACGTAAGGTTTAGAAACTAAATCTCCTATAATATTAATTGTTGTATCAAGTTTTGCTAAGGGTGCAGCTAATAAAATTGCTGTTAAAAATTGACTAGATATTGTACTTTTTAATTGAATAAAACCTCCCATAAAACCACCTTTAATAACTATAGGAGGATAAAAATCATTTTTTTTATATTGTATTTTAGCTCCAGATTGTTGTAAGGCATCTACCAGATGTTTTATAGGTCGCTCTTGCATTCTCGTACTACCAGTTAAAACAATATTGTTTTTTTTTAAAGATAATAATGCAGTTAGTGGTCTAAAAACTGTACCAGCGTTTCCTACAAAAATTGATAAAGGATTTTTTTGTTCTAATAAATCTGTTCCTATACCGTGTATAACACAAGATGTATTATCATTAGATAATTCATATTTTATACCTAACATTTTTAATGCACTTAACATATGTTTTGTATCATCACAACATAATAAATTTTCTATATATGTTTTATTTTCAGACAATGCTGAAAGCAATAACACTCTATTAGAAATACTTTTTGAACCAGGTAATTTTATACATCCATTAATGAAATTAATTGGCTTTAAAATTAAAGAATTATTCATAATAAAATCTCTCATTTAATTATTATTGTATTTGTAAGAAATTCGTTGTAATTAGTTTTCAACCATATTTTTTTTCAAAATTTTTCATAAATTTTGCTAATTTTTTTACACCACATAATGGCATAGAATTGTAAATAGATGCTCTTATACCACCTAATATTTTATGATTATTTAAAAATAATAACCCAATATTCGTTGATTGTTGTAAAAATGTTGGTTCTAAAAATGGATTTTTCAAACGAAAAACAACATTCATAATTGATCGATTATCAGGATGAATATCATTAACATAAAAATCACTATTATCAATTACATGATATAAATGATGTGCTTTTTCTTTATTAATTTTTTCGATTACTTCAATACCACCTAGATTTTTTAACCATTTAAATACTAAACTACATATATACCAAGAATAAGTAGAAGGGGTATTAAACATAGATTGATTCATAAATAAATAATGATAATCTAAAATTGAAGGGACGTTCTGTTTTGATAATCCAATTAAGTCTTCTCTAATGATAATTAAAGTAATTCCAGATAAACCTATATTTTTTTGTGCACTAGCATAAATTAAAGAATAATCTTCTATATTAATAGTTTGTGATAATAACGAAGAAGAACAATCACATATAACAAATTTATTATTCCAATTAGGAATATCATAAATAGCTAAACCACTTATTGTTTCATTAAAACAGTAATGAACATAACATGAACTATCATGTATTTTCCAGTTTTTCATTGGTGTTATAACAATTTTATTGTTTATGTCATTAATTACATGAACTTCATTAGCTATACAGTATTTTTTAGCTTCAGTTGCTGCTGCTTGAGACCAATATCCAGAACAAATGTAATCAGCATAATTATTGTTATGTAATAAATTCATTGGTATTACAGAAAATTGACCTCTAGCACCTCCATGAGTAAACAATATTTTATAATGATCTGGAATATTTAATAATTCTCTTAAATTACTTTCAGCTTCTTCTATCATATCTAAAAAATATGAACTTCTATGACTAATTTCCATAATTGAATAAGATAAATTGTTCCAATATTTAAAATTCTTTTTAGCTTCAGTCATAACATCTATAGGTAACATAGAAGGACCAGCACTGAAATTATATATTTTTTTCATTTTTATACCTATAGATCATGATAAATAATTAAACAATATGAAACTTCATTTAAAATTTAACTAACATCAAAAATGTTCACATTTCTCTATTATAAAAATAATAGTTATATATTTTTATGTAATTAAATTTTAATATACATAAATTTTAAGTTAATGAAATGTAACTTAAACCACGCATATAATTATCTTTTAAAATTTTTGGTATTTTAATTCTACCATCTTCACATTGATAATTTTCCATTATAGATGCTAAAGTTCTACCTACTGCCAATCCAGATCCATTTATAGTATGTAATAAATGATTTTTTTTTGTATTCATATCTTTATATCTAGATTTCATTCTACGAGACTGAAAATCTAACATATTAGAACAAGAAGATACTTCTCTATACATATTTTGAGAAGGAAACCATACTTCTAAATCATATGTTTTAGTAGCTGAAAAACCTAAATCTCCACAACATAATAAAACTTTTCTATATGGTAACTCTAGTAATTGTAATATTTTTTCTGCATGTCCAGTTAATAAATCTAGAGATTCCATAGATTTTTTTGGATGTACAATTTGCATTAATTCAACTTTATCAAATTGATGCATTCTAATTAAACCTTTAATGTCTTTACCATATGAACCAGATTCTGACCTAAAACATGGACTATGAGCTACTAGTTTTATAGGTAACTGTGATTCATTTATAATTTTGTTACAAAAAATATTAGTTAATGGAACTTCAGCTGTAGGAATTAGTACATAGTTTTTATTATTATTAGATGAGTAATCATAATTTACATAAAATAAATCACGATGAAATTTAGGTAATTGACCTGTTCCAAATAAACTTTGTTTATTTACCAAATAGGGAACATAAGTTTCTATATATTTATGTTGAATAGTATGAACATCTAGCATAAATTGACCTAAAGCACGGTGTAATAAAGCTATTTGACCATTCATCACAATAAAACGAGAACCGGACATTAAGCTAGCAACATTAAAATCTAAACCATGTAATTGTTGACCTATTTCTATATGATTTTTAACTTTAAAATTATAAGATGGTTCATCACCCCATTTTAATATCTCTTGATTAAACGTTGCATTATTTCCGTCAGGAATACTATCATCTGGTATATTAGGTATTTCTAAACAAAAATCATTAATTTCATTTTTTATAAGTGTCAGTTTATTTTTTAATATTTTTATATGTTTATGTAATTTGGACACTGTACTATATATAGATTTTTCATCTTTTAATAAATCTTTTTTTTGACCAATTAATTTAGATAGTTTTTTATGCTGAGATTGCAAACAATCAGTTTCAATTTGTAATTGTTTTCTAATTTTTTCCATAGATTTAATTTTACTTTCATCTATAAAAAAACCTCGTCGTATTAATTTTTTTTTAACTACATCTAGTTGATAACGTAATAAATTAGGATCTAACATGATAATCACACATAAAAATAATAGTACTATTAAGTATACTAATTTTTTGTAATTTTCTCTATTGCAAGAATTCAATGTTTTAAATTTTTTATATATATTAAAATAATTTTTGTATCAATAAGGATATTAAGAAAACATTATTTTTTAAAATTTATTTTTTAATGTAATGTTATATTAATTCTTATAACTATATGTACATGTTTAATTACTATTTATTCCTAAAATAAATTTTTTAATAAACAGATTAAAAAATAGTTATTTCTTTTTATTTGTTAAAATGCTAAATTTATATATTAGTTAAAAATAAAATTATAATGAGAATTATAACACATAGAAATTCATTCTATGAACTATAATATATTTCATTTATTTCATACATAATACAAATATATAAAATTTTAGAGCAAGTAATTATATCATGAATCAACAACAACTTATTAACGCTAAATTAATAATTATAGGATCTGGTCCTGCTGGTTGTACTGCAGCTATTTATGCAGCTAGAGCAAATTTATCACCTGTTTTAATTACAGGAAACAATCGTGGTGGACAATTAATTAACACTAATGAAATTGAAAATTGGCCTGGTCACATCGAAAAAATTAGTGGATTGACATTAATGAATGAAATGTACAAACATGTATTAAAATTTAAAACTAATATTATTTCAGATCATATTGTGAAAGTAGATTTATCCAATAAAACATTAAAATTATATGGATATCAATACGAATATCATAGTAGCAGCTTAATTATTGCCACTGGTTCAACTGCTAAACACTTAGGATTAGATTCTGAAACAAAATATATAGGTAAAGGAGTATCTACGTGTGCCACTTGTGATGGTTTTTTTTACAAAAATAAAAATGTAGCAGTCGTAGGTGGTGGAAATACAGCTATAGAAGAAGTGTTATATTTATCAAATATTGTATCTACAGTATATTTAATCCATCGTAGAAACACATTTAATGCTGAAAAAATTTTAATTAATAGACTAGAACGAAAAATAAAAACTAAAAAAATAGTTATTTTAAAAAATTATATTGTTATTGATATCATTGGAAACAATCAATCAGTGAATACTATATGTATTAAAAACCATAAAAATGAAATAAAAAAAATACCTGTATCAGGTGTGTTTATAGCTATTGGGCATTCTCCTAATAGTAATATATTTTTTGATCAATTAAAAACTAAGGACGGATACATTACAGTAAAACATCATTCACATAAAAATTTCACTCAAACTAGTATACCAGGTGTTTTCGCAGCAGGGGATGTTATCGATCATACTTATCGTCAAGCTATTACTGCATCAGCAACAGGATGTATGGCTGCTTTAGATGCTGAATCATATTTAGATAGTATTAGTTAATTTCAAGGAATTTTTTATAAGAATTATTTATTAATAAATAAATATATTTTTATTATTATAAACATATAAATTATTTAATTAACAATTATTATATCATCTTATGAAAATAAATTTAAGATAAATTAGGAAAAATAATATGAGTAAAGAAGAAAATATAGAAATGCAAGGAACTGTAATAGATACATTACCAAACACCATGTTTAATGTAGAATTAGATAATGGACACAATATTATTGCACATATTTCCGGAAAAATGAGAAAAAATTATATTAGAATTTTAACAGGAGATAAAGTCACAGTAGAATTAACTCCATACGATTTAACTAAAGGTAGAATTATCTTTCGAAGTAGATAATATGGATAAAAAAAATTATTCAATTTATTTATATCTAAATAAAAATAATATAAATAAACAATTTATAATAGTTAAATGTTAATAAATTAGAAATAGTATTGTTTATTAAAACATGATTTATTTACGATAGGTAATCATATGTTATTTATTATAAATACAGTGATAAAGATATTCTTCTTCTTACTTAATATATTTATATAATATAAATACTTAATTTAAAAACATATTATTTATCTATCCACTTTAAATTAAAAGTAGTTACTAAATAACAATTCATAGGAATTCTACATGAGAACTGAATATTGTGGTAATGTTGGATTAACTCATGTCAAACAAGAAGTGATTTTATGTGGTTGGGTACACAGTATCCGTAAATTAAAACAAATTCTATTTATTAGTTTACGTGATTGCGAAGGTATAGTTCAAGTAGTATTTAATCAAGATAAAACGGATATATTTCATTTAGCTAAAACTCTTAGGAATGAATTTTGCATTCAAATTACAGGAACCGTTCAACCCAGAACAAACAATAATATTAATGATTCGATTCAAACAGGTTATATTGAAATACTAGCATCTAAGTTAATAATTATTAATTCATCCTTACCTATACCTTTTGATACAAAAAAAAATAATAAACAATTAATAAATCTCAAGTATAGATATTTAGAATTAAGAAATTTTTCCTTACTAAAAAATCTAAAAATTAGAAATGATGTAATAAGAATCACACATAATTTTATGCAAAAAAATAAATTTTTATACATAGAAACACCTATTCTAACAAAATCAACACCTGAAGGAGCCAGAGATTACTTAGTACCTAGTAGAATACACCCTAAAAAATTTTATGCCTTACCTCAATCACCTCAATTATTCAAACAATTACTAATGATTTCTGGAATTGATCGATATTATCAAATTACAAAATGTTTTCGAGATGAAGATTTACGTTCAGATCGACAACCTGAATTTACACAAATAGATATAGAACTTGCTTTTGTTTCAATTTCATATATTCAATTAATAATCGAAAAATTATTGCGTAAAATATGGTTAAAAATCAAACAAGTACATTTAGGTAAATTTAAAAAATTAACATTTTCTGATTCTATGAAATTGTATGGTACTGATAAACCGGATTTACGAAACCCAATAAAAATTATTGACATCAAAAATATTCTAAAAACAATGAAATTTAAGAATTTTTCATTTGATTATAATGATAGCAATGCCCGTATAGTAGCTTTATGTATTCCTGGTGGAAGTAGTCTAACAATAAAAGATATTCAATTTTATCAACTTATAGCAAAGAAAAATAATTCAAAATTATTTGTTATAAAACATTTTGATAATACTGACATCATGCCTGATGTATTTTCCATAGAACATATTTTTACATTACCAATTATAAAAAAAATTGTTAAAAAGGTAGGTGCTAAAAAATTAGATCTTATCTTTGTAACTGCTAATAAAATTCATATAGTAAACCATTTATGTCATGTAATAAGAACTAAATTAGCTCAACAATTAACATTAATTGATGAAAGAAGCTATAAACCTGTATGGATTACTGATTTTCCCATGTTTAATAAAAATCATGAAGGACGTTTATCAAGTACACACCACCCCTTTGTTCAACCAAAAAATATTTCATTAAAAGAATTAAAAGAAAACCCAATAAAAGCTGTTTCTAATGCATATGATATTGTTATTAATGGTTATGAACTAGGTGGTGGATCTATGAGAATTAACGACTATATCACACAAAAAACAGTATTTCAAATATTGGGATTATCTGAACAAAAACAAAAGGATGATTTCGATTTTTTCACCAATGCTTTACAATATGGAGCTCCAGTTCATTCAGGTATTGCTATAGGATTAGATCGATTAATTATGTTATTAATTAATAGTCATGATATTAAAGATGTAATTGCTTTTCCTAAAACTACTACTGCTGCTTGTTTAACCACTAATGCACCAACTAATATTCATTATGAACAACTACAAGAACTCCATATCAAATATATTAAATAATATTTAATATATAAAAATTCATTATATAAAAACGTTTAAGCAACCAATATATTATATTAATTGTTCTAACTTTAATAAACTTAAAAAATATAATTTTTTTTACATAACATCATAACGTAGTCATTAATTTATTCAATGATTACTTAACTAATAATGCAAATATAGTAGGTTATTACCTACGTTTTATTAAATTATTTCTCTACTCATAAATAGATAGCAATCAAAATTATTTTTAATAATTCTAAAAAACTATTTATAATTATTTAATAAATTGTTATCCTTATTATAAAAATAATATGTATTCTTACTATAACAACAAATATATCTAAATTCATTAATATATTTTATAATTAAATTAATCATAATAAGGTATTAGTTATATCAGTTATTTAAATACTATTAATTCTATATAGTGTTGTACTAACAATGTTTATAGAATATACCTTCTAAAACAAATAATTTATGTAACAAATGTTAATAATTAAAAATGTATATAGTAAACAATTGTTTTATTAATAGATACACTTCAGATACTTCTTATAAAGAATAATTTCGAATGTAATACAAAAAATAATTTTATATTACATTATCAATATTTAATAAAGAATTTTATTTATCAAGTTATATTTAATGATTACAATAATACATTGTTATTTTACTTCTAAAATTCGAATAGTATTAGTTTTACCTATAGCACTCATTATATCTCCTTGTGTTACAATTACTATATCTCCATGCATTAAAAATTTTTGAGTTTTTAATAATATAATTGCTTCTGTAGCTGCTTCCACTCCATCTGTTACACTATCAAAATAAACTGGTGTAACTCCACGATATAATGCAGATAATTTTAATGTACTTTTATGACGTGATAAAGCAAAAATAGGTAAACCTGAAGTAATTCGTGAAGTCATTAATGCAGTTCTACCTGATTCTGTCATAGTAATAATTGCTGTTACTTTATCTAAATGATTAGCAGAATACATAGCTGACATTGCAATTGCTTCTTCTATACTACTAAATTGAGCATTTAATCTATGTCGAGAAACATTAATACTGGGAACTTGTTCTGCTCCCTCACATACTTTAGCCATTGACACAACAGTTTCAACAGGATAATTTCCTGATGCAGTTTCAGCTGATAACATTACAGCATCACTACCGTCTAAAACAGCATTCGCTACATCCATTACTTCAGCTCTAGTAGGAAATGGATTAATAATCATAGATTCCATCATTTGTGTAGCTGTTATAACAATTCTATTTAATTGTCTAGCTTTTCTAATTAACCTTTTTTGCATTCCTGCAAGAGCTGGATCTCCTATTTCAATTCCTAAATCTCCTCTGGCTACCATGATAACATCTGATGCTAAAATGATATCGTGCATAATATCATCTGTCTTAACTGCATCAGCGCGTTCTATTTTAGCTATAATTTTTGCACGACTACCTAACGTCATAGCTAAATCCCGTGCTTCATAAATATCATCAGCTGACCTTGGAAAAGAAATAGCTAAATAATCAACATTGATTTTAGCAGCTATAGCAATGTCTTCTTTATCTTTTCTTGTCAAAGATTTAGCAGATAATCCACCACCTAATTTATTAATTCCTTTATTTTTAGAAAGAAAACCTCCTATAACTACCTTAGTATATATTTTATATTTAGTAGATTTAATTACTTTCAGTTGTATTCTACCATCATCTAATAATAACATATCTCCAGAAAATACATCAGATGGTAGCTGTTTGTAATCTATACCTACCTGCTTTTCATTGCCATCATTGTCACTTAATGTAGCATCTAACAAAAAATGTTCACCTATATTTAAAAAAATTTTTTCTGTTTTAAACCCAGCGATTCTAATCTTAGGTCCTTGTAAATCTCCTAAAATAGCTACATGACATTTAAGTTTATTCATAATTTCTAGTGCTTTTTTCGCTCGATATTGATGTTCTTCTGGACAACCATGAGAAAAATTTAATCGTAATACGTTAGCACCGGATTTAATAATTTTTTCTAAATTATTATCTCTATCTGTTGCAGGACCAAGAGTGGCTACTATTTTAGTTCTTCTTAATCGTCTTAACATAGATCCTCCTGATATTATAAAAAATAATGATATAATAAAGATTATATTTTAATTTAATTTTGTTCTAGCATTATAAATGCTATTACTACATATTAATACTGAAATATCAGTATTATTGTAAACTTGTAACAAACATATAATATGATAGTAGATATTTATAAATACTAATAATAAGATTATATCTTACATTTTTATAAAAAATAAAACTAAGTTTTTTTTTATGAAATCTCTATATAATTAACGATTAATATTAATAATACCAAAAATTTTTGATATTTATAGAAATATATTCTATATATCATCATAATAAACAAAAATTATTTTATAACAAATCAATTATCATTACTCTAATATTACTCATTCCGAATATACATGTATATAACTAAACCATTTATGCGATAGAATCAAATTTTATAAAAACAATATATATAAAATTTTAATAAAAATATATATAAAATATAATTATAAATAACAATAAATACTTAAAATACAAAAATTATAAATATATAGTATCAATAAATAAAATGTAATACATAATAACATATAAAATATGTTAGTTAACTACATTATAATAATATGCAAATAGTGTAAATAATTTTTAAATTATTTAGATATCAGTTGACATTTTCTTATATAGTTTAAAAATATTTTCATAATATATTGATATCAAGAAAATTAATATACACACTCTTTATAAAATAAGATAATTTTTGTAGAGTTAAATTAAAATCTATATCATAAATACTATTCTCAAATTTTATGTAATATGACAGGACTATATTAACAAAATGGTAAAAAATATTAAACAAGGACATGATTTCATCATATTTGGTGCAAAAGGAGATTTAGCAAAAAGAAAGTTGATTCCTTCTCTTTATCAATTAGAAAAAGCTAATAAACTTAATAAAGATACTAGAATAATAGGTGTTGGTCGTGCTAATTGGAATAAAAAATATTATAAAGATATTGTACGTAATTCTTTAGAAACTTTTATGACAGAAAAAATAGATGAATCATTATGGTCTAAATTACACTCTAGATTAGAATTTTGCAACTTAGATGTAAATGAAACTGATAATTTTATACAACTAAAAAAACTATTAGACCAAAAAAAAAGAATTACGATTAATTATTTTGCAGTTCCTCCTAATATTTATGGAGCAATTTGTAACGGGTTGGGACAAGCAAAATTAAATTTTCCACCTGCACGAGTAATTATAGAAAAACCTGTAGGTACATCATTAAAGACTTCACAAGATATTAATAATCAAATTGGAAAATATTTTACAGAATCACAAATTTTTCGTATTGATCATTACTTAGGAAAGGAAACAATATTAAATTTATTATCTTTAAGATTTGCTAACTCTATTTTTTCTCATAGTTGGAATAATCAAACAATTGATCATATTCAAATTACTGTAGCAGAAGACATTGGAATTGAAGGAAGATGGGGTTATTTCGATAAAACAGGACAAATGAGAGACATGGTACAAAATCATTTGTTACAAATATTAACTATTATAACTATGTCTCCACCGAATAATTTAAATGCAGATAGCATTAGAAATGAAAAAGTAAAAATATTAAAAGCTCTTAGACCAATTAATATACATAATGTACAAGAAAACACTGTTATTGGACAATATACTTCTGGTTTTATTAATGGAGTAGAAGTACCATCATATATACATGAAGATGGTGCTAATAAAAAAAGTGACACAGAAACTTTTGTTGCATTAAGAGTTAATATAGATAATTGGAGATGGTTTGGTGTACCATTTTATTTGCGTACTGGTAAAAGATTACCACATAAACATTCTGAAATTACAATTTTTTTTAAAAATTCATCTATGAACTTATTTAAAGAATCTATTGCTATTTTACCATCTAATAAATTAATTATTAGATTACAACCAAATGAAGGAATAGAAATTCATATTTTAAATAAAATACCAGAATTAAGTGATACTAATCACTTAACAAACGTTAAGTTAAGATTCGATTATTTAAATACTTTTCATCAACCATATCTTATTGATGCATATGAACGGTTATTATTAGAAAGTATGATTGGTTCTCAATCTTTATTCGTAAGAAGAGACGAAGTAGAAGAAGCATGGAAATGGGTTGATTCTATTATTAATGCCTGGAATCATAGTAATAAAAAACCAGAATTATATCCAGCAGGAACATGGGGACCTAAATTATCACATGATATTATTAAAAAAGATAAACGATATTGGAATTAATAATGTATCAATTATTTTAAAATAAATCAAACACAATAATATATATGTTATATATAGATATAATGTATATATTAATTTTATATCAAGTACATAACACTGATTATTGTATTTTTAATTTATATGTAATAAAATTTATTGTTAACTACTTAACAATAGTATTTTGCAAATAATCAACTAAAAATTGATCAAACATTCATTGTTTGATCAATTATATTACAGACTATATAAGTGATATATACATAAATTAATTATTCTATAATCTATTTCAAAAAATATTAAATAATGTATATTGATTAATATTTAAATATCAATATATTTATTTATATAAATAAATTTTTAAATTTTCATTTTTAATGATATGTTCAACAATATAAGTTTTATAATTTAAAAAAAGCTTCACTAAATATTATTATATAATTAATTAATATTTGATATACACAACAAATATATATATTCAAATAGATTAAATAAATGCTAGAGACTGATATTACATTATTTCATTGTTCTACACATAATTAGACATCTATGTATAAAATACAAGTAATAATAAATAAAAATAATTAACAAAAATATTTTTTTTATATATGTAACATTTATTAACAAAAATTCATTATTGTTAGTAAACTACTATATGTCTTTATAAGACATACATTAATTCATATATAAATTTTACTATGGAAATCAAAATTTATGCTTAGAATACTTCTGTTTTTATGTACTAATATGGCTGTAATGTTAATTTTTGGATTAATTTTAAGTTTGACATCTATAAGCGCTAATAGTTTTTATGGTTTAATCATCATATCTGGATTATTTGGTTTTGGAGGATCTATTATCTCATTATTTATGTCTAAATGGATTGCTTTATATTCTGTTAACGGGAAATTGATTACAACACCTATAAATAATACAGAAATATGGTTAGTATCCATTATACGTCAATATTCTAATAAAATAGGTATTAAAACTCCAGAAATAGCTATTTACCCGTCTCATAACATCAATGCATTTGCTACAGGGGTAGGAAAGCATTCATCTTTAATAGCTGTTTCTCATGGTTTATTAGATCAAATGACATCAAATGAAATAGAAGCTATTATTGCTCATGAAATCAGCCATATTTCTAATGGAGATATGATTACTATGACATTGGTTCAAGGAATAATGAATACAATGGTGATGTTTACCTCTAGAGCTATTGCAAAAATTATTTCTTCAGATCATACAAATAACAAAAATGACAATGGATTTAATGAAAATTCATTAACATATTATATTGTTTCAATAGTATTAGATTTATTATTTGGAACATTAGCTAATTTAATTATTCTTTGGTTTTCTAGATATCGAGAATTTCATGCAGATGCTGGTGCTGCTATTTTATCTGGAAAGCATAATATGATACAAGCATTAAAAAAATTAAAAAATAACTGTGAACCAGAAGAACCTAACTATATTAGAACATTTTGTATATATGGAAAATCTAATTCTATTTGGAATTTGTTTAACACACATCCTTCTTTAGATGAAAGAATTACAGCTTTACATAATAATACATATATATCAACATAATTTTTAATATTACTGTATCTTATATACAAATGTATAATATAGAGTTTTCTAATAAAAATATATTATCTTGTAAAAATAAAAAAAACCATATATACTACAGTTAAAGTAAAACATAATTTTTTATATTATCTAGTATATTAAAAAAATATTCTATATTTATATATTCTCTAGATAAAACAAGTTACAATTCTGTTTATGAAAGGCATTATCAAGTTCAAAAGTTCAGAGTAAAGACGTTGAAACAACTTCTCTTGCCGAATATTCAATTCATGCCTCATGCAGTAATGTTTCTAGTTTTTATAAAAATAATATTTCAAGGATTTTAAAAATGGAAAAGATTAAAGGCCAAGTTAAGTGGTTTAACGAATCTAAAGGATTTGGTTTTATTACCCCTGAAGATGGTAGTAAAGATGTTTTTGTACATTTTTCTTCCATACAAGGAAATGGATTCAAAACTCTTTCTGAAGGACAAAACGTTGAATTCGAAATTCAGGACGGACAAAAGGGTCCTGCAGCTGTTAATGTATTTTCAATTTAACTTTATTACGTCAACTATCATAATTAAAAACTTGATACTATCAAAAAAGTAATAAACTAAAAAGCCTTTGCACTATGTTGCAAGGGCTTTTATTGTTTTCATAAATTTAAACTATTAACAATATCTAATATTCAATATAATTTATTAATATTTAAAATATATATTTTAAAAATCTATTAAAAATAAAATATTTATTTCCTACATAATAAATATTATAATATATGCATTATTTTATAGAGAGTACAATGGAATTTTTTTTACATACATCTACTTTAGCTGGATTATTTACGTTAATCATTTTAGAAGTAGTATTAGGAGTAGATAATTTAGTATTTATATCAATTTTAACAGAAAAATTACCACCTTATGAACGTGATAAAGCACGTATTCTAGGCGTAATTTTAGCATTATTAATGCGAATCAGTCTATTATTATTAATGTCATGGATGATTACATTAGTGACTCCTATTATTAAATATAAATACATTAATCTATCTGCTAAAGATTTAATCTTATTATTAGGAGGATTATTTTTATTATTTAAATCTACAATTGAATTACATGAACGATTAGAAAATCACCAACATAAAGAAATAGATAATAAAAACTATGCTAATTTTTGGCCTGTAGTTATTCAAATTGTTGTTTTAGATGCAGTATTTTCATTAGATTCTATTATTACTGCTATAAGTATGGTTAATTCTTTATCAATTATGATAATTGCTGTTATTATAGCAACAATGATTATGCTATTATCATCTAAACCATTAACTACATTTATGCATGCACATCCTACTGTAGTTGTTTTATGTCTTAGTTTTTTATTAATTATTGGATTATCGCTTGTAGCAGAATCAATTGGTTTTAATATACAAAAGGGATATTTGTATACAGCTGTTGGTTTTTCAATAATTATTGAATTGTTTAATCAAATAGCAAGACATAATTTTATCAAAAATCAATCTAAAAGACCTATGCGACAAAGAGTAGCTGAAACTATATTCAGATTGATGAACAAAGAAAAACAACACTATAATGAATTAAATATCAATACAAAAAATAATTCCTCTTATGCAAGGGAACAATCACCTTCTTATACTTTTAAAGAAGAAGAGAAATATATGATTACAGGGGTTTTAACATTAGCAGCTCGATCAATAAGAAGTATTATGACACCTAGAGGTGCTATTTCTTGGGTTAATATAGAAAAAACAAAAGAAGAAATAAGAACACAACTGTTAGATACTCCACATAGTTTATTTCCTATTTGTAAAGGAGAATTAGATGAAATTATAGGTATTATACGTGCTAAAGAATTATTAATAGTATTAGAACAAAATATTGATTTATTACATTTTGCATCAAAGACTCCAGCTATTATTGTACCCGATACACTAGATTCTATTAATTTATTAAGTGTTTTAAAAAAATCAAAGGGTAGTTTAGTAATTGTTACTAATGAGTTTAGTGTAATTCAAGGTTTAATTACTCCATTAGATTTACTAGAAGCTATTGCTGGTGAATTTCCAGATGCAGATGAAACACCAGAAGTTATTATTGAAAAAAATAGTTGGTTAGTTAAAGGTAGTACTGATTTACATTCTTTACAACAATTATTAAATATAGAAAACTTAATAAATACCACAAACTATGCTTCCGTAGCAGGATTACTTATTGCACAGAAAGGTCAATTGCCAAAACCTGGTGATATAATTTTTATTTCATCTTTATCCTTTCAGATCTTAGAAGCCGATGAATATCGAATAGATTTAGTACGAGTAAAAAAAGAAAAATAAACTAAAAATGAACATATTTAAAAAAAATATTTTCAATAACTTTATTTAATGAACATTATTATTATATGAAAAAAACAATCTTATGTATTGATACATCAAATAAAATATGCTCTGTAGGATTATTAATCAATAATTGTATTGATTATATATCATCACCTTCTATATTAAGCCATAATGAACAAATATTATTAATGATTAATAAACTTATGTTACGAAACTTTATTACTATAAAATCCTTAAATTTAATAGCTATATCAATTGGTCCTGGACAATTTACTGGTATTAGAATAGGAGTTTGTGTAGCTCAAGGTTTATCCTTTTATCATTCAATACCAATCATAGCGTTTTCAACTTTAGAAATATTAGCTGAACAAGCATGGAGAATATATAAAGTAAAAAAAATTCTAGTAATTGTAGGATCAAAAAAAAATGAAGTGTATTGGGGTCAATATATCAAAAACGATAATGGATTATGGAGTAAACATACACAAGATCAAATTGTAAAAAATAAAAATATTGCAAAAAATTTATCATTATTAAATAGTGATTGGTTGCATATAGGAACTAAAATAGATAATGTATTTCTAAAAAATATAACAAAAAATATATTGTATCAATACATTACCATACCTCATCCAATAGATATTATTAATTTATCTATATTAAGTCTCAAAAATAAACAAAAAAATAGTTTAGATATAATGCAATTAAATTATTTATACAATCAATTTTAAAATTTGTTTATATAAAATAAATAAATAAACACATATATATATTTTAATAAAATTATTATTTATTGTGGTAACGTTATATTCATTTCTAGAATCGATATATCTTTATTTTTCTGATCTAAAGTAATATTTACCATATTATAATCAACCATTACATATTTCGATAAAACCAATAAAATATCATTTTTTAACATTGGAAAATAATCTGGTTCATACTTTTTATTTTGTTCACTAGTTATAATAATTTTTAATCTTTGTTTTGCAATATTAGCAGTATGTTTATTGTTTAATAAAAAAAAATTTATTATCGACATTAATCTGATCTCCTAAACCATCTTTGAAAAAAATTTAACTTATTTTCTTTTAAAAATCTTAATGGACGATGATCACCTAATAATCGACAAGTAGTGTCTAAATATGCTTTACTAGCATTGGAATGATAATCTAATATAATCGATTTACCTTGATTAGAAGATTTCAATACACTATAATCTTCTGGTATTACTCCAATTATTGGTATTCTTAATATTTCTAAAACATCTTCAACACTCAACATATCTCCTTGTTTTACTCGAGTTGCTTGATATCGTGTTAATAATAAATATTCTTTTATTGGTAAATTATTTTCCTGTGCACGTTTAGATTTAGAAGATAAAATTCCTAACATTCTATCTGAATCCCGTACTGAAGATACTTCTGGATTAGTCACTAATATTGCTTCATCAGCAAAATATATAGGTAACATTGCTCCCTGTTCAATACCTGCAGGTGAATCACAAATGATAAATTCAAATTTCATTTTAATTAATTCTTGTAATACTTGATTAACACCTTCTTTACTTAAAGAATCTTTGTTTCTAGTTTGAGAAGCTGGAAGTATAAATAAATTTTCAGTAAATTTATCTTTGATTAAAGCTTGATTCAATACTACATCACCCTGAACCACATTAATTAAATCATACACCACTCGTCTCTCACAACCCATTACTAAATCTAAATTTCTTAATCCTATATCAAAATCAATTACTACAGTTTTTTTTTTCTGCAATGCTAAACCAGTAGCTAATGCTGCGCTAGAAGTTGTTTTACCGACACCTCCTTTTCCTGACGTTATAACAATAATTCGCGTCATATTAAACCCTTACTTTAAATAATACTTTATTTAATTAATTTTATTTCTAATGATTTTTTTTTAAAATAAATTTGAACTGATTGCCCAATATAATGTAATGGTAAATATTCCATTACTAAATATTCTCCTGCAATAGAGATTAATTCTGGATAAAATTTAGAACAAAAAATTTGTCTACTATTATCCCCATTAGCTCCTGCTAATACTCTACCTTTCATAATACCATAAATATATATATTACCATCAGCAATTAATTCAGCAGTAGGACTAACATTATTAGTAATAACCAAATCTCGATTTTTAGCATAAATTTTTTGACCAGATCGAATAGGAGTATTTACTATTAATGTTTTATTCATAATATGTTTTTGTGTATATGTATTATTACAATATTCAAAATATTGTTCTTTTAAATAGTCACTATTATTTTTAGTTATTAAAGGCAGTCCGGAATATATAATTTTTTTTTTAAAAGATCATCCGTACATTCTGTAATACCAACAATATACAACCCAGTAGATAAAATTGCTTTTTTCATATGATTCCAATCAACATGATTAGATAAACGAGCAACATTTATGATTACAGGTGCATATGTAAACAACTTTGGTAATTGATTGATTTTTTCTTTAATATCTCTTGTAACTATACTGACATCACAATTAAATAAATACAATGTTAACATTGTATAATGACTACCATTCAATTTAATAGATCTATTTTTCATGAATTTTTTTTAATATTTATTTTTGTAAATAGCTGAGAATATTATTTTTAACTAAAGTTATTTTTTAAACTTAACATGATAATTTCTACATATTAATTATATGGAAACCCAAGACTAAATTTATTTAATATGATATATCTCATAACACTGATATTATAAATTAATTAAATTAAATCCTATAGATATAAGATAAATAGTTAATATTTACTTTATCAAATATTATTTATTTGATAAAAATTAATAATTTATTATATAATTTTTTATCCAGTATGATATTAATACATCGTATACAATTTTTATATAAAATATATATATAATAATTATACTATTACTATAATAAAAAATATGATTAATACTATTACTAATGAAAGCAAAATAATAAATCGACATTTATGTATTTTAAAAAATAAAAATACTATATTTTATGGTGATATTAAAGATTGTTTTTCATTATCGTTACCATTAAAATATACTAATGTATATACTACAAAATATAATATATGGAACCAATTGTATCCATATATGTATAATAATATTCAATATAACTATAAAATATCTAATCAAAAAAATGTAGAACTAATAATTTATTATTGGCCTAAAGATAAAAAAGAAGCCCTATTTCATATACAATATCTATGTTCATATGACTTCATTAAATGCAAAATTCTTATTACAGGAAATAATCGAAGCGGCATTAAAAATGCTCCTAAACTATTAAAATCATTAATATCAATACAAAAATTAGATACAGCTAAACATTCTATTTTGTACTTAGGTACCATACAAAAAAAAATTATTTTTACTATAAAAAATACAATAAAAACATATTTTTTAAGTAATATAAAAATTAAAGTGTTTCCTGGGGTTTTTGGTTACTCAGGATTAGATCAAGGTAGTTTACTATTAATTTCTACTTTTTCAAAAAAAATATCTGGTAAAATATTAGATATTGGTTGTGGAACCGGTATTCTTTCTATGATGTTGTATCAAAAAACATCTAAAGTCAAATTACATTTAATTGATTCTAATCTCATAGCACTTAAGTCTAGTAAAATTAACTTAAGAATTAACAATATACCAGGTAAGCTATATCCTAGCGATTTATTTTCTAATGTCAATGACAAATTTGATTTAATTTTGTCTAACCCACCCATTCATGATGGAATCCAATTTACAACATTATTTATTGAAAAAATGATTAAAGAATCAAAAAAACACCTAAAACCACATGGAGAATTACGATTTGTTACTCCATCGGGTTTAATGTGCCAAAATCTTTTAAAAAAATATTTTATATACCATTATATTTTACTACATAAAAAAAAATTCATTGTATATCAAGGTTTTGATTATAAAAAAACTAATTGACTATATTTAAAATATCTATTGAAAATAATATGATTAATTAATTCAAAGTTAAAAAATATATATTATTGTACCCGGAGCGGGACTTGAACCCGCAAAGCCATAAAGCCGAGGGATTTTAAGTCCCTTGTGTCTACCAATTTCACCATCCGGGCATGAATATTATGTATTAGACGCATCCCGGAATTGAACCGAGCTAGACGGATTTGCAATCCGTTACATAACCAATCTGTCAATGCGCCAAATTTTCGTTTATAATAAACTAAAAATATAAGAATGATCAAGTGAATTTATTATATTATTATTTTTTTTAAATATATAAATTGTAATTATAATATAAATTCTAACTACAAATAAAAAGAAACGACAAAATTATTAATAACCAAAAATAAATAAATATATAACAAATTTAATAATTATTACTTCTAATATAGAGTATTAAATATTATATATTAAAAAAAAAATAATACATAAAAATAAAATATTTAATTTTATTAATAACAAATTTATTATTAATTAAAAATAAAAATAATTATTTTTAATAAAAACAAATAATTTTATTTATTTTTATCATATATCATGATATTATTTTATTGATATAATTAATAAAAACAAACGATTTGTTCTGGAGGGGTGGCCGAGTGGTTTAAGGCAGCGGTCTTGAAAACCGCCGATGAGAAATCATCCGAGAGTTCGAATCCCTCTCCCTCCAAATATCATCAATAATTGTAATAACATAAAATATTTCATTATTATATAAAAATATTATTTTGATATATACATGATTAAATATTAAACATCATCTTTAATACTACATATTACCACACACCATCTACTTCAATTTCAACTCTTCTATTAGGAGCAAGACAACTAATTAATAGTTCTTTATTGTCTAAATTTTGACATAACTTATTCATTAGAAAATCTTGTTTTAATTCATGTTCTTGAATAAATTTTTTCTGTATACCCTGTGACAACAAATAGTCTATGACAGATTTTACCCGATCATAATATATTTTCTTATCACCTGATTCTATATCAATAGAATCATGATATCCTGTAATGTTATAAGTAACATGAGAAAAATTCATTTTATTAATTCTATTATTTAAATTTTTTAATGTTACATATGATGCTGAATTTAATTTAGAACTTCCAAATGGAAATAAAATTACTTCTTTTATATTTGAAATTGTTTTTTTAACAAATGAAGAACGACCGATTTGTTGATAATCTCGATCATGATTAAATTGAAATAGTAAACTCATGCTTAACGTTCCATCACTTAAGTTAATTGCATTATGAAGATATTTGCAATTAAACAAATTACGATTCCATTCATATTCAAATCTATACAAAACATTGTTTTTTATAACATGCTCCATTCCTATACCTACTATAGGAACAAGTTTTTCTTGAGATTTTATCATATGATCCAACGTAAATGGATCTAATAAAATAGATGACGCAACTTTTCCACCTAATTTATTATAAACTGAAAATTTGTTATTAATTGGATAAGATAATTTAATTCCTAAACCTATTCCTACATCATCTAATTGCGTGTTTAATATTGCTTTGTTAAAATCAACACTAGATGTATTATCGTAACTAATTTCAAAACCTATGTATGAATTTTTTTGATATCCAAATAATAATGAAGTAGGAACATGAACACTATTTGAATTAATATTAATATGCGAATCATCTTGTTTTATAAAAAATGGATGATTAAGTAATGTACTAGAATTAAACGTTCCAAATTTTGATCCTACATAAAATAATGGATGATCAGTATACCCATATACTGGTGTTTCAAAAACACAAAAAAATAAAAACATAATACAAAAAACTAAATATTTCATATTACCATTACCTTAATCACACTCTAAAAAATACTTAACTAATCAATAAATCAACATACATATTTATATAAAAAATTTCACATTATAAAAACTAATCATTAATAATTTATTATGGATGATTAATAATAAAAATTATCCATATTTTACATACAAACAAAAAAAATATTATAATCATTTTTAAAAATTGTATTATATACTTTGCATACTGTTATATTAAATTTATTTAATCATTATATATAATATATAATACAATTAATTAATCACAAACCAGGCAAAACATAAAATTAATTTAACAACAAATGAATGATTATATAATATATATATTAACCGAAATAACATTTACAATATTTAAAAATCCAAAATAAAAATTAAAAAAATCTATTTTAACAAATATAATTTAAAATATTTATATGGTAATTTAATTAGTTATAACTAATATTTAATAATTATCATTATAATTACTTATATAAAAATTATATAAATAGTGTTTTTTTTGCTTTAATTTTTTAACTTATTAAAGATTTCATGCTTGTTGTAAGTAAAGTCTATCTTTAAAAAAAAATCGATATTAATACATTATTTTAATATATCTAAATTAATAAATTATATAGTTATATATTATAATATGTAATATTATTACATAATAAAAAATAATATTATAACTAATATCATTATCAAAATATCAATTATGTATTCATTACTATATATTCTAAAATGAATCTAATCTGATATATTTTTTTCTATATAAAAAATAATAAAATCTCTCTTGAAAAATTAATATATAAAACATGTAAGTTTAATGATGTCAAAAAAAATGTGTATCTTATGAAGACATTAATTATTACAATATCCTCTAAATTGTCTTTATTAAAAACATTAAAATACACTCTCAAATTAATTATTAATTTCCACTAATTAATACCAAGAGAAAAAATAATTAATCAAATAATGAACATTATTAATAAAAATTATTTTAAACATATATATGTTTATATCGATAATAGACTAATTTTAAAAAATATAATTTTTTAGTTAACATACAAATGTAGTTTTTATTAAATTTTAAGTATTAATGTATTTTATACATAAATGTCATATATAGACATGTATAATTATTCATAAATAAATATTTATAAAAAATATATTTAATCCAATAATTTTCATATATAGCTTAATAAAATTAATATTATTGAATCTAAAAAAAAATATAGTTAATTTATGGATAAGTAAATTTAAAAATATCTATTCCATTCATTCTAAGTATATATATAACTGTTAATTATTAATTATATAAACATGTTCTACTATTAATTAAATAAAAAATTAAACGAAATATTTATAAACAAAATAAATAATTATTTATATTACATTTCAATGAATAATGCACTGATACATAAATTATTGTACTAATAATGTAGTACTTATATACTATAAATATTACTAAAAAAAATATTATATATGTAATATAAACTCATACTATTAATATAGCTATTACATTCAAAAATATAATATACATATATGTTTGAATCTAATGAAAAAACATATAAAAATAATTGCTAAATTAAATAATATGTTTATTGAATAAATAACAAACAACAATATTTGTATTTATTATTTAATATGAAACTAAAATTTCTCCATTAGGATTTACTCTCCCGGTCACAATTGTTCCATTATCCATAGATACATTAATTGTATCATTAGAAAACGCATTATTTAATGCTTTCCCCTCTGATCTTACTATAAAACCATTTCCTGTAGCTAATATTGAAACACGTTGATACATTCTTATTAACCAAGGTTTATGTAACATAGAATGTAAAATCGGTTCATTAGGTTGAATATTTCGAATAGCTACTTGATTTAATACTTGTTTAGTATTTAAACATATATTAGAAGATAATGTATCTAACTCCCCCTCTACAATTCTGATATCATCTAATGATATTTTTTTACCCGGTGCAATATACTTTGATGCTATTAAATATTTTCCATAAACATGCAAATTAAATTGAATTAATTGTCGATTATGATCACATATCACATATGCATTAATATAACCCCACATTGGTGAATCTGGAGATAAAATAATGTTAGGTTGTTTACAATAAACATGAGTTTTATTAAAATCGTTGATAACTAATTGCATGTCATTAGCATGATCAGGATCTCTTTTTTTTAATATTGAAATTAATGCATCATAAATATTTACTTTGTCATTATTAAGAATACTAAAACTATCATGTAACGATTCATCAGCTTTAACTGATAAAGTGATAATAACTAAAAAAAGAATCATTAAAGACCTAAATAAATTCATATAATATCTCTTAAACATTGATTTAAAATAATATTATTTTAAATAGGTGAAATAAAATTTCACAATTTATTAAATAAAATTAAATATACTATTACTAAAATAATTATATTATTTAATACAATTAAAAAATATTTTCAATAAAAATATTATCTAATATTATTTTAATAAAATTAATACACTATGTATAACATAAAAAATCTAAAATATCACATAAGTCATTTTAACTAAAATATATTACATATAATAATAAATTTAAAAAAAATAACTATGTTTATATTTTATGAATAAAACAAATAACGATATTTACTTTTTATATATAAATTCTTTATTTTATATTTGTATATTTTTCATTTATATATTATAAAATATTAACATAGATATGTTTATGTATTTATAAAAAATAACTTTTTATATATAAAAAGATTTAATTTATATATAAAGTATATAAACAATAATTGAGGTATTATGTTAAATAAAATACAAAATGAATTCCAAATTAATCAAACAGCTCTTGATATATTAGCTTATCGACAAGAACTATTAGCTTCAAATATAGCTAACGTAGATACACCAAATTATCAATCTCAGGATATCAATTTTAACAAAGAATTCAAAAAAGCTATAAATAAAAATAAAAATAATTTACATACATTATCATTACAATCCACTTCGTTGCATCATATTATTAATGATAATAATCATGTATTACATGTCACTATTAAAAAAAACCATATAAAAAATCAATTGAAATCAAATCATAATTCAGTTGATATGAATGTAGAACGTATGAAATTTATTAAAAACGCACTTCAATACCAAATATTTTTATCTTTGTTAAAAAATCAGATTAAAAATATGCGAAATGCGATACAAGGGTAATCACCAAGAGATAATATCATGACATTATTTAATATTTTAGATATTGCTGGTTCAGCATTAAATGTACAATCAAAAAAAATAAACATTAATGCAACTAATATAGCAAATGTTGATTCTATGATTATAGATGGTAATCAATCATATCCATATATTGCTAAAAAAGCTGTTTTAAAGTTTGATAATCAAAAAAATAAATTTACTGGAGGTGTAAAAGTAGATAAAATAATTTTAGATTCAACTCCAATGAAATTACTATATGATCCCAATAATCCTTTTGCAGATCACAATGGATATATTAAAACATCTAATGTAAATGTAATATCTGAAGTAATAGATAGTATTACATCGTCGAAAAATTACCAAGCAAATGTTGAAATTATTAATACCGTAAAGTCATTACTAATACAAACTTTATCAATATGTCAATAACATTTGACTAATATCTTAAAAAGGATATTGATATGAACATATCTCATATTAGAAATCACTTACAACCATATACCGAAAAACCAGAAAAAAATCAAATATCTAACGAACAAGAAAATCTAATACGTTTAAAAAAAATAGTTGAATCATATAAAATTAAATATCCAAACAATGATGTTGGAAACAATAAAGAAAAAATAATATATACATTTGATAATAATATTGATAAAACTAATAAAGAAAAAAATAAACAAAAAATAACAAACAATGATTCTAATCATAAAATAAATGAAGAAAAAACAAAAAACACTAATACAAATGAAGATCAAAATGAATATACTGCACTTAACTGTAAAGTATTAATACCTAACGATGTTTTCGTTAAAAAAGATCACGATTCTGATATTCAATTTCATCTTACAACTACCTGTGATTATGATAATATAATAGTAGTAATGGATGATACCAAACAAAATATTGTTGTTACTAAAAGTATAGGTCCACTTCAATCTGGGACATATGATTTTTCTTGGAAAATAATAAATCACGATGATTTTGAAATACCTAACGGTAGATATGATATAACTTTAGTAGGTCACACAATGTAATATGCGTTAAAAAATATCTTTAATTTGAATATATAAATATAATTTTAAAGCTACATTGTTATTAAAATATCTTTATTGATAATTAATATATTGCTGTTATACGACAAATATGGAATTTAAAACATTAATACATAGATATTATTAATAATATATGATACATATAGATATACAAATCTATATTAATACTATTAAAATAATTAAATGTATTAAATATACAATATAATAAAATTAACAATGTAGTATATTCGTGTAAAACATATGTTTAGAGGATATTTATAGTATGAGTATTACAGAATCTATTAGTGGATTAAAAATAGCTATGAATAAAATTGATATTATTAGCAATAATATTATGAACGCTAATACTAATGGATTTAAAGCTAATAGAGATTATATACAAGAAGTAGTATCAAAAATAGAAAGAAATAATGGAAATGAGAATACAACAGGAACTGTAATTTCTATAAAAAAACAAGATTTCTCACCTGGGCAGTTAATAAAAACAGGTAACAACCTAGATTTTTATCTTAATAAAAATGGGTTTTTTCGTTTACAAGATATTGATGGATCAATCTATTACACTAGAAATGGTAGATTTCATCTAGATAACAAAAACAACTTAACCCACGAAAATGGAATGTTTCTTACTGGATATTTAAAAAACTTAAATGAAGAAAAATATACTATAGAAAAGAAAAAAAACATTATTAATTTTAATAAAGTTAATAAACTTAAGTTTAATCCAACAAAATCAATAAATTTAAGCGGTTACTTAAATTATAATGATCAATATAAAACAAATAGAATCTTCAACAGTGATGATCCTGATACTTACAATTATAAAAAAGATTGGATTGTTTTTGATGAAAAATCGAATAAACGAACAATATCTTCATACTGGAAGAAAAATTCTATTCTGAATTGGACCGTATATTTATTTGATGAAACTGCAGGAAATAAAAAAATATCAACATTCGATATAGATTACAATAATTACAATAAAATGTCAACTTTTGTAAATAAAATAAATTATTTTACATTACCAGAATATCATGATTCCAAAAAATCTCAAATATCAATTAATGTTCGTGATCTTCAATTCACAGACAATAAACATACAAAAATTAACCAACCAACTCAAGATGGATTTGATTCTGGAGAACTATATCAATATCATATTCAAAAAAATGGTAATATTATTGGAGATTATACCAATCAACAACAAAGATTTATTGGTAAAATTTCAATAAATGAATTCTGTAATTTGGACATTTTATCACAAAATAAAGATAACTTATGGACTATTAAAAACTCAGGAAATGGTTCAGTATTTGTAACTGAAGACAATGACACAAATGCTTTAACTATAGGAGCAATAGAAAAATCTAATGTTAAAATAAACGAAGAATTAGTTAATTTAATAACCGCTCAAAAGAATTATCAAGCTATAGCTCAATCAATTAAAGTGCAAGATCAACTCATTGGTTCTTTAATCCAAAATCTATAATTAATATTGACAATGACACAAGGTTATTAACATGAATAATACAATAGATTTAATTAAAACAGCTGCTAATCAAACCATTATTAAACAAGCAATCTCGGCTAACAACTTAGCAAATATATCGACACCTGGTTTTAAATCTCAATTAAGATATTTATCAAATGTCATTTCTAACCCAGATGAAACACAAGAAACTATATCTAATTCTTTCCAATATGATCTATCCAATGGAATTTTAAAACACACTAATAAACCACTAGATATCGCTTTATCAGACCATTATTGGTTAGAACTAAGAGACAATAAAAACCAAGATTTCTACACTAGAAACGGTCACTGTGAAATCAATAATAAAGGGGAATTAATAATTCAAGGATTGCATGTCATGAATCAACTAGGAAAACCAATGCAAATACCAATTAATTCTATCCCATCTTTTGATAAACACGGTATGTTATCAGCTATAGTAAAAAACAACGACAATGGAAATGCAATATTAGAAATAGGTGAATTAAAAACAAAATATATTGAAGATAACAATCTATACAAACATATTAATGGATTCTTTCGCTTAAAACATGACTCAACATCAACATCTAATAAATCTAATAACTATGATGATTCAATACAAGTATTCAAAGGATTCACAGAAGAAAGTAATGTTAATCCAACTGAAAATATTATTGACATGATCAATGATACAAGACAATTTGATATGGAAATGAACATGGTTACTAACTTCAATAATAATGAACAAAAAGCTAATTCTATATTAAACATTAATAATTAAAAAAGGATAGAAATATATGATCCCATCATTATGGATAGCTAAAACAGGGCTTGATGCCCAACAAATGAACATGAATGTTATATCTAACAATTTAGCTAATGTAAGCACTAATGGATTTAAAAAATCTCATGCAATATTCGAAGATCTAATGTATCAAACTATGCGTCAACCAGGTTTTCTATCTTCCAATGATATGAATACACCGATTGGATTTCAATTAGGTACTGGAGTAAGACCAATTGCCACTGAAAGAATTCATACACAAGGAAATTTATCTAAAACCAATTCTTCAAAAGATGTTGCAATTAATGGCCCAGGGTTTTTTCAAGTACAATTACCAGATGGTAGTATGGCATATACTAGAGATGGATCTTTTCAAATTGATCGTAATGGACAAATGATTACTAATAGTGGATTTGCTCTTCACCCTTCTGTTATTATTCCATTAAATGCTAAAAAAATTGATATTGGGCGAAATGGAGATATTAGCGTTACATTACAAGGAGATGGTCGTAGTACTCCAGTAGGGCAAATTAATTTAGCTAATTTCATGAATTATGCTGGACTAGAAAACATAGGTGAAAATTTATACAAAGAAACCAACGCTTCTGGAGTTCCTGTAGATAGTTTACCAGGAGTTAATGGAGTAGGATCAATTTATCAAGAGTTTGTAGAAACATCTAATGTAAATGTAGCTGAAGAATTAGTTAACATGATACAAACACAAAGAGCATATGAAATTAATAGCAAAGCAATTAGCAGTGCTGATCAAATGTTACAAAAGTTATCTCAATTATAATCACAACCATCTATTATTAATAAGTAGCAATACTATGTATCAATATAATACATAATAATTTAAGGTAATTTTACAGTGTCTAATTCGTTTATTTTAAAATATAAAATTTGTTTTTTAACAACTATTGTTTTATTACTAAATGGTTGTTCTTATACTAAAAATGATCCATTGGTAGATAACATCTACAATGATTCGAATAATATTGATATGTTACATTCTGAACCTACTGTAATGCTCCATAATACACAAAAATCTTTATTTGAAGATTATCATGCTCATAATATTGGTGATACTATGACAATAGTATTACAAGAAAATACAAGTGCCAGCAATAGTTCTACTGCTAGTATAACAAGAAACGGACATAGTAATATAGGTATTAGTACTTTTCCTAATCCATTTAATATACTTACCACGAATAATATAAATAAATCTGAGTTTAACACCTCAGGTAAACATGATTATTCAGGAAAAGGTAGTAATACTACAAAAAATATGTTAACAGGTATCATCACTGTTACCGTTAATAACATATTACCTAATGGAAATTTACAAGTAGTGGGAGAAAAAACAATAAATATTAACCATGGAACCGAACAAATTCGATTTTCAGGAATAGTTAATCCTAATATTATTAGCAATAATAATTCTGTTGTTTCAACACAAGTTGCTGACGCTTACATCGAATATTTAAATAATGATGCTGTTGATCATAATAAAAATCATATGGGGTGGTTACAACGTTTATTTTTTAAAATTTCACCGATGTAATATTTAGATAAGTAAAATATATTTAAAATATATTATGTATTATAGATTATTAGATAATAAAAATATATGTATTCATTGAAATTATATTATTTAAACCCTTTTGATTATTATAGTATTATGATCTAGTTATATTACACAAACCTAATATTTCATAAATAAATTTATAATAAAAATTATTCAATATTTTAAATATGAATTATTAGGTTTGCAAAACTATCAAAAAACTTAAATATAAATTTTTAATCATAACATAACAATCCAATATTATTAAAATGAATGAAAATTTAAATTAATTAAAAAGGTCAATTATGAATGTTTTTTTTAAAAAATGTATTTGTATATTCATATTGTGTATTACTAGTACTATTGTACATGCAGAAAGAATAAGAGATTTAACTACCGTACAAGGGTTACAAGAAAATAAATTAATTGGTTATGGTTTGATTGTTGGATTAGACGGAACTGGTGATGAAACAAGACAATCACCTATGACTGGTCAAACTACCATGAATATGCTATATAAATTAGGGATAACTACCACCCCTGATATCAATATAAGATTAAAAAACGTTGCAGCTGTCATGGTTACAGCAACATTACCACCATTTCATCATATAGGACAAAAGATAGATGTTATGGTTTCTTCTATAGGAAACGCTAAAAGCCTAAATGGAGGAACATTATTAATGACTCCATTAAAAGGACACGACAATAAAATATATGCCATTGCACAAGGTAATATTTTAATTAAAGATTCAATTAACACTTCACAATTATTTATCAACAATCTAAGGAATCCACAACATGTTAATGGTGGTATCGTTCATGAAGGAGCATCAATTAATGTGGAATCTCAAAATAGTTTTGGAAAAGATGGCATCATTAATTTACAATTAAACGAAGAAAATTTTAATTTAATACAAATTATTAGTGATAATATTAATATACAATATCCTGATACAGCTATTCCATTAGATGCTAGAACTATACAATTAAGCACACCTGATGATAGAACAACTCAAATTAGAATGTTATCCAACATACAAAATATAGAAATAAACATACCTATCCAAGATGCACGTGTAATCATTAACGCCAAAACTGGTTCAATCGTCATTAATCATGATGTTAAACTAGGAAATTGTGCTATTTCTCAAGGTAAATTATCAGTTGTAATTGAAAGAAATAAAACATTACCTACAAACAATAACCAACAAAATAATAGTAATTCAATAAATACAAATATATCATCCTCTAATACCGAAAATCAACGAGACATCAGTGATAATCACAACTTAAATAATATTATGCATGCCCTAACCTCATTAGGAGTGAAACCATCTGAATTAATATTGATTCTTCAATCTATGAAAAACGCAGGATGTTTACGAGCAAAACTGGAGATAACATAATGAATAATATATCTTTAATTGACCAATCATCAAATAAAATTATACAAGAAACTAGTAATATTTTTCAGAAACAAAAATTAATTGACCCAAAACATAGAGAACTAGAAATTGGGAAACAAATTGAAAGTTTATTTTTACAAATATTATTAAAAGCAAGTGAATCAGATTTGTTTAAAAATAATTTTTTTCATAGCGAATCAGAACAAATGTATTCTGATCTACATCATCAAATCATATCTCAAAATGTTAGTTCTAAAGGAATTGGATTAGCAGAATTTATAGAAAAACAATTATTAATTTTAAAATCTCATGATCATGATATTGATGAATAAATAATATTTAATATCTAAAATATTTCAATAATTAATTCATTAATATTTAAATAAAACGTAAAAAATTATGCCTAGAATTCAAAAAATATATAACAATATAATTTATGATACTAACAACTTTTTAAAAAAACAAGATAAGATAAAAAATACTATTTATAATAAAAAAAAAACCATAAATAATATATCTAAGTACCATAATAACAAATTATATAAAAACGATATAAATAATCAAACAATATATATATATAAAAACAACAATAATAACTTAACTTCCAAATATATCGATTATGCAAATCCTAAACAAAGATTTGAATTATCATTCAATGATAAATTAAAAAAAACTCTAGCATTACTTGAAGAACATCACAAGATTTTCAATGAATATATGATGGATTTTTATATTAGTTTAAGTAGATCTGTATTTAAAAACCGACAAACACAGTTTGGAGGACAAACAATAGTAATAGCAAAAAAATTTATACAAGAAGTCACCAACATTAATAAAGATATCTGTGAACTTTATAAAAATGTCAATCAAGATATATTTTATTACATTAATCAAATAAACAGATATCTAAATATAATAAATAACGCTCATCGACAAATAAAAGAATATAATCAGATACAAGTTAACACCGGAATTAATCAATCAAAAAATATAGAACCTTTGATTGCTATTAGAAATAAGTATTCAAATGAATTAACTGAAATTTTAGGTACCACAACAAATATATCGAATAATAATCTCATTATATCACTGAACAAGCAATACAATCTAATTGATGATTCAAAAATAGCAAATATTATTGCAATATTAGATCCATATTATAATAATATTCATAATTCACATATAGAATATAACTTAGGATATATAGATCCTACAACAAATAGAGAGATATCATTAGAACCTCTAATAATAACAGGTCATGTAGCTGGAATATTATATTTTCGTAAATATATACTAGACCTAGTAAATAACAAAATTGGTCAAATAATCACAAGTTTTACAAAAAATTTTAATGAAATACATCAATCAGGAATTGACATAACAAATTATATGGGAAAAAGGTTTTTTTCAGAAACCACACCAATAATCATACCTAATAAATATAATAACAAAAAAGATCATATCTTTACTTCATGGAATTCTTTTAATCATGCTCTACCAGAAAAATATTACTTAACTTTCTTAGGAAATAATAAATGGAAAATAAATACTGATGATACTAATCAAAAAACCGTAGATTACGATACTATTATTAATGAACATGCTTCTTCAATCATATTTAATGGTATTAAAGTTACATATAAACCAAACACATTAAGAGAGCAAAATAAATATATAGTACATAATTCTTCAGATATCATTAATAATCTATACGTAGAAGCAACTCCGAATACTAACATAGCTCTCAGCAAAGAATGGAATTACAATTTTCGTTTTGTAGAAAACATAGAACAACTAATACTTTTACATCGCGAAAAAATAGTCAATCAATCAGAAACATGTCAGGAAGCATATGCAAACCTAAAAAATTTTATTCAGAAAAAAATTGATGATTACAAATTAAACAAACCATTAAATCAATCAATAATACATGTATTACCACAAGAAAATGAAGAAAAAACTATTAATGAATATCATTCTGTAAACAAAATTAACAAAACATAAAAAAAAATTATATAATTTAATATAATGTTTACAAACAACATACATAAGTTAGTTGATTACTTCATATATTTGATTGATATTAATATATTTTTATTATACCAACAGGTAATAAAAATACAAATTTCTAATTTCCTTCCATACAATAAAATTTATTTAATACATCATATATATATATGATATATATATGATGTATATTTAATACATATAAATAAAAATTAATACAACATATTTAATTATGTCTCCCTACGAAGTAGGAATACAATACATCAAAGTTTAAAAATAAAAAATTATAATTGAAAAAAATAAAAACATTTTTTGAAATGTAACGCATATTAACTAGAGATATACTAATAATTTGTATATTTCTAATAAATTAAATATAATTAACAACAAAAAATAACAAAAAAAGAATATAAATAGTTATGAATTTATTAAAACAATAAAAAAATTTAATATAACAAATATTAATATTACACAAATCTAAATAATGAATTATATATATAAAATTATTAAATAATACATATAACATCAATAAATTGTATTACATACAAATTAAAACCTAATTAATTAAATAAATAATGAAATCAAATAAAATTATATTTTTAATAAATTAATTATTTTTAATAATAAAAACATTATACATAATTACTTATAAAGTATAAAAATAAAAAATCTTGTTCATTTAAACAAATTTAATCAAAATAATCTGTTATATAAAATCTAAAAATAACCAAAATTCATTTAATAAATAAAAAATATGTATTAAAAATAAATTTTATAAAAATAATTTTTTATGTATCTAAAAATTATCATATAAATTAAAAACAATATCATAAATAATTTAAACATGTTATTGACATTATTTATAAAATAAGACATATTAAATATAATTATATAATTGAAATGTTTTTAAACATAATTAATAATTTAATTATTAAAAATACATTAATAACCTATATCATATAAAATATATATTAAATTAAATATAAACATTACTTAATAAATTTTTATTGTTAATGTTTTTCTAAATTGGACAGTAAAATAAAAAAATAAAAAGTACTTAAAAATAATATAATTTTTTCAATATTTTTTTTTGAAGAAAAAAATCATATATTTTATACATTAAAATATACAATGTATTAAAATGCTTAATTTGATTATCTTCTTTTTTTCTAGTATTAAAATAAAAAAAATATAAATTGTATAAAATTTGAGATAAATTATTCAACATATTATTGATCTGTAATCTATTACTACGAAATAATAGTTTCGTACATGTTTTAAATAAATTATAACTATTATTTTTAATATGTTTTCCTTTTTTAATTTTAATAATAGAATAATGAGGAATTTTTATATTTTTATTCTGTATAACTATCATTTGACTTTTTAAACGATATTTTTCAATATTATTTATTTCTTGTTTTTTCTTATCTAATAAACAATATCAATTTTCTATAGCAGCTATAATATCTTCTATACATATATTTTCTTTAAAAACTATTAATTGTATCAATCCTAAAATCAATAACGAAAGAGATTTATTATCTTGAATAAATCCAGTACCACTACATCTAGAACAAATATTATTAATAGAACCAACTAAAGAAGATCTCATCCGCTGTCTAGACATCTCTAATAAACCAAAACGAGAAATACAACCAACATGTACTTTAGCTCTATCATATTTAACTATATCTCTCAATATATTTTCAACAGATTTCTGATGATTCAATAATGTCATATCAATAAAATCAATAACAATTAAACCACCTAAATCTCTTAATCGCAATTGTCTAGTAATTTCATAAACAGCTTCTAAATTTGTATTAAATGCAGTTTGTTCAATATCCATCCCTTGAGTTGAACGAGATGAATTCACATCAATAGCAATCAATGCTTCCGTGTTATCAAAAACAATTTCACCTCCTGAAGGTAATCTTACTACTCTTTGAAAAATTAAATTAATTTGAGATTCAATTTGATAATAACTAAATAATGGAGTGGATCCTGTATACAATTTAATTTTATTTATAAAATCTAATCGACCTAATAAATTTATATGATGACATGCAAAAGAAAATATATTAGGATTATCAATTAAAATTTCACCTATATCTTCATGCAAATAATCTCTAAATGCACGTATCAAGATATTACTATCTTGATATAGTAAAATTGGTGAAGAATAATTTCGATAATTATGTACGATAGATTGCCATAGTTGGACTTTACAATCTAAATCATATTGTAATGTTTTAATTGATTTCCCTAATCCAGCCGTACGAATAATTAATCCCATATTTTTAGGAATTGATAGTGATAATAACATTTCTTTTAGTGCTATTCTATTAAAACCAACAATTTTCCTAGACACACCCAAAGTTCTAGGATTATTAGGCATTAATACTAAATAACTGCCTGGTAAACTAATAAATGTAGTTAACAAAGCTCCTTTATTTCCTCGTTCTTCTGTACTAATTTGTACAATTAATTGTTGCCCCTCTCTAATAATATCGTTAATACTGATCTTTTTATTATTTTTATCATGTTTATAAAAATAATTTTCAGATATCTCCTTTAATGGTAAAAAACCATGTTTTTTTAAACCATAATTAACAAATGCTGCTTCTAAACTTGGTTCAATATTGACGATAATTCCTTTATATATATTAAATTTTTTTTTTTTATTACCAGTAACTTCAATATCTAAATCATATAATCGATAACCATCTACTAGAGCCACCCTTAGTTTCCCTTGTTGAGTGGCATTAATCAACATTCTTTTCATGATACATATCTCTAGTATTATTTTGAAATGGAAATAAAAAATTATAAAAAATAAAACATTATATATAAAATAATACTTTATATGTACAATTTTATATTTTAATTTATTAAAAATTATTTATAACTAATAAAAAATTTATATTTAATACAATTAAATATATTATAATTAACAATTATATTATATATTGATATATAATATGATATTATATAAATATGTTTTAATCATTTTAAAAATATTAATAACTGCTATCACTATTATTTAACTAAAATTAGAATAAATATTCTCTATAAAATTTAAATTTATATATATAAAAAATATATATTTAACAAAATATTACTATATAATAGTATATATACTATTTATTTAAATAAATTTAATTAATTAAATATAACAAAAAATTCTTTTAATAATAAAGTTATACTAAAATATATACATGTCTAATATAATAAATAATGTACAAATAATACAAATCACTCAATGCATAACACCTCAAAGAATTGATAATTATTTATTTTCAAAATTTAAAAAAACCCCAAAAAGCATAATTTATAAAATTTTAAGAACTGGACAAATCAAAGTTAATAAAAAAAAAGTTTTACCAAAATATAAAATACAAGAAGGAGATATTATTAGAATACCTCCATTACAAAATAGAAATAATAATAAAAAAAAAGAAATTACAAATTATAATGATAAACTTAAATTAAAACAAAAAATTCTATTTGAAGATGAACATATATTAGTAATTAATAAACCATCTGGCATTGCAGTACATGGAGGCAGCGGTATTCATTTAGGTATTATAGAACAATTAAGAATATTATATTATAATTATAAATATTTAGAACTGGTACATAGAATTGATAAAGAAACTAGTGGAGTTTTACTTGTTGCTAAAAAACGTACAATACTAAATCATTTACATCAACAATTTAGAGATCATAAAATTAAAAAAATTTATATAGCTCTTATACATGGACATTGGTCTAATCATAATAAAACAATTAAAATACCGTTATTAAAAAAATTAAACTCTATAGCAATTAATAAAAAAAAAGTTTATGTACACCAATTAGGAAAAATATCAGAAACACAAATTAAAATAATTAAATATTATAAATTAACCACTCTCATTTATGCAATACCAATTACTGGTAGAACACACCAAATTAGAGTACATACTACACATATGGGCCATCCAGTTGTATTTGATAATCGATATGGATCTAAAATATTAGATACAAAAATAGATTCACATAATCGTCAAAAAAGATTATTATTACATGCAAGAAGTATTTCTTTTATACATCCGTTTACAAAAAAACAACTATGTATTAAAGCTCCTTTGGATTGTTCTTTTGAAAAATATTTATAATAAAACATTACTTAAGATATAATTAACAAAAATTTCATAAAATCAAACTAGAAAAGCGAGATTATCATGGCAGTTCAAAAAAATAAACCATCTAGATCCAAACGCGGTATGAGAAGATTACATGACATTGTAACATTTCCTACATTATCAATTGATGCAAAATCTGGTGAAACACATAGAAGACATCATATAACTCTTAAAGGATACTATCGTGGAAAAAAAGTATTATAAAAATATAATTTCTTTCGTATAAAAAAATTAAATAATATTAATTATTATATTAATTTAATATGGAGATATCATTAAAAATGAACTTCGCGATTATTTTTCCAGGTCAAGGATCATGTAATTTAAACAATCTTAATATATTTACTTATAATTATCCTAAAGCAAAAAAAACATTTGACGAAGCATCTCATTATTTAAATTATGATTTATGGAAATTAATTAAAAAAAAAAACATAGATACAAACACCTATCATCAATACATGCCAGCAATTTTACTTACTATTTCAATTTCTATTTATAGATTATGGAATAAAAATATTAATATATATCCAAATTTTATAGCAGGGCATAGTTTAGGAGAATATACAGCCTTAGTATGTTCTCAATGTATAAGTTTTCATAATGCATTAAATCTTGTTATCATACGTAATGAACTTATGAAAAAGTCCATGTTTGGAAAACCAGGTTTAATGGCAGCCATAATCGGATTAGATATTAATACTATATTTTTAATATGCAAAAAATTTTCTACAGATGGTCTAGTAACTATTGCTAGTATAAATTCAGAATCTGAAATTATTATTACAGGTCATAAAAATAACGTTTACTTAGCTTCCTTAGAATGTAAAAAACAAGGAGCAAAAGCAATTTTTACATTAACAATTAATATTGCTTCACATTGTAGTTTAATGCAATCAGCTTCAATACAATTATCAAAAATATTAAAAAATACAAAATTTAATAAACCAAAATTACCTATAATAAATAATGTTGATATTCAATGTGAATATAATAGCCAAAAGATTAAAAATGCTCTTATTAGACAATTAATTCAACCAATTAATTGGAGAAAAAGTATTAATTTCATTATATCAAAAAATATATCTATATTATTAGAAATAGGAATCAATAAAATATTAACTAATCTAAATAAATCAATAAATAATGTTGTATCAATATCGTTGCACCATCCTAGAAACTTTAAAATTGCAACCAAAACAATATTACAGGAGTCAAAGATATTTGAAAAATAAAATTGCATTAATTACTGGTGCTAATAGAGGTATAGGAGCAGCTATAATTAAAAAATTAAAAAAAAAAGTAAGAATAGTTATCGGTACATCTAGAAATATTAAAGGAGTCAATTATATTAATAATATCTTAAAAAATAATGGAAAAGGGTTATTACTAGATTTAGAAAACCCTGTTTCTATCAAAAATACTATTAATTATGTTAATAAAAAAATAGGATTTGTTGATATATTAATTAATAATGCTGGAATTAATTATAATAATTTGTTAATCAAAACAACAACTCAAGAATGGGAAAAAATCATTCAAACTAATTTAACATCTATATTTCAAATATCTAAATTAGTTATTAAAAATATGATATTAAAAAAATCAGGAAAAATTATCACAATTGGATCAATGATTGGATCAATAGGTAATATTGGACAAATTAGTTATGCTACTTCTAAAGCAGGTTTAATAGGATTTCATAAATCATTAGCTTTAGAGGTGGCTAAATACGGAATAACTGTAAATATTATTGCACCAGGTTTAATTAAAACAGATATGATCAATACTATTGATACAAAACAAAAAAATGAATACATAAATAAAATACCAATGAGAAGATTAGGTACTACTAACGATATAGCAAATGCTGTAATTTTTTTATCATCTAACCAATCTTCATATATCACAGGACATACTTTACATATTAATGGAGGAATGTATATGCATTAAACATAAAAACAATATTTTAAACAAAATAATATTGTTTCTTAAAAATACTTGATCAATGAAAATACAAAAAACTTAATAAATTTAATTTACTCATCATTTATAAAAAAACATTATGAAAAACATAGAAAAAAAAATTAAAAAAATTATATCTAATCAATTTAATCTCAATATTAATTCAATACTTAATACTGATGAATTTAAAACAAATTTACATGCAGATTCACTTGATATAATAGAATTAATTATGTCTTTGGAAAAAGAATTCAACATTGAAATTTCTGATAAAAATGCAGAAAAACTTAAAAATGTACAAAACACAATTGATTTTATATTTAATAAAATAAATAATCATAAGAAATAAATTGTTTTAATAAACATTATTATATTTATTGATGTAACAATTAAAGGTTATATTCCATAAAATAACATATAATATTTTATTAAAAATAATATTATTACATATTTACTAAATATTAGTAACATACATCATATATTAAATCCAAATAAAATCTAAACAATATTCAATAAAGATGAATATGAACAAAAATTTTCATAAATATTTAACTTTAATAACTAACATTACATTCATATAAATATAAAAATCAATATGATCATACCGAAAAAAAACAATAAATTTATTGTTGTTGAAGGAATTGAAGGAGCTGGAAAACATAATGCCTGTTTATACATTAAACATATTTTAACTTTATATGGCATTAAAAACATTATTTCTGTAAGAGAACCAGGTAGTACTGATTTAGCTGAAAAAATTAGAAAATTACTTAAAACAGAATATCAAACAGAAATAGTAATGAACAAAACTGAATTATTATTAATGTATGCAGCTAGACTTCAATTAGTAGAAAATGTTATTAAACCAGCCTTAAAAAAAGGGTATTGGGTAATTGGAGATCGACATGATATGTCAACTTTTGCATACCAAGGTGGTGGATGCCAAATTAAAAAAAAACATATCACGTACTTAAGAAAAATGTGTTTAAAAAATTTTTA
Organism: Buchnera aphidicola (Eriosoma harunire); assembly: GCA_049942765.1. Taxonomy (GTDB): domain Bacteria; phylum Pseudomonadota; class Gammaproteobacteria; order Enterobacterales; family Enterobacteriaceae; genus Buchnera_D; species Buchnera_D aphidicola_D. Next base: position 253,218 of record CP188086.1, on the reverse strand, counting down.
CCCAGATTTAACAATATACCTAGATGTAAATCCTACTGTAGGTCTTAATCGAGCATATCATAGAAGTACATTAGATAGAATAGAAAAAAAAAACATAGATTTTTTTATTAGAACAAGAAAAAAATATTTAGAATTAATTAAAAATAATACCAAATCTATTACAATCAATGCTAATTATAATGAAAAAATAGTTAAAAAAATGATTTTTAAGAAAATAAATACATGGATACAACAACAAAAATGAATATGTTACCATGGTTAATACCATACTATAAAAATATAATTCAACAACACAAAAAAAATAAAAGTCATCATGCCATAATATTAAAATCAAGTCAAGAAATAGGTATTAATGAATTGATTTTTAATATCGGAAAATGGATATTATGTATCAATAAAAAAAATATTTTGTACTGTAATACATGTTCTAGCTGTATACTTATGAATCATAATGTTCATCCAGATTGGTATCATATATTTGAAACAAAAAATAATACTGATAATAACATTGATTCTATATCAAATATACTTAATAATGCATACAAGACACCTCAACAAAATATTAACAAAATATTTTTTTTTTCTGAAATAGAACAATTAAATTCTAATAGAATTCATCTCTTATTGAAATTAATTGAAGAACCACCAAAGAATACTTGGTTTTTCTTTAAAAAAAACAATAATTATCAATTAATTGACACATTAATTAGTAGATGTATTAGTTATAACTTATTATTACCATTAGAACAAGATAGTTTAAATTGGTTAAAAAAAAAAACTAATGTTACAACTACAATGTGCCAAACAGCTTTAAAAATTTGTGAAGGTTCTCCTATTACAGCACAGAAATTATTAAGTACATCTCTTTGGAAACAAAGAATTAATTTATTTAAACAAATTAAATTATCTATAAAAAAAAAAATATTCTACCCCTATTTTCTTTTTTTTCTAAAACTAATAGTTTACAAACAATTTCCTGGATATCTTCTTTATTGTTAGATATTTTAAAAAATAAATATAATTTATTTAGATTAATACATAATATTGATCAAATTTTGTTGATACAACAATTATCTTGTGTTCATTCCATTACAAATTTAAATAAAATTATTCGATGTTGGCATTTATGTTACTATCAATTACATAATATCAAAAATATTAATTATGAACTTATAATTATAAAACAATTACTATATTGGGAACGCATATTAAATACATTAGAATAATTTTATAAAAAAAGAGAAAGGATTATTATGTTGTTAATAGATAGTCATTGTCATTTAGATCGTTTAAACTATAAAACAATACATACAAATATCAATGATGTATTACAAAAAGCATATAAAAATTATGTCAAAATATTTCTGACAATATCTACTTCAATAGACAATTTTGAATATGTATCACAGTTATACAAATCTCATAAAAATATTTTTTATAGTTACGGTATTCACCCTCTATATCTAAAAAATAATAATATATTAAATTTAAACACAGTACTTAACAACAAAAAAATTATTGCAATAGGAGAAACTGGGTTAGATTATCACTCCAATGATAAAAAAAAAAATGAACAACAAAAATTATTTGAAAAACATATAAATTTATCAATAAAAACTAATAAACCGATTATTATTCATTCTAGAAATGCAATACTAGATACTATTAAAATATTAAAAAATCAACACAATTATTCATGTCGAGGAGTTTTGCATTCCTTTTGTGAAGATATTAATTATGCAAAACAATTATTAGATATTGGTTTTTATATCTCATTTTCAGGAATAATTACTTTTAAAAATGCCGACAACATCAGAACAGCATTGAAATATATTCCTATCGACTGTATGTTAATAGAAACAGATTCACCTTACTTAACACCAATTCCATATAGAGGAAAAGAAAACCAACCAGCTTTTTTATATAATATTGCAAAATATATATCAGATTATAAAAAAATAAGCCTACAAACAATATCAGAAGTTACTACAAAAAATTTTATAAACTTATTCGGTATACAATTAGATGATTTTATGAAATAAAAATTTTATTATACTATAAATAATATATAATTTTTTTGAACTATAAAATACATAAAATGTATTTCATTATTAATATAATAATACCTTATTAGAATCATAACAACCAGGAGTTTGACAATATGTTTAACGATTTATTTGCCAACCTGCAAAAGGTAGGTAAATCCCTTATGTTACCTGTCTCTGTATTACCCATTGCTGGAATTCTATTAGGTGTTGGATCAGCTAACTTTAGCTTTATACCAATCGTTATATCCAATATTATGGCTGCTGCTGGAAGTTCTATATTTTCTAATATGCCTTTAATTTTTGCTATTGGTGTAGCGTTAGGATTCACTAAAAATGATGGTGTATCAGCATTAGCTGCTGTAGTATCTTACGGAATTATGATTAATACTTTATTAATTGTATATCCTATGATATTAAATATTAATTCTACAAATATAGAATCAAAAAATTTATTATGTGATACAGGGATAGTAGGTGGTATTATTGTGGGCATTGTTTCTTCTTATTTATTCAATATATGTCAACATATACAATTACCAGAATATTTAGGTTTTTTTTCTGGAAAACGTTTTGTTCCCATTGTATCAGGATTAACCGCTATACTATTAGGTATAATATTAGCTTTTATATGGCCTCCTATTGGAATTGTTATTAAAAAATTTTCAGAATGGTCAGCATATCAAAATCCACTCCTAGCATTTGGTATCTATGGTTTTATAGAACGAACATTAGTTCCCTTTGGGTTACATCATATTTGGAATGTTCCATTTCAAATGCAAATAGGTGAATATACTAATTCTATTGGTCAAGTATTCCATGGAGATATAGCAAGATACATGGCAGGAGATCCAACTGCAGGTCGATTATCTGGTGGCTTTTTATTTAAAATGTATGGATTACCAGGTGCTGCTATAGCTATATGGCAATCTGCAAAACCAGAAAATCGAAAACAAGTAGGAGGAGTAATGATGTCTGCTTCGTTGACTGCTTTTCTAACAGGTATTACAGAACCTATAGAATTTTCATTTATTTTAATAGCACCAATACTATACATAATACACGCTATACTATCTGGGTTAGCTTTTACAATTTGCGTTTTATTAGATATGAAAGCTGGAACAAGTTTCTCTCATGGATTGATTGATTTTATAATATTGAGCGGTAATAGTAATAAAATATGGTTGTTTCCTATTGTAGGATTAGGTTATGCTACATTGTACTACATAATTTTTTATGTCTTAATTAAAAAATTTAATTTTCAAACTCCAGGTCGAGAAAAAACAACAACTCATGCACCATCTTATAATAATCAAGAAATAGCATCTCAATTAATAACTATTTTAGGAGGTATAGAAAATATTGATAATCTAGATGCTTGTATTACTCGATTAAGAATCACTGTTGTTACAATATCTAAAGTAAACCAGGACAAATTAAAATTAATTGGTGCCACTGGAGTCATTATATCTGGTCGAGGAATTCAAATAGTATTTGGAACTAAATCAGACAATATTAAAACTCTTATGGAGAAATATACTAAACATTAACAAGAAAAACTATCACACAAGGAAAAGTTAATAAACTTAACCTTGTGTATTTAAAATTAAATTATTTTAATCATTATTAAAAATACATAATACTACATTAATTATTTTAATTAGTATTTTTTATTAAGGGCAAATCATGAGTAATCAAACGACAATATTTCATAAAATTATCACAGGAGAAATTAAATCTAATATCTTATATCAAGATCAATATGTCATAGTTATCAACGATATACAACCTCAAGCTCCAATACATATATTAATTATTCCTAAACAACATATACCAACAGCAAACCAAGTTAATCAATCAAATAAAAAAATAGTAGGTCATATGTTTTATATTGCTACTAAAATAGCTAAAATGAAAAACATTGATCAATCAGGATATCGAATAATATTAAACTGCAATAAACACGCAGGGCAAGAAATATCTTATCTACATCTTCATTTACTTGGTGGAGCACCATTAGGTCCTAATATATCTAATAAAATATAAATTAATCAAAATTACATAATATAAACAATATTCGTTATTTATTGTTAAAAACAAAAATTATAACTGATTAAATTAGTCAAATAATAAATATATGAATTTCAATAACTCTAGAGCTAATCACTATATTCAAATTACATATTAAATTAACATCAATTTTTTTTACTTTCTTTAAAATAAAAATATATTTCAAATATAACATGAACATTTTTAATCAAAAATAAAACATTTTTAACTATGAATTATAGTGTTTATATCTATTACATAATAAACTTATTAATCTTCTGAACTATAATTAAAAAACAAATCATTTATCATAGATATTTTTAATAAAAAATATTGTTTTTAGGAAAAGTAGTTCAGAAGATAAATAAAATAAAAAATCACCTGATATAGACATCAAATAACACTGTAGAAAAAATTATTAATTAAATTTTATATATCATTTTGTTAATAACATTATAAATGATAGATTAAACCTATATCAATATTATCATGTGTAGAAATATGGGAATTAGATAAGTAATTATTATCTTGTAATAAATTTATTGTATAATTAAGGTAAGTGCCAATATTTTTATTAATATGGTAATAATTAGAAAAATCTATTTTTTTACTAAAAAACATAGTTTTATCTTTCTCAGGAAAACCCAAAATGTCCAATTTATGACTCTGAGATTCAGAATATGCAATAGAAGAATTCATTTTAGGAATAAAATGATATCCCACTAATAATTTTATACTACGATTATCTTTATCAAAATAATTATTTGAAACTTGAGGTATTACATTGCTTGTTTTACCGTAAAATACAGATAAATAAGCTTTATCATGTATATATTTTGCACTTAATGCATAAGCATGAGCCATGCTACCTTGCATATCTTCTATACGATGTACACTTCTTTTCCCATAAAAAACAGCACCTGCAGCACTAAAACCTAATTTATTTTTGTATTTAATTGAAGAACCTAAACTATATTCATTATTTTCTATAGAATTTAAATCAATATTTCGACCTTGATATTGAAAAGATACTTTCAGATCCTTAGCCAATCCAAAAAAATTATTATTTCTATATGTTAATATATTATCAGTAGCACCTATTAAAAAATTATTATTAAAATGAAATAAATCATTATTAGTATTAATTTTTTCATCATGTATTAAATTTGTATCTTCCATAATACAACGATTTAAACCATAGTCAAGAGAACCAAATTTATTCGATTTTAAACCAAAAACATTTAAATTAACATTAGCATGAGGTCGATTAAATTCATTATCTTTAAAACTACCTAAATCAAAAACATATTCAACATTATTATAACTAGTTAAATCATCGTTAATTTTCTTAGTAGATAATATTGATAGAAATGCTTTATTATTGCTATTATCTATTTCCATGGAATGTAAATGATTAAAATTAGATATACTATTACTAGTATTGACTGTACTATTTATTTTTAAAGTATCACCATTTTGGCTATATAAAATGTCAGCATTAACTACACCTATGTCCATAAAAAATAAGACAATAATAAATATTATTAAACATTTATATTTATGCATAAAATTGTATTTTACCATTATATTAATGTATTAAACATTAAATTAGTTTTTATTTTATAAGATTTTAAAATTAAATATTTTTATTAAAATAAAATTTATAATACTATATTAAGAAATAAATAAATAAATTTAACTATTTCAATTAAATGAATTAATTTTAACATATACTAAAATAGTATACAATGATTAATAAAAATCAATCCCAATAAAATTTATTTCTAAACTTTAATCAAATAATTATATTTAACATTGAGAATTTTTAACTGTACGCGGAAATGGAATTAAATCTTTTATGTTAGAAATATCTGTAATAAAAGCAAGCAATCTTTCAAAACCTAATCCAAAACCTGAATGAGGGACAGTACCATATCGTCTTAAATCCAAATACCAATTATAATTATCACTATTAAAATTTAATTCTTTTAATCTATGTAATAAAACATCTATTTTGAATTCTCTTTCTGAACCACCAATTATCTCCCCAATTCCAGGTAACAAAATATCAAATGCAGACACAGTTTTCTGATCATCATTTAAAAGCATATAAAAAGCTTTTAATTCTTTTGGATAATTTTTAATAATTACAGGAACGTTACCATAATATGAAACTATATATTTTTCATGTTCAGTCGATAAATCTGATCCGAACTTAACTGGATCTTTAAAAATCTGATTAGATTGCATTAAAATATTAATCACATCTATATAATTAATTCTAACAAAATCAGTCATAGTTAAACACTTAAGTTTATCTTCAATATTAGAGTTAATATTTTTTTTTAAAAAATCAATTTCATATGAACACTTATGTAAAATAACATTTATTACATATTTTAACATAGACTCAGCAAAACTAATAATATGATTTAAATTAGAAAAAGATTGTTCTATTTCTAACATCCAAAATTCTGCTAGATGACGACTTGTATTAGAATTTTCTGCACGAAAAGTAGGTCCAAACGTATAAACTTTAGACAAAGCGCTAGCATAAGCTTCTAATGTGAGTTGACCTGAAACGGTTAAAAATGACTCTTTTCCAAAAAAATCTTCTTTAAAATCAATACATCCATATGTATTTTTAGGTAGATTATAAAAATCCAACGTCGACACACGAAACATAGCACTAGAACCTTCAGTATCAATACCTGTAATAATTGGTGTCGGTATCCAATAATGTTGTTTCTGATGTAAAAAATCATGTAATGTAATTAATAACATATGTCTTATTCTAGAAATCACACCAATTATATTAGTTCTAGGTCTTAAATGTAATACAGATCTTAAGAACTCCATACTATGTTTCTTTCTAGATATTGGATAAGTATTCGGTTTATCCACCCAACCAATTACCTGAATTTTTTGTACTAAAATCTCATATTTTTGCTGTATATTCTTAGAATTTACTAATTTTCCCACTATACTAACTGAACACCCCATAGTGAGTTTTAACACCTCAGAAGAATAATTATCAACATTACTATATACTATACATTGAATAGAAAATATAATAGAACCATCATAAACGTTCAAAAAAGAAAACCCTAATTTAGAATCACGTCTACTACGGACCCAACCTCGAATATTTATAATTGTATTTACATTAATCTTCTCTTCATATAAATCTATTACAGACACCATATGCATATAATCATCCTATAATCAACAATAAATAATATATATAAATTTATAATTTACTTAAATTTATATTAAGATATTTAACAAACAATAATCATCGTATTTATTATAAAATAACTAGAAATTAATGTTTCTACATAATATTAGGTTAAAATCATTTAAATTAATAATTAATATTATATATTCTTGTAAAAAAAAACAATAAATGTAAATATAGATTTAACATAAATTATATGCTTGTTTTAAAGATGTTATATAAGATTCATCTAAACAAAATGTTTTACCAAGACAATCAGAAATTTTAGCAACAGGTTTATCATTACATAATACTAATTTTAAAACAATGTTTAAAGCCTTTACATTAGGAATATCACATGTTAAATTAGTACCTAAACCAAATACTAATTGAGACCTATTTAAAAATCGTTTATATAAATAAATTATTTTTTTAAAATTCAAATTATCAGAAAACAACAATATTTTCTTTAAAGGATCAATTCCTAACTTACGATAATGATGAATAGCCTTTTCACCCCATATGACAGGATCTCCAGAATCATGTCTAATACCCTTATATTTTCTAGCTAATTGATATTGAAAATCTTGCAAAAAAACATCCATAGTAATACAATCAGTTAATGCAATATTTAAGTAATCATGATAAAAATTAACCCAAACATACAAAGCTAATTTCTGACTATCTGATAAAATAGGGCTTATTTGTTGATGAGCTTGAAACCATTCATGAGATTGAGTACCTACAGGAGTTAAATCAAACATACGTGCAAAATGATAATTACTAGTACCTGAAAAACAAGTTAATTTTTTTTTTAATTGATAAATAACAGACATATGAACATTATATGAAAAACGACGTCTAGTTCCAAAATCTATAATCTTTAATTTTAATAGATCAATATTTTGATATTGTTGATAGAAATCTAATAACTTTCTATTCAAATAATTTGTAGCTACTATTTCATCGACATGAGGATAACGATCTCGATTTACAATTTCACTTACTAAAGATAATATAGGAACTTCCCATAATATTACTTCTTTCCATAATCCTGTTACAATAATATGTAACTCATTACGATAATTGTTTATTTTTACTTGTGACACATTAAAACGGAAATCTTTTAACCAATTTAAATATTCTAATTTAAAATAAGGAAAAGATAATAAGTATACATATTCTTCATGCGTGAGAGATATGTTAGACATCATTTGAATTTGTTCAATTAATATATTTTTGTATCGACCTAACCTATTATTATCTCTACAAATAAATTTAGATACAACATGAACTGTATTATATTTAAAAAAAATTACTTGTTGCATATGTATTTTATAAGCATCTGTATCTAATATAGATCTTAAAATCGGAAATGTGGTTTTTTTCATAAAATAATTAATAATTTCAAAATTTGAATTGAAAAAACTATATTTAAAATTAATCAAATATACATAATATGTGTCAAAATAAAAATAATTTAACATTAAATTTTAAATCACATACTTATTAATATATATAAATATATATATTTTATTTTTATATAAAATAATTACAAATATCAATTAATTGTTAATTAAAAATTAAAAACATAATATCCATTAGAAAATACTACTATATTCTATAAATTTTTATATATTAAAATTAATTTTCATTTATAAGAAATAAACTCGAATAAAAAATTTACAATAACAATAATTAAATAACTAATATAGTGCTATATAATTAATATACATATGTATTGTTAATGTAAAAAATATATTATCTATGAAGTTCCTAAAAAATATATCAAATAATAATAATAATTTTTATTATATAAATTATTTAATAAATTAATTACATAATGATATTATTAATAATAAATAACATAATACTTAATTAAAACATATAATATTATATAATTTTATATAAATTAATGTTATTAAATAAATAAATATTTTTAATTTATATGTTAAAAACATAATAAAACAAAACCGTATATGTAAACATATAAAACACAAAAAAAATCCTACATAATTAACATTATATTTATTAATAAATACTTGAGAAATATAAATCATGTCAATAATCCATATAAAAAATGCTTATTTATCTTTTTCTACATCTACAATATTTAAAAATTCTGAATTAAAAATCAAAAAAAATGAAAGAATTTGTTTATTAGGTAAAAACGGAATAGGAAAATCTACTCTATTAAATGTAATTTTTAAAAAACAAGAATTAGATAAAGGTACTATTATTTATAAAAACCAATTAAAAATAGCTTATTTACCACAAAAAAAAAACATCAATCTTAATACATCAGTATATGAATTTATTTCCCATCCTAATAATATATTAAATGATACATCACTAAATATTACAAATACTAATAATAATTATATAAAAAATAAAAAACAATCAATAAAAAAATCATTAAACACTGAGAAAATTGATTCTATTAACAAATCACCTCATGAAATAAAAAAAATTATTTCCTACTTTAATTTGAAAGATCATGATCAATTAAATAATTTATCTGGTGGTGATTTACAAAAAACTATGTTAGCTCAAGTTCTTACCAGTAATGCTGACTTATTATTATTAGATGAACCTACTAACCATTTAGATTTACCATCTATTGTGTTACTAGAACAATTTTGTAAAAATTTTTTAGGTGGTATATTGTTTATATCTCATGACAGATATTTTATTCAAAATATATGTACTAAAATTGTTAATTTATACCATGGAATATTAACAACATATCCTGGTGATTATACTAATTTTTTGCAACAGAAAAAAATAAATAATGATATCTCAATTTTACATAATAAAAAATTAAAAAAATTAATTGAAAAAGAGGAAATATGGTTAAACACTAGTACGAAAGCAAGATGTACAAGAAACGAAGGTAAAATTAAAAAATTACAATATATAAAAAAAATGTTTCATAATGAAAAACAAACAGATCCTGTTATGAACATAACTATCAATTATAAACAAAATCATCAAAAAATAATCTGTAAAATAAAAAATATTTCATATTATATCAATAATTATAATATCATCACAAAATTTTCAGATACTATTACCCAAAAAGATAAAATAGCGCTAATTGGAAAAAATGGTTCTGGTAAAACCACAATGCTAAAGTTAATTTTAGGCCACATTACACCAAAAACAGGTTATATTACTTTGAATAAAAATATAAACTTTGTTTATTTTGATCAACATGGTTCATATTTAAATTATGATAAAAACATAATAGAAAATTTGTCTCATATAAAACAAGAAGTAACCATTAATGGAAAAAAAAAGCACATATTAAAATATTTAAATGATTTTCTTTTTTCAAATAATGATATTAAAAAACCTATAAAATATTTATCTGGTGGAGAGCAAACAAAAGTATTATTAGCTAAAATATTTTTAATACCTAGTAATGTATTAATTCTAGATGAACCTACCAATAATCTTGATATAGATACCTTACATATATTAGAGAATGCTATTATAAATTATACTGGAACAATCTTATTAATAAGTCATGATAGACAATTTATAAAAAATACAGCTAATAGATGTTGGTGTTTTAATGATTCCAAAATAATTAAAACAGATATAAAAAATTACTTATACTCCACTATACAACAAAAAAAAATAAAATTACAAAAACAAAAAAATGAATGTACCAATAATAATGTTTCAAATCAAATTATACACGCACATAACAAATATAAAAAACTTAGTTATCATTTAAAACAAGAACTATATAATTTACCAAAGAAAATTGAAAATATAGAAAAAAATATTTTTTTATTACAAAACAAAATGAAAAACAAATTTTTTTACACACAAAATTCACAAGAAATTACATTACAAATGCAGGAACTACATCTCAAAGAACGAGAGTTAGATCAGGCTTTCAATAGATGGCAAGAATTAGAAATTCTTAATAACAAAAAATAATTACATATTACAAAAAATAAATACATAACGAAATCTATTCTAGATTAATAAAACATTTTAAAAAAATAAAATAAAGGTTAAATAACTAATATACAATATTAATTGTTATACACTATGTTTATAGAAAACAAATATTTTATATATGAAATTATATTTATGTTTTATGTGAATTTATAAACATTAAATATAATATTTTTATTTATTAAATTAAAATATAGAATAAATATTCATATTTATTTTAAATAAAATGGAACATTTATTATATAGTAAATATTATTGTATAATAAATACATTTTCTAAAAAAAAATACTATATAAATATATATATCAATAAAATAATTCCAAACATTATTATTAACTAAATGTATTAATTCAATATTTATTTAATTAACATATCTGATATTTTTATCATATATATTAATATTCATCATGCAGACAAAATAATCAAAACCAAAATATATATAAAATTACTGGTTATACAAATATTTAATTTCTCATAACTACAATGAACAACATAATTCTATATTTTAGAAAACTTATTAAAGAAATCACAAAATACTGTATAGTATAATACATTTATATTATTGATTCAAAAATAATTGTTGACATTTAAATGAACAACAACCGTTAAATTTAATAATACAATTCCTACATTGTATAAACAATAAATGACAAGATGAAAATTTACAATTGACATATTGATCACAAGAACAATTACATTGAGTACATACAGTTAATACATCCTCCGACACCTGTTCAGACAACCTAGCATCAAATACAAAATTTTTACCTATAAAATGAATTGGTAATTTTTTTTTCCGTGCTTCATGCACATAACCTATTATACCATTTTTAACATGATATATATAATTAAAACCATGATATTTTAACCATGATGTTGCTATCTCGCATCTGATACCACCGGTACAATACATTACAATATTTTTCTTACGATATGGCTGTAATACATTTACTACTATTTTTAATTGATCTCGAAATGTATCTTGATCAATGTTAATGGCATTTATAAAATGCCCAATAGCATACTCATAATTATTTCTCATATCTACAAAAATAGATCCACATTTATCAGAAAACATCTGATTTACTTCTATGGCATTTAAATATTGACCAGACATTTTATGATTAAAATGTATATCATCAATACCATCAGCAAGTAATTTTTTTTTTACTTTAACCTTTAACACCCAAAATGAATAATTAGAATCTATTATTGAAAAATTAAGATGAATATCTTGTAATAAATTAGAAAAATTAAACAATGTTTGTTTAAAATGTAAAGCAACATTTTTTGTAAGACTAATTTGTGCATTTATACCTTCATGCGAAATATATACTCTTCCTAAAATGTCTAAAGAACTAAACAAAATATAAATATTATTACGAAATAATACTGGATCATTAATATAAATATATTTATAAAAAGAAATAGTAACTCTATTACCATATAGTATTTTACTTTTTAGTAATTTATTAGAAATAATATTATGCAATAATACCATAACGAAATATCCTAAGTAGTTAAAAAATAAACGAACAAAAATATTATCTGATATAACACTTAAACTAAATAATTAATAAATTACTTTTATAAAAATATAATATCACTCTTCATAAATATAAAAATCATAAAAATAATATATATATTACACACATCTAACTAATTGTTATATTAAAAAGACACATACAAAAATATGTAATATTATAGTTAAATAACTACTATTAAAATCAATTATTTTTTAAAAATATCAAAACAATATTATTTAATATAATGTATACGACGATTAGTATATTCAAATACCTGTTTTTCTAATAAAAATAATTTTTCTCTTTCAGATTGAATAATTTTTTCAGGAGCATGATTTAAAAAATTTTTATTTAATAATTTATTTTTACAAAATTTAATTTTATGTTGTAACAACAATATTGTTTTATTTATATCATTTAATAAATAATCTTTTATATCCCTATCAGATAAATTATTACCTGATAGTACACATTTTGTTCCTAATAAATAAATTGGAAGTCCAATAGGAAACGAATCACAATCATTCAATATAATTAAACGATTTACTTTAGATAATTGAATCAAAAATTCACTATATCTCTTTAAATAACACTTAAATTCTACGGTAAGTGATTTAAAATATATGGTAATTAAATTGTGATTTATCAAAGATGAATACGTTTTTTTTATATTTCTTAATTCATGTGTCATCTCTTGAATCCAACCTATATCTGACAATATTGCTTTTACATCACAATCCATTTTTTTATATTCAGGAAATGGTTGTATCATAATGCTATTATTTTTATTACTAAATAATACAATTACACGTTGCCAAATACTTTCAGTAATATAAGGTATAATAGGATGTGATAATCTTAAAAATGTATTTAAAACATATAATAAAGTTAATCTTGTTTCCTGTTGATATTTAATAATTGTTGACGATAAAATTACTTTAGAGAATTCTAAATACCAATTACAAAATATATTCCAGAAAAAATTATATAAAACATTTACAGCTACATCAAATCTATATATATCTAATGACATTCTATAAGATCGTATGACATTATTTAATTCTATTAAAATCCATTTATTTAATACTGATAATACTTTATGAGGCTTAAAAACATAAGAAGATAATGTATTATTAATATTCATATATATAAATCTACTGGCGTTCCAAACTTTATTACAAAAATTTCTATAATTCAATAAACGACTATGATCCCAGTTAATATCTTTATTAAAAGTAGATAATGATGCCAGAGTCAATCGTAATACGTCAGTACCTGTAGAAGATATTCCATTAGGGAACGCTATTTTAGTACGTTCAGTAATTAATTTAGATAACTTAGGTTTCATCATACAATTAGTACGTTTATAAACTAACTGATCTAATGAAATACCATCTATCATATCCAATGGATCTAATACATTACCTTTAGATTTAGACATCTTTTTTCCATCTTCATCTTTAATTAAACCAGTAACCAATATTTTTTTAAATGGTATTTGAGGTGTTCCATGATCATCATGTATAAAATACATAGTTAACATAATCATTCTGGCAACCCAAAAAAAAATAATATCAAAACCAGTTACTAATAAATTAGTTGGATGAAATAATTTTAAAAAATTTGTTTTACGTGGCCAACCTAATGAAGCAAATGTCCACAAACTTGAAGAAAACCAAGTATCTAATACATCAGTTTCCTGAACTAATAATGTATCTAAAGATAATTTATATTTTTTTCGTACTTCTTCTTCGTTATAACCAACAAATATATTTCTATGCTTATCAAACCAAATTGGAATTTGATGCCCCCACCATAGCTGACGTGATATGCACCAATCTTCAATATTATTCATCCAATTAAAATAAATTTTTGTATATTTTTTAGGAATAAATTCGATCCTTCCATCTTGTACTGCTTTTATCGCTGTTTTAGCTAATGGTGCCATCTTTAAATACCACTGATTAGTTAAAATAGGTTCGATTACTTCACCACTTCTATCACCATATGGTAAAATTAGTGTAGTAGAAATAATTTTTTTTAATAAACTTGAAGTATTTAAAATATCTACAATACTTTGTCTTGCTACATCTCGATGAATATATTGAAGATTCTTAGGTACCACATTAGTATATATAGCACTCTCTTTTCCATCTACATCAAAAACTTGTAATACATGTCTAATTTTCCCATCTAATGTAAAAATATTAATCATAGGTAATTTATGATCTAAAGCTATTTCATAATCATTAAAATCATGTCCTGGAGTAATTTTTACACAACCAGTTCCTTTTTTTTGATTTATTCTTTTATCAGCAATAATTGGAACTATACGATTAACAATAGGTACCATAACAGATAAACCAACATATTTTATATATCTTTTATCTTCTGGATGTACTGCTAAAGCAGTATCTCCTAATAATGTTTCTGGTCGAGTTGTTTCAACAACTATATGATTACAGTTACTATCAATATGTTTATCTAAAACCAACGGATAACAAATTCTATATAAATTACCTAACACTGATCGATGTTCAACCTCAAGATCGGATATAACTGTCTGTAATTTTATGTCCCAATGCGATATTTTTTTTCTTTGATAAATAAGATTTTTTTCATATAAACGAATAAATGCTTCTTTAACAGCAATAGACATACCTGAATCTAAAGTAAATCTTTCATTTAACCAATCAACTGAATTACCTAAACGTCGCATTTGATTATTAATTGATTGAGTCAACTTTTTTTTCCATATCCATGTTTTTTTAATAAATTCATCTCTTGAATATTCATACTTATCTTTTTTTTCAAGTAATTTTAATTGTTGTTCAACTAATATTTGTGTTGCTATACCTGCATGATCAGTACCTACTTGCCATAAAGTATTTTTACCTTTCATTCGTTCATAACGAATGATAATGTCCATAATAGTTTGTTGTAAAGCATGTCCTATATGTAAATTTCCAGTAATATTTGGAGGTGGTATAACAATACAAAAGGGTTTTTTATCCTTATCCATATTAGGTGTAAATAATCCATTTTTTTCCCACATATCATATATTTTTTTTTCATTTAAGCTAGGATTATATTTTTCTTTCATATATTTAAAATGATCTTATTAAAAACTAAAAATGGATGATAATATTATTGATAAAAATTAAACATTATTTACAGTGAAGGAATAATGTTCAACATATTAAATATTAATTGTGTTAACAATAACACAGGCCTTCCTGTAGCACCCTCTCTACTTCCTGAAACCCATGCTGTACCAGCTATGTCCAAATGTGCCCATTTATAATGTCCTACAAAACGAGAAAGAAAACAAGAAGCTATAATAGCATCTGCTGGATTATCTGCCCCCATATTAGTTATATCAGCTACATAAGAATGTAAATCTGCTTGATATTCTTTAACAATAGGTAATCTCCATATTTCATCCCCAGTTTCTTTACCAGCTTTAATTAACCACTTAGATAAAATATTACTATTAGACATTAAACCCGTAAAATGTCTACCTAATGCTACTACACAAGATCCAGTTAAAGTTGCTACATCTATAACTATATTTGAATTATATTTTTTAATATAAGTTAATACATCACATAAAATTAATCGTCCTTCAGCATCCGTATTCAAAACTTCTACAGTTTGATTAGACATCGTAGTAACTACATCTCCAGGTCTTAATGCATGTTTATCTAACATATTTTCCGATAAAGCAAATACACTTACAATGTTAATAGGTAGTTGTAATACACATATTATATACATGACACCTAACACTGCTGCAGCACCACACATATCATATTTCATTTCATACATTAGTTTAGCAGGTTTAAGAGATATACCTCCAGTATCAAATGTAACACCTTTACCAATTAAAACAATATTTATTGTTGTAGACTTATGAGATAAACCAAAATATTTCATTATCATCATACACGATGGATTACTTGATCCATGTCCTACTGCTAAAAAAGCATTCATACCTAGTTTTTTCATATCTTTTTCAGTAATAATATCAATTGATATATTATTTTTATATGTTATAAATAGTTCCTTAACTTTAGATATAAAATATAATGAATTACAAATATTTGGAGGAGTATTACTAACATCTTTAGTTATTTTAATCCCTTCTGAAATAACACAACCATGTTTTAAACCTAAATTAGATAAAAATAAATTATCTTTTAATCCAATATAAAACGAAATTTTAAATTTAAAATTATTATTTTTCTTAATATTCGTTTTAAACATCGAAAAAATATATAGATGTTTTTCTACATATTCTATAAATAATCTTATTTTCCAATACATACTACATTTAAGTAAATCAATATCTTCTAACATATAAATAACATTACGTATATTATGTTTATCTAGTAATGCTACACTGGATTTAATTATCTTATTATACATAATTCTATCAAAATCAATATCATTTCCACAACCAACTAATAATATTTTTTTAATATGTAAATAACTAATATTACATATCAGTAAAACTTGACCTATTTCTCCAGTAAAATTATTATTATCTATTAATTGACTAATGTAATTTTTATTACACACATCTATTTTATATGCTATATCAGATAACTTTAATGATGAAAAAATAAATAATACTAAACACTCTATATCTTTATTATATTCAATGTTTTGTATAATTTTAAAATCCATAATATATATCCTATATTAAATATATATAACAACAAACATTTTATCATTCACTAAAAATACTATTTTTAACTAATTAAAATATATTTACTCAAAAAATAAATTTAATATAATAAAAAAATTTTATTAAATAAAACATTAATAATTATTCTTCTAATATAAAACATTAAAAAATATTATAAAAATAATTTATTAACATACATAATATACAAAATAAATATTCATCAACAAGAAAATAATAAATCCATACCTTCATCTAAAATATAAAATGAATATATTATTAATTAATTCTATTAATAATCTCTTTCAATTACATTTATATTTTTATATACCATTATTCAAAAATAAGTAAGATACTACTTAAAAATAAACTAAAATATCTAATATATTTATATACTATTAATATATTTATATTTAAAATATTTATAAATTCATATTTATTAAATTAATTTATGGAATAAAATAAATGATTCATTTGTATCAAAGAAATATACTTAAACTATCTAATTTAACTAAAATTGAAATCTATTATTTAATTAAATTAGCACAACATCTTAAAATACAAAAAAAAAATAATATAGAAAAACAATATTTAAAAAAAAAATGTATTGCACTCATTTTTGATAAAGCATCTACAAGAACAAGATGTTCTTTTGAAATTGCAGCTTATGATCAAGGAGCTAAAACAACATATTTAGGGCCAGGAGACACCCATTTAGGTAATAAAGAATCCATTGAAGACACTGCTAAATTTATTGGTTTAGTATATGATGGAATTCAATATAGAGGTCATAATCATAATAATATAAAAATGTTAGCTAAATATTCAGGTGTACCTGTATGGAATGGATTAACACAAAAATATCATCCAACACAATTATTGGCTGATTTACTAACCATTATAGAATTTAATCCTAATCAATATGATTTGTCTCAAATAACAATTTCATATATTGGAGATGCTACTAACAATATAGCCTCTACTATCATAGAAGCTGCTACATTAATTGGATTTAACTTAAGAATTATAGCACCAAAACAATATTGGCCTAATAAAACTTTTTTTAATCACCATCAAAATAAAATTAAAAAATTTAATAAATTAATATTATGTACTGATGATATTAAAAATGGAGTACATAAAACAGACTATATTTATACTGATGTTTGGATATCTATGGGTGAACTTAGTAATACATTTGAAAAAAAAATTTCTCTATTAAAACCCTATCAAGTTAATCAAGAAATAATAGAAGCAACTAAGAATCCTAACGTAAAAGTATTGCATTGTTTACCATCACTACATGATAATAAAACTGAAATAGGACATACTATTTCTAAAAAATATGGATTAAACAATGGAATAGAAATTACCAATGATGTATTTAAATCAAATGAAAAATATATTTTTCAACAATCAGAAAATAGATTACATACTATAAAATCAATATTAGTCTCTACGTTATATAAACCAGAAATATACTTTTAATATAAAAATAATGGATTATTACATAAATATATTCAATTACATATCCTTAATACAAATTTCATTTGCTACAAACTATATAATCAAATGAAACTAATTAAATTTAATAATAAAAAACAAGGAAAAAGGTACTATACCTTAATCAAGTAAAATTAATATAAAAATTATTATTTTTTAATGACAATCATAATAGATGTATAACATGTTGTTATTTTATACATCTATTAAACATGAATTAATAATTCCGTTTCATATTTAAAATTATCATTAATACATAAATTAAATATTAATACTAATATTATGTAAAAATTATTGTATATTTGTACAGTACAAAAATTATATCATTTGGTATGTTAAATAACACATAAAAATAATTTTTATAGTTCTATAAATACATTATATATACCAAAATCTATAAAAAATATTAAAAATAATTATTTATACATAAAACATAAAACTCAATTTTAATAAATAACTATAATTAAAATATAAAAATACATATTATTTTATATTTTTAATACAGAAACTATAAAAAATACCTATTTAGGATAAACTATGTTAAGTATATTTACTAAAAAAGCACCAAAACCTCTAGGTCCTTATTCGCAAGCTATACACATTGATAATTTTATAATTACATCAGGACAAATACCTATACATACAGAATGTAATTCTGTACCAAAAAATATAATTGATCAAACGTATCTCACCTTAAATCATATTAAATTTATTTTAATAGCTGGTGGTTTTGAAATTAAACATATAATAAAAATGACAATATTTATTACAAATATAAACAATATAGATACGATTAATCAAGCCTACAAAAAATTTTTTATGGATAATAATGTATTATTATTACCAGCTAGATCATGTGTAGAAGTTTCTAGATTACCTAAAGAAGTAAATATTGAAATTGAAGCCATAGCTTATAAAAAAAAATAAAATTAATAAAGTGGTAGAACACATTTATCTACCACTTAGATAACATGCAATTATCTACAATAAAAATTAAATATTGCGTGTTTTATCTAATACAGATGATTCAACTTTACGTCTAGAAATACGTAAATTATTAGACGATTTCCAACGATGATCTGATATACGACGTACCATGGTACGATCCATATGTTTTTTAGTATTCTGAAAATGATTACGACGTTCTTTATACTTAATATCCTGCATAATCTTAATATTAATTTGTTTATTTAAAATTCTAGTTCTAGAAAATATTTTTAACAAATTATTAGACAAAGACTTTGGTAACTCAATAGTAGAATATGAAGAAAAAATATTTACATGACCAATATTACGACTACTGATGTCACCTTCATTTGCAATTGCACCAACAATATGACGAACCTCTACACCATCATTACGACCAACTTCTAATTTATATATATTCATATCCAGATGATCTTTACGATCTTTACGATATTTATAACTATTATGATTTGTAAACTCTGTTTTATGTTTCTTACCTAACATATACGTTGATTTTATACACGTTCTATCTGTATCTGGTTTTATAATTAAAGGTCTTTCTCCCTGCGCCATCTTTAATAATGCAGCAGCTAGTTTTTCTAAATTTAATTCATTTGATGATTGAATCTTATGTAATAAAAGACAATATTCATCTAAATCAGAACTATTTAAATGAGCATTTATTTTTTCAGAAAATTTTTTCAAACGTTTAGCACTAAGTAATTCTAATTTAGGTAAGTTCACTTCTTGAATATTTAATTTTACAACTCTTTCAATATTTCTGAGCAATCTTCTTTCTCTACTTTCTACAAACAACAATGCTTTTCCTGTACGACCAGCTCTTCCTGTACGACCAATTCGATGCACATAAGACTCTGCATCCATAGGAATATCATAATTAATTACCAAACTAATTCTATCTACATCTAGCCCCCTTGCAGCTACATCAGTAGCTATTAAGATGTCTAACCGACCATCTTTTAATTTTTCCAATGTTTGTTCTCGTAATGATTGATTCATATCTCCATTTAATGCTGCACTATTATAACCATTTTTTTCTAATGCTTCTGCAACTTCTAAAGTTGCATTTTTAGTACGAACGAAAATAATTGTAGCTGAAAAATCCTCAACTTCTAAAAAACGAACTAACCCATCAGTTTTCTTACCATACACAATCCAATAATATTGATTAATGTTAGGTCTAGTATTTATATTAGATTGTATTTTAATTTCTTTAGGATCTTTCATAAATCTACGAGAAATACGACGAATAGCTTCAGGCATAGTAGCTGAAAATAATGCCGTTTGATGTGTTTTAGGTATTTTTAACATAATTGTTTCAACATCTTCAATAAACCCCATCCTTAACATTTCATCAGCTTCATCTAAAACTAATCCTTTTAAATTAGATAAATTTAAAGTTCCTCTTTTTAAATGATCCAATAATCTTCCAGGTGTACCTACTACAATTTGAGGTCCTTGCTTTAAAGATTTTAATTGTAATTCATATCGCTGACCTCCATATAAAGCTAAAACATGAATACCTAATATATACTTCGAAAAATCAGAAAAAGCTTCAGCTACTTGTACAGCTAATTCTCTAGTCGGCGCTAAAACTAAAATTTGTGGTATTTTTAAATTAATATTTATATTATGTAATAAAGGTAACGCAAATGCTGCCGTTTTACCACTACCTGTTTGAGCCATACCTAATACATCTTTACCTTCTAAAAGATATGGAATGCAAATTTTTTGAATAGGGGATGGTTTTATATATCCTAAGTCACTCAATGCTTTGATAAGTAAAGGATTTAAACCAAGAACAGAAAATGTAGTTTCAGTATAAGTCATGTAGTACATGAGCCTCTTTAGTGACTAAATCCAGTCTACATAACTTGTTATGAAAATATTTTTTATTATTATCATGAGAAAATGTTAACCGGGTTGAAATTAAAAAAATATGATGAACGAAAAAAAACAACATTGATATTAAAATAATAAATAATTTATTTAAAAAAATATATTTTTATGTAAGTAAAAATCACCACTAAAAACAAATAATAAATTTAAACAACTGTAATCTTTATTAAAAATGTAATTTTTTTTCAATTATATACAATTCACCACCAATGTATTCAAATGTTTATATATTATTTAATATAATTTTATTCATTATAATGATAATATTCATACTATTTTATAGTAAACATACTTTTAACATACAGTGTAGTATTCATACTATATATCGTTATATTTAAAGTAAAATACTGAATATTACCAAAACATTCATTAAAAAATTAATAATTATGTCAATATGAAATATTTATCATACTCTGTTTGATAATATAAAAACAATAACTTTATATATTATCTTTTAAACTTAAACGTAATCGACCTTGCCTATCTACTTCTAAAACCTTAACTGATACTTGTTGATGAATTGAAAGATAATCTGTTACTTTATCTACTCTCTTATCTGTAATTTGAGAAATATGAACTAAACCTTCTTTTCCAATACCTATAGATACAAAAGCGCCAAAATCAACGATACGAGTGACTTTGCCTAAATAAACTTCACCTACCTCTATATCAGATGTAATTACTTTAATTTTAGCGATAGCTATTTGAGCTTGCTTTTTTATAGTAGCTGAAATTTTTACTATTCCGTTATCTTCAATTTCAATTACAGTACCTGTTTCCTCAGTTAACATACGAATAACTGAACCTCCTTTTCCAATTAAATCTTTTATTTTTTCTGGATTAATATGAATTTTATAAATTCTAGGTGCAAAATCAGAAATCTCCTTTCTTGAAGTATTCAACACTTGACCCATTATTGATAAAATATGCAGTCTAGCTGATTTTGCTTTTAATAAAGCAAATTTAATGATTTCATTATTAATACCTTCAATCTTCATGTCCATTTGTAAACAAGTAATACCTAATTCACTACCTGCTACTTTAAAATCCATATCACCCAAATGATCTTCATCGCCTAAAATATCTGATAAAATTACATACTTATCACCTTTTTTAATTAATCCCATAGCAATACCGGCTATAGGCGATTTAATCGGTACTCCAGCGTCCATTAATGCTAAAGAAGCACCACATACTGATGCCATAGAAGAAGATCCATTAGATTCTGTTATTTCAGAAACAATACGCACAGTATATGGAAAAAAATCCATGCTAGGCATAACAGCTAACAAACTTCTCTTAGCTAGACTACCATGACCAATCTCTCTACGTTTAGGAGATCCAATTATCCCAATTTCCCCAACTGAATAAGGTGGAAAATTATAATGAAATAAAAAATATTCAACTCGATCACCTAATAAATCATCTATATTTTGTGCGTCTCTAGAAGTACCTAATGTAATTGAAACTAAAGCTTGAGTTTCTCCTCTAGTAAATAACGATGATCCATGAGTTCTAGGTAATATACCAACACGAATATCTAAAGGTCTAATCATATCAGCAGTTCTACCATCAATTCTTAATTCTCCATTTAATATTCTATTTCTAACTATATTTTTTCCAAATTCATAAAAGATATCGTCTACTTCTAACTCACTAATGATTAAATTTTCCTGTAATAATTTAGATACCACTTCCAATTTAATTAAATTTAATTCATTAAATCTATTTTTTTTTTCAATTATTGTATAAGCATCATTAATACGAACTTTAGCTAATTCTGATACACGAGATAAAACTATTTGATTATGAGATTTTAAAGGATATTCCCATAGTTTTGGATTTACTTCATGATATAAAGATTGTATATTATCAATTATTACTTGTTGCTCCATATGACCAAATGAAATAGCTTCACTAATTATATCTTCAGTTAAAACATCAGCAGATGCTTCCACCATTAGAACTGCATTTTTTGTACCAGAAATAATTAAATCTAATGTGCTATTTTTTAGTTCATCATAGGATGGGTTCAAAACATATCTATTATTAATATAACCCACTCTAGCAGCCGCTATTGGACCTTGAAACGGTAAACCAGAAATCATTAATGCAGCAGAAGCACCAATTATAGCTACTATATCCGGTTTAACTTTAGGATTAAATGACACTACTGTTGCTACAATTTGAATATTATTTAAAAAATATTTAGGGAATAAAGGTCTAATAGGTCTATCAATCAATCTAGCAATCAATGTTTCATTTTCACTAGGGCGTCCTTCTCTACGAAAAAAACTACCTGGTATTTTACCAGAAGCATATGCTCTCTCTTGATAATTAACACTCAATGGAAAATATTTTTGATTAGATAGTATTGTCTGATCAGCTACAACAGTTACAAGAACAGAAGTGTCTTCTATACTAACCATGACTGCAGCAGTAGCTTGTCTCGCTAATATTCCTGTTTCTATAGTAACAATATGTTTTCCATATTGAAATTTACGAATAATCGGAGTTAACAAAATCACATCCTTAAAATACAATGAATTATTTCATATAAAAATAAAACACTGGAATTAATATAAAAAAAACATACAGTTTTTTAAACAAAAAATACATGATATTACTTATGATAAATTATAAATATTATTAAAATATTTGACAAATGATTGTTAAAAATTCATAAAGAAATTTTTATACACAAAGAGATTCTATTAAAACTAACAATCCTTACCTACGTAATTTTAAATTATCAATGATAAACAGATATCTATCAAGATTATTTTTTTTTAAATAATTTAATAACTTTCTACGCTGAGCTACCATTTTTAACAATCCTCTACGACTACAAAAATCTTTTTTATGACTAATAAAATGTTTATGTAAATGATTAATCTGATTAGTTAATAATGCAATTTGTACTTCAGTAGTACCAGTATCTTTATTATTTTTACCATATTTATTAACTATTTCTGTTGTAGTTGTAACTATCACAATATAAACCCTCATTTCTTTAAATTCTAAACATAAAATAAACCAATTATAATTTATTTAAACAAAAATAAACAACTATTCTTGTGAAATTAATCTTTTAGGAATTAGAATACCTCGGTGATCAATATACCCCACTCCAACAAATTTTAAACTAACATCAACAATACGAACAACAATTTCAGTAATTCTAAATATTTTATTCAATTGTATGTGTTGTCCTACAATTAATTTTTTAAGTTCAATATTAGTAACTTTTATTGTTTTAAAATTTAATAATGGATAATCAATCGGCAATAACAATTTGTTTATATAACTAGATACTATTAACTTTTTTTTAATACACCAATTTTTAATTAAATATAATTGATCTATAGTAACTAACTTTCTCATAGGATAACTATCTACCTGTATACGACGTAAAGATACTACATGAGCTCCACAACCTAATTGTTCTCCTAAATCATCCACTAAAGTTCTTATATATGTTCCTTTGGAACAAAAAATATTTAATTTAATATATTTTTGATTAAAGAATATACAATCTATATTATAGATAGTAATTTTCCTACTACTCCGATTAATTACAATTCCTTTTCGTGCATATTTATATAACGGTGTTCCTTTATATTTTATTGCTGAATACATAGAAGGTATCTGATATACATTACCAAGAAATTTTCCTAACTGATTACATAATTGTTTCTTGGTAACGTTAATAGCACGTATCTTTATAATTTCCCCTTCAGCATCTGAAGTAGATGTTTTTACACCTAATTTTGCGATAACTAAATATTGTTTATCAGCGTTTAATGCATATTGAATAAATTTAGTAGATTCACCAAAAAAAATAGGAAGCATACCTGTTGCCAATGGATCTAATGAACCGGTATGTCCTGCTTTATTTGCTAAGAACATATTCTTTATTTCTTTTAACACTTGATAAGACGTTTTACCTTTAGATTTATCTAATAATAATACTCCATTAATATCTAACATTGATTTCATAAATAAACATGTATACCCAACATAATGTTTTTTAAATGTTATTAATATAACATGGAACTATCAATAGATAATGAACGATTAATTAACTTAGTTAAACGCATGCCATGAATAAAAGAACCATCATAAACAAAAATTAAAGCAGGAATCACACGTAAAAATATATGTTGACTTAACAACTTTCTAATATAAATAGCTGCTTTATTTAATATCACAATCATTTCTTTCTTCTGATCATCATGTAATACACTAAAAAAAACTTTAGCAACAGATAAATCTAATGATATAGATACATTTAAGATAGAAATCTTAAAATCTATTCTAGGATCATTCATCTTATGATATAAAATAAAACTTAATGTTTTTTTTATTTCTTGATTGATTTTATTTATTCTAAAATTAACTTTTTTCACATCTACAACCTTAAAATATTAAACAATATATTTATAATCTAAAATTCTTTCATGATTAAATCATTCTTTTTACTGAAATAATTTTAAAAACTTCTATAACATCATTAATTCGTATATCATTATAATTTTTTACTCCTACTCCACATTCCATCCCTTTTTTCACTTCTTGTACATCATCTTTAAAACGTCGTAAAGATTCTAATTCACCTTCATAAATCACAATGTTATCTCTCAATATACGAATTGATTGATTTTTTTTAATTGAACCTTCTGTAACCATACATCCAGCAACATATCCAATTTTAGGAAATTGAAAAACATTTCGAACTATGGCTAATCCTATGATCTTTTGTTTATACTCAGGAGATAACATACCAGACATAGACATTTTTATTTCATTAAGTAATTCATAAATTACAGAATAATATCGTAAATCTAAATTTTCTAATTTTATTAAACGACGTGCTGTATTATCTGCCCTAACATTAAATCCTATAATAATAGCACTAGAAGCTAAAGCCAAAGAAACATCAGTTTCAGTGATACCACCTACACCTGAACCAATTACTTTTATTTCAATTTCATCATGCGAAATTTTTGATAAAGAATCTAAAATAGCTTCTAACGAACCTTGAACATCAGTTTTTAAAATAATATTTAATTCTTTAACTTTATTATCTTGTACATTCTTAAACATGTTTTCAAGATTTACATTTTTTTTCATTGATAACTTTAATAATCTATTTTTATCTTTTCTATTAAATGATACTTCTCTTGCTATTTTTTCATGCTTAACAACATCCATAATATCGCCTGCTAATGGAACTCCAGATAGACCCAAAATTTCAACAGGAATTGAAGGACCAGCTGACTCAATTTCCCTACCTCTTTCATCTAATAATGCTCTAATACGTCCATATTCAATACCACATAATACAATATTACCTTTACTAAGACTACCTTCTTTTACTAATACAGTTGCTACTGGGCCACGACCTTTATCTAAACAAGACTCAATAACAACTCCAGTAGCCATACCATCAAAATTAGTACTTAATTCTAATAATTCTGATTGCAATAAGATAGAATGTAATAATTCATTAACACCTTCTCCAGTTTTAGCAGAAACATTAACAAATATAGTATCACCACCCCATTCTTCTGATACAATTTCATACTTCATCAACTGATTTTTAATATCTTTCAAATTAGAATTGATTTTATCAATTTTATTAATTGCTACTAATATCGGTACTTTAGCAGCTTTAGCATGTTGAATAGCTTCTATAGTTTGAGGCTTAACTCCATCGTCAGCTGCAACAACTAAAACAACTATATCAGTAGTTTTTACACCTCTAGCACGCATAGCAGTAAATGCAGAATGACCTGGTGTATCTAAAAAAGTAATAATACCACTATCTGTTTTTACATGATATGCACCAATATGTTGTGTAATACCACCGGATTCATTCTGTACAACATTGCTAGAACGAATATAATCCAGTAATGATGTTTTTCCATGATCAACATGTCCCATAATTGTTACAATAGGAGCTCTATTATTAATTTTTTTACAATCTTGATTTAATCTATCTTCTATTACAGATTGTTCTAAATGATCATTGCAATACAATATAACTTTATGACCCATTTCTTCAGCTACTAATTGAGCCATATCTTGATCTAAAATTTGATTATTATCAGATGATCCACCAATCATAGAAATCGTTTTAATTACTTCATCAACTTTAACAGCCATTTTTTTAGCTAAATCTGATATAGAAATAGTCTCTCTTAAAATTATATCTCTGTTTATAACGTTTAATGGTTTTTTAAAATGTTGTTTAAACAATAAAGAACTACTATTCTTAGTAAAATTAATTTTATTATTTTTTAAACTATTTTTTTTATCACTTAAACTATTCTTATTAGAAATAAAATCAAAACGATTTTTTTTCGAAATGTTTTTATTATTAATAATATTATCACGACGATTATTTTTAAGTAATAAATCTTTTTTATCACCTCTAAAATTTATTCGAAGACTTTTATTGGAAAAAAAAGTATTTTTATTATTTTCCGTTATCCAATTTTGTAATTTATTATTTAATTTTATTTTTTCATCAATAACTATTCGAGGTGAAATGGAACTTTTTCTTTTTCTATCTTTCATTTTGTATTTTTTGTCCAACTGATTTGTGTTCGTATCATATATTGAACGTGTTACGAGAGATTTAATTAATAATTTTTTTTTATTAATCAACTGATCTGAAGACAATTCTTTATTACGCTGTTGAGATAATTCTAAAGAAATGTTATTAACAATATTTTTTTCTATATCATTCTTTAAATATATATGTTTCTTTCGTACTTCAACCGGAATTGATTTGTTTTTCCCATTAATTGTGGAGAAGTTTAAAGTACTACATCTTTTACGTTGTAATACAAATGTTTTTACATTACTATTTGGATTTTTGTATAATGATTCAAATAACATTTTTTTTTCATCGTTAGTTAAAACATCATGTTTTGTTTTAATAATACCTATATCAGCTAACTTATGCAGTAACTGATCCATAGAAATATTGATTTCATCAGCTAGTAATTGTAAATTAACATAATTCACCATATTATGTTTTCCTATTATTAACATTTGCTACTAAACCAACAGATGTTTCTAGCTGCCATAATTAATTTTCCAGCTTCAATAACATCTAATTCTTTTATATCCATTAAATCATCTACACTTTGATCTGCAAGATTTTCTAAGGTACATATTTTTTTGTTCAATAAAGCAATAGCTATAGGATAGTTCATACCATTTAAATTTAATAAATTAGAATCAATTAAATGCTTATCAATTTGTTGTTTATGTTCTAATTGAATGTTATGTAATGCTTTTTTTGCTGTATCTTGAATATATTGTATTTGATGAATATTAAGTCCTTTAATATTTAACAACTCATTAAACGATATATAAACTAATTCCTCTAGTTTACTAAAACCTTCATTAACTAATAGTTTAGCTACTTTCTCACTAATATTTAAATATTTTTGAAAAAAAATTAAAGTTTTATTGGATTCTTTTTTATGTTTAATAGATAATTCTTCTATTGTCATGATATTCAAATCCCAACCAGTTAACTGCGATGCTAAACGAACATTTTGTCCATTCCTACCAATAGCTTGTGCTAAATTACTATTTTCCACTGCAATATCTATGGCATGAGAATCTTCATCTACAATAATAGATGAAACTTCGGCTGGTAACATTGCATTAATAACAAATTGAGGATAATGTTCATCCCATAATACAACATCAATTCGTTCTCCACATAATTCACTAGATACAGCTTGGACTCTTGCTCCACGCATACCAACACAAGCACCTACAGGATCAATTCTTTTATCATTAGTTTTAACAGCTATTTTTGAACGAGATCCAGGATCTCGAGCTGTAGCTTTAATTTCAATAACTTCTTCCCCTATTTCTGGTACTTCAATTCTAAACAATTCTGTTAACATTGCATCTTTAGACCTACTAACAAATAACTGAGCACCTCTAGATTCAGGATGTACTGCATATAAAACACCGCGAACACGATCACCTGGTCTGAAATTTTCTCTAGGTAACATATCTTCTTTCATTACTAATGCTTCTGCATTATCACCTAAATCTAAAATAATATTATCTCGATTAATTTTTTTTACTATACCAGTAATAATTTCACCTTCGTGTTCCCGGAATTGTTCTACAATCATAGCTCTTTCAGCTTCACGAACCTTTTGAACTATAACTTGTTTTGCTGTTTGAGTTGTTATTCTATCAAAAGTAACAGATTGAATTTCATCCTCAACATAATCATTAATTTTCATACTTTGATCTTCAAAACATGCTGCATCTAATGTAATTTCTTTGGTTGGTTGCGTAACTTCATTAACAACCATCCATCTTCGAAAAGTTTTAAAATCTCCTGTTTTTCGATCAATACTCACTCGAATGTCAATATCTTTATCATGTTTTTTTTTTGTAGCTGTTGCTAATGCAACTTCTAACGCTTCAAAAATTTTTTCTCTAGGTAAAGATTTTTCATTAGAAACAGCTTCTGCAACAGCTAAGATTTCTTTATTCATCTTAGTTAGCCTTAATGTGTTTTACACATTACCTAAAAAATTAAACTATATTATATATTTTTATTATAGTTTTATAACTATATTATATTTATCACTATACAAAATATTTTTATATAAAATATATGATTAAATCTCTATTTAATAAAAATTAAATTCAGTTCATTTACAAAATAATAATAACATAAATCATGTTGTTCTATTTAACATCTCTATATTTTTAAATTTTAGTTATAATATGTATTTTTTTTATATATAAAATATACCATGGTATATATATATAATTCAAACTACTAATCTTTTAGTTAACTAATAATATAATTTTGTATTATTAAATTATTTTTTAATTAATCTAATACTGATTAATTAAAAAAAACAATTATTAAAATTCATGTATACATAAAATTAATAATATACAAAAAATAATATACATAAAAATATTATATAAAATAAACAAAACTATGTTACAAACAATAAATAAATACCATTTAATTATATAAAATATTAATATGTATTAAATAATAAAAACCCCGATTAATACGGAGTTTTACATGTCAAATTTAAACAATTATATTTTATTAAAATAACAAACAAATAATATTAAATATTACATATTATATGTTTACATATAAGAAATGAATTAGATTATAATATAAAAGTATATATAACTAACAAGTTATAAATAACATAATTTAAATAAAAATACCTTAATAAGTATAACAATAATAATAAATTATATTAATACCGAAGACGGGATTTGAACCCGTACACCTAAAATTAGGTACTACCACCTCAAAGTAGCGTGTCTACCAATTTCACCACTTCGGCATATAAAAAATTAATTATACAACGTATAAAATACATCATTACAACAATTTAACATATACTCATATAATATTCCTATATGTAATTAAACTGTCTTCAAACTTTTTTATTAGAATGAATTATTACATTCTCATTATCATGAATAATTAAATTATCAACTTCTTCTTGAGTTGTAATTTTACATAACATTAATGATGAAATGAAGAATATTATTATTAAAATACCTACTAAAAGCATTAAAAAATTATTTCTATTATATGAATGAAATAACAAATTTATTGAACCTAATTTAATAGAAGATCCATGTGTTTTATCTATTGGTTTTATTAAAATTGTGGCTATTATTAAAATTGATACAAGTATAAAAACTATAAAAAAAAATTATACATAAACTAATTCCGTACTATTTTATATATTAAAAATATAAACATAAATTATTATATAATGTATACATACTATACCATGTTAATAATTAAAAAAAAATGCAATGAATAATAATATCAGTAATAATCATTACAGCTGAGAACACTGTGAATAAAAAATATTACTATAATTTAAATTTATATTTAATGATTAATAATCAAAAATTTTTATTTTAATAAATTAATAGTAGGTTTTAAAAAAACCTACTATAGATACAAAAATTATTAAGATTACACAATAATAAAACATAAAAAATAAATATAGTGATTATACAACTACATTAACAACATTTTTATCACACCAATTAACAGGTGGTCTAACAGATACACGATTCATGAGATCACTAATTTGATGAACATCTATCGTCTCATATTTTATCAATGCTTCTTTCATAGCATGTAAAATATCCATATTTTTGTTTAATATTATTCTAGCTCTTTGATAATTTTTTTCTATCAATAATTTAACTTCTTCATCAATAATTCTTGTAGTTTCATTAGAGATATATTTAGATTTAACTACTGTTTTCCCTAAAAAAATTTCACCTTCCTCTTCAGAATACAATAAAGGACCTAATTTATCTGAAAATCCCCATTGAGTAACCATTTTCCTAGCTAAATTAGTAGCTAATTTAATATCATTAGAAGATCCAGTAGAAATTCGATCTAATCCATAAATTAATTCTTCAGCCAATCGACCACCATATAAAGTAGAAAGTTGACTTTCTAATTTTTGTTTACTAACACTGATTGAATCTTCTTTTGGTAAAAAAAATGTAACACCTAATGCTTGACCTCTAGGTATAATTGTTACTTTATGAACTGGGTCATGTTCAGGTACTAAATAACCAATAATCACATGACCAGCTTCATGATAAGCAGTAACTTCTTTCTGAAATTCCGTTATTAGTAATGATTTTCTTTCAGTTCCCATCATAATTTTATCTTTTGCTTGTTCTAATTCAACCATAGATACCACTAGCTGATTAGACCTTGCAGCATATAATGCAGCTTCATTAACTAAATTAGCTAAATCAGCACCAGAAAAACCAGGAGTTCCTCTAGCAATGATCATTGGATTTACATTTTTTTCTAAAGGCACTTTTTTCATATGTACTTTTAAAATTTGTTCTCTGCCTCTTAAATCAGGTAAGGCTACAATAACCTGTCGATCAAAACGACCGGGTCTTAGTAATGCAGGATCCAATACATCTGGTCGATTAGTAGCAGCTATTAAAATAATCCCTTCATTACCTTCAAACCCATCCATTTCAACTAACATTTGATTTAAAGTTTGCTCTCTTTCATCATGACCACCACCTAAACCTGTACCTCGTTGTCTACCTACAGCATCAATTTCATCAATAAACATAATACAAGGAGAAGATTTTCTAGCACGTTCAAACATATCTCTAACACGAGAAGCTCCTACTCCTACGAACATTTCTACAAAATCAGAACCAGAAATAGTAAAAAAAGGAACTTTAGCTTCTCCAGCTATAGCCTTAGCTAATAACGTTTTCCCGGTTCCAGGAGGACCTACCATTAATAAACCTTTAGGTATTTTTCCACCTAATTTTTGAAACTTAGCTGGTTCTTTAAGATATTCTACTAACTCCTGAACTTCTTCTTTAGCTTCATCACACCCAGCTACATCAGAAAAAGTAGTTTTTATTTGATTATCTTCTAACATTCTTGCTTTGCTTTTTCCAAACGACATTGCCCCTTTACCTCCACCTAATTGCATTTGACGCATAAAAAAAACCCATACACCAATCAATAACAATGTTGGAAACCAGGATACAAATATCGATGTGAATAAACTAGATGACTCAGGGGTGTTACCTATCACTTTTACATGTCTAAGTAAAAGATTATCAAGTAATTTAGGATCACTAATAGGAATAAAAGTCATGTATTTACTACCATCTTTTTTAGTAGCTACAATTTCACGACCATCAATATGTGTTTCACGAATCTGATCTTGGTTTACTTCCGATAAAAAAGTTGAATAATCGACCTGTTGATAGTGATCGTTGTTAACACTTAAATTATGAAAGACAGATATCAAAAGAACTGCAATAAAAAACCAAAGAACCAGGTTTTTAGCCATATCATTCAATGGATTAACCTCATATTTTTTATTAAAAAACAAAATAAATCATTAATTTTTTAGCCCTGTAGCCAAAAGAAAAATTTCTCGAGATCTTGTTCTCGAAGAGTCTGGTTTATAAACTTTAATATTAAAAAACATAGAACGTATTTTTTTTAAAAATAAAATAAAATCTTGTCCTTGATATGTTTTTAATAATAACGATCCATGTTTTGATAATACTTGAACAGATATAGATAATGCTAATTCATTTAACAAAATCATATTTTTGAAATCAATTAACATACAACCACTAACATTAGGAGCCATATCTGACATTACTACATTAATTTTTATATTTTCGCAACATAACAATAATTGATGTAATATTATCGGACATTCTAGATTTCCTTTAATAAACTTAACATTATTAATTGACTTCATAGGTAATATATCACAAGCAATAATTTTACCATTTTTACCTATTTTATGAACAGCATACTGAGACCAACCTCCAGGAGAACAACCTAAATCAATAACATTCATGCCCATTTTAAATAAATTATATTTTAAATCAATTTGATTCAACTTAAACCATGCACGAGAACGTAATTTTTTTTTTTTTGCTTCTCTTACATACTTATCTTTAAAATGTTCAATTAACCATCTACTAGAACTAATAGAACGTCGTTTACTCATATAGTTGAATTATTTTAAAATAAAAATAACGTTAATTATAAAAAAGTCACATTATAGACTCAAAAACAACACCTAAACACTCATTGATATTAATTAAAAATAACAATTAAGACTAGATATTATCTATACAATATATTAATTCAAATTTAATCAATATAATTTAATAAAATTAATATACTAAAAATACACATTAAAATACCACAAAAATCTTTATAAATTAAATAAATAATATTTATTATTCACTAATATATTTAATATTTTAAATATGTTCTATTTTTATTATTCTATATTTTACTAAACCTCCTGGAGTTGTAATATTCACTACATCATTAACCATTTTACCTATTAACCCTCTAGCTATTGGAGAACTAATAGAAATTAATCGTTTTTTTAAATCTGATTCATCATCACCAACTATAGAATATATACAAAATTCATCAGTTTTTACATTTAACAAACTCACTGTAACGCCAAAAATTACCTTACCTGTATTAGCAATAGTAGTAATATCTATTATATGTGCATTACTTAATTTATTTTCTATTTCTTTAATTCTTCCCTCACAAAAACTTTGATCTTCTCTTGCACTATGATATTCAGAATTTTCCTTTAAATCACCATGTTCTCTAGCTTCTGAAATAGCAGATATAATTCTAGGACGTTTTACATATTTTAATTCATTCAATTCATTTTGTAATTTCTCAGCCCCTCGCATTGTCATTGGAAATTGATTAATCATAATTACACACTCCTAAAATAAATAATTCATTTTAATATCAACAATTAAATGTTGTTAAAAATAAAAATATTTAATCACAACTTAAAAAGTTATAAAAAAATATAATAATGATCATTAATCAAATTATTAATATTCTTTTAGTAAATTAAATTTATATTATATATAAAAGTTATCGTATCTTACCAATTAATTTATTGTACTAATAATACATATTAACAATTAATTAACATATTTATAGTTATTTAACTTAATTATTAATAAAATTTAAAAATTTAATTATTGTATTTATTTTTATTTTTGTTTTATAATGTTTATGAAAAACATCACGACAATAATATTAAATTAGATACTACAATAGTAAAACAAACTGCTTAATTTCCATCATAACTAATTTTTAAATATTCTAACAATGCTACTGAAGTAACATAATTTGTGACAAAATATATTCGAAAATGATATGAATTAAAAAAGAAATTACTTACATGATAAAATTATCTATATCTATATCTATACAAATATTTCGAATATTAAAAAAAACAAAACATTTATCAATTAACAAAAAAAATATTAATTATGAATAATAATACAATCAAATCTATTTTAATAAAATCTATTGATCTAAAAAATATATACGTTACAGGAGATAACAATCATATTGAAATTATAGCTATAGGGGATATTTTCTTAAATATGTCTAAAGTAAAAAGACAACAAACAATTTATCTTCCATTAATGCAATACTTTTCTAATCAATTAATTCATGCTATATCTATTAAAACATATACCACTACAGAATGGATCAAACAAAAAAATAAAATTTAAAAAATATTCTATAATAAAAAGAATAATTCTAAAAAACACGATAAAAAATCATACATTTTTCATTAATATGAATCACAATCCAAATTATTTTTATAATATTTAATGAAAATTTCAATAATGTATTCAATATTGAATAATTTATCCAATAATAAAATAACATTTTATAAATAAAATATTATTTTATAAATATACATAATCCTTACAAATATATTAATCTACATACACAGAATGTTTGAAATACACAAATCTTAAAAACAAATTTTTTATAAAAAATATTAGTTATTAATATTATATACTATATAAACAAATAAAACTCAATGTGATTGAGTTACACATTATCTAAAAAAACGTACTATATATTTAATCAAACAACATAAAAGAAATATAGAAAAACTTATTTAATAAACAACAAGTAATAAGATATAACATCTTACAAATACTTAATTAACAATTATTATCAATAGTTCAAACAAAAACATTAAATATTAATTTAAAAAAAATTATAACGTTACTAATATGCTGAAAAATATCATACGTTAAAACAACGACTAAATATAAATTAAATGTAAGATCACATGTTTATAATCACGTGTCAACCATATCTATATGATATTTTTTTAATATAATCATTTTCAATAATTTAGATTAATATCTAAATATCATTTTTTTTAAACTAATTAATATATACAAATAAAATAAAATATTCAAAATTTCTATTAATGAAAATAAAAGAAAAATATATCCATACGTAAAAAAAATAACTGCTATAGAATAATTAAGATGTAATCAAAAAATCAATCAACTGGAGTAATATATGTATGCAATTATTATTAGCGGTGGAAAACAATATCAAGTCAAACAAGGACAAATAATTAAATTAGAAAAATTAAGTGAAGAAATTGGAGATAAAATCGTATTAAAAAAAGTACTAATGATTGCTAACAAAAATATCATACACATTGGAACACCATATCTTATTAATAGTAGTGTACAGGCTAATATTATTAATCATGGAAAACATAATAAAATTAATATTATTAAATTTAAAAGAAGAAAACATTATAAAAAACAACAAGGTCATCGTCAATTATTTACTGCTATAAAAATAGAAAATATTATTCACAATAAACAAGGATAAGTCATGGCACATAAAAAAGCTGGAGGATCAACCAGAAATGGAAGAGATTCTCTTTCTAAAAGACTAGGAGTAAAACATTTTGGAGGTGAATTTGTCTTTTCTGGAAATATCATCATCAAGCAGAGAGGTACAAAATTTCATCCTGGATATCATGTTGGTTGTGGTAAAGATCATACTTTATTTGCAAAAAAAAATGGTTATATACAATTTGTAAAAAAAGGGAAAAACAAAAAACATTACGTTAATATTGTATCTAATAAAATTAATTAATAATATTTAATTAACCATTACTTAAATGTCACAATAACTCTAATTAAAAATATTTTCAACTTATTAAAAACAATAAGTATAAATAACTAACAATAGATACTTTTATAAATAACTAAATATTATATTGTAATAATTAAATTTGTAACTACAAATTTAATTATTACATAAACTAAATTATAAAAAATATTTTTATTATTTATACAAAACAAAGATAAAAATTAATAGATTGACAATTAACAAACTACTAATTGAAATAAAAATTAAAAATCATTAATGCATACAAAAAATTGTAGTATTTAAATATTATAAATATATTATTAATTAATTTTTTAATGGGTAATTTAGGATGAGATTTATCGATGAATCTATTATTGAAGTACAAGCAGGCAATGGAGGAGATGGATGTATTAGCTTTAGAAGAGAGAAATTTATACCTAAAGGTGGTCCTAATGGAGGAGATGGAGGTGATGGCGGCAATATATGGTTACAAATTTCTTCTAATTTAAACACATTAATAGATTATAAATTTAAAAAAAAATTTACAGCTAAACATGGAGAAAACGGAAAATCAAAAAACTGCTCCGGTAAAAAAGGATTAGATCTTATATTGTTTGTACCTATAGGTACAAGAGTAATAAATTATAATACAAACGAAATTATTGCTGATATGACACAAATAAAACAAACAATATTAATTGCTAAAGGAGGATGGCATGGTTTAGGAAATACAAGATTTAAATCATCAACTAATAGAACACCAAAAATAAAAACTAACGGAACAAAGGGTGAAAAAAAATACATCAAACTAGAATTATTATTATTAGCTGACGTCGGTACATTAGGATTACCAAATGCTGGAAAATCCAGCCTAATACAATCTATTTCAGCTGCAAAACCTAAAATAGCAAATTATCCATTTACTACTTTACATCCTATTCTTGGAGTTGTAAAAATATTTAATCGAAGCTTTGTTATTGCTGATATTCCTGGTTTAATTCCAGGAGCTTCACAAGGATTGGGGTTAGGAATACAATTTTTAAAACATTTAGAACGATGTAAAATATTACTACATATAATAGATTTATCATCTATTAATGAACAATCAATTATACAAGACATTTTTGTTATTTTAAATGAAGTAAAAACATTTAATCAAGAATTATATGATAAACCAAGATGGTTAGTTTGTAATAAAATTGATTTATTAAATAATCAAGAAATAGAACATAAAATTAAAATCATCTTAAAAAATCTACCATCATTAAAAAAAGTATACCCAATATCCACTAAAACAAAAAAAGGAATTAAAAAACTATGTAACGACATTTGTAATTATATATACCAACATTAAAAAATGATTCTATTATCTTTATTTAAAATAAATTTTAAACAAAATACACATAACTTATTTAATCTACAAAACTATATATCATCAAATGATTATTATAAACCCGGTTTTTATGTATGACATGTATATACCGGGTTATATATATTCGAATAAGAATACAATCATACCACCAACTAAAATTATCGTTTTGAAAATTGTGGACGACATCTAGCTTTTCGTAACCCTACTTTCTTTCGTTCTACTCTACGAGAATCTCTAGTGATAAAGCCAGCATTTCTTAGATCAGAACGAAGGGTGTCATCGTACTGTATTAAAGCTTTAGCTATCCCTTGACGAATAGCACCTGCTTGACCTGATATACCACCGCCTTTAACTGTAATATAAAAATCAAATTTATTACTTAATTTCATTAAATCTAAAGGTTGCATAACAATCATACATGAAGTTTTTCTACCAAAATATTCTTCTAATGAACGTTTATTAACTACAATTTTACCGATGCCTAACTTAATAAATACTCTAGCAGAAGAACTTTTTCTTCTACCAGTACCATAATGATATTGTATATCCATAATTTTACTACATACCTCAATAATATTATAAATGTAATAACTGTGGATTTTGTGATATATGATTATGAGAACTATTTGAATAAACTTTTAATTTCTTAAACATAGATCTCCCCAAAGAACCTTTAGGCAACATACCCCTTACAGCAATTTCAATAATTCTTTCAGGATACTGATCCATCATCTCCTGAAATGAAATTTTTTTTATTCCTCCTACATACCCTGTATGATGATAATAAAATTTATTACAATATTTTTTTCCCGTCACTACTATATCTTTTGCATTCAATACAATCAAGTAATCTCCAGTATCCATATGAGGAGTATATTCTACTTTATGTTTACCACGTAACCTCATTGCCAATTCAGATGCCAACCGACCTAAAATTTTTCCACTAGCATCAACATAGTACCAATATCGCATTATATTATTTGATTTAATAGAAAACGTTTTCATCACTCACCTAATTATATATATTTATTAATAAACACAATATTAAATATCATTCACAAAAAACAATCATAACCAACTACCAATAAATTATGAAAAATATATTATTCATTACATACTAATATTACATATATTTACAGTATATATACTATATTAAATATATTCATTAATAAAATCCAACATACATATACAAATACATAAAAAAATTTTATAATTAAAAATTAAATATATAATAAAATTATAACCAATAATATTTTAAGATATTAAAAATACAACATAAAAATAAATGATATATATCATTGACACCGTTTATAACTGTATATATCCGATAAATTCATTACATCAATATTTATTATTATATTTATGTTAATTCCATAATTGTATTTACATACATAACATATAATTCAATATAGATTTACTATCCTAATAAATTTAAAAAAAAACCAATAAAGCAGTACTATCTCATTAATTAAAAATTAACAAATACCGTCTTAATTATTAACAAAAATTATAATTGTTTATAACAGTGTGTTATTTTTATTACTTTAATATCACACACAATATACTATAGTTAACAAATTTATTACAGATATAATAATATAATTATCCAATTAATATTAATTAATAAATTATTATTTATACATATCAATATATTTAATAATAAAAAATATAAAAAATACCTTGGGTTATATATCAAATTATTATTAAAACATTTATAATTAATTATAAAACATGTACCATTGAAAAAAATCTATTAATTTATATGTAAATAATTACAATATTTTTATATTTTCAATAAACATCATTAAATAATTAACAGGTTATTATTATGAAATCTATCAATTCTATATTACAATTAAGAACTAACATTAATAAAATTGACAAAAAAATAATAAACTTAATCAAAAACAGAGAATCAATATCCATTAAAATAGCGGAAATTAAACAAAAAAAAAATAAACCTATTCGAGATGAAAAAAGAGAAAAAGAACTATTAAAAAGTATACAAAAATTAGCTAATAAAAAAAAAATAAATATCGAATATATTACAAAAATATTTAAAATAATTATAGATAATTCAATTTATTTACAAAAGATGTATATACAACAAATAAATCAAAGTTCAAAAAAAAAGATATTTTACCTAGGACCTCAGGGATCTTACTCTCATATTGCTACTTTAAAATATATTGAAAAATATAAAAAAAATACAATAACATCAATTCCCTGTCACAACTTTTTAGACGTATTTAAAAAAACAGAAAAACACATACACGGATATGCAATTGCACCAATTAAAAACACATATTCAGGTGCTATTGATGAAATATGTCATATTTTAAAAAAAACTAAATTATTTATTACAAAAAAAATAAATATAGAAATAAATCATTGTTTACTAGCATTACCAAATACATCTATAAAAAATATAAATACCCTTTATACTCATCCACAACCATTAATTCAATGTAACAAATTTATCAATACATTTCGTCATTGGAAAATAAAATATAAAAACAGCACTGCCGATGCTATGCAATACATTAAATTAAACAAACAACATAATGCAGCTACATTAGGTGATAAAAATAGTGGAAAATTATATAATTTGACTGTACTAAAAAAAAACATCAGTAATAAAAAACATAATATTACTCATTTTATCGTTCTAAAAAAAACAATGAACTATTATAATAATAATAATAATATTGTAACTGGATTACTAGTAACAATAATAAAAAAAAACGACAATTTAAAAAAAATATCATATATATTTAATAAATATAATTTTAAAATAAATGATTTTATCTTATGTGCAAATGATAACAAAAATTCACTAGAAATCATTTATATTGAAGTATTATATAATTTATATTTAGTAAATACAAAAAATCTTTTTTCATCACTACAACAAATTGTTAAATCAATGAAAATTTTAGGATACTACCCCAATAACAACAAATAATAAAATTTAATTGAACATTAAATAATACTTATAATATAAAAAAAACCATATTATAGTAATATTGAATTAAATAGTATCATAAATAACAATTATCCATAACTAATCTATTACATGAACTTACCAATAAAACCAATAAATAAAGATAGATAGTTAAAAACTAATTTTATATTAAAATAAAATATTTACACATTAATCAAGATTAAACATATAAATTAATACATAATTTTTAATATATGTAAATATACAATTCTAATAATAAATATTCAAATTATCAAAAAATAATTAATTATATATAATTTAATAACAGTTAATCATGAAAATATGTTCATACCATGCTAATAAACTAAATTAAAAAAAATATATTCTATATTCAAAAAAAATTATTGAAATAAGTATAAAATTATTTATGAAATAAAAATTTATCGCATAAATATATAAATATTTAATATTTATTAAAGGATAACAACATGTTTACTAATCTAACTGAAAGACTCTCAAAAACCATCAAAAACATATCCAATCAAGGAAGAATTACAGAAAAAAATATCAAAAACACATTAAGAGAAATAAGAAAAGCATTATTAGAAGCTGATGTTTCATTATTAGTTATTAAAAATTTTATTAAATCTATTAAAAACAAATGTATTGGTGATCAAGTAAATCACTGCCTAACTCCTGGACAAGAATTTTTAAAAATTATAAAAAAAGAACTTGTTATAACTATGGGAGCAAAAAACAATACCGTTAATTTATCCACTACTCCTCCAGCTATAATATTAATAGTAGGATTACAAGGTTCAGGAAAAACAACCACTGTAGCAAAATTAGGTAATTTTATAAAAAAACAGCACAAAAAAAAAATATTAATAACATCAATAGATGTATACCGATTAGCTGCTATTAAACAATTACAAATTTTATCCAAAGAAATCGACATCGACTTTTTTTTTCCAGATAATAATATATCTAACCCAATTGAAATAACTACTCTTGCATTACAACAATCTAAAATTAAAATATATGATATATTAATCATTGATACAGCAGGTCGACTTCACAATAATACTTTTATGATGAATGAAATAAAAAATATCTATAATCTAACACAACCAATCGAAACACTATTCGTTATAGATTCTATGATAGGACAAGATTCAATTAATATTATTAATAATTTTAATAATACAATCCCTATTTCAGGTGTCATTTTAACAAAAACAGATGGAGATTCTAGAGGAGGAGTTGCATTATCTATTCGCTATTTAACTAATATTCCAATTAAATTTATAGGAACTGGAGAAAAAATAAACGATTTACAATCATTTAAACCAGAACAAATTGCATCAAAAATTTTAGGCATGGAAGATATATTATCTATTATCACAAATATAGAAAAACAAGTTGATCAAAAAGAACTAGATCAAATTACTAAAAAAATTAATAAAGGTCATGCATTTAATTTAAACGATTTTTTAACACAAATAAAACAAATAAAAAATATGGACAATGTAGTCAATATACTAACTAAAATACCAAAAAATAAAAATCTTATACAAAACTTTTATTCATGCTTTAATGAAAAAACATTAATTAAAATAGAAGCTATAATAAATTCTATGACACCAAAAGAAAGACAATACCCTGAAATAATCAAAGGATCAAGAAAAAAACGAATTGCTATAGGATCATCTACAAATATTAATGATATAAATACTTTGTTAAAAAAATTCGAAGAAGCAAAAAGAATGATTATAAAAATAAAAAATCAAGGAATAAATAATATATTAAACAAAATAAAACATAATTTGTTTTTATAAAAAAAATCATAATATAATTTCTTATTATAGTTATTCATAATTTAAAATACATATCAAAAAAAATCTAGTATAATGCATATAATTTCATCCATTTAATTTTAAGGTATATATATGGTAAAAATACGTTTGTCACGATATGGTTCGAAAAAAAAACCTTTCTATAAAATAATAATTGCTGATAGTAGATCTAGTAGAAATGGAAAATTTATCGAAAAAATAGGTTTTTTTAATCCTATTGCAACAGGAAAATCTCATAGTATGTCCATTAATATAGATAGAATGGAATATTGGAACAACAATGGCGCTCAATTATCTAAAAAAGTTAAATTTTTAATCAAAAAAAATAAAAAATTAATTTAAACTATGACAAATAACTTTATAAAAATAGGAAAAATATTAAATCCCTACAGCATATTAGGTTGGATGCATGTCCAATCGTTCACAAACATTGATATAGATATATTTAATTATACACCATGGTTTATTGCTAACAATAATCAATTACATTCTATAAACTCTATTATTGGAAAAAAAAAACAAAATAAACTTTTAGTAAAATTTATTTCAATTAATACTAGAAATCAAGCCAAATTATTAAATAATTCAACTATTCTAATTAAAGAAAAGCAATTACCAAATTTATTACCTTATGAATATTATTGGAAAGATATTATAAATTGCGAAGTGTACCACACTTACCAAAAATTGGGTTTAGTAACAAAAATTATAAATACAGGAGCAAATGATATTTTGTTCGTTGAGAACAAAAAATCAAGAAACAAAAAAGAAATATTAATTCCGTTTATCATGAATCATGTTATTAAAAAAATTAATTTAGATGCTAAAGTGATTACAGTAGAATGGCCGATGTAAATATAAATAACAAAAATAAATCAATTTTAACATATATTGATATCATCAGTATTTTTCCAGAAATGTTCCAAACAATAATTCAATATGGAATTATTTCTAGAGCTATTAGAAAAAAAAAGATAATAATAAATTTTTGGAACCCTAGACACTATACTGACAATCAACGTTGTTCAATCGATGCAAAACCATATGGTGGAGGAGTAGGTATGATAATGAAAGCTCCTCCATTATTGAAAGCTATTAAACTTGCTAAGTCTAATCACGATAATCAAAAAATAAAAACAATTTATTTATCACCACAAGGGAAAAAACTAACACAAAAAATATTCTTTTCATTATCTAAATATTCTAAAATAATTTTAATATGTGGTCGTTATAAAGGAATAGACGAAAGAATATTAGATATTGCAGTAGATGAAGAATATTCTATTGGAGATTATATTATAAGTGGTGGAGA
Source organism: Buchnera aphidicola (Eriosoma harunire) (assembly GCA_049942765.1). Classification (GTDB taxonomy): domain Bacteria; phylum Pseudomonadota; class Gammaproteobacteria; order Enterobacterales; family Enterobacteriaceae; genus Buchnera_D; species Buchnera_D aphidicola_D. The sequence goes on along the minus strand of CP188086.1, from coordinate 208,305 downwards.
ATTAGCAGCTATGGTATTTATTGATGCTATCACAAGAATTAAACCAGGAGTAATAAAAAAAACTGAATCTTATTTAACAGATTCTTTTTATAAAAATAGATTAGACTATCCTCAATATACTAGACCCTATCTTGTAGAAGATAAAACAGTACCTAATATTTTACTATCAGGTAATCACGAAAAAATAAAACAATGGAGAGAACAACTTGCTCTAACTAACACTTGGATAAAAAAACCTCATCTATTAAAAAAATCAAATTTAACACTACAAGAAATCATTTTTCTTCAAAAATATATAAATAAAAAAAATTAGAAATATAGATTATATATATATTAATAATCATTTTTAGGAAACTTAACAATTATGAATAAAATAATACAAACATTAGAACAAGAACAAATGACTAAAACAATTCCAAAATTTAGATCTGGAGATACTGTTAAAGTACAAGTATGGGTAATTGAAGGTAATAAAAAACGTTTACAAGCATTTGAAGGTACTGTTTTTTCTGTTAAAAATCGTAATTTAAATTCATCTTTTTCTATTAGAAAAATTTCCAATGGAGAAGGAATCGAAAGAGTTTTCCAAACTTATTCCCCTATCATTGACTCAATTACTATAAAACGACAAGGAGATGTTAGAAAATCAAAATTATACTACCTTAGATATAAAAGTGGTAAATCAGCACGTATTAAAGAAAAAATCAATATTAAATAATATATTTCCGTGCAGTCAGCATGAACTGCTAGACTGCATATTAAAATTGTCCTATAAAATAACAATATTTAAATAGTCTTTAATATTACAAGTAAAATAAAAATACTACTAAAATAATTAGTATATCATCTCTAATTAACTCCACCAATAGTTAATTTATCAATTTTAATTGTAGGTTGACCAACACCGACTGGAATGCTTTGACCGTCTTTTATACATACTCCAACACCTGTATCTAAATTTAAATCATTACCAACCATAGAAATCATATTCATTACCTCCATACCAGAACCTATTAAAGTAGCATTTTTAACAGGTTGAGTAATTTTTCCTTTTTTTAAAATATATGCTTCAGAAGTAGAAAATACAAAATTTCCAGATGTAATATCAACTTGTCCACCAGAAAAATTAGAAGCATATAAACCATAATCTACACTATTTATAATATCCTTTGGAGAAGATATACCCGGTAACAAATATGTGTTAGTCATTCTAGGAATAGGTAAATAAGCATATGATTCTCTTCTAGCGTTACCTGTAGATACAACTCCCATTAATTTAGCATTAAATTTGTCGTTCAAATAATTTTTTAAAATACCATTTTTAATTAAAATATTATATTGTGTAGGAGTACCTTCATCATCTATATTTAATGATCCTCTTCTATTTTTAATAGATCCATCATCCACTACAGTACACAAATTAGATGCTACTTGTTGACCTATTTTATTACTAAATATAGAAGTTTTATTACGATTAAAATCTCCTTCCAAACCATGTCCTACTGCTTCATGCAACAATACCCCCGGCCATCCATTACCTAAAACTACTGGATACATTCCTGAAGGAGCTTCAATAGCTGATAAATTTAATAATGCCATACGAACAGCTTCTTTAGCTAAATATTCTATCCAAACTTCTCCTAACGAATTTTTTTGAGAAAAAAAATAATAATCATAACGACCACCACAACTACTAACTCCTTTTTCACGATTATTGTTAGATTCAACTACTACATTTATAGATAACTGTACCAGTGGTCTAATATCAACTGACAAATTACCATCAGTAGATACCACTAAGATTTCTTCATAAATACCAACTAAATATGCATTTACTTTTATAATTCTAGAATCTATTTTTCTAGCAATATTATTAATTTGATATAAAATGTCTATTTTATCTTGGTTCTTAAAAGTTAATAATGGATTGTTCAACGTATATAAATTAGGAGTGAAACAAAATTTCAATTGATTAATCACTGCATGTCTATTTAAATTAATACTACTAGTAACAATATTTATATTTTTTTTTAATATTTCTAAAGTAATTTTATTAGAATAAGAAAAACTAGTACTACGATTACTAATCGCTCTAACACCTACTCCTTGATCAACATGATAATTAGAATGTTTTATAATACCATCTTCTAACATCCAACTTTCATAATAACGAGATTGAAAATATAAATCTCCATAATCTAATTTTTTATTAGATAAATCTGTTAAAAGACCAAGGACATCTTCATAATTAATATTATTCATTTTTAATAAATGATCAGTTACAATATTTAGTTTCATATATACACTCATAATAGTTGTCATTAAAATAACAAACAATACATTAAAAATTGTTAAATATTTTAAATACATCAAAATTAATTATATATTATATGGGATAATTACACGTTTTTATCTTTATTTTTAAAAAAAATACCTGAATGAAATATAAATATTGAATTTTAGTTAAATCTATATATAATTAAATTACTTTTAAAAAAAATAAAACATTAAAAATTAATATACACTCTAATTATTGTATTGCACTATATAAAAAAAATATTATGAATAATATATTTAAAATTTTATTACTTAATGGTCCAAATATTAATTTATTAGGTCAAAGAGAAACAGATATTTACGGACAAAATACACTAATAGAATTAATTAACTTATTAAAAAAACAAGCAAAAAAATTAAACATACAGTTATACGATTTTCAATCAAATTCAGAAAATGAATTAATTAATCAAATACATAAAATTAATAATATTTTCCATTATATAATTATTAACCCAGCAGCTTTTACACATACTAGTATAGCTTTACGAGATGCGTTATTAGCAGTTAAAATCCCTTTTATTGAAGTCCATATTTCTAATATTCATGCTAGAGAAAACTTTAGAAATCAATCTTGGTTATCAGATATCTCTCAAGGTGTTATATGTGGTTTTGGTTTAGAAGGTTACCTATGGGCATTACAAACAGCTTCTCACCGATTACATAAAAAAAATATTTTTCATAGTGCTAAAGAAAAACAATAGTACATTGTAATTTTAAATATTAATTTAGTTATAAACATATTAAATATATTAATATATATAACTAAAAAATGTTTATTAACAATCAAAACATTAACATACTATGATTTAGTAATGTACAATTAAAATTCAACCATATATTTATATTAATAAACAAATACTAATTAATATTAGTATGTTAATTAAAATTTTTTTATACTAACATGACACATGTATGTTATACACCATTATTTTTCCAAAGAATTCAATAATACTTTCATATCTGTAGGAATATCTATTATCCACTCCATAAATTCTTTAGTAACAGGGTGTTTAAATCCTAATTTAGTAGAATGTAAAGCTGGTCGATAAAAATTTAAAATATCTTTAATATTATTCCTATCTTGATTGTTTCTTTTTGAAAAGTACGGATTATTACTCATATATAATTTATCTCCTACTATCGGGTGATTAATACTAGACATATGTACACGAATTTGATGTGTTCGACCTGTTTCTAACGTAATTCCTATATACGTAAAAAACTGAAATTTTTTAATAATCCTATAATACGTAACAGATTTTTTTCCTACAATATTTACCATCATCTTTTTTTTATAAACACTATGTCTACAAATAGGTTTATCAATCTTACCTCCTGATATCATAGAACCAACCACGATGGCTACATATTCACGAGACATTTTTCTATTTCTTATAACTTTAATAAGTGAACGATATGCTACAAAAGTTTTAGCCACCACCATTAAACCAGTAGTATTTTTATCTAAACGATGTACAATACCTGCCCTAGGTAAATTTTTTATATCCGGATAATGAAACATTAGAGCATTTAATAATGTACCAGAATTATGTCCAGGAGCAGGATGAACTACTAAATCAGACTGTTTATTAATAATTAAAATATCTTGATCTTCATATATTACATTAATAACAATATTTTCAGGCTTAAAACTATCTATAACATCTATAATAATAAAAATAATAACTTCTTCACCTCCAATGACTTTTTTTGCTGGTTTATTAATAACTTTCCTATCAACAAAAACTTGATTGTTGACAATGCATTTTTTTAAAAATTCACGCGAGTACTGAGAAAACACCCCCGATAATACACTATCTAATCGCTGTTTCTTACAAAAAAACATAGGAATATATGATAATAATTCAATTTTTCTTTTCATCAGATATAACTGTTACATACCAAAAATATTGTTAAAAATAAAGTTAAAAACATTTAATTTAAAAAAAAATAAACCATAAATATTAATTCTAAAAAATCAATTAATATTAATAGTAATCATTTCATTAAAACAAAAAAAAATTAAAAACATGTAACATATAAAAAAATTTTTAACACATATCACTATATAAATCTTTTATAAAATAAGAATGAACAAATTATTTCAACATAACAAACATTATATGTCCAATTCATACTTTTTATAATTTTTAATTATATTTAATGAAAATTTAAATATCACTTAACATAATTAGAAATGCATCATTTTTATGATTATTGATATATATATATTATATATCTGATATAATTATTTATACAAACTATCACATATAACATAATTCATGTGTATTAATATATTCATTATGATAACTATTTTTTAAAATAAAAATATGGAAAAAACAAGCAATAATATACGAAAAATGTTTTTATCTTTTTTTAAAGAAAAAGAGCATACTATAATTTCTGGTAATTCTTTAATACCACATAACGATTCAACATTATTGTTTACTAATGCAGGTATGAATCAATTTAAAGATATCTTTTTAGGAAAACATAAATATAAACACTCTAAAGTAGTAACAATTCAAAAATGTTTAAGAACAGGTGGTAAACACAATGACTTAAATAACGTCGGATATACTAATCATCATCATACATTTTTTGAAATGTTAGGAAATTTTAGTTTTGGAGATTATTTTAAAAAAGAAGCTATAATATATGCCTGGGAACTACTAACATCAAAAAAATGGTTTAACTTAAACCCATCTAGATTATGGGTTACGGTATATTTTAAAGACCAAGAAACATATAATATATGGACTAATATTATTAAATTACCTAAAGACAGAGTGGTATACATAAAAGATAAGAATAACTCACACTACAATTCCGATAATTTTTGGCAAATGGGAGATACTGGTCCATGTGGTCCATCCACAGAAATATTTTATGATACTACAGAAAATTTTTTAACTAACTCTAAAAAAAAATTAATAAACAATCAAAATGAACAAGTAGAAATTTGGAATATTGTATTTATGGAATATAATCGTATGTCAAATGGCAAACTAACACTACTACCTAAACCATCTGTAGATACAGGAATGGGGTTAGAAAGAATTGCTAGAATTTTACAAAACAAAAAATCTAATTATGACATAGATATATTTCAAATAATCATAAAATCAATAACACAATTAAATTCAAATATAAACATTAATAACAAAAAATCAATACATATTATTGCTGATCATATAAGATCATCTGCATTTTTAATTTCAGAAAACATATTACCTTCAAATGAAGGACGTGGATATGTTTTACGTAGAATCATTCGAAGAGCTTTAAGATATGCATATACCAATGGTATGAACACACTCTTTTTTTATAAATTAATTCCTGCACTTATCAAATCTATGGATATAGAAGCAAATTCCATCAAAAACAAACAAATAGAAATTCAAAACATACTTAAACAAGAAGAAATACAATTTAATCGAACTCTTAATCGAGGTTTGCAATTATTAAAATCAGAAATAAATCATACGAAAAATCATATATTGAATGGTAAAACAGTATTTAAACTCTACGATACATATGGCTTCCCTGCTGACTTAACTAGTGATTTCTGCAAAGAACAAAATATTCAAATAAATCATCAAGAATTTGTCCATGAAATGAAAAAACAACAACAAAAAGCTAGAAAAACACATGTATTTAAAAATGAATACAATTATATTGAAAATTATTGTATAAAATCTACTTTTTGTGGGTATAATCAACATGAAGTACATGCCATTATTAAACAAATTTTTATAGACGGTAAAGTAACATCCAACATCCAACATAATAAAATAGGAATAATTATACTTGACCAAACAACATTCTTCCCAGAATCTGGAGGTCAATCAGGAGACATAGGTCAAATTATTTATCAAAATAATATCTTCCATGTACAAGATACTCAAAAATATGGAAATTCAATAGGACATATAGGAAAATTACATTCCGGAACACTTAATATCAATCAATTAGTATTAGCCAAAATAAACAGAAAAAATAGAATTCTCATTCAAAACAACCACACAGCTACACATTTACTACATGCAACATTAAGAAATATATTTGGAATAAATACTACACAACACGGATCACATATTAACTCTCAATCATTAAGATTCGATTTTTCATGTCAAAACAAAATTACTTCTTCTATTATAAAAGAAATAGAAAAATCTATTAATTCTAATATTACAAAAAACATCCCTATTATAACAAAAACAGATACATTACTTAATGCTAAAAAAAACGGAGCTATAGCATTATTTAATGAACGATACGATGATGTTGTTCGCATAATTACTATACAAAATTGTTCTATAGAACTATGCAAGGGCACTCACAGCAATAGAACAGGTGATCTAGGACTATTTAAAATTATTGATGCATCTAATATAGGGTCTGGTATTAAAAGAATATCAGCTGTTACAGGTGAACATGCCATACAAATCATTCATAATCAAGAAAAAATATTACACAACATAACTACAATTTTAAATACTAATGAATCTACAATCACCGAAAATATTAAAAAATTAATTGAACAAAAAACAGTATTAATCAACAAAATTAATGAATTAAACGAAGAAAAAATTATACATACAGCACAAAAATTAATAAAACACACCATAAAAATAAAAAATATTAATTTGATTGTTGGAACAGTTCAAAACATAAAATCAATTCAATTAAGAAAAATTGCAGATAACATTAAATCTAAATTACATAAATATATTATCATAATTACTAGTATTATAAACAAAAAAATATATTTTATTATTAGTATTAAACATGACTTAAGTCATATAATACCTGCTAATTTTATAGCAAAAAAATTTATTGAAAAAATAGGTGGAAATGGAGGAGGAAAAGCCAATTTAGCTGAAGGAGGTGGTAGTACTAAACTAGAACTACTGACATCTTCCATAGAAGATATTAAAACATTAATTAAACAATCATTATAATTCATTTTTCATGTAAAAAACAATCTAGAACTTTAAATATAACTATATCTTTAATATCTACATTGAAAAATATAAAAAATTAACACTGCATTATACACATATTTAAAAAAATATTAAATAAAAAATCACCACTCTCACTATATACGATATATATTTGCAAGGAACACAGTATGCTAATTCTAACTCGAAGAGTTGGAGAAACACTAGTAATTGGAGATGAAATAACTATTACAGTACTAGGTGTTAAAGGAAATCAAGTTAGACTAGGAGTCAATGCTCCAAAAGAAATTTCAGTACATCGAGAAGAGATTTATCAACGTATTCAAGCAGAAAAAAAAACACGAATCTAATACTAAAAATATATAATACGTCTTACATCTATACAAATAGTAAGACGTATATATACAATACAAATAACATATCAAATATAAATATAAAAAATGTACAACTACCATCTACAATTAAAATATTATTTTTTTTCTAAATATATATATCCATAAAATTTGTTTGCTTTATAATGAAAAAAATCGTATCATTATTTAAAATACAAACATCATAGCATATTTAAAATTGTTATCTCAGGTGAGATGGCCGAGTGGTTTAAGGCTCTCCCCTGCTAAGGGAGTATGCAATATATTTAGCATCGAGGGTTCGAATCCCTCTCTCACCGTAAAAATTAATAATGCATCCGTAGCTCAGTAGGATAGAGCATTCGGCTACGAACCGAAAGGTCGAGGGTTCGAATCCTTCCGGATGCAATACATAAATATTGTCATATTTTACTATTTCATTTAATAATTAAAAATTATATTCCCTATATATATTAATTAATAGTTCTATACAATGCAATTGTATTCACACTTATTACAACAATAAATAATATCTAATTAAAACTTATTAAAAAAATCAATAATATATAAAAATAGGATGTTATTTTGATTACCAATATATCAAATAATTTAAAATGGCTAGAAGAAAATTCAAACGAATTAAACAATATACTCAGAGGAATAGAACGTGAAACACTAAGAATAGATATTCATGGAAAATTATCACTTACACCATTTCCTAAATTTATAGGATCGCCATTAACTAATAGATGGATTACAACAGATTTCTCTGAAAGTTCATTAGAGTTCATTACTCCTAGTAGTAATAATATTAATTATTTAATAAATTTTTTAAACGATTCTTATCATTTTATCACTAAATATATTGATAATGAAAGAATGTGGCCATTTAGCATGCCTAATCTATTAAATTATGAACCTAATATTCCAATAGCACAATATGGAAATTCTAAACTGGGTAAAAAAAAATCACTATATAGAATAGGATTAAAAAATAGATATGGTTCTGCAATGCAAGCTATTTCAGGAGTACATTATAATTTTTCACTACCATCAAATTTTTGGAAATTATGGAACAAAAAAAATAACATCACAAAAAAAAATACTTCCAATGAATATCTAAAAATTATTAGAAATTATCATCGATTCGGATGGTTAATTCCATATCTATTTGGATCATCACCAATGATATCACCCTATTTTATAAAAAAACAAAATAACATCCATTACTTGAAAAAAAATAATAAAGGAGATTTTTATGCACCATGGTCAACTTCATTGAGACTCAGTAATCTAGGATATCAAAATCAATCAAAACTACAATTAAACATGACATTTAATAACATAAAAGAATATTTGTTTTATTTGAACTACGCCTTGCATACAACTTCACCTAAATTTAAAAAAATAGGACTAAAAAATAAACAAGGAGAATATAATCAAATAAACACCAATATTTTACAAATAGAAAATGAATTCTATACTGCTGTGAAACCAAAACGTATATTAAATCCAGGGGAATCTTATTTAACATCACTATATAAAAAAGGAATTCAATATATTGAAATACGTTCATTAGATGTAAATCCCTTTACTCCTATTGGTATTAATAAACAACAAATTTTATTATTAGATGTATTTTTAATTTGGTGTTTGATGCTAGAATCACCTATAATGACAAAAAACGAATTAAAAATAACATACGAAAATTGGAATCGTGTTATTTTTGAAGGTAGAAAACCGAAACAACATATTATATTGTACAACGAATATAAACAATTTCCCTTAGCTACTATTAGTAACTTGATATTTCAAGACTTATTACTTATTGCTAATATTTTAGATAAAAACTGCAATAGTAAACAATACTATCTTGTATGTATTGAATTAATGAAATCTATTGAAAATCCAGATTTAACATATTCTGCTCAAATATTAGAAAAAACGTTACATCAAGGTATCCATAAATCAGGAATTGATTTAGCAAATCAATATTATTATCAATTTAAAAATAAACTACTGAATAAATCCTCAGAAAAAATTTTTTCTCAAGAATGTAATCAATCCTTAATTAAACAACAAAAAATAGAGAATAACTCTTTACTATAAATAAAATAATCTTAATTAAAAATCAACAATCCTATAACCTATAAATATGAAAATAAAAAATATTTAACTATATTTAAATAATATATAGTAATTAACAACATAATTATAATATTAAACCAGAAGATTCACGCAACTCTATAGATTTATCAATATTCTCCCATGGAAATTGATTTCTACCAAAATGTCCATAGACAGCTGTTTCTAAATAAATAGGTTTTAATAAATTTAACATGTTAATAATTCCATATGGCCTTAAATCAAAATGTTCCTTTATTAAAGAAATTAAATTTTTATCATTCATCTTACCAGTTCCAAATGTATCTACCATAATTGAAGTAGGATTAGCAATACCGATTGCATATGATAATTGAATTTCACAACGATCAGCCAATCCAGCCGCAACAATGTTTTTAGCAACATATCTAGCAGCATAAGCCGCAGAACGATCTACTTTAGATGGATCCTTTCCTGAAAACGCACCACCACCATGACGAGACATTCCTCCATAAGTATCTACTATTATTTTTCTCCCTGTTAATCCACAATCCCCCATTGGACCACCAATAACAAATCTACCTGTTGGATTAATAAAAAATTTTGTTTTTCGGCTTAACCACTCTACTGGTAATACTGGTTTAATGATTTCTTCCATAACAGATTCTTGTATATCTTTATAAGATACTAATTCAGAATGTTGTGTAGATACGACAACTGTATCAATTCCAATGATATGTCCTGAATCATATAAAAATGTAACCTGACTTTTAGCATCAGGTCTTAACCAAGGCAATGTTCTATTCTTTCTTAATTCTGCTTGTTTTTGAACTAGACGATGAGCATAAGTAATAGGTGCAGGCATTAATACATCAGTTTCATTAGTAGCATAACCAAAAATAATACCTTGATCACCAGCGCCTTGTTGAAAAGGATCAACATGTTTAACACCCTGTTTAATATCAGATGATTGTTTACCTATAGCATTTAAAATAGCACAGGAATTAGCATCAAATCCTGTATCTGAATGAATATATCCAATATTTCTAATGGTATTACGAGTTATTTCTTCGAAATCCACCCAAGCAGTTGTTGTAATTTCACCACCAATGAGAACCATTCCAGTTTTAACATAAGTTTCACAAGCTACATGTGCAATAGGATCTTGATCTAAAATAGCATCAAGTAATGAATCCGAGATTTGATCAGCAATTTTATCTGGATGCCCCTCAGATACTGATTCCGAAGTAAAAAGATATTGAGCCATTGCATTCTTATCTCACTAAATATAATTAAATAAAATATTATATAAATTTATATATAAAATATATCATTTAAATAAATGAAAACCACAAAAAATACTTTAAGTAAATACTTAATTTCAAATTAATATATTATTTTAATAAATATTTAATATAAATAAATTAAATAATCGATATATAATCACATATATGATATGAACGATAAATTAATTTTTATTAAAGAAAAGTTATTTTTATTAATTTATTTACTTAAATGAAAGATTAAATTGTTTTACCATTCTTTTAATATTAAACACTACTTATTAAAGTAATAAATAATTTATACCTAAAAAATATATCGAAATAAAAATTACATATGAAATATAATTTTTTATAAATCAATTAAACTGTATATATTTACTAGGAGTTAAAACAGAATGTAAAGGAACATCCCATGAATAAACTGGAAATGCATTTAAAAATTGAAAATCATAAGATAAACCAATAGAAATAAAATTTTTTTTTTTGATAAAGTCCTATCGTAAAAACCAAGTCCCATTCCCAATCTATTACCAACATTATTAAATGCTATCAACGGTACAAAAATTATATCTAAATTATCTATAAAAAATAACGAATTTTTATTAAGTTTCGGTTCTAAAATACCAAATTTATTTAACACTAATTCAGTATTATAAAAATATTGACTAAAAATCAACTGATTTTCATTATCTTCTGTAACTATTGGTAAAAATACATTTTTTTTATACAACCATAATTTTAAAATTAATGGATATGTATTAATTTCTCCATCAAAAGAAAAAAATATTCCAACATTATTAGATGAATAAAATATATCTAATTTAAGAACTAATTCAGCAATTTTAACAGCAGAATAATATCTAGTTTTTATAGAAAGATTATTTCGATAAGATCGAATCATATTCCTGATCTGTTTACTATCTAACATAAAAATTCCTAATTTATATTACATAGAAAATATTAATATATAAAAATTTATATACAAAAAATATTGCTTTAAATATAATTAACTATGTTAGAATAAACTGTTGTAATTTTTTACACTATAATAATATTAAAAAAATAAATAACATTTACTAACATTTAATTAAAAATTATATCTAAAAAATAAAAATAATTATTTTTCAATACGAAAATGATCAAACCACTTATATTAATTATTATTTATAATTTCTTTTACACCATTATGAGTACCTACTAATAATATATCTGCTTTTCTTTTAGCAAATAAACCAACAGTAACAACCCCAGGCAACGCATTAATTTTTATCTCTAAATCAATAGGATTAACAATTTTTAAATTATAAACGTCAATAATTAAATTCCCGTTTTCTGTAATAACATTTTTACGTAATTTAGGTGTTCCACCTATTTTATTTAGTTCAGATATAATATAGGAACATGCCATTGGAATAATTTCTATTGGTAATGGAAATTTACCTAAAACATCTACTTGCTTTGTTTCATCAACAATACAAACGAATTTCTTTGATACTGCAGCTAAAATTTTTTCTTTTGTTAAAGCAGTACCTCCACCTTTAATCATCTGCAACCTGGAATTAATTTCATCTGCGCCATCTACATACAAAGATAAATAACCCACATCATTTAAATCAAAAACAGGTATCCCAAAATTATTTAAACATTTAGTAGAAACAGATGAACTAGATACAACTCCTTTTATTAAATGTTTAACATGAGCTAATGATTGAATAAAATATTTTATTGTCGTACCAGTACCTATTCCAATTATAGTGTTTTCAGTAATATAATTTAATGCTTGTAACGCTACAGATTTTTTTAACTTATTAATCATTACCTTTTTAAACCTATTATTTTTATAACTATACAATTATTTTTTTAAAAATTTTATTGATAGAATTATTGTAAAAATTAAATATTTTCTTAAAAATAAAAAAACCTATATTGGCATAATAAGCATAAAATAAAATAACAATTTTTATATACATAATATTTTTATATATGCATTTTAAAAAATATAGTTTAATAACATTAAAAATATTTTTTTTTGAAATTAATAAATAAATAAACTACATACAATTTATTATTACACATATTAAATATATAATTATATCCATATATAACAATACTTTACTGGGACACCTGGATTCGAACCAGGGATGCCGGTATCAAAAACCGGTGCCTTTCCACTTGGCTATGTCCCATATTTTATTAATATGAATATCTTTTTTTTATAACTATACAAAATTAATCAATTGATAAAACAATATTTACGGGAAGCGAGACTTGAACTCGCAAATCTTTCGATGCCAGATCCTAAATCTGGTGCGTCTACCAATTCCGCCACTCCCGCAATATATTACTATATTTAATTAACATTACTAACTGATAAATAAAATTTATTAAATACAAATAAAAATTATTTTTACAAAATAAATAATCTACCTGTAACCAATACATAATATGATACATTAATAATTAAAATATCAATTATTATTAATAATCATTAAAATCGTATACAATATAATTAAATAAAGTATTGGCTATGACGGGAATTGAACCCATGACCCCAGCGTTATGAGTGCTGTGCTCTAACCATCTGAGCTACATAGCCATATGTACTATTACTAATTGATATATTAAAAATAGTATATACAAAAAAATATAAATTATTTTTAAAATATTATACTATAGTTTTAAATTGTCATCAATAGTATTGATACTAATCCTGTAACAAATCATCTATAATATGTAATTATTTTTTTTACAATTTTTACATCAAAATATTATATAGAATAATTCAATTAACAATAACTAATAAAGTTATATTATAAAAATATGAACTCACAACATCATTTCATAACAAAAATCATTAATTTAGATTTAAAAAAAAATAAAAATAAAATTTTAAAAACAAGATTTCCACCAGAACCTAATGGTTATTTACATCTAGGACACGCAAAAGCACTCTGTCTCAATTTTGGTTTAGCTAATTATTATAAAGGAAGTTGTAATCTTAGATTTGACGACACCAATCCAAAAAAAATAAAAAAAAAATACATAAAATCTATACAAGATGATATAAGATGGTTGGGTTTTCAATGGTCTGGAGAGATAACTTATACTTCTTATTATTTTAATACACTCTATGATTATGCAATCGAACTTATTAACAAAAACTTAGCATATGTAGATTTATTGAACAAACAACAAATTCGTGAATATCGAGGTACTTTAACAACACCTGGTAAGAATAGTCCTTATCGTAATAACAGTATTAAAACTAATTTAATTCTTTTTGAAAAGATGAAAATAGGTAAATTTAAACCTGGAGAAGCATGTTTACGAGCAAAAATAAATATGCAATCTCATAATATTGTCTTAAGAGATCCTGTTTTATATAGAATTATATTTCTATCTGACAAAAATTATCATCAAACATGGTATATTTATCCTACATATGATTTTAGTCATTGCCTTGCTGACTCTATCGAAAACATCTCACACTCATTATGTACACTAGAGTTCACAGATAATCGACAAATATATAATTGGATCATCAATAACTTAAATATAAGTCATAAACCGAATCAATATGAATATTCTAGATTAAATTTAGAATACACTATACTTTCTAAAAGAAAACTGAAAATTTTAATTGACAAAAAAATAGTAAAGGGATGGGATGATCCTAGAATACCAACTTTATCCGGTTTACGAAAAAGAGGTTACACACCTAATTCAATAATAAATTTTTGTAACAAAATAGGTATTACTAAACAAGAACAAACAATTGAATTATCTCTCTTAGAATCCTGTATTAGACAAGAACTAAATCAAACAGCCTATCGCATGATGGCTATTTTAAACCCAATCAAAATAATTATTATCAATTATAATGATAATAAAGATGAACTATTAAAAGTACCTAACCATCCTCAAAAACCAGAATTTGGAACTAGAACAATATTATTTAGCCGAGAACTATATATCGATAAATCTGATTTTTCTGAAACAACACATCTCTATTATAAAAGATTAACCATTAACCAAGAAGTGAGATTACGTCATTCATATGTTATAAAAGTAACAAATGTGATAAAAAATGAAAACAATGATATAGATACAATATTATGTACATATGATAAAAATACATTAGGTAAAAACCCAACTGACAGAAAAATAAATGGAGTTATACATTGGATTTCTCAAAAAAATGCACAAAAAGCAATATTTAACATATACAATAATTTATTTCATATTAAAAATCCAGATCATGATAAAAACTTTTTAAACCAAATCAATAAAACATCTTTAATTAATAAAATTGGTTTTGTAGAATCAAATGTTAAAAAACATGATTTATATTCCAGATTTCAATTTGAAAGAGAAGGTTACTTCTACATGGAATCTATTAAAAATAATTATTTTGTTTTTAATCAAATCACTACTCTAAAAAATAACAAAAAAAATACTGAATGAAATTATTAAACTAATAAATAACATCTAAACATCCATATTAAAACTAAACAAGATAATTAATATTAAAATTACAATTTTTTATGTTAATTAATATAAATTAAAAAATAAAAATATCAATGAACTACATATATGTAATATAATTTACATAAAATTTTAAAAAAAATAATTATCAATAAACAATAAATATTTAATATTTTATTACATAATTGATGATTTTATATCTTTGGTTTAGCATGAAAACAAATTATATTTTTATTACTGGAGGAGTTGTATCATCCTTAGGTAAAGGCATTGCATCAGCGTCATTAGCTGCTATATTAGAAGCTAAAAAATTAAAAGTTACAATAATGAAATTAGATCCATACATTAATGTCGATCCAGGTACAATCAGTCCGATTCAACATGGAGAAGTATTTGTGACTGAAGATGGCGCTGAAACAGATCTAGATTTAGGACATTATGAACGATTTATAAAAAAAAAAATGACACATTTAAATAATTTTACTACAGGTAGTGTTTATTTAGAAGTCTTAAAAAAAGAAAGAAGAGGTGACTATTTAGGTTCTACTGTTCAAGTAGTACCACATATTACTGATGAAATTAAAAAAAGAATTATTAAAGGATCTAGAAATAATCAAATTTCTATTGTAGAAATTGGAGGTACAGTTGGTGACATAGAATCTCTCCCATTCTTAGAAGCCATTCGTCAAATGGCGACTGATTTAAACAAAAAAAATATTTTATACATACACTTAACATTAGTACCTTATATTTCTGTATCAAAAGAAATAAAAACTAAACCAACACAACATTCAGTCAAAGAATTATTATCTATCGGTATACAACCAGATATGTTAATTTGTCGTTCAGAACGAACGGTACCTAAATTAGAAAAAAAGAAAATCGCTCAATTTTGTAATATTCCTGAAAATGCAGTAATTTCTTTACAAGATCTCAGTTCTATCTATAAAATACCGGATATACTTCATAAACAAGGAGTCGATCACTACATTTGTAATTATTTTAACATAAAAGCACCAAAAGCAGATTTATCAACATGGATACAAGTAATAAATGAAGAATCTCGTACTACCCAGAAAGTTACCATCGGAATAATTGGAAAATATATTGGATTACCAGATGCTTATAAATCTGTAATAGAAGCTATAAAACACGCCGGGTTAAAAACACATACTAATATTAAAATCAAATTAATAGATTCACAAAACATAGAACATCGAGATGGTATTAACTTGTTATACCATTTAGATGGAATTTTAATTCCAGGTGGTTTCGGTTATCGTGGAACCCGAGGAAAAATATCAGCTATCAAATATGCAAGGGAATCAAAATTACCATACTTAGGTATTTGTTTAGGTATGCATCTAGCTATCATAGAATTTTTACATCATGTTATTGGAATTAAAGAAGCAAATTCTACAGAATTCTTTCCTGACTGTAAATATCCTATTATCGATATTATTGATCATAACACAAAACAAAAACTCAATCAAAAAGATACAATCACTTTTTCACATATGACACTAAAAGGTGAAATGCGTTTAGGAAATCATATTTGTCAATTACACAATAACAGTTTAATAAAAAAAATATATGGAATAAATCAAATCGTAGAAAGACATCGTCATCGATATACAGTAAATAATACATTATTTAATAAAATGTCTACGTCAGAACTCAATATCACCGGATTATCTCTTAATAATGATATAGCTGAAGTTATCGAATTAAACAATCATCCATGGTTTATTGGATGTCAATTCCATCCAGAATTTAAATCTACACCTAGAGATAGTCATCCTTTATTTATTAATTTTATCAAAGCTGCAAATATTTATCATAAAAATCAAAAAAAATGTTCACACTTATTATCTAAAACAAAATATATTAATAAATAGGAAATATATGAACAAAATAAATAAAATTATTGCTCGAGAAATTATTGATTCAAGAGGATATCCTACTGTTGAAGCAGAAGTACATATTAAAAGTGGTTTTATCGGATTAGCTTCAATTCCATCAGGGGCTTCTACCGGATTAAAAGAAGCATTAGAACTAAGAGATAACGATCTTTCCTATTACTCAGGTAAGGGAGTAAAAAAAGCTGTTCATAACATCAATACAAAAATCAATGAACTCTTATATCAAGAAGATGTCACTAATCAAAAAAAAATCGATTTAATGATGATTAAATTAGATGGCACCGAAAATAAATCGAACTTAGGTGCTAATGCAATTTTAGCCGTTTCATTAGCTATAGCAAAAACATCTGCTTATTTTAAACATGTGCCATTGTATCAATATATTTCAGAACTATACGGTTTTCCTGGTTTTTTTTCCATGCCATTACCTATGATTAATATAATAAATGGAGGAAAACATGCAAATAATAATATAGATATACAAGAATTTATGATTCAACCCATTAGTGCTAATAATATTAAAGAAGCCATTCACATGGGATCAACAATTTTTCATCAATTATCTAAAAATTTAACAAAAAAGGGTATGAACACTGCAGTAGGTGATGAAGGAGGGTATGCTCCTAATTTAAATTCCAATGAAGAAGCATTACAAATTATACATGATAGTATTAAAAATACTGATTATACATTAGGAAAAGATATTACAATAGCTTTAGATTGTGCCGCTTCCGAATTGTACAACATAAATGATAAAAAATATCATCTCAAAGGAGAAAAAAAAAGTTTTACTTCAAAAGAGTTTACTTACTACTTAGAAACATTGATTGATAAATATCATATTACTTCCATAGAAGACGGACAATCTGAATTAGATTGGAAAGGGTTTGAATATCAAACTAATAGATTAGGAAATAGAATTCAATTAGTCGGAGACGATGTATTTGTCACTAACAAAAATATATTAAGAACTGGAATAAAAAAAAACATTACTAATGCTATTTTAATTAAATTAAACCAAATAGGTACATTAACAGAAACTTTAGAAACTATAAAACTAGCTAAAGAATCTAATTATGCTACAATTATTTCTCATAGATCAGGAGAAACAGAAGATACTACCATCTCTGATCTGTCGGTAGGTACTGCATCTGGTCAAATTAAAACAGGTTCTATGAGTAGATCTGAACGTGTAGCTAAATATAATCAATTAATTAGAATTGAAGAACAATTAGGATATAAAAAAGCACCTTATCATGGTAGAAAAGAACTAAAACAAATTCTTTAATTAATAGAGTTAATATTACACATATTATAATTAAAATTAGATTTTGATTAAAGATATTTATATTCATTTTTGTTAACCATTTACAATGATGGTTAACAAAAAACTATGAAAATATATAAAATAAATCAAATCAATAAAAAATACATGTAATCAAAAAAAAATAAATGATTTTTATATATATCATAGATGTTTAGAATACTTATTCTGATTCATTATAAACATTTTATAAATGTATTATTATTTTAGAGTAAAACATTAATAAATTTAATATTAATAATATTTAATAAATATAAAAAAAAACAATAATATTTTTAAAAATTAAACAGTTATTATAAAAAAAAACAAAATATATTTTTTACTAACTAAACTTAATATCAAAAAAACGTTTAAAAAAATAGTTTCATATATTAAAAATTAACGATTTTTTACAAATAAAAATATATGTTATTAAAAAAATTATATATCAAAAATAAATACTACATTTACTACAATAATAAAAATATATTTCGATAACAATCATCGAACAATATATATGTGACTATATACATCATTGTCATTATTTATAATTTAAAAAATTTTTTATTAAGAAACGATATTATCGTAATAAATAATTAATTTTTATAATAAAAATTTAACAAAAACATTAATTTATTCCTAATTGATTCAATTTAAACAATTAATACATATTAATTCATCTAAAACTTTTGTAACTCCAATATTTGAATTTATATTATAAAAATTTGTTTATATAAAATATAATAACTTTTTATCAAATATATTTATTCATATATACATACAAAAATAAATTAAGATATATATCTTATAGAATTAATTAACACTAGAAGCAATGTTTATAATATAAAAAAAATAATTTCATATTTCATCTAAGACTACAAATCTCTTAGAAAGAAAATACATATTATTACATAAATAATATACTCTTATATATTCCATATAAATATTAAAAACATATTTAAAAATATTTTTTAAACCAAAAAATTTCAGACAATCACTACATATATATAATAGACGTTATATTATAAAAAATAAATTATCTAAATAAATAAAAAATAAACATCAATATTATAAATATTATTATGTAATTATGATACCAAAAATGAAAATATTAAATAACATTTTTATATGTTAAAAACAAACAAAATAACAATAAAGTAGCATTTTTTTATATTTATATGTTATTTTTAGATATATACATTTAACTAATGTATATTAATAATATTATATTCAAACAATATAAATATAAATAAATAAACAAACTAAAATAACTATTATCTATATTTATACTACAATTATATATAATTTTATATAAAAGTAATTCATACATGTTCGAATAATCATTAAATATAAAAATATTGGATATATGATACATAAAAAATCTATTTTATGAAAAACTATATTCCAAACATATAAAATACCATATCTCATACACAAATATAAATAAAATAAGAATAATCATGAAATTAAAATAAATTAAAAATTTAATTATATTTTCATAAAAATATATATATAATATAAACTATTAACATTCACAATAAATGATCTTTACTAATGTTAAATACTACTAAATATCATTTTTGTTACATTAATAAAAATTATGTATCAATAATAAAAATTAATAATTTATCAATAAAAAATAATATTTAATTATTAAATTAATAATATATATAATCTATTATTATAAATATAAATATTGTTTTTCTATAAATAAACAGTTTAAATATTTAGCTAAAAAATATAAAAAACTTAAAAATATTTAATTAATATAATTAAATCAACATCTCCATTAAAAACCTGAAATATAAATAAGAAACAGTTTAAAAAAAATATTTTAATTATTAGAAGTAAAAATAAATAACTCACATTATGTAGGTTATATCACACTACAATGAATTAATGCATTTTTTTTTAAATATTTAAGAATTAATATTTGTATGTTTAATAGAATTAAATTAAAAATATCTTAAAAAATTTAAAAAATATATTTTAATTTAACATCACTAAGAATAAATAATTAAAATTAGTAAAATATGATGAATAAATTCCACTAAAATAGATATTTATCTATATAAAAACTAATAAAAATTAGATACTTTTATAATGAAATAAAAATCATTAAAATTCAAAATCAACACGCACATCTTATATTTCTAGCTACTGTAAAATATTTCTATTTTCTAACTCACATATAATTATCTGAACTATCTGAGTTAATGATAAAGATCCATTAATATATATGTCTGGTGATAATGGTTTTTCATAAATAGCATTAATACCTGTAAAATTAGATATCAAACCTAATTTTGCTTTGTGATATAATCCCTTTGGATCTCTCTTTTCACAAACTTTTAAAGGAGTATCAACATAAATTTCTAAAAAACTAGACATACCAACAATTTTTTTAATTAACTGTCGATTTACTATTAATGGAGATATAAATGCAGCAATCACTAATAATCCTGCATCAATCATTAATTTAATAACTTCACCTACTCTTCTCATATTTTCTTGGCGATCTAATTCTGAAAAAGATAAATCTTGACATAAACCATATCTTACATTATCACCATCTAATAAATATGTACTAATATTTTTTCTAAATAAATATTCTTCTAATTTACTAGCTATAGTAGATTTTCCAGCACCTGATAAACCAGTCAACCATAATACTACAGATTTATGTCCATGTAATTGTTCTCTTAATTTACGATTAACAATATGCATATGAACTTTTAAATTATTTTTATTTAATTTATTCAAATTACTTTTATACTCCTATTTATTAATTTTTTTCATTTTCCATTCTGGAAAATAACGACAAATCAATGAATTCAACTCTATTTCAAACAATTTCATATCTTTAGTAATTACACTATTATTTAAATCTATAATTTTTCTTACAATTCCAGCACCTACAGTAATATTAGTAATTAAATCAATAAAAATTAAACCACCCATAATTTTATTATTTTTATAAAGATCTACAATAATTGGTTCATCACATATTATATGAACATAACCAATGCAATTTAACTGTAGCTTCGTCGCAGAAACTTTTGTAAAATCATTAATATTTTGATGATATAAAATATCTTTAATATGGATTTTTACTCTTTTCCCAGCCACTTGCATAAGATAAAAATCTTTAATTCTCATTGATTTTTCTGACATCCAAATCATATCGATAAATAACTCTCGAACTGGATGTAATATAGACCTTGTATCCACAATTATATCTCCACGAGAAATATCTATATTATCATTCAATACTAACGTAATTGATTGACCTAATTGTGCAACAGACAAATCACCATCAAAAGTAACAATTTTTTTAATCGTTGTAAATAATCCTGAAGGTAATACTTTAACTTGTTGATTAACATGTACTTTTCCAGCAACTATTGTACCTGAATAACCACGAAAATCTAAATTAGGACGATTAACATATTGAACTGGAAAAATTAACTCATTACTATGAGAAAAAACAATATCAATATCTTCTAATATACGTAATAACGTTAATCCAGTATACCAATTCATATTCACACTACTTACAACAACATTTTCACCTAATAAAGCTGAAATAGGTACAAACTCAACTTTAAAACTAAATTTAGCAATTTTTAAAAAATTAAGAAATTGTTTACTAATTGAATAAAAAACAGAATGTTTATAATCTACTAAATCCATTTTATTTATAGCAACAATTAAATATTTTATACCAAGTAAATATGAAATAAACGCATGTCTTTTAGTTTGTTCCAACATCCCTTTTCTTGCATCAATTAATAATATTGATAATGAACATGTAGAAGCACCCGTAACCATATTTCTAGTATATTGCTCATGACCTGGTGTATCAACAATAATAAATTTACGTTTCTTTGTAGAAAAATATCTATATGCTACATCAATAGTAATTCCTTGTTCTATTTCTGCCTTTAATCCATCGACTAATAAAGAATAATCTAAAGACATTCCTTGAGTTCCATATCGCTTGCTATCTTGATTTAAAGATGATAATTGATCATCATATACATGTTTAGTATCATGTAATAAACAACCTATTAAAGTACTTTTTCCGTCATCAACGCTACCACATGTTAATAATTTTAATAAACTTTTATCCTTACTGAATAATGTTTTATCAGTATCATTACCTTGAAAATTGGTACTAATTTTATTTAAAACAACACTTTTCATATATTTAATAATCCTTAGAAATATCCTTGTCGTTTTTTTAATTCCATAGAGTTTTGTTGATCATGATCAATAATTCTATTACTCCTTTCACTAGTGGTCAGTAATGACATTTCTTCAATTATCTCAGGCACTGTTTGTGCATGAGATTCTATTGCACTTGTTAAAGGCCAACAACCTAATGTACGAAACCTAACCATTCGTGAAGTAATTATTTCATCTGAATGTATTAAAATTTTACTGATGTCATCTACTAATAATAGTTTACCATCTCTTTCTAATATAGGTCTAGATGCTGCAAAATATAAAGGAACAACCTCAATATTTTCCAATAAAATATATTCCCAAATATCAAGCTCAGTCCAATTAGACAATGGAAAAATACGCATATTTTCGCCTTGATTAATTTTACTATTATAATTATTCCATAATTCAGGACGTTGTTTTTTTGGATCCCATCGATTATAACAATCACGAAAGGAATATACTCTTTCTTTAGAACGAGATTTCTCTTCGTCTCGACGACCTCCTCCAAAAGCACCATCAAATTTATATTTACTAATAGCCTGTTTTAATCCTTCTGTTTTCATAATATCCGTATATTTAGTACTACTATAAGTAAAAGGGGTAATATTCAAATTTAATCCATCTTTATTAAGATAAATAATTAATTCTTCAGTAACATTATTTATTATCTTTTCCCTAAACTTATACATATCTTGAAATTTCCAACCAGTATCAATATGTAACAATGGAAAAGGTATATTACCTGGAAAAAATGCTTTTCTAGCTAAATGCAACATAACAGAAGAATCTTTACCTATAGAATATAACATAACCGGATTACTAAATTCTGATGCAACTTCCCTAAATATATAAATACTTTCTGACTCTAACTGACGTAAATGAGTTAAATGATTGTTATACATAATATTTAATCTTTTTGTTCATCCTAATGAAAAATATAATTTAATTCTAACTAATATTAGATATATTAAACCATTGAAATTGTTTATGTAAACAAACTACTTTTCCTATAACTAACAAAGTAGGACCAGTAGATTGATTAATCAATTTTTCTAAATCATGTAATTGTCCAATCTGTACTTTTTGTTGAACTGTAGTACCATTAGAAATAATTGCAACTGGAGTTTTAAGAGAAAAATTGTTCTTCAATAAAGTGTTGAAAATTAGTTTACTTTTTGTTCGACACATATATATTACTATAGTATATAATAACTTTGATAAAGATAACCAATCTATTCCGTTAATAAAATCTACTGAACAACTATTAACCAACAACACACTACTGGAATAATTACGATGTGTTAATGGAATACCTGCATATGCTGTTACTCCAACAGAAGATGTAATACCAGGTACAATCTGAAAGTTACCACCAATATTTTTTACAGCTTCTATTTCATCTCCACCTCTACCAAACACAAATGGATCTCCACCTTTTAATCTTACTACTTTTTTACCATCTTTAACTAATTCAACAATCAATTTATTAATATCTGATTGAATCCAAGATAACTTTACATCACCTGTATTTTTCCCAACATAAATACAACGAGCATCAAACCGAACTAAATTTAACATATCTTTATGTATTAAATAATCATATAAAACTACATCAGCTTGTTGTAAAACTTGAAAACCTCGTAATGTTAATAAACCAACATCTCCAGGACCAGCACCAACTAAAATTAACTCCCCTAACGCTCTATTTAAGTTATTCATCGATAAATAAAATAATTTCATAGCCAATGGTAAATTATTGTTAACAACTGCATCAATAAATGATCCATTAAAAATTCTTTCCCAAAAATAACGACGTTCACTAGCCTTAAAAAACATTTTTTTTACTACATTACGTAATTTACCAGCTAATGTAGCAACCTTTCCTAATTTAAATGGCAACAATAATTCTATTTTATTTCGAATTAACTTAGACAATACTGGAGCATTACCACTAGATGATACAGCTACAATAATTGGTGAACGATTAACTATAGACGGAAAGATAAATGAACATTTTTTTAAATCATCAACAACATTAACTAACAAAAATTTTTTATTAGCACATTCAACTATAACCTTATTTAAATCATGATCATTAGTAGCTGCAATAACTAAATATATTTCTTGTAAATACATTTCATGAAAAACATCCTGGATCCAAATAATTTTTTTTTGATTACTTAATTGTAATAATTCAGGAGATAAAGTATGAGATAAAATCTTAATTATAGCACCCGTTTTAATTAACAATTGTGTCTTACGATATGCAACAACACCACCACCAACTATTAAAATACATTTTGATTTTAAATCTAAAAAAATAGGGAGATAATTCACTTTAACCTTATATTCAATAGTCAACTATATCAATAATTTAATTATATAAATTATAACAGTTTATTATTCTATACATCAAATATCATAATATTAAAAAATTTTAATTGATATTGACATAATATTTAAATAATCATATATTTTATTAATTACATAAATAAATAACAAAAAAAAATTTACTAAACAACAATCATAAATATAAAATCATTATTAATTAATATTAATAAAAAACATCACTTGATGTTATCAATATAATGTTGCAACACCTAATTACATCATTTATTGTGCAATCCACATTCTCTTTGCAAACCAAAAAATCTAGTGTCATCTGATGACATACCAGATACATATTTATGAGTAGTATGAATATCCCCTAACGACACATATCCATTATTAGTTAATGGATGAGATAACAAATTATTTTTACTAATATATTTTTTTAATTTTTCCACAGACCAATCAATAATCGGTAATACTTTAAAAATATTATTTTGTATAGAAATATATTTTAAATTTGCACGAAATTTAGATTGATCATATCTCAATCCTGACAACCAAGACTGAGCCATTAATTCTGATAAAGCTGTCTTCATAGGCTTTATTTTATTTATATAATTATATTTTTCCAATCCAGAAACACCTTGTTCCCATAATTTTCCATAACGACACTCTTGCCAAGCTGGAGATAATCTAGATCTAAAAATTTTTATATTTAAATTTAATGCCTTAGTCAATAAATCAACATATTGGTATGTTTCTAAAAACAAATATCCAGTATCAATAAAAATAACTGGAATATTAGGATCTGCAGTAACAAGCAAATGCAATAACACAACAGAATGTAAACCGAAACTAGATGACATTACAATATTTTTTGGAAGTTTCTCGAAAATCCAATCAATTCTTTGATTAATATTGAAATTTTTCCATAATATATTAATTTGATTTAATTCTAATACTTGATTTTTTAAACTTAATTTGTTTAAATAACTTAAATCTAATGTTGATATCATATTAACTCCTATATAATAACTAATTCCAAAAATCATATTTAGAATTTTTAATTTCTTTAATAATTTTATATCGAATACAGAAGTCACCAAACTCTTCTTTATTCTCACCATAAATGGACCATAATTTAATTAAATTATCTAATGTATTAAAAATACTCTCCTCATTTAAATTTTCAGAATGTAAAGAAGCTAATCTAGTACCTATACTATTTCCACCTAGATATAGGTTATATCGACCTAAAGATTTACCAATTAAACCAATTTCAGATAACAATGATCGACCGCATCCATTAGGACAACCCGAAATTCGAAATACAATATTTCTTTTACCAATACTATATTTCAACATTATTTTTTCTATTTTTTTTAAAAAAATAAACAAAACACGCTCAGATTCAGCCATAGCTAATGGACAAGTTGGGAAGGATACACAAGCCATTGCACTTTTCTCAAAATTAGAATACTCAGACTCTAATCGATAATCTAATATTATTTTTTCAATAAGAATTTTATTAGACTCTTCAACACCTGCTACTATTAAATTTTGATTAGCAGTCAATCTAAAATCACCAGTATGAATTTTTGCAATATCTGCA
Organism: Buchnera aphidicola (Eriosoma harunire); assembly: GCA_049942765.1. Taxonomy (GTDB): domain Bacteria; phylum Pseudomonadota; class Gammaproteobacteria; order Enterobacterales; family Enterobacteriaceae; genus Buchnera_D; species Buchnera_D aphidicola_D. The sequence continues at coordinate 181,382 of CP188086.1, read as the reverse complement.
ACACCAGATCGAAATAAATTATTTTCATCATTTAATAATCGACCACCAGGTACGTACAATGTATAATGCCATTTATTATCAATCCCTTTTTTCCATCCAAACTCGTCACCTCGCATAGAAAATTTATAAGGATAAATTGATTTAAACTTAATACCTGATCGATCTTCAACTTCATATTTAAAATTATCTATACCATATTTATTTAAAGTATATCTAGTTTTAGCATTTTTTCGATTACTTCGATCTCCCCAATCTCTTTGTGTGGTCACTATAGATTCAACTATACATAGTATGTTTTTTAATGACACAAAACCAAGTGCAATTGATAATGACGGCCAAGTTGAATGATTATTATGCTCAATAGATAATCCTCCGCCTACTAATACATTAAAACCAATTAATTTATTATCACATACAACTGCAATTAAATTCAAATCATTAGCATGTAAATCGATATCATTATTTGGTGGGATTACAATACCAGTTTTAAACTTTCTAGGTAAATATCGATTACCTAAAATTGGTTCATGATCAGTGGACATGATTTTTTTTTTATCTAACCAAATTTCTGCGTAAGCTGTAGTTCTAGGTAATAAATGTTCAGAAATGTGTTTAGCCCATAAATATACTTCATGATGAACCCATGATTCAATGGGATTTGATGTGCATAATACATTTCTATTAACATCATTAGCTGTTCCTAATGAATCTAAACCTACTTTATTTAATACTTTATGAATCATTTTTAATTTATTTTTAAAAATTCCATGTATTTGAAAAGTTTGACGATTTGTTAAACGAATAGATTGATATATGGTATGATCATTGACAAATTGATCAATAGCTAACCATTGCAATGGAGTAATAATACCTCCCGGCAAACGACATCGTAACATCATCGCATGCCTGGGCTCTAATTTTTGCATTTTTCTTTCAAGACGAATATCCCGATCATCCTGCTGATACATTCCATGAAATCTAATCAAAGAATAGTTATCTCCTTTAAAACCATTTGTCAATTGATCATGCAAATCATCAATAATAGAACCTCTTAAATAATTACTGTTTTCTTTAATACGTTCAAACTCTGACAACATTTTTTGTTTTTTATTAATCAGAGCATATTTTTTATTTTTAGTCATTAATATACATCTCTTTGATAACGATGATTTATACGTAAATTATCAATATATTCATTTCCTTGATCAATATTCATTGATCCATATTTTAAAATAATTTTTAATAATATTGATTCAACATCTTTAGCCATATTTGTTTTATCACCACAGACATAAATATAAGCACCATTATTTATCCAATTCCATACTTCCTGACCCTTATTCCAAATTTTATGTTGTACATAAACTTTTTCTTTAGAATCTCTAGACCATGCTAAATCAATATTAGTTAATAAACCCATGTCAAAATAAGACTGCCATTCTCTTTGATATAAAAAATCTTCAGAAAAAGTCTGATTTCCATAAAAGATCCAATTTTTTCCACGTGCTGATAAACACTTTCTTTCTTGTATAAATGCTCTAAATGGAGCAATACCTGTACCAGCTCCAATCATAATAATAGAAATATTATCGTCTTTCGGTAAACGAAAATTGTCATTAGACTGTATAAAAATTCCAATTTTACTATCTTCCTCTACTCGATATGATAAATAACTTGATGCACCTCCTTGATATATTTGATTAGAAACAGCATATTGTACTACACCAACTGTAATATGAACTTCATCGCTATATTCTAGCTGAGAAGATGAAATAGAATACAACCTAGGAGTTAATGGTCTGAGCAAAGATAATAGTTGAATCGAAGTTAACTTAGTAGGAAATACACTAAACATATAATGAATAGGAGTATTTTTAATATACCCCAACATTTTTTTTGAATCAGATACCAAATTAACTAAAAAATCATGATTGGATAATTTAGCATAACGTTGAACTAAATTAATTGTATTAACAGTTATTTCATAATACTTAGTTAATGCTATAAATATATTCACAGTTTTATTATGTAATATACTGACATCTTCATGCTTATCAATATTAAAGATATCCAAAATATTTAGAACAAGTTCTTTACTATTTTCATACCATACCCCTAAAGCATCTCCGGGTTTATAATTAACTTTTGAATTACATATACCTATTTCAATATGTCTTATATCTTTAATAGAATTTCGCCCCGTAATTTTTTGATTAACTAATAAAGTACCATAAAATGGATTTTCTTTCGTACATTCTTTATGTAATATAGATTGAGATTTTTTATCAATGAAATCTGATAATTTATTATTATTTACAATAATATTGACAGATTTATTCTGGAAAAACGAAACTAACTTTGCACACCATTCATCTGATATACCACTATAATCAACATCTGCATCTATTCTATCTAAAAAACGTTGTGCACCTAATTCATTTAGTCTACTATCAAAATCTTTACCAGTTTTACAAAAAAAATTATATGAAGAATCACCTAATCCAAAAATAGAAAAATACAGGTGGTCTAAACGATCTACTTTTTTAGACATTAAAGAATTATAAAATGGAATAGCTTCTTCTGGAGGTTCTCCTTCACCTTGAGTGGAAATAATTAATATAAAATATTTTTCTTTAGAAAGTTTTTTAAATGAATAATCGCATATATTAATTAAACGAACATTAAAATTATTAGCATGTAATTTATTAAATATAACAGCAGCTAATTTATGAGCATTACCTGTTTGAGAACCTGAAACAATAGTAATTATATCTGACGATAATTCTGGATTAATATTAGATATACAATTATCATTAATATTACTTCCAGTTGCTTTACCCCAATAATAACCAGAAATCCATGCCAATTGCTCACGGGATAAATTACTAACGTTCATATTTATAGATGACAAAATTTTATCATCTATAGGAAATATAATATTTGAAATATCACTATTAGCCATTGTATAAATGTCCATGAAAACATATTTCTTGAATTAAATAATATGATAATAAACATATATATATATTATTTTTAAATATATAATATTTTTAAATAAAATAATTACATTTAAAATAATGAAATGTATAATAATTACTAATAAAAAACTGTTTATATAAATAAGATATAATCAATTTTTTTAAATTATGTTATAAACGAATAATATGTAGTATAAAAAACATAAATACTTATATTAATAATATGTACTACAAGTACAATGCTATATTGTATATATTAAAAATATAACAAAAAATATTATGTACATTGATATATAAAAATCAATTTAATAAAACAACATATATATGTATTTAAAATATATACTTAAATATACAAGAAAAAATATTATTTTTGTAATTATACAAAATTCATCACACAAACAATTACAATTTAGTTATCAAAAATATATTTTTATAATTTAAAAATAATCAATATGCCATTTATTTCATAATTGTTCTATTTTTGCTTTTAATAAAAAAATAAAATCTAAAGCTTCCCTAGGTGAAATATTATTTGGTTCTATAGATAGAATTAATTTAACTAAATCAAACTTATTATTACTCAATAAGTCTATATCAACCATTGATTTATTATTAAATTGTTTTAACTTATTTTTAGCAGTTGCAATAATATCTATTGGTATACCAGCTAATTCTGATACCGATAATGCATAACTTTTATTAACGTGACCAGATTGTATCTTATATAAAAAAATAATATCTTTATTTTTTTTTAAAATACTAAAAAACATATTATGTATGTTATTAAATCGTTTAGATAACTCTGTTAATTCAAAATAATGAGTTGAAAATAATGTTATAGAACAAATTTTTTTTGCAAAATATTCTAAAATAGACCAAGCTAAAGATAGTCCTTCATAATTCGAAGTTCCACGTCCAATTTCATCTATTAATACTAAACTATTAGTAGTTGCATTAGTTAAAATATTAGATAACTCTCTCATTTCAACCATAAAAGTAGACTCTCCTTCTAATAAATTATCAGAAGACCCTATTCTAGTAAATATCTGATCAATATTACCTATTCTAGCGTATGTTGATGGTACAAAACTACCAATACAAGACATTATCACAATTAACGCAATTTGACGCATATAAGTACTTTTACCACCCATATTAGGACCAGTAATAACCATTATAGATTTTTTATATGTTAATTCTACATCATTATCCTGAAAAACTTCATTTACTATTAATTCAATTACTGGATGTCTACTATTTTTCAAAACAATTTCGCGTTTATTTGTTAATATAGGACAAACATAATTTAAAGTAATTGATCTTTCTGAAAAATTAGTCAAAACATCTAATTCAGACAAAGCACGTGCACTATCTTGTAAATTATATAAATATGGATAAATAACATCAAATAACCCTTCATATAATATTGTTTCTAATTCCACTAATCTAAAATTAGCAGTTAAAAACGTTTCTTGAAATTGTTGCAATTCAGGAAAAGTATATCTAGAAAAATACTTTAAAGTTTGTTTTTTTACATAATTGTTAGGTATCAAATTTAAATATTTGTTATTAATTTGAATATAATAACCAATTGCATTGTTACAACCAATTTTTAAATTATCAACACCTAATTTTATACTTTCCTTTAATTTAATGTCACATAATACATCTTTAGATGAATTTTTAATGGATCGCAATTGATCTAATTGCAAATTATAGTTATCTGCTATAACATTACCATCTCGAATGTGTACAGATGGACATATTGCAATAGCTTTATGCAATAAAGATAATAAGTCAGAAAAAACTCCAATTGAATACAACAGAGATTGTAAATATTTGTTATCTATTTCAGATAGAATCAAACGAATCTTAGGTAATGAACAAAGTGCAAGTCGTAATAATACCCAATCACGAGGAACTGCAGTTCTCAACGATAATCGTGATACAACTCTCTCTAAATCACCAACTTGAATTAATAATGTTTTTAATGGTTGAATATATTTTTTTAAACTCACAACACTACTATGTCTATTTGTAATCATAGTTATATTACGTAATGGTGCATATAACCATCTTTTAAACATTCTACTACCCATTTGTGTTACTGTATGATCTAAAACATCACTTAAAGTATTAATTTTTTTACCGGAAATATTATTCATTAATGATAAATGCTTAATAGTTGCAGCATTCATATAAATGTAATCTTTGTTTTTTATTATTTTAATACACCTAATATGATGGAAATTACTATAATGCATTGATTTTATATAAATTAATAAACAACCAGCAACTGATAACATACCATTTTTATCACTAATTGACAAAAATGTAACACTATTACTGCCAAATTGACATTTTACATTTTTTTTAGCTAAAATTACATCAAATTCACTATTTGGACGAGATTGTAATCCATGTCTATGTTTAATTAAATCTTTAAAAGCAAAACTACTCGGAAATAATATCTCTTGTGGATTAGTACATTCAATTCTAGCTAATAATTGTTCTTTAGAATTATGTTCTGATACATAAAATCTACCAGAAGACAAATCTAAATTAGAATAATAAAATATATTATTTTTTTCATAAACAGCTGATAACATATTATCTAATTTATCTGATAATAAATTTTCATCAGTAACCGTTCCAGGAGTTATTACTTGAGAAACTTTACGATCTAACAATCCCTTTGTATTAGTTAATTTATGACCCACTTGATCACAAATCACCATAGAAATACCTAGTTTAATTAACTTAGCTGCATAATGACTAATATAATTACAAGGTATACCCGCCATAGGAATAACACCATGAGAAGAATACCCTCGTTTAGTCAATGTAATATTTAATAATTCTGAAGCTTTTTTAGCATCATTAAAAAACAACTCATAAAAATCACCTATTTGAAAAAAAACTAACATATGAGGATACTTCTTCTTAAACAACAAATATTGTTCAATCATAGGAGTATACATATTAGTTTGATTTATATTTTTAGTAATCATCATGCAGATTCAACACAGTTTTACATCATCCATAAAAATAAACACTATGTGTAGTATATAGTTAAAAATAATTATCAATTCAATTTAAGTTTTTAATTTAAAAACTTATAGTAATCAAAAAAAAATATTTTTCTGAAAAATCAATTTCTATAAACTTTTTTTATAATTAATTTATTAATCAAATAATTAATAAATATATAATATATAATTAATATTATTATACAATATAATTAATATTTATAAATTAAAATTTATAAATAATTTTTTATCGAATAAAATATACCGTTACAGTGCAATCAACATACAGAAAAAATAATTAAAATAACAATAATGTATTGTATACAATTTAAAAATAAATATTTTTATTAAATTATACAATATAGAATATATTATTCTATAAACATTCTAAAAACGTCTAATAAAAAATCAATCATGGAAAAATCAAATAATATTTTTTTTAATCATATTAATATATTTTTTAAAATTTATTTTTTATTAACTTGTAATCAAGTTATTTAATAAATATATACTTCATACTATACAATACACATTTTTTAGAGAAAAAATTGAAAACTTTATTAATAATTATCAGTATTTTATTTTCATGTAATTTGATTGCTGAACCATTTATTGAAGGAAAACACTATACACGGTTGCCTCAATCAATCGAACACATGAAACCAATTACAGAATTTTTTTCTTTTTTATGTCCTCATTGTTATGTATTAATAAATAAATTCCAATTAAATAAAAAAATGGAAATTTTATTCTCACAAAAACACCAATTTAATCTTCATCATATAAATTTTTTTAATGAAAAATTAGAAAAGACGCTTACTCATATTTGGTATATAACTAAAGTTAAACATTTAGAAAAAAAAACCATACATCAACTATTTAAATTATTATATAATAATGTCCATATTAATGATAATATTATTAAAAATGAAATTATTAAAAATACTAATCTCACAAAAAAGAAATTTAACTTATTATGGAATAGTTATTCCATAAATTATATCATTCAAAAAAACAAACAACTTGTTGAACAATTATATTTACCATATATACCTGCTACTATTATTAATGGAAAATATATCATTAAAAATGAAAATTTGAACACAAAAAATTTTCATGACTTTATTCAAAAATATTTATCTCTAGTACAATTTCTCATTCAAAAAAAATAATGTTAATTTAATATATTTATTTTTATAAACTTTTATAAGTTTAAATAATATCAAACGATAAAAAATCACTGTAAAATCTATGACTATATATAAATCTTAAAAATACTTATCACACTAAACATGATAACAAAAACACCAATATGACAATTAAAAAAAAAACTATAATGTTAATTGACGGTACTTATTATTTATATCGTGCTTACTATGCATATCCTTTATTAATGAACCAACATGGAGAACATACAGGAGCAATATACGGTATAATTAACATGTTATTTAAACTATTAAAAGTACATCATCCAAAAAATATTATTATAATATTTGATTCTAACAAACATAATTTTCGAACAAGATTGTATAAAAATTACAAATCTAATCGAATTCCAATGCCTCAAATACTTAAAAAACAAATACCTCCTATTATAAATATAATACATCAACTAGGCATATCTACATTAAAAATACCAAATATCGAAGCTGATGATATTATTGGTACTTTATCAAACATATATGCTCTAAATAATTATAAAGTTTTGATAAGTAGTAATGATAAAGACTTAGCTCAATTAGTATCATCTAATATTTATATCATAAATGTCCATGATCAAACAATTTTAAATTCTAATGATATTACGAAAAAATATGGCGTTAAACCACAATTTATTGCTGATTGGTTAGGTCTAATGGGCGATAGTTCAGATAATATACCTGGCGTTCCCGGAATCGGAAAAAAAAAAGCAACCATACTTGTTCAACATTATGGATCTATATATAATATCTACAATAATATTAATGATATAAAAAATTTACCTATTAAAGGTGCAAAAAAAATATCTAATATCATACTTGAAAATAAAAAAATAGCGTTTTTATCATACAAACTAACTAAAATTAAAACTGATATATCTATTGATATTAATACAATAAACCCAATATTAAAAACACCAAACATAACTAAATTAACAAAATTATTCAATCAATATAATTTTAAATATTTAAAAAAAATTTTTAACTATTTAATATATGAATCTAACAATCATAATTGTAACCATATGATCAATGATAAAAATCATTATCACAAGAATACTTTAAACAATATAAAAAACTACACAATTACATCTATATCTATCATTCAATTTTGGTTTAATAAACTAAAAAAAACAGATTTAATAGCCATATATATAGATTTTGAAGATAATAATGCTATTAGCATTGGAATAGCTACAAATGCACAAAAATCAATATTCATATCTTTAAAATCAATACATTATAATAATAATTTTTTGTTTAATCAAAAAGAAATATTTTCCTATTTAAAATTATTACTAGAAGATAAAAAAATAACAAAAGTTAGTTTTAATTTAAAAAAATATCTTAAATTTTTTAAAAAATATAACATTCAATTTTTTGGTACTAATTTTGATGTTATGTTAGAAGCATACATAAACGATGGAGCACAACTAAACACATTTAAAAATGTGTTATCTCAATATTTAAATTCAACAATAGATATCAAATTAAATATACCTCAGGATCAATTAAACTCAGGACATAAAGCACATATAATATTACAATTACACCATCAATTATGGAATATAATACAAAAAGACAACAAAAAAAAAACAATATTCAATACAATAGATATGCCTTTAATTCCAATTATAGCTTCTATGGAATACCACGGTATTGCAATTGATACTAATATATTACAACAACAATCAAAACATATTCATGATAATTTATTAAACTTAACTCAGTTAGCATATAAACATACTGAATCACCATTTAATTTATCTTCTAATAAAGAAATTCAAAATATTTTATTTAATAAATTTAATTTAAAAGATATTAATAAAACTAAAATTGGTAACTCATCTACTAATAAATTTGTTTTAATGAAATTATCAAAACATCATGAATTACCAAAAATAATTTTAAAGTATAGAAGCTTATTTAAATTTAAAAACACATATTTAGATATTTTACCTAAAATGGTAAATAGCAAAACTGGAAAACTACACACTACATACCATCAAAATAGTACATTAACTGGTAGACTATCATCCAAAAAACCTAATTTACAAAATATTCCTATTCGACATGAAATTGGAAAACAAATCAGAAAAGCTTTCATTCCTAGTTTTAATTATATGATTATCTCTGCTGATTATTCACAAATTGAATTACGAATTATGGCACATTTATCAAGAGACCCAAAATTAAAAAAATATTTTTTTAATCAAGAAGATATTCATACCATTACTGCCACTGCTATATTCAATGTACAGAAAAATGAAGTCTCACACAAACAAAGACAATACGCAAAAACTATCAATTTTGCATTAATATACGGAGTTACTCCATTTGGTTTATCTAAGCAACTACAAATTAGTTATTCAGAATCAAAAAAATATATATTTGAATATTTTAATAAATACACAGAAATATTCAACTATATACAAGCAAGCAAAAAAAAAGCTAGACTTGAAGGATATGTATCTACATTACATGGTAGAAAAATATATATAAATAATATAAATTCTAAAAATCCTAATATACAAAAATCTGCAGAAAGACAAGCTGTTAATTATATTATTCAAGGTACAGCAGCAGACATCATAAAAATAGCTATGATTAGAATCAATCATTGGTTATTAAAACATTATCCGAATGAGGCAAAAATAATTATGCAAGTTCATGATGAATTAATTTTTGAAATTAAACATTCACATGTAACAAAAATAAAAAAAAATATCGAATATTTAATGGAACAAAATATGCCATTAGATATACCAATTAAAGTAAATATTAAAAATGGAAAAAACTGGTATGATTTACAATCATAAAGAATAATATTCTATTATAGAAATATAATTTAAATTAAAAAAACATACTATACAAAATGAAATACTTAACTACCTTCAAACCATTTACAAATTTTATTTTGTAAAATATCTACTCCTATAAAAGATCGAGAGGAAAACAAGATTATATCTATCTTTATTTGTAAAAATGATAAATAGTTTTTTATAATATTTATTTTTGCTTTACATAATACATTACTCATTAAATCTGACTTTGTTAAAACTAAACATATTAATTTATTATTATTAACAATTAAATTAATAATTTTTTTATCTAAATCTTTTATAACATGCCTTATATCCATACAAACAACAACACCCATTAAAAATACACTATTTAATAAATACTGATTGACAGAATAATCCCAATCTTGCTTAATTTTTTTAGATACTTTAGCATAACCATAACCAGGTAAATCAACTAAACGATCACCATCTGATAATCCAAAAAAATTAATCATTTTTGTTTTACCTGGAGTTTTACTCACTTTAGATAGTTTGTTATTTTTAGTTAAACTATTTATTATACTAGATTTACCAACATTAGAATATCCAACTAATGCAATTTCTTTACCAGAAGAAAAATAATTTTTTTTTACACATACCATACTAGTTAAAAAACATGCCTTATTATATTTATTTAAAAACATACTTAACCTTCACTATGATAAAAATTATTTAATTTTATACCTATGATATATATTTTAATAATCAATAAAAAATAACTTAAAAAATTAAAATAATGTAATGTATTTTAAAAATACTTAAAATTTAATTATATTTAAAGAAACATAATGTTCTTAAAGGTAAATGTATGAATCAAAACATCAGAAATATAGCTATAATTGCACATGTTGACCATGGAAAAACTACCTTAATCGATAAATTACTTCAACAATCAGGAACTTTTGTACATAATGAAATTATAGAAGATCGAATAATGGATTCTAATATCTTGGAAAAAGAAAGAGGAATAACAATATTAGCTAAAAATACTTCAATTAAATGGAACAAATATCATATTAACATAATTGATACTCCAGGACATGCCGATTTTGGTGGAGAAGTAGAACGAATTCTATCAATGGTTGATTCAGTATTGTTAATAGTAGATGCCTCAGAGGGTCCTATGCCACAAACCCGATTCGTTACAGAAAAAGCCTTTAATCATAATATGAATCCAATTGTTGTTATCAATAAAATTGATAGAAAACATGCTCGTCCAGAATGGGTTGTTGATCAAATTTTTGATCTATTTGTGAATTTAAATGCTAATGATAAACAATTAGATTTTCCAATAATTTATACATCTGCCATACAAGGTTTTTCTGGTGAAACACTTGATAATATGAAAAAAGATATGTCATCTTTATGTGAAGCTATTATAAAACATGTTCCAGCTCCATTAAAAAATTATAATCAAAAATTACAGATGCAAATATCTCAATTAGATTATAACAACTATTTAGGGATTATTGGTATAGGAAGAATTAAACAAGGATCAATTAAACCTAACCAACAAGTATTAGTTACAAATATTAATGGAAAAAAACAATTAGGAAAAATAAATCAAGTATTGACTTATATGGGCTTACAACGAATTTCAACTGATTTTGCTATCTCTGGAAGTATTGTTGCGATTACTGGATTAAACAACATAAATATATCTGATACTATCTGTGATCCCACAGAACTCACAATACTACCTAAATTAAATATAGATGAACCAACAATAAAAATGTTTTTTTCAGTCAATAGCTCACCATTTTCAGGTCAAGAAGGAAAATATATTACTTCACGTCAAATATCAGAAAGATTAAACAAAGAAACAATAAATAATGTAGCATTACATGTTGAAGAAACCAATAATTCAAATACATTTTGTGTATCTGGTCGAGGTGAATTACACTTATCTATATTAATTGAAAATATGAGAAGAGAAGGATTTGAATTAGAAGTATCTCGTCCAATTATAATATTAAAAACAAAAAATAGCATAACACAAGAACCATTTGAAAATATTATATTAGATCTTGATATTAAACATCAAGGAATAGTCATGAAATCCTTAGGTGAGAGAAAAGGAAAAATGACAAATATTAATCATCAAAACAATAACAGAATACAACTACATTATGTCTTATCTAGTCGAGCATTAATAGGTTTTCGTACTGAATATATTAGTATTACTTCTGGAACAGGACTATTTTATTCATCATTTAGTCATTATGATAATGTCCAAAATTACAATGTTGGACAAAGAAGAAATGGAGTTTTAATATCCAATCATACTGGAACAGCAGTAGCTTTTGCTTTATATCACTTACAAGATAGAGGTAAATTATTTTTAAATCATGGTACTAAAATATATGAAGGACAAATTATTGGACTACATAATAAAGAAAACGATCTGACAGTTAATTGTTTAACTGGAAAAAAACTAACTAATATGAGAGCATCCGGTAATGATGAATCTATTATATTAACTCCATATACAAAAATGACATTAGAATCATCTTTAGGATTTATTAATGACGATGAATTAGTAGAAATTACTCCCACTGCCATTAGAATTAGAAAAAAATATTTAACAGAAAATGAGAGAAAACGTGCATCAAGAAAAAAATAATAATGTAAATATCCATTATTATATTAATAACAAACAATCAAAAAAAAAATATTCCAACAAATATATAATCCTATTATTGTAAATAGGATTATATTAATAATATAAATCATATTAAATAACTTACATAAAAAACATTTTATCATTTAATAAATATATATATAATAATATTATTATAAAAATATTTATTATATGTAAACAACATAAAATCTTATTTATTACCGTGTATAAAATATTTCATATACATAAATCACAAATATATTAATTACACTCATCAAAATATTAAAATTAACATATACTATCCATCATTACCTAATATTTTTATTGTATACTACATTAGTAATTAACTGATCAATTAAAGAATGATATTTATATTTTTGCATACATGTACTTAATTGTTGTGATCTTACAATTAATGATAAATCAGATACTGCAACGCCAAAGTTATCATTGATAATTAAATAATCATATTCCAAATAATGTTTCATTTCTGATACTGCTGCTTTCATTCTTTTAGAAATAACCTCATGTGTATCCTGACCACGATTGCTCAATCTACGATATAATTCTAACTTAGATGGAGGTAAAACAAAAATACTACATATATTAAAATTTTTAGACCTAAGTTGTTGAGCCCCTTGCCAATCAATATCAAGAAATACATTAATTCCATTAGATAGAGATCGATCAACTAATTTTTTAGAAGTCCCATAATAATGATTAAACACTTTAGCATGTTCTAAAAATTCTTTTTCTCGAATCATTTTCAAAAATTTTTGAGTTGAAATAAAATAATAATGGACTCCTTCATACTCTCCAGGTCTAATTCTTCTAGTAGTATATGAAATAGAAATCTGATTATTATATTTCAAATCACTATCTAACAATGACTTAATTAAACTTGATTTACCAGTTCCACTTGGAGCAGATACAATAAATAACATACCCTTATCCATGATCCTATATAACAATAAATTTTATATTTTATAAACTAAAAACATGTTATATTAAAAAAAAATTAAAATATAGTAGTCTTAACTGATAAGTTATATTAATTTTCATAAATTGATGAATTAATAAATATAAAAATAATATTATATAAACATATACTGTATTTGTATGATGATATATCACATTTATAATTCTTTAATTATAAAAATTTATTTTGATGTCATAACTAAATAACACAATTATAAAAAATTGATGGATTTATAAAAAAAGGAGAACTTAAATCGTGATTAACATAAATTTCGCAATTAATATTTAAATTAATATTTAAAATAGCTTGAATCCATAATATTTTATAATTGATTTTTATAACTGATAACACTATTCCAATATCATAAAAAACATTTTTTTTATCTTTAATTGATAAAATACCTCCTACAACTTCCAAATTATTATTGTTTTTTCCGATTAACCAATACATTTTTTTATAATTTTTCTTTCTAAAATAAATTTTAGCAATATTCTCTTGACCTAAATAACAACCTTTATTAAAATCTATTCCCTTTAAAAAATCTAAATTAATAGCATATGGTGTTAATTTATATTCCATTCCTTTATCAAAAATAGGAAAACCTGACATAAAGTTTAAATAACACCAATTTATATTATCAATAACTTTAATACAATATTTTTTTTGAAAATCTGCAGCTAAAGATAATGGAATTAATAATAAAAAATGATTTCTAGGTAACCCAAACCACAATATACTAATATCAGAATTACACACTACAGTTTTGTAGATATTTGGAATTGATAATCCCCAATCCTGTAAAATCATTTTACTATTCAATTCACTAGCAGCTAATAAAACAAAATTATTATCTATAAAAATATTTACTTTAGAAAAAATAGAATATTTTTTAAAATGTTCTAATGATTCTTTTAATAAACTAGTTCTAACTATACAAACCATACCTTTTTGATCAAAAAATATTCTATTAACACTACATACTTTACCATAACGATTGCATTGAGCTGAAATTGCATGATGAGATTTATCTAATAATAATACATTAATTGTTAATTGATGTTGTAAATATTTTTTTACATCTAAACCACGAAAAAAAATACAAGACCAATCTTCTAAAGAAATGATTTCAGAATTAATTTCATTAGATAAAACACAATGATTTTTTAATGTCATATATAACACCATATGGAATATTAAATATCAATGAAAAATGATATACTATTTAATATATTTAACTTCATAATTTACATTATTCAATGAATATATTTATATATATGTAAACAATATTAAAAAATAAATATATATTAGTTAGCTAATTATAAATCTACATTGTAAAAATATTAATTATAATAAATATATTTTATTATATAATATAATTAATTTTTTTGATCAATA
Source organism: Buchnera aphidicola (Eriosoma harunire) (assembly GCA_049942765.1). Lineage (GTDB taxonomy): Bacteria > Pseudomonadota > Gammaproteobacteria > Enterobacterales > Enterobacteriaceae > Buchnera_D > Buchnera_D aphidicola_D. The sequence goes on along the minus strand of CP188086.1, from coordinate 166,339 downwards.
AAAAAGAGAAGATTATGTTAGAAACAAATACTATAAAAAATAAAATTTATGAATTAAATCACCGAAAAAACAAAATATGGAGGAATCTTTGAATATAAAAATAAACAACATAAACTATCTGAAATAACATCAGAAATAAACACATATAAAACATGGATTAACGATCCTCAATTAACAAAACTACACAAAGAACAATCTAATTTAAAACAATATATTCATAATATTCAATTCATTGACAATCTATTAGATGAATCTAAAATACTATTAGAATTATTCATAGAATGTAATGACATACAAATTAAATCTGAATTACTATCCAATATAGAACAACTAGAAAAAAAAATTAATCATATAGAACTTTTGCATATTTTTTCCAATGAACATGATAATCTAAACTGCTATTTAGACCTTCAATCAGGTTCTGGCGGTATAGAAGCACAAGATTGGACCAATATGTTATTACGTATGTATTTAAAATGGATAGATAAACAAGGATTTAAATCAGAAATCATTAATATTTCTACAGGAGAAATTAATGGAATAAAATCTGCTACCCTTAAAATAATAGGATATTATGCATTTGGATGGTTAAGAACAGAAACTGGAATACATAGATTAGTGCGTAAAAGTCCTTTTAATACTGGTAATCGTAGACATACTTCTTTTAGTTCAGTATTTGTCTATGCAGATGTACCAAATAATATAAATATTAATATAAACCTTAACGATATTCGAATTGATGTATATAAAGCATCAGGAGCAGGAGGACAACATGTAAATAAAACGGAATCAGCTATCAGAATCACTCATTTACCCACTGGATTAACTACCCAATGCCAACAAAATAGATCACAACATAAAAATAAAGAACAAGCAATGAAACAAATTCAAGCAAAATTATATAATTTAAAAAACAAAGAAAAAAATATAGAAAAAAAAATATTAGAAGACAATAAATCTAATATAGGATGGGGAAAACAAATTAGATCATATATACTAGATCAATCTCGAATTAAAGACTTGCGTACAGGACAAGAATATAGAGATGTCAATAATATCTTAAATGGTGACTTAACTGAACTAATACTAGCTAATTTAACATTAAAAGTATAAGGAACGTATATATGTCATTAATTAAAAATAATAAAAATAATGAATATCAAATACGATTAGAAAAATTAATTAAATTAAAAAAAAATGGTTTTTTATTCCCAAATAATTTTACAACTAATTCCAATGCTTATGATATTCATTTAAAATACAACCATTTATCTAAAGAAAAACTACTTGCTATCAAACAAACTGTCAAAATAGCCGGACGAATTATTCAACGAAGAATTATTGGTAAAGCTACTTTTATAACCTTACAAGATCAAAATCATACAATACAATTATATATTAAAAAAAATTTTTTATCTCATTCACATGCTTACGAAAAAAACATTAAAGAACTGGATCTCGGTGATATATTGGCAGTTGAAGGTATAATATTTAAAACTAATACAAATCAATTAACAATTAATTGTATTAATACTACATTACTTACGAAATCACTTCGATCACTGCCTAATAAATTTCACGGTTTAACCAATCAAGAACTACGATACCGTTTACGATATTTAGATTTAATTATCAACCATGACGTAAAAAAAATTTTTAAAATACGATCACAAATAATTATGATTATTAGAAATTTTATGAACGATAATCAATTTCTAGAAGTTGAAACACCTATGATGCAAACTATTCCTGGTGGAGCTAATGCACGTCCTTTTGTTACTTTTCATAATACTTTAAATGAAAAAATGTATTTAAGAATTGCACCAGAACTTTATCTAAAACGTCTTATCATTGGAGGTTTTCATAAAATATTTGAAATTAATAAAAATTTTAGAAACGAAGGAATATCTTCTAAACATAACCCAGAATTTACCATGATGGAAATTTATATTGCTTATGAAAATTATCAATATATGATGCAATTTATTAAAAAAATACTAATGTTTATCAGTAAAACAATAAATAATAGTTATATATTAAAATATAAAAATTATATATTTGATTTTTCTAAAAAATATGAACGTTTAACAATGAAAGAAGCTATAACAAAATATGTACCAAATGTTAAATGTTCAGATCTAAATAATATACATGGAGTAACTAAAATAGCTAGAGAATTAAAAATAAAATATGAAGCAAATTGGACTATCGGAAAAATAACACATTGTATTTTTGAAAAATATGTCGAAAAAAATCTAATAGAACCAACCTTTATCACAGAATACCCTATAGATATATCTCCTTTATCTAGAAGAAATAATATTAATCAACATATAGCAGATCGGTTTGAATTTTTTTTAGGAGGATGTGAAATAGCTAATGGATTTTCAGAATTAAACGATTCAGAAGATCAAAAAAAAAGATTTAAAGAACAGTTATATCAAAAAAATTTAGGTGATGAAGAAGCAATGTTTTATGATAAAGACTATATTATAGCATTAGAGCATGGATTACCACCAACCGCAGGGTTAGGAATTGGAATAGATCGATTAATTATGATGTTTACTAATCAAAGCAGTATTAAAGATGTAATTTTATTTCCCACTATGCGAGTAAACAAACAAAAAAATTACATTTAATTGACAATTAAATATTTCAGTTACATCTTTATATCTAAAGATTTGTAAAAAAAAATTAATATTTTCCATCTAACAAAAAGGATTAAATCTAATGAAAACTAATTACAAAAATACTTTTAAAATCGATACAATCATTAATATTATAAAAAAATATGGCACTCCTATATGGATATATAATAAAGAAAAAATCGATAAAAAAATTAAATTAATTCAAAAATTTGATCGTATTAGATTTGCTCAAAAAGCATGCTCTAATATTCATATATTAAAAATAATAAAACAATCTGGACTTCATATTGATGCAGTATCTCAAGGAGAAATCGAACGAGCGTTACTAGCCGGATTTACACCAAAAGAAATAGTATTTACTGCTGACTTATTTGATCATCAAACTTTACTAAGAATTGTTGAATTAAATATCACAGTCAATGTAGGATCAATAGATATGATTAAACAACTAGGTAATATGTCTCCTGGACACAAAATATGGATTAGAATAAATCCACAATTTGGCGATGGACACCATTCCAAAACTAATACAGGAGGAGAAAATAGCAAACATGGGATTTGGGATGTACAAACAGCAATAGCTAGTATAAAAAAATATAATTTAATATTAATAGGAGTTCATATACATATCGGATCTGGATTTAATATCAATACAATTAAATCTGTTTGTACTGCTATGGAAAATACAATATATAATTTAAATTATGACATAAAATGGATCTCGGCTGGCGGAGGATTACCAATACCATATCAATCAACAGATCATCACATTGATATAGAACATTATTTTCAGTTATGGAATAACACAAAAAAAAATATAGAAAAACATCTAGGACATACCATTAAATTAGAAATTGAACCAGGACGATTTTTAGTAGCTGAATCTGGCATATTAGTATCAGAAATAAGAGCTATAAAAAAAATGGGAAAAAAACATTATACCTTAATTAACGCAGGTTTTAATGATTTTGTTAGACCTACAATGTATGGTAGTTACCATAAAATATCCATTATAGATCACCAACATCAATTAATAAAAAATGCACCAATAATCAATACTATTATAGGAGGTCCATTGTGTGAATCTGGAGACATTTTTACGCAGAAAAACAATGAACCTATTTCTAGAGCTTTACCAAAATCAATAGTAGGAGATTATCTTATTTTTCATGATACAGGAGCCTATGGTGCTTCCATGTCATCAAATTATAATAGTAGACCTTTAATCCCTGAAATTTTATTAATAAATGATATTCCATTATTAATTCGACAAAAACAAACAATTAAACAAATGATTCAATTAGAATTATCATGAACACAAATAATTACATCAAAGGAAAATAATCTATTAAAAAACAAATCATTATTTGTTATTAACAACAAAAAATTATATTAAAAAAACAAATCAACGATAAATCATAAAAATTATATATTATAACTTAATAATAAAAATATATTTATATTTTTAACTTTTATATCTTTAACATAAATATATGGAATGTAATGAACAAATATTATTTATTATTTCCTAATTTCAATCCAGTAGCTTGTTACATTGGGAATTTCTCCATTCATTGGTACGGGGTAATGTATATTATTAGTTTATTTTTTGCAATCCAATTTTCCCAATCCCTTGCTTTAAAAAATAAAAATTATTGGATTTATAAAAATATATACAATATTTTATATATTGTTTTCATAGGTGTATTATTAGGTGGTCGATTAGGATATATTGTTTTCTATAATTATTATTTTTATATGAATAATATATTAGAATGTTTTAAAATTTGGAAAGGTGGAATGTCATTTCATGGAGGCTTAATAGGAGGCTCTATAACTATATATTATTTTATAAAAAAAAATAAAAAAAAGTTTTTTGAAATCTCTGATTTTATTATACCAATAATACCATTCGGATTAGGAGCTGGTCGTATTGGAAACTTAATTAATGGTGAACTAATAGGACGAATAAATGTTAATAGTCCTATATATATGTTTTTTCCATCTTCAAAAAAAATAGATATAGAAACATTAAAAACTCATCCAGAATTACAACATATTTTCGATACATGGGGATTGTTACCAAGACATCCTTCGCAACTATATGAGTTTTTTTTTGAAGGTATAATATTATTTATTATCTTTAATCATATAAAACACAAAAAAAATAAAAATGGATATATGTCTGCTCTATTTTTAATATATTACTCAATTATCAGAATATTTTTAGAATTTTTTAGAGAACCAGATATACAATTAGGTTTTTTTTATAATTTTTTTACATTGGGTCAAATATTATCTATTCCTATGCTTGTAATTGGAATAATTATTTTTATTAATATAAAAAAATCAAATAAATAAAAAATAAAATGAAAAAATATTTATCATTACTAAAAAAAGTAATAACACATGGAAAAAAAAAACAAGATCGAACAAAAACTGGAACACTATCTATTTTTGGAGAACATTTAAAAATTAATCTCAATCAAGGATTTCCTTTACTAACTACTAAAAAATGTCATTTTAATTCAATTGTACATGAACTATTATGGTTTTTAAAAGGAGATACCAACATAAAATATTTAAACAAACATAACATTACCATTTGGAATCCATGGGCTAATGAATCAGGTGAATTAGGACCTATTTATGGAAAACAATGGAGATACTGGAAAACATATCAAGGAGATACTATTGATCAAATTCAATTAGCTATTAATACAATTAATACAGAACCATCATCTCGAAGAATCATTGTATCCAGTTGGAATGTATCTGAAATAAATAAAATGGCATTGCCACCATGTCATGTTCTCTTTCAATTTTATGTTATAAATAACATAATTAGTTGTCAAATTTATCAACGATCATGTGACATATTTCTTGGATTACCATTTAATATAGCTAGCTATGCTTTATTAACTCATATGATAGCACAACAATGTCGCTTAAAAGTAGGACAATTATTATGGACAGGTGGTGATGTACATCTATATCAAAATCATATAAACGCTGCCACCATCCAACTACAAAGGACACCTAAAATATTACCTCAATTAATCTTAAAAAACTGTCCAAAATCTATCTTTAATTATAAAATAAATAATTTTAACATTATTAAATATATCCCTTATCCATCCATAAAAGTTAAAATAGCTGTATAAAGTAAAAATTTTAAATACATTATTTAAATGTAATATAATATCCAATATACAATAGAAAATAATTATTCAACAATGATATTTGTATATCTAACACTACATTTATTTTAATAATGGAAACATATATAACTATGAATAACACATTGTTTATTAAAACATGGGGTTGTCAAATGAACGAATATGACTCCAAATTAATTTTAAATCATCTTATAAAAAAAAATACTTACACAATTTCTAAAACTGAATATAATGCAAATATATTAATTTTAAATACATGTTCTATTAGAGAAAAAGCACAAGAGAAATTATTTCATCAATTAGGGCGATGGAAAAAACTCAAAGAAAAAAATCCAAATTTAATCATAGCAGTAGGAGGATGTGTTGCTATACAAGAAGGTGAAAGAATCTATAAACGTGCTAACTATATCAATATAATTTTCGGAACACAAACATTACATAAGTTAGATGATATGATTCAAAATGCTAGAAAATATAATCGACTAATCATAGATATATCATTTAGAAATATTAATAAATTTAATATTTCTCCTTATAAAACTAAAAAAAAACCTACAGCACTAGTTTCTATTATGGAAGGATGTAATAAATATTGTTCATTTTGTATTGTTCCTTTTACTAGAGGAAGGGAAATTAGCCGCCCTATAGATAAAATTATATATGAAATTGTTGCTTTATCCGAACAAGGAGTTAAAGAAATTAATTTATTAGGTCAAAATGTTAATGCTTATTTAGGAAAAGGAAAAAATGGAAGATCTTATATGTTCTCAGAATTACTACTAATCGTTTCTGAAATAGAGGGTATCGAAAGAATTCGATTTACAACTAGTAATCCTATTGAATTCACAGATGATATTATCTATGTATATACACAAAGTAAAAAAATCGTTAGTTTTCTTCATCTACCCATACAAAGCGGATCAAATCGTATTTTACAATTAATGAAAAGATCTCATACTACTGAAGAATATAAAAATATAATTAAAAAATTAACTATTGCAAGAAAAAATATACAAATCAGTTCTGATTTTATTATTGGATTCCCAGGAGAAACAGAAGAAGATTTTCAATCCACTATAGAATTTATTAAAGAAATCAATTTTGACATGAGTTTTAGTTTTATATATTCTAAACGTCCAGGTACACCTGCTGAAAATTTTACAGATAATACTACACTAGAAGAAAAAAAATATAGATTATATCAAGTACAAAATATTATTAATACACAAACATTAAATTGGAGCAAAAAAATGATAAATACAGAACAAACAGTACTAGTAGAAAACATATCTAAAAACAATCCACTAGAATTATACGGTAAAACTGAAAATAATAGAATCGTAAAATTTTTAGGATCACATCATCTAATTGGAAAACTAATAAATATAAAAATTACAAATGCGGATACCTATTTACTTAATGGACATATTGCATAAAATATATAATAACACATACTATATAATAAATATAAACTATTATAACAAAAATTAACCTATGATTAATGATATAAACAATAAATTTTTACGTAATAAATTTATTTAATAATTATTAATAAATATTAATTTTTTACAACATATCAACATTAAAAAAATTATTATACAATAATTTAAAAACTAAAATATTATTTATATAGTTATTATATTAACACTACAGACTAACAATATTAATGTACTTTAATATGAAAAAAATACATGTCACAATTAAAAATAGATCTTGCCATAAAATGATTTCACCAACAAACAAAGATCTAATTAAATGGGTAACTTATGTTTGTAATATTAATACAACAAAAGCTGATATTACTATTGTAATTGTTAATACAGAAGAAATGATTAAACTTAACAAGAAATATCGAAATATTAATAAAAATACTAATATTTTAACTTTTTCTTATGGTAAGAACAATATAAAAAAACAATATTGTATAGGAGATTTAATCCTATGTAATTCCAAGATCAAAGAAGAATCTATAGAACAAAAAAAAAAATTGAAGCTCATTGGGCACATATTATTATACACGGAACACTGCACTTATTAGAATATACTCATAACAATAATCTAGATCGAATTAATATGGAATTATTGGAAACTTATTACTTAAAATCTTTAGGTTTTGCTAATCCATACATTATAGAAAAATAAACTTAATGTTGCTACATTAAGATTATTTTCAATTAACTAAGCATGAGATATACAACAAAAATATATGATTGACGACTATTCAAATCCTAGTAAAAAAATAAATAAAAAAAGCTTTTTTTCTACATTACTTAATCAAATAAGACCAGAATCACCAAAAAATAGAGAAGATTTGCTTTTAATAATTAAAAATTCGAAAAAAAAAAAAATAATTGATCATGATGTCAGCAATATGTTAAAAGGTGTCATTAACATTACAGAGAAAAAAATACATGATATTATGATACCAAAAACTCAAATGATCACTTTAAAAATCAACTATGATTTTCAAACTTGTATTAATATTATCATTAAATCAGCTCATTCTAGATACCCTGTTATGAGTAAAGATAATAATTATGTCAAAGGTATTTTAATTGCAAAAGATTTGCTACCATTTATAAAAAAAAAAACAAATCAATTTTTTATAACTAAAATAATTAGACCTTCTATTGTCGTACCGGAAAGTAAATCTGTAAACCGAATGCTAAAAGAATTTCGATCAAAGCATCATCACATGGCTATAGTAATTGATGAATTTGGAGCAGTTTCAGGTTTAGTTACCATTGAAGATATTTTAGAATTAATTGTAGGCAATATTGAAGATGAATATGATACTAATCATATTTTAAAAGTACATCAAATTAATTCAGAAACATTTGCTATACCTGCTTTAACTGAAATTAAAGAATTTAATGACATGTTTAATACTAATTTAAATAACTCGTCAGTAGATACTATTGGTGGGTTAGTTATGACAAAATTAGGACATTTACCAATTATAGGAGAATCTATTAATATACAAGGATATATTTTTAAAATTTCAATAGCAAATAATCGACAAATTATACAAATTCATGTAACTATTCCAAAACATATAAAAAAAACAGTTACATAAATTATAATTAATAATATTTATTATTTAATAAAATAAAATAAATAATATTTTTTTATATAGATATCTATTTTTAATTATAGTTAAATATATTTAATATTAAAAATATATTTTCTTATTTTTTATGTCAAAAACATAAATAAATATACAAATCATACTATTATTCAAATATTGAAACTTGTTAGATATAACAGAAAATAAATATATTTATAATCAAATAATATTAAATATACATTTTGTATTACAAAAACATCTATTTTTTTATACATAAAAATAGTTAAATATCTTTTTCATTTAAAATGTTTACATAATGATATGTTATATAAAAATATTTATCATAATAAATTTATCATATGCACTAATATATATACAATATTTAATATAATTTATAGTAATTTAAAATCCCTATACTATGATACTTAATTTATTTTAAGTTAAATTTCAGTACATTAATAAATTAATAACAATCATAAATTAAATAAATTTATAAAAATTTAATAATAAACATTTTAAATAACAATTGTACATGATTAATATGTTATAACATCAAAAAATTTTATACTATAAAATATAAATCAATATAAATAAATACAATATTACATGTCAATTTATTAAAAACATATTTTTACTGAGATAAAATCTAAATATATGACAAAAACTACACTTAACATAAAAAATAACTATAATCCGAAAGAAATTGAAAATTTTGTTCAAAACTATTGGGAAACTAATAATACTTTTCAAGTTATTGAAAATGAAAAAAAAATTAAGTTTTATTGTTTAGCAATGATGCCTTATCCATCTGGAAATTTACATATGGGACATGTCAGAAACTATACAATCAGCGATGTTATTTCTAGATATCAACGTATGTTAGGAAAAAATGTACTACAACCAATAGGATGGGATGCATTTGGATTACCAGCTGAAGAAGCTGCTATACAACATCAAGTTTCACCAGATAAATGGACAAAAAATAATATTGCATTCATGAAAAAACAATTAATATCATTAGGATTTAGCTACGATTGGTCTAGAGAAATTAATACTTCAAAACCAGAATATTATCATTGGGAACAATGGTTTTTTATAAAATTATATCAAAAAAATATAGCATATAAAAAAACTGCTATGGTAAATTGGTGTCCAAAAGATAATACAGTATTAGCCAACGAACAAGTGGACAATAAAAAATGTTGGAGATGTCATACCACTGTTATTCAAAAAGAAATTCCACAATGGTTTTTAAAAATTACTGATTATGCTGAAGAATTAACAAATAGCTTAGATAGGCTAACAGAATGGCCAACTTCAGTAAAAAACATGCAAAAAAAATGGATTGGATTATCTAAATCAATCGAAATTACACTCAACTTTACGAACAAAAAACAACAAATAAAAGTATCTACTACTAGATTAGATACGTTAATGGGAGCTACTTATGTTGCTATTTCTCCATTACACCCTTTTGCACAAAAATTACAAAAAAAAAATACAACAATAAAAAATTACATACAAAATTCTTGTGATCATTTAGACTATATAAGTAATCCACTGAATTTTAATAAAAGAGGCATCCATTCTACTAATTTTGTTCTACATCCGTTAACTAACCATTCTATTCCAATATGGATTGCTAATTTTGTATTAAAAGAACATACAACTGATTCTATTATTTGTACACCTGCACATAATCAATATGAATGGACATTTGCTAAATATCACAATATTAAAATAAAACCAGTTATTCTAGACATAAATAATTTGGAACCCAATATAGATCATCAACCAACATTAAATTACGGTATTTTATATAATTCAGATAAATTTAATGGTTTTACTAGTGAAATAGCATATAAAAAAATATTCTTTCAGCTACAAAATAAATATAATGCTAAAAAAATAACTATTACAAAAATTAAAGATTGGAGTATATCTAGACAACGATATTGGGGCACACCTATACCTATTGCTATTATGAAAAATGGAGAAATTAACGTTATACCTGAAAAACAATTACCAATACATCTACCTAAAATAGACTATGCTAATTTAATTAATAAAAAATTAATAAGTAAACAATTAGAAAAATGGAAAAATATATATATCAATAATAGTAAAGCAATAAGAGAAACAGATACATTTGATACGTTTGTAGAATCATCTTGGTATTATGCTCGTTATACATCACCACAATATAAAAAAGGCATTGTTAATCCAAAAGCTGCGCAATATTGGCTACCTGTTGACCAATATATAGGTGGAATAGAACATGCTATTATGCATCTTATGTATTTTAGATTTTTTCATAAACTATTACGAGATTTCAATCTTGTACCTTATGACGAACCTGTCAAAAATCTCCTATGTCAAGGAATGGTCTTATCTGATGCTTTTTATTATATCAACCTAAAAGGTGATAAAATATGGGTACCACATGCTCTAATTCAAATAAAAAAAAATCAACAAGGTAAGATTATTAATGCTGTTCATAAAAATGGAGAAAAAATCATTCATGCAGGTATGATTAAAATGTCAAAATCAAAAAAAAATGGCATTGAACCAGGAGAAATTATTAAAAAATATGGAGCTGATACTTTAAGATTATTCATTATGTTTGCAGCGCCTGTAAACATGTCATTAGAATGGAATAGTGATGGAGTTATTGGTGTTTATCGTTTTTTAAATAAACTATGGTTACTAACTAATAATTATATTAACTATAATTATATCCATTCTGATATTAATCTAGATGAATTAAATTATGAACAAAAAAAAATATATAGAAAAATTCACTATACTATTTATAAAGTAACTGATGATATAGATCGAAGAAAAATGTTCAATACTGCTATCGCTCAAATAATGAAACTAGTTAACGATCTATTAAAAATATCGTTTTCTCATAATCAAGATAAAAACTTAATGTATTATGCTTTAGTCAATACTATAAAAATGTTATATCCTTTCACCCCACATATGTGTTTTGTATTATGGATCAAACTAACTGGAACATATAACATTGATTTTACTTCCTGGCCAATATATGATAAAAAATTAATTAAACCAAAATATGATACAATCATTTTACAAATAAATGGAAAAACTAGACATCTTATTACAATGTCGCGTATACATATATCACAAGAAAATATTCTTTCAAAAGCTTTAAATGAACCAAAATTAAAAAAATATCTACATCATAAAGATATAAAGAAAGTAATTTACATTAAAAATAAATTGTTAAATTTAGTTTTATAAATAACAATATATAATATAAAGTATATTTACGTGATAAATAACTAGTACATAATTGTAATGTATTACATATTTTAATAAATATCAAAAAATAATATAAAAAAATTATGTCTATATTTTATGAAATACTTAAACGAAAATTAAAAAAAAATCTATTACCTTGTTATATACTACAAGGGCAAGAAATTATTCTATGTCAATTCGGCATAAAAATAATTATGAAAAAAGCAGATACACAAGGTTATTATAAAAAAAATTGTTTTAACCCTATAACTAAATTAGAATGGGAGAAAATATTTACAATTATATCTAATAAAAATATTTTTATAGAAAAAATTATAATAATTATTAATATTCCTAATAATGAACCAATAAATAATATTTATAAATATATAAATATTTTATTAAAAATTATACATAGAAATATTTTATTAATTATTACATACTGTAAAAAATTTTATTTAAATAAAGAAAAAATATTTTATAAAAATACTCAATTTATCGGAGAATTAATTAATTGTACCATTAATAACCATGATGAACTTATCCAATGGTTAAATTATAATATTTCAATAAATTATTGTGATATAAAACAAAGTGCAAAAGAACTGTTATTATACAACTTTAAAAATGATTTTCTAGGACTATCTAAAACTTTAGAAATATTATTTCTAATATATAATAAATCTACAATTAAAAAAACAGATGTATCAAACATCATTAATAATCAAGGAAAATTCAATGCTATTCAATGGGTACATGCAGTACTACAAGGTAATAAAAATGAATCTATGATAATATTACAAACATTTATTGATAAAAATTATGAACCTATTATACTAATTCGAACTTTACAACGAACATTAACAAAAAACATTATATCTAAAAATAGAATAAAATTGCTCTTACGTTCTTCAAAATATAATGAAAAAAATCATTATTTAAGTAAATACAATTATCAAAAATTAATATGTTTAATATATAAAATTATAACAATATTAACTAATATAGAAATTAACATCAAAACATACCACATCACATCTATATGGATTCAATTAAAAATTATATCACTATTATTTTTTCAGTATTATAATACATAAAAAGACAATATAAATTATTATGATATCAACCTATACCATATTAGGAGGATCTTTTGATCCAATACATTACGGACATTTAAATATCATCACAAAAATAACATTGCAATTCAAACTTAAAAAAATTATTATTATTCCTACGTGTTCTGCTAAATATAAAAATATAACATTGACTTCTATTATACATAGACTAAACATGATAAAACTAGCTATGTTTAATAAACATATTTATCAAATTAACTTAACTGAAATTAATAATCAATTTATTTATAGCATTGATACATTAACATATCTTAGAGATATACTAGGACCAAAAACACCTATTTTATTCATCATAGGAGAAGATAATTTAATTAATATTACAAAATGGAATCAATGGAATAAAATACTGTTTTTCTGTCATCTAATCATTTGTCCACGAGAGTTTTATTATTCTAAAAACAAGAACGACAATAAATTACTACAAAGATGGATAAACCAACATTATATAAATAATATTAATTATTTAACACAACAACCATGTGGATACATATATTTTACAAAAATTAATCATCTCAACATTTCTTCAACGTATATTAGAAATGCGTATTATACAGGAAAATCATGTATATCTTTATTACCACAAAGAGTAGATAATTATATAAAGATTAATAATTTATATAATTCATCAAATAACATTTCATAAATATAACTATAAACAAAAAATAAAAATATCATCACATGCAAAAATCATTTTATCATATAAAAATTAATTTAACAGGACTACGTTGTCCAGATCCAATCATCTATATTCGTAAAACTTTAAGAACTATGCATAATCAAAATATATTATTAGTAATTACAGATGATCCAACAACTACAAGAGATATTCCTATCTTTTGTCATTTTGTTGGACACTCATTAACAAAAAAAAATGTCAATAAAATTCCTTATCAATATTATATCAAAAAAAAATAAAATCTATCTATCATTATTAAAAAATTTTTGTTTGATAATAATAACGTTATATATCAATATGTATTTATATATTTCTCAGAAGTGCTAATATTACTTACTAAAAAATATCTAAAAAACTATTATTAATAATGATGTATTAAAATTAATACATCATTAAAAAATATATTTTTTATATCTAAAATTATAAAATGTCAAAGATATATACAAACAATATGTATGACACCACTAACATTAGTTATCATATTACTACAATAATATTTTTAATAACCTTCTTAAGGGTTCTGAAGCACCCCACAATAACTGATCTCCTACACTGAATGCAGATAAATATTTAACACCCAAATTCATTTTTTTTATTCGACCAATAGGAATATTTAATGTTCCCGTTACTGCCAATGGAGTTAATTGATGTATAGTATCTTTAGAATTATTTGGAACAATTGTTACCCAACTATTATGATTTAATAAAATTGATTCTATTTCCGAAATAGAAACATTTTTATTTAATTTAATCGTAAAAGATTGACTATGACAACGAAAAGAAGCAATACGAACACAAATTCCATCAATAGGGATAATATTATTTGTTAAACCTAATATTTTGTTAGTTTCTACTTGACCTTTCCATTCTTCTTTAGTTTGATTATTATTCATTTTTACATCAATCCATGGAATTAAACTAGCAGCCAATGGAACAGTAAAATTATCAACAGGGCAATTGTTAGAATTCATAAAATTAGAAATTTTACGTTCAATATCTAATATTGAATATGATGAATTAATTAAATATTTAGATACCGAATTAAATAATGAACCCATTTGTGCAATTAATTCAAGCATATGACTTGAACCACTACCAGATGCAGCTTGATAAGTCGATACAGAAACCCAATCAATTAATTTTTCTTTAAACAACCCCCCTAAAGCCATTAACATCAAACTAACAGTACAGTTACCACCAACGAATGTCTTAATTCCTTTATCTATAGAATCTAAAATCATATTTTTATTAATAGGATCCAAAACAATAACTGAATTAGATTCCATACGTAATAAAGAAGCAGCATCAATCCAATATCCTTTCCATAATAGTTGTCGTAATTTAAAGTAAATATCACAAGTATATTGAGATCCTTGACAAGTAATAATAACATCTAAATTCATTAAAATATCTAAATTATAAGCGTCTTGCAATTGACCATATGACATATTATTAATTATTGGTGCCGGCGATCCTATATTAGAAGTTGAAAAAAAAACAAGATTACAATATTTAAGATCATGTTCTTCAATCATTCTATTTAATAAAACAGAACCTACCATCCCACGCCAACCTACAAAACCTACTAATTTTTTCATGCTAAAAAATTACCATATAATAATAATGAATTGTATTTATAAGAATAATTTATTCATTTAAAAAATTCAATTATAAAACACAATATACTCATCAAAATAACAAAGTAAAAAATTATTACTTAATACATGAATAATACTTATAAAAATATTCTTAAAAGTTTGTTTACCTTAACAATAAAAAATTATATTTATAAAAATAAATATATTTTTTTCAATATCATCCTTAATAACAAAATATATTAAATACACCATATACATAGAAATTATTATTCAATAATAAATATTAAAATATTACATTTAATAACAATTAACATTAATAATTGTTACGATAATTCATACTTTACACAATACATAAAATTTTACATTAAATATTAATAACTAAAACAAATTAATATTAAAAATCATTTAACATTAAAAAACAAAAATGTTATTTTTCGTAAACCATTTTAATATATAAAAAAAATCAATATTTTAATATAAAAATTAACATGTTAATGTACTAAACAATTGTTTTTTTATAAGACAAGTGTTATTTTTAATAATTATTAAAAACTATAAATTAATACATTTTTATTATTAAAAATATATATTAAATACTTCAATATGTTTTTAATATCATTAATAAGTTCATTAGTATTGATATAATTTAGGAAGAAAATAATGAATGAAATGATATCTACAACTATACTCCTTATATTTATAATGGATCCAATAGGTAATTTACCTATTTTTATGTCTGTATTAAAAAACATAGAACCTAAAAGAAGACAATTACTACTATTAAGAGAAATGATTATAGCTTTATCCATTATGTTATTATTTTTATTCTGTGGTGAAAAAATACTAGTCCTACTCAACTTAAAAACAGAAACTATATCAATATCAGGAGGAATTATTCTATTCTTAATAGCTATAAAAATGATTTTCCCAACAGAAGATAATAATATTCCAAAAAATATAAATAACAATGAACCTTTTTTAGTGCCATTAGCAATTCCATTAGTAGCTGGGCCATCTTCGTTAGCTACATTAATTCTATTAGCCCACCAACATCCTACTCAAATGTTTTATTTATCTATATCACTAACAATTGCTTGGAGTATTACTGTAATGCTATTATTATCTTCTAATTTTTTTTTAAAACTGTTGGGATCTAAAGGTATTAATACTTTAGAACGATTAATGGGTTTAATTTTAATTATGTTATCTACTCAAATGTTCTTAGATGGAATTAAAACATGGTTTCAAAACTAATAAATCCTATAAAAATTTTAATATATGAATATTATGGTTATTTATGAAAATTATAAATTTATATTATTTAAGAAAATACATAAACTAAAGAAAGATATAAAAAAATTATTGAAACCATCAAAAAATATATGTATACAATAAAAAATATTAATAAATTTAAATAATACACAATAATTTTAAAAAAAAAGGATCTGTGTATGTCTATTCCACATATGTCACAATTTAATCTCTATAATAAAAGAGTTCTTATTCGTACAGATTTAAATGTACCCATACAAAATGGACAGATAACATCTGATGCTCGTATTTTAGCTGCATTACCAACAATTAAAATGGCATTGGAAAATAAAGCTAAAGTTATCATTATGTCTCATTTAGGTCGACCTATAGAAGGAAAAATAAATATATTACAATCTTTATATCCAATATATAAATATATAAAAAAACTGCTACCTACTTACATAGTAGAATTTTCAAACACATATCTTGACAACTCAAACTTGAACGTTAAAGAACTAATGATTTTAGAAAACGTAAGATTTAATATAGGAGAAAAAGATAACGATATCTCATTAGCTAAAAAATATGCAAATTTATGTGATATATTTATTATGGATGCTTTTGCCACTGCTCATAGAAAAGAATCTTCAACACATCAAATTATAAATTATTCCAAAAGATCCTGTATAGGACTACTATTTAATGAAGAGATTAAAGCACTATCAAAATATCTAATTAAACCTAAACGACCAATGGTAGCTATTGTAGGAGGTGCTAAAGTATCTACTAAATTTAATGTTTTAAACTCATTAGCAAATATAGCTGATTCTATAATTGTCGGAGGTGGAATAGCAAATACTTTTATTGCTATCGATCATAATGTTGGTCAATCCTTATATGAACCAGAATACGTTGAAAAAGCACAAAAATTAAGAAAAAAACACAATTTTTTAATTCCTGTAGATTCACATGTTACTAATAATCAAAATAACCATTCTCATTCTATAATAAAAACTACATGTAGTATTAACAATAATGAAGAAATTATGGATATAGGTCCAAAAAGTATTCAAAACATCATACATACTATTAAAAAAGCTAAAACTATTTTATGGAACGGACCTCTAGGCGTTTTTGAAATACCACAATTTAGAACAGGTACAGCTGAACTTGCATATGCTATAGCTAATAGTTCAGCTTTCTCTATTGCTGGCGGAGGCGATACATTATCTGTTATAGATTTGTTAAATATTAAAAACAATATTTCTTATATCTCTACAGGTGGAGGAGCTTTTCTAGAATTTATTGAAGGAAAAAAATTACCAGTTCTTGCCATGTTAGAAACTAAATACAATAAGTGAATACTTGATAACATCTATTATAAAAAATGTCATCTGATATTTAAAAAATCATATTTAACGCTATATTGGGAAATACATGTCACAAATTATAGACTACTTTCAACCAGGAGTTTTATCAGCAACTGAAGCATATAATATATTTAAATTAGCAAAAAGAAACAACTTTGCTATACCTGCCATTAACTGTATTGGCAATGATTCTATTAATACAGTATTAGAAACTGCATCTTTAATGAAATCTGCAGTTATTATTCAATTTTCTTATGGAGGTGCAAAATTTATATCAGGATTAGGAATTCCTAATAAAAACCAACAAGAACTAGCAGTTTTAGGATCTATATCAGGAGCTAAACATGTTCATTTATTAGCCAAACACTATAAAGTTCCTGTTATCTTGCATACAGATCACTGTCATAAAGAAATTTTACCATGGATTGATGAATTATTAGATGAAGGAAAAAAATTTTTTAACAATACTGGAAAACCACTATTTACTTCACATATGATTGATTTATCTAAAGAAAATATAAAAGATAACATTAGTATTTGTAAACAATATTTAAAAAAAATGAAAAAAATAAATATGATGTTAGAAATAGAACTAGGATGTACCGGTGGAGAAGAAGATGGTATAGATAACAGTTTTTTAAACATTCAATCATTATATACAAAACCTGAAGAAGTGAACTACGCGTATGAACAACTAATAAGAATAAGTCCATATTTTACAATTGCCGCATCATTTGGAAACGTACATGGTGTCTATAAAACAGGTAATGTTCAACTAACTCCCTCAATATTAAAAAAATCACAAATACTTGTACAAAAAAAACATTGTTTAAAATGTAAAAAACCTTTAAATTTTGTATTTCATGGTGGTTCAGGTTCATCAATCAGTGAAATTAAAAAATCCATTCAATATGGTATAGTAAAAATGAATCTTGACACAGATATGCAATGGGCTACTTGGGATGGAGTTTTAAATTTTTATAAAAAAAACAAAAAATACTTACAAAGCCAACTAGGTAACCCTGAAGGTTTAGATATTCCTAATAAAAAATACTATGATCCTCGAATATGGATTAGAGAATCTCAAAATTCTATGTCAATAAGATTACAACATGCTTTTAAAATACTTAATTCTGATCACAGATCATACAATAACACTAATCAATCAATAAAAATTAATTAATATTTTTATACTAAATAAATATTCTATTTATAGAACAAAAAATATATTAGACAATGAATATATATCCATATGAACAAAAAAAAATCAAATTAATACATAGTTAACAACTGCATCCTATAAAAAAATTTACTATATCGATGTAAACGATTACAAATAACAAAAATTATTTGTAATGTTTTTTACATATTACATTAAAAATAATATGAATTATCTTTCAATCATACTAAAAAATAAATTATATAGTATAAAAACACAGAAATTAATAACTTTATTATAAAATATATATAATAAATTAAAAAATAAAAAATAACATTATTTATTTATAACTTATGGTACATGTTAAAGAAATTTTACAATTATTAAAATATAAATATTCTAAAATATATTGTACCATTTACTATCAGGAAACAAGATGGAAGAGTTAAATGTAGTTAATGATATAAATCATGCTGGGAATTGGATTATTAGAAATCAAGAACTATTATTAAGTTATTTAATTAATTTAACTTTTGCAATTATTATTTTAATTATTGGACAATTTATATCACGTATAATTTCCAATGGAGTCAACCAAGTTTTAATCACTCGACAAATCGATGCAACAATATCAGGTTTTTTATCAACTTTAGTTAGATATATTATAATTGCATTTACATTAATTGCTGCATTAGGTCGAATTGGAGTACAAACCACTTCTGTAATTGCAATTTTAGGCGCTGCTAGTATGGCTATTGGATTAGCATTACAAGGTTCATTATCTAATTTTGCTGCAGGTGTACTACTAGTAGCTCTAAGACCTTTTAGAACAGGTGAATATGTAGATTTAGGAACTGTATCTGGAACTGTATTAAACGTACATATTTTTTATACTACTCTGAGAACTTTAGATGGAAAACTAGTTGTAGTACCTAATGGAAAAATTATTTCAGGTAATATAATTAATTATTCTAGAGAACCAGTTAGAAGAAATGAGTTTACTATTAGTGTTAGCTATGATTCAGATATTGATATGGTAGTAAAGGTATTAAGACAAGTAATTGAACAAGAAAAAAGAGTTATAAAAGAACTTGGAGTTGTTATTGGATTAAGCGAATTAGCACCTTCTTCTTTAAATTTTATCGTAAGATGTTGGAGTAATACTAATGAACTTAATATAGTATATTGGGAATTAATGTCAAAATTTAAAAAAGCTCTAGATGCTAATAAAATTAATATTCCATATCCACAACTAGACGTATATTTACATAAAAAAAAATAATAATATCCAATAATACTGCATGCTGTTAATATGACTAATATAACAATAAAAAATTTATATGTTTATATGTAATTATTATTACATAATATATTAGTCATATTAATTCTATTAAAAAATCGCATCTATATTATAACGTATAATTATTATTTATATCATTTGATTAATTAAAAGATTAAATATCATGATTACAATATATACATCCAATAATTTAAAAAAAATACTACATCAAGTTTGTCATATTATAAAATGTAATCCATTGACTAATCCATTACAACAAGAATTATTCATTGTACCAAATAAATCAACAGAGAAATGGATGAAAAATAATATTGCAAAAATAATGGGTATTTATGCCAACATAAAATTTAATAATTACGAAAATTTTATATTAAATATTTTTCAAAAAATATTACCTAAAGAAACTAATAAATTTATATTTACCAGTTCTCATATCTTTTGGCAACTATTATCTATGCCAACGCTACATAATTATCTACAATATCATTTGTTTAATAAAGATATACAAAAAATTAATTTTGCACATAAAATATCCCAATTATTTCATCAATATTTAATTCATCGATCAAAATGGATTAATTCATGGTATGATTCTAACGATCAAATATTTCATTCCTGCAGTACATACAAACATCAACAAAACATATGGAAAAATTTATTAATACATAAACAAAATACCAAACAAAACATTAATCATTTTGTAAATATTAAAAAAAAAATTATTACATTACTAACAAAAAAACCATATAATACAAAAAATTTATTACCTAATCGTTTTTTTATTTTTTATACTTTAAAATTCCCCCAAGAATATATATCAATATTACATGCAATTGGTAAACATGTTAAGATATATATTTTTTTACAATCATTTTATAATAATAAAATAACATCTATTAACAACGTTAAAAAAAACAAAGAGAATTTTTTATCAAAATACAAAACTTATATACAACATCAATTAAAAAATATAAATTATATTGCAAAAAAAAGAATTAATATATTTCACAATCAAAATTGTAATAATTTATTGCAAAAAATACAAAATCAATATTATATGAATTCATATCATACATTTTCTTCTATAGATAATTCTATTAATATTCATGTATGTAATTCTATGAAACAGGAAATTGAAATACTACATAAAAATTTACATAACATATTTACAAATAATAAACTAATACATCCTAAGGACATAATTGTATTATCTAATAATATTGATGACTACATACCTTATATCTATTCTATTTTTAATTCAAAAACTAAAAAAAAGTTTATCCCATTTAATATATGTTCTTCAATTAATAATTCTAATCCAGAAATTTTAACCATTTTAAATGAAATATTTCATTTATCTAACAACGATTTCCGACCAGAAAAAATTATCTCCTTAATTTCATCACAAATAATATCAGAACAATTCAAATTTAGCATTACTGAATTAGAATATTTAAAAATATGGATTGATGAAGTAGGTATTAAATTAGGAGTAGATCAATATCATTTAAAAAAATTAATTAATATCAATGTAGATAACAATACATGGATGTTCGGTATTAAAAGAACATTATTAGGACATGCTATAAATGATAGTGATATAATATGGAATAATATCGTTCCATATTATCAATATAACAATGAATATTTAAACTCTATTATTAAAATAAAAAATTTTATTACTTTATTAAAAAAATGGAAAAAAATATTATCACAGTCACGAACTCTAACATTATGGGAACCATTATTTCAAGAGATTGTTCATGACTTTTTTCCTACACATTATATACAAAAAAATTATTTATTTTTTTTAAATAAAAAGTGGAATTATATGATTAAAGAAGGAACAGAAAATTTATTTCAAAAAAAAATAAATTCTAAAACCATTTATACAATATTTTTAAAATATATTAATAATAATCATTACTTCAATTTTTTTTCTGATGCAATTAATTTTTGCAATATTAATTTAATAGAAAATATTCCATTTAAAATAATATATTTAATTGGTATGAATGATCATTCGTTTCCTAAAACAAAACACACTCCAACATTTAATTTAATTCAAAAATACCCTAATATTAATGATGTAAGTGATAGACAATATGATATTCATATATTTATGAATTGTTTATTAAATGCACAGGAATACTTCTACCTAAGTTATATTTCAGACTATAAAAACCCATATTGCAATCAATCTATATTAATTAATCAATTAATTAACTTTATTATTCAACAATTCAAAATATCAAAAAATTATAAGAAAAAAAAAATAAATAAAACAAAAAATAAATATCAAGAAAATATCTTGAATCATTTATATCATATTCACAATAAATAATACTAACAAAAATATTAAAATTTAACTAAAAATATGATTTAGTATTAACTAATAATTTAATCAACACATTTTAAAATAAAAAACTATGAATAAAAAACAAATAGATATAAAACAATTAATTGAATTTTGGAAAAATCCTATTTTGTTTTTTTTTAAGAAAATATTAAAAATTAAAATACCTTATTTAATAAAAAAAAATAACTATAATTATTTTCATATTGAAAAAAATAAAATTTATTTCATGAAATATCAATTGTTAAACGCTCTTATATATCTACAAAATACATGTGTTTTATATAAACAATTCACTCAATTAGGTATTCTACCACATGGTAACTTTGGTATGTACATCTGGGATAAAATTAATGATGAAATATATAATTTATCAGAACGTATACAAACAATGAGAAAAATACCTAAACAACAAAAAATATCCATTAATATTAATGAATATCAATTATATAACTTCCAATTAAATGAAATACATCCGTTAGGTTTAATCCGATGGAAACCACATAAAATAAATTTTCAAGATAAAATATCATTATGGATTGAACATTTAATTTATTGTTATTTTGAAAAATCAGGTCATAGTTATTTATTCGGAACTCGAAACAGTCGTTTTACTTTATCAAACATGTCAAAAGAACGAGCTATTTATTATTTAAATATGTATATTATAGGATATGAACAAGGAATACGTCATCCATTGATGTTAACACAATCAGGAATTACATGGATTAACTATACATATACTCAAAAACATAATAATGTAATACGACATAACAACAATGATATTAAACAAAAATATTTTTATAATATATGGAATGGAAACATCTTAATATCAGGTGAAAAAAATAATATTTTTATAAAAAAAATTATACCGAAAATAAATAACAAAACGTTTAACAATTTATGTAAAATAGCAAAAATATGGTTAACTCCAATACTAAATTATAGCAAATCGTATAAAAAAAAATAAATATTTCTCATTACATAAATTAAAAACTTACAACATTCATATTTATGATAGATTAAAAAATGAATAAAAAATCGTTACCATTAAATATTTTTAATTTTAATTTCAATGAAACTGCATTAATTGAAGCATCTGCAGGTACAGGAAAAACACTTACGATAGTAATCTTATATTTACGAGCAATACTACAATTAACTAAAAATGAAAACATCAAAAAACAGATTTCAATACAAAATATATTAATAGTAACCTTTACTAATGTAGCTAAGGAGGAAATAAAAAATAGAATAAAAGAATATATTTCACATTTAAAAATAGCTTTTAAAAAAAAAACTACAACAATAGATATTTTAAAACCATTTCTTCATGAAATAAAAACAATTAAACATGCTATTAAACTATTAGAAACAGCAGAAAATAACATAGATACATTATCTATTTATACAATTCATGGATTTTGTAAAATGATATTATCTAATCACTGTATTAATTCTAATTTAAATACACAACCAATATCTATAGAAGATGAAAATTTTTTATACTTAAAAGCAACAACTATTTTTTGGAATCAAATATGCAATATCTTACCCTATCATATATCTAAACTTATTTTTCAACATTGGTCTACTTCAGAAAAATTATTTAAAGACATTTTTTCATTATTAAAAATACCATTAGAAATAGTACACACTAATATACCTAAAAATCACAATATAAAAAAATACCACTACAATTTAATTTTAAAAATTTCTAATTTTAAACGAAGATGGCTAAAAAATTTCCATAAAATTAATTTATATCTCAATACAATAAAAATAAATCGACGTATTTATCATCATAAAAATATTACACGTTGGATAAATAATATTAATGCATGGGCACAAAAAGAAACAATAGATTATTTGTATCCTAAAGAACTTCATTATTTCAATTTTATTGAAAAATATCTCACAAAAAATATTTTTAATATACCTCATATATTTAAAATAATTAAACATTTTTTAAAAAAAAAATTTTGTATTAAAGAAATTATTATATTAAAAGCATTACATGTAATACCAAAAATTATACAAAAAGAAAAATCCATATTTCATTGTCACGAATTTAACGATTTAACAACATGGTTAAATAATACACTAAAAAATAAAAAAATCATTAAAGAAATACAAATCAAATACCCAATCGCTTTTATTGACGAATTCCAAGACACTGATTTACAACAATATGAAATATTTAAAAAAATATATAATAATAATAAAAAATGTTCATTAATTTTAGTTGGAGATCCTAAACAAGCAATATACAATTTTCGTGGAGCCGATATTTTTACATATTTTAAAGCTAAATCCGAAATAATGTTTCATTATCATTTAAATAAAAATTTTCGTGCATCCAAACATATGAACGATAGTATAAATAGACTTTTTTCTAAAACTAATAAACCGTTTATCTTTTCTCAAATAACTTTTCAACCTACTATCTCTCATAAAAAAAAGATGCAATGGTTTATTAATGGAAAATTACAATCATCATTAAATTTTATCATAGAACCCATTAAAAATATAAATAACAATAATTGGGTAGCTACTCAATGTGCTAATTACATGCAGAAATGGATCCAATTCTCTAAAAAAAAAACATCAATTATCAAATTAGATCATACAATAAGACCAACTAACAATTCTGATATTGTCGTATTAGTACGCAATAAATATGAAGGAGAACTTATTCAAGATGTATTAAATAAAAAAAATATAAAAGCTATATATATTTCAAATAAAAAGTCTATTTATCACACAAAAGAAGCCTATGAATTATTTTTAATATTAATATCAATAATTGATTTAAATAATGAACAAGCATTGAATAATACTTTTCTCACTAATTTTATAACAAAAACAACTATGGATATAAAAAAAATTCATAAATGTTATATATATCGTTCTCAATACAAAAAAAAATTGTCAAATCTCATGTTTATTTGGTGCAAATATGGAATTTATGAACTTGTTAATCAATTAATAGAAAACTATAAAAATAATACAATAAATTCATTACTAAATGAACATCAATCTATTATCAATAACCTTAGACATTTAGGAGATTTATTACAAATACAAGAAATTCATCAAGATAACAAATACAATTTTGTGCAATGGATAAAAAACAAAATAAATGATAAAAACCGAATTATTCCACAAACAGAATATATTAAACATAATACAAATAAAGATTACATAAAAATAATCAATATTCATTCATCTAAAGGATTAGAATTTCCTATTGTAGTAATACCATTTGTTATGAATTATATACAATATAAATATCTCATATTTCATAATAAAAATCATAAATTATCATTAGATTTAACATATAATAGCTACAATATTAAACAATCAATAAAAGAGAGATTATCAGAAGAAATCAGATTATTATATGTAGCAATAACAAGATCTACTATACATTGCTCAATTGGTATACAAACATCAAATATTCAAACAAACCAAAAAAATAATTTAAATAACGTTTATAATAATACTATAGCTTACCTATTAGGATCAAAAAAAAAATCAAATAAAGAAGAATTCATTAAGACATTATCTGATTGGAATCAAACAACAAATAAAGAAACATCTATTAAAAATAGATTTATAATCTACACAGAAAAAACTTATTCTCAAAATAATTATTATGTAAACATAGAAAAAAAATTAAATTTAGGTATACCATATAGTACTACTAGTTTCACACGAATACAGAGTGAAATAATAAATACAAAAATTAATGATAAAAATATACCGATCCTATTTTATAAAAAAATAAAAAACACATTCAATAATGTACAATATAATCCTCATAATTTTATTAAAGGATCTACATCAGGAATACTGTTACATGAAATTTTAAAAAAAACAAACTTCGAAAAAAATATCCAAGAAGACATGCTATTAAATATACTCAAACTATATCATATTAATAAAAAATATTTACCAATGTTATCAAATTGGGTATTTAAAATACTAAATACTCCATTAAACAAAGATAAATTTTCTTTATCTCAACTAAAACCAAAACAATATATTAAAGAATTAGAATTTATTTTACCCATTAAAAATATACTAAAATCACGTGTATTTAGTAATATATCAATTAAATTAGATAATATATCGAAACTATTACCTCAATTAAATTTTAAAAACAAAAAAGGTTTCATTACTGGATTCATTGACTTAATATTTGAGTGGAATCAAAAATACTATATTTTAGACTATAAATCTAATTGGTTAGGAATAAACAATCAAAATTATACAATAGAAAACATAAATAAAATAATTATGGATTATAGATATGATATACAATACCAAATATACTCTATTGCTTTACATCGATATTTAAAAAATAAAATTAATAATTATACTTATTCAAAACATTTTGGAGGTGTTTTTTATTTTTTTATTCGAGCAGCTGATGAACTAGATAAAAATAATGGAGTGTTTTATAAATATAATTCAAAAAAATTAATTCACACATTAAACAACATAATATAAAATACACAAATGTTTAATAACATTATATCAATAAACATGAAAAATATAATAATTCAAGCTTTCCAAAAAAAACAAATTACTTCTTTAGATCTTTATTTTGCTTTATATATTGGACATCAACAACATAATTTAATTATGATTACTGCAGCTATTACTAACCATCATATAGGTAATGGACATATCTGTTTACCTCTAAATATTTTAAAAAAAAAAATAATTCATTTAGAAAATATGTTAAATATCCCAGAAAAAATATTTGAATTAACAGGATCTTTTATACTATGGAATGAAATATTTAAATCTAGTGATTCAATAGGTTCATCTCGTCTCAAAAAACCATTAATATTATTTAATCAATGTATATACTTGTATAAAACTTGGAAAGCTGAACAAATAATTTTAAATTATATTACAAAAAAAAAACGAGACTCTATACCACAATGGAAACACTACAGAAAAATCATCAATAATATCTGCAATCATGATGATATCCATCATCTACAAAAAATTGCTATATCTATGGCTATAATTCAAAATATATCATTTATTATTGGAGGACCAGGTACTGGAAAAACTACTATTATTCAAAAAATATTAACAGCAATACTAGAAATTTATCCAAATACAATAAAATGTCAATTAGCAGCTCCAACAGGAAAAGCTGCAACACATTTAACTCAATCAGTATACAACTCAAATAATAAAACATTAAAACTTAATTTATTAAAATTTAAAATAATACCAGCAACTACCATTCATACCTTATTAGGTATTTCTAAAATTAATTCAAAACCATATTTTCATGAAAATAACAAATTAGATATAGATATATTAATTATTGACGAAAGCTCTATGATTGATTTCTTTATGATGGAAAAACTCATTAATGCATTACCAAAACATGTAAAATTAATATTTTTTGGAGATATTAATCAAATACCATCAATAGGACATGGAAACATTTTAAAAGATATATGTTATCAATCAGATAATACTTTTTATGATATCGCTAAATTATTGAAATTAATTTCAAATTGTAATATCAATACCAAAAAACATCCCAATTTAATTAATGATAATATATGCATATTAACAAAAAATTATAGATTTGCAAAAAAATCTGATATTATTCAATTATCTTATTATATATTGCATACACGTAAAGATATTTTTGAAAAAATTAAAAATAACTACTTCAATCAAATTCATATTGATACAATTTCTTCTCATGATCAATATATTTTATTGTTGGAATATATCATACAAAAATATTCAACATATTGGGATAAAATTATCCAAAAAAAACCAATACATCACATTATTAAAGCATTTAACTCTATTAAAATATTATGTGCAGTTAAACATAACATATTAGGTACAAAACATATTAATAATAATCTAGAAAAATACATGGAAAAAAAAGGATTAATTAATTATATTAACAATAACAATTGTACTGGTTATATAGGAAAGCCAATAATAATTTCTGAAAATAACAAAATGTTAGGATTAGTTAACGGTGATATTGGAATCATGAAATTAAATAATAAAAAACAGCTATATGTCTGTTTTCTGAAAAATGATAAAGAAACAAAAAAAATACCTATAAATATTCTTCCAAAATATCAAACAGCATGGGCTATAACCATTCATAGATCTCAAGGATCTGAATTTTTACATACCATACTAATTTTACCTAATGTAATGAATCCTATTTTAACTAAAGAATTAATATATACAGGTATAACCAGATCTAAAGAAACATTAACAATATATGCGAAAAAAAATATATTATTACAATCAATTAAACGTCAAATAATTAGAATTTCTAATATTCCTCAATTTATGTCTAAAAATAGAAACATTTAATGTATTAAACATAAAAACTTAAATATAGCAATATATTACATACATGTATTATATACAACGCATTAACAATATGATGATTAAAAAAATCTAATAAATTTTATTATTTTATATTAAATAATAACAATGTATACTATCATCTATAATGATATATTTTTTATTGCCATCTAGAAAAAATTAATATTAAATATAAAAAACACTAGTTCTTAAAACTAATGCACACTTTTTAATTATTAATACTAAAAATTCTTTTTAAACAAACATTTTTCGCTTAAAATATAATTTTAAAAGAAAAGATATTATTTCTAAAAATAGATACGATTAAACCTAATAAACTACTAAACAATTCATCTCGTCTATTTATTCTTTTTTAAATAAATATAAAGCTAAAAAACCAATAATTAAATTAACTTATTTAATAAAATAGTAAATTTATATATTTCCACTGATAATTCTTCTCATGAAAAAGGAACTAAAATTTCATCATATTATAAAGGTCTAGTTACTTCTAATATACCATTATTGTCGTATTTATTTTTCTGATTAAATTTAAACAACAAATTACATAACTATTTGAATAAAAATACCATTACCAAAGAATAATTCCTATGATGAATATTCAATATTTTTATAATTGATCAAATAAATTAATTCTACACGTGATTCATATGCTTTCATTACTTCACGTAAAAATTTAACTATACTTAAAAAATACAATAAAATTCAAAAAAAAATCAATTCTTTTTTTGCTTTATTAAAAAAAATTTAGAAACAGCACCACAGTTATCATCTAAAGTACCCTATTTATTACAAAATAATTTTTAGATTTTAATTAAATAAATAATTAAGTAAAAAATTCTTAATAAATTTAATTAAAACTCTTATCGGTCATAGATACATCTACTAAATCAATCAAGATTATACATCTTTAATTAATGATCTACTAATAGCTTCTTCGTTAATTTTTTTTGCTTTTACAGAATAACAATAATCCATACCATCATTAATACCTAATGGTTATATAACAATACAATTTCCACTAACGATATTAATATAAAATTCTTACAAAGGAGTATTAAATAAAAATATCGAAAACCTTGCAGTGATCTCCAACTAAAATCTAACAGCTTCTTTTTTAAATATTCTAGAACATACCATCCGTTACATATATAAATTTATGACACAATACTTGTATATTAACTTTAAATAAAAAATATATTTTAAGTAAAACACTATGTGCAACTAACAAATTAATCCATAAACTATATAATAAACTAATATCACTTATTATTTCTAAATTTTTTTAATAAACTATAATCTATATACTTAATATTATTATAAATATTTTGTTTATATGATTATTGATATAAAGGACTTTATGAATAAAGAAATATATTAATTCCACACTTTTATTTAACGTAACCATGCCTATGGTACATAACATTATTATATTTTTAATAAAAATATAAAAATAATATACTTACATTATACATAAAAATCACACTACAACAAAAATTATTCACTAATAATCAAATAAAAAACATACATACAATTTATATAAAAATATTTATTTTTATTAAATAAAAACATAAATTAATTGTTAAAAACATAGAAAGGATAAAAAATTTAATAAAAAAATAAAATAAATTTTAAGTTCATTCAATAATGATAATTTGCGGGGGACGGATTTGAACCGCCGACCTTCGGGTTATGAGCCCGACGAGCTACCGTGCTGCTCCACCCCGCTATCTTCTAAAAATATAATACTATAAACAACCCAAAAATACAACGTATTTATATAAAAATTATTATAGTTTTACATATATAATAATTAATTATTATTAAATTAAATTTGAATTAAATGTATTAAAAATCATGCAAAAAAAAAAATATTCAAATATTTATGTATATTTTATATGAAAAAATCAATACAATAATATTGTAATATTAATACAATATAATTGTACAATATCAAATATCAAATGTACTTACTTATTAATATCACATATAAATACATTAAAATCTTAAATTCTATTACAATCTATTTTAAAATAAGACAACATATGAAAATCATACAATCAGGCACTGCAACTAATGATAAATCTGTTGCTATCATCATTTCTAGATTTAATTATTTTATCAATAAAAATTTATTAGAAGCATCTCTAGATGCTTTAACTAGAATAGGTAATATAGAAGAAAAAAATATTACAGTAGTAAAAGTACCTGGAGCATATGAAATACCTATAATTGCTAAAAATCTTGCTAAAAAAAACTCCTATAATGCTATTATTACTTTAGGTACTATAATTAAAGGACATACAGAACATTTTAAATATATTAATCAAGCTATTAACCATCAATTAATTAAAATTAGTTTACATTATAATATACCTATAGCATTTGGAATCTTAATTACTGATAATATCGAACAAGCAATAGAACGATCTGGATTAAAAATGGGGAACAAAGGATATGAAGCTACTTTGTCTATTTTAGAAATGATGAATATCATAAGTACACTTAATAATAAATAAATATTTAAAGTTTAATAAATATACTTATTATAATAATACTTATACAAGTGAACTACTTTAGTTATAAATAATATTAATTAATATACAATTTTAACAAACATCAAATTTAATATATAAAATTTTTTTAAATTTAAAAATCAAAAAAATTATAGTAATATTGTTAAAAACAATAATTATTTTTAAAATATACAACTAATGTATTATGAACATTTCATAAATCTTAAAAAAATGCTAAAACATACATCAGAGATTACAATGAAACTAAATGACTTAAATACGTTAAAAATATTTTTAACTATTATCATCACCAAAACGCATACAAGTTTAAAAAATACATAACTTAATTTATAAAAAATATTAATTTATACCATAATGATTAAAATAAATAACCAATATTATACTACTCATTCGTTAGAATTTAAATATATACAAAAATATATAAATAATATTAATCAATAATACATAATATCTTATTCGATAAAAAATCATTCTTAAATTCATCCATATAACTAACACGATTAAGAAACACACAATCATAAAAAATAAATACTAAGAGATTATAAATAAAAATAATATTACTAATATAGATATATTAGTTTAATAAAAACCATAAAAAAAAATAATAAATAAAAATAAAATATACATTTATATATATAAATATAATAAAATACCAATCTAAAACAAAAATATAAAAATATTTAATATGCATAAATACATAAAAAATAAAACATAGAAATTAATATCACTTATAAATGATACTTTTAATATATAAAAATAAAGAATTATAAAAATTTATATATTTAACATCAATAATAAATATTATTGACAAATAAAGTTTCTTTTTATATTTTTAATATAAATTATCAATATTCGTATTAGTAACTTCATAAATAAAAATTACATATATTGTTGACATTTCGTTTATTGTATAAATACAATAATACATATTATTATTTTAGAATTAAATGATTGATATATTCTTAACACAGTAATTTTTACTACATCAATTATTACTTTAGTTATTAATATATAATAACAACATTAAATACTCTTGCATATCTATAATGTATATGTTGATTTATTGATATTAAAAACAATAATCATGTATAATTCTTGTACATAAAAAAACGGTTCAAATAATAAATAGGAGATGTTAACTCTATCTCCTAACTTACATATCCAATAAATAATAAAAAATTATAAAATAATTATCAATTGAACATTAATATCTAAAAATAGAAAATGAATATTCTAAAAAATTCAAACAATTAATTTAAACGCAAAAAAAAATACGTGCAAACAAAAGATTCTAGTATTATTATTAAACTATAATTATTAGAAAATAATACTATAAAATTATTGTACTCAATAATTAATAACTAGAATTACAAAAGAAATCATTACTACTGTAAATCATAATCCAAAATTTACTGAATAAAATATAATATTTAAAAATGATATCACTGGTTCATATCTATAAAAATTATAGAAGTACAAGATAAAATACTGCATAAAAACAATTTAACAACATTATAATAAACATATATTGAAACTTCTCACCTAGTAGCAGTATTATTAAATCATTAAATTACTTTAAATAATATTTAAAGTACAATGAGTTACATCTAATACTACTACATCAACTATTCTTAAAATAAAAACTCAATAACAAATTATATTGCACATAAGTAAAATACTTTTAAAATAATTCTTCGTCATACATGATAATATCTAAAAAAATATTAAAATACTTTTGTATTACTAACTACTATAAATCATTGTAAATAACTGTAATAAAAACTACACCAAGTAATGACGCAACAAATATTTAAACTGTCTATATATAATTAATTAAATTAATAAAAAATATTAATAATTAACTACACTACATTAAACAATTATTTCGCAATGCAAATACAATAAAACAAATTTGTTACACTAATAACATTAATAAAAAATAAATCTCATATGAATAATGTTAAAAATAACATAATCAAATTAACTTATAGAATCACACTTATTTAATAAATGGATTTTTTGTTATATGTACCCTACAATGTTAAATAACAACTGTTCAAATCATATTTATATTAAAAAATTTATAGTTTTTAATTAAATAAAAAAGTTTATTTTTATCAGATTAAAGAATCAGAAAAAGATACAACAATATTACAAAACACCACCATGAAAAAATCAAACAAGTAATATAATACAAAAATATCACAAATAACAACAAAAACATTTATAAATAAAATATAAAATATTACCTTAATTAGGAAAAAAAATATGAAACCATTATATCGAAGAAAAGCTAGAGAGAAAGCAATACAAGCACTATATGCTTGGAATGCTTCAGGAGAACATATTAAAACAATTGAATTACAATTTTTAGAAGAGGAAAACATGAACAATGTTGACATACCATATTTTAAAAATTTAATTCAAGGAGTAACAGAAAACTATAAATATATTGATGATAAAATCAAACTATATTTATTACGTAAAATACAACAATTAGATCCAATAGAAAAAACTATTTTACGTATTGCATTTTATGAATTATTAAATAGAAACGATATACCTTATAAAGTATCTATTAATGAAAGTATTGAATTAGCAAAAACCTTTGGATCAAAAGATAGTCATAAATTTATTAATGGTGTATTAGATAAAGCAGCAATCTCAATGAATTTAACTACAAAAAAAAAATATAATTAACATATTTTATATATTATCGTTAATAACGATAATATGTAACTATTATACACAATAAATACTGAATATTCTTATTTAAATGTTATTAATATAATTGTTACAATAAATAATTTAAAATAAATAAATTTATTAAAATAAAATAAAAAATTTTATTCATAATTACCATATAGTATAAGAATTAACTTATAAAAATTAACTATATACTGTTAATACAATCATATTAAAAAAAATAAATAATACCTTAATTTTTAATGTCAATTAATAAACATATTGCTATATAAAAATGTTATTAAATCCATTATAATTAATTCTAACTAAATTACGTGATCAAATTTAAAAAACTATAATAATACAAATTATATTTCATTATATTAAAAACTTAATATCATATTATTATTTTATATAAAAATATTTTTAATACTAATATTGAAAAATATTAATTAAAAAAATATTATTATCAATAATATTTTTATGTTTAAAAAAATATAAAAATTAATAATTTCATAACAATATAATAATATTACATTATACATTGACTAATAAATAGTATACAAATAAAATTTGTTTATCAACATAAAATGTTTCACAAAAAAATATTAAAAACACAAAAATATAATATGTTAATAAACAAATAAATTGTTTTTTATACAAAAATACATTCAATTTTATATTGATATACCAATTACATTACATTTCTAAATATTCTAAAATCAAAAAACTAAAACATTATGAATAGATTAAAAAAAAACAATGAAAATATTAAAATAAATCTAAAAAAAACGATATATTATCAAGATTGGAATGAGAATATTGCTAATAATATTGCAAAACAGGAATCCATTATTCTAACTAAAAAACACTGGGAAATAATATATTTTATTAGAGAATTTTATTCTAGATTTAACAGAACACCATCAATGAGGATGTTATCAAAATCATTAAAAATAAAATTATCTAACTATAAATCAACCAGCCTATATTTATACACCCTATTTCCAAAAGGACCTGCACAACAAGCTAGCAAAATAGCAGGGCTTCCTAAACCCAATCATTGCTTATAAATAGAGAATAAAAATAGAATATGTTTTTCTGATATAATTAAAATTTAACATATATCTTAAGTATGAAAATCAATTGACATCATTATACTTATGTTTACAATAACAATGATAGAAAATAAAAATAATATTTTTTCCAAAAAAGCATGATTCTCAGATCGTAAAGTTATCAATAATGCAATTAACAACCACAATATTCCAAAAAACAAATTACTAAAAAAATATATCCAACCTGTGTATCCAAATACAGTTAACATAGATGATGCCATTAAATATAATAAAATATAAATAACAATATGGCATTTAGTTAAATAGACCCCTTTAGATAACACGAAAATAGGTATATTAGCCATCTTATAATCTTCTAAGCGTCTAAGACTAATAGAATAAAAATGAGGAATTTGCCATACATAAAATATTAAAAATAATATTAATGCACACTGATTCAAGTTATGAGTAACAGACAAATAACCAGACAATGGCGGCATAGCACCAGCGATAGCTCCAATAAATGTTGCATATATTGTTTTTCTTTTAGCATAAAAAGTATATAAAACAATATATGCTAAAAAACCGATAAGGATAGACAATGTTGATAAAAAATCTAAAAAAAAATACAACATTAAAAATCCTACAGTTCCACAAAAAATAGAATATATGATTGCTAATCGTAATACAGTACAATTCACAACCAATAATCTATTTTTAGTTCGAACCATATGTACATCTACATCTCGATCAAAAATATTATTAATAATACAACTTGAAGCAATTACTAAAAAAAGAGACATAACCAGTGTAAAAAAAATAAACCAATTAATTGTACCACGAGCTGATAAAAAAAAACCACCCATCATCGATACTATATTACCTAAAATAATATTTGGTTTTAATAATTTGATAAAAAGAAACATACAAACAACACTTATTTAATTTTTTAATTACATTAAATTATGATGTAAATTATACATAATCCATATTGAACCGCAAATAATAATTAAAATTACAATTAAGGTAAATATCATAAAAATGATAAACCATATATCATAATTGTTAATATTAAATTGAAAAAAATATCTAAAATGTACTATTATTTGTAACAAACAAAAAAATATTACAACAACTATCATATTTTTAAAACAAGACAACATCACCAAAAAAAATGGAATTAACGTTAATATCATTGATAACAACAATCCAATATAATTATCGAACTCCATAGAATGCATTGATTTAACAATATTTTGAATATATTTAAACACATCCAATAACCCCAATTAAATACACAAAAGTAAATATACAAATCCATATAATATCTAAAAAATGCCAAAACAAACCTAAACATTTCATACGAGTATATAGAAAATTACTACATCCCATACCTATTAATTGAAGTATCATTACTAAAACCCATATTAATGCTACGACAATATGTATACCATGCAACCCAATTAAAGTAAAATAAGCAGAAAAAAAACCACTACGTTGAGGAGTAAAATTATGAACTAATAAATTAAAAATATCATAACATTCAATAAAAATAAAACTTAAACCTAAAAAAAAAGTATTGATTAACCAACCAATAACTAATTGATTTTTATTTTTTAAAAAATTTACCATGGACATACTAAAAGAAAAAGAACTGAATAATAAAATTATTGTTTCCAATAACACTACTGATAAATCAAATATTTCTTGTTTATACATAGCAATATAACTATGATTTATTAAAACTTCATACACAGCAAACATTACCGCAAAAATAATACAATCACTCATTAAATATAACCAAAAACCTAACAAAATTTTTTTATTAGATATATAAGTATTATTCATATTAATACTATTCTCATTCTCCAATTTGTATTTTTGATCTACCCAAATCATCATAAAACCACTAATATTTATAATGTATGTCATCCATAAGTTTCAATTTTTTAATTGATATACAATACTCATGAACATGATTAAAACTATCTAATAATATACAACATAATATTAAAATAAAAGAAAGTAAACATAACCACCAAATATACCAAACAGCAGAAAAACCAAAAAAAATAGAAAAAATACCAATTAAAAAACCCACTGGGGTATTACAAGGAAGATAAATATCTTGATAATTTTTTTTTAATATTTTAGTATCAGATATTTTTTTCACCCAGAAATCATCTCTAGATTCCACTATCGGTAAAATAGCAAAGTTATAAATAGGAGGTGGAGATGGTATAGACCACTCTAAAGTTCTACCATTCCAAGGATCTCCAGTATGATCTTTATATAATTCCCTATTCAAGATAGATACACAAAATTGAATTACTTGACAAATAATACCAAACATAATTAAAAAAGCACCTATTCCAGCAATAGTTAATAATAAATGAAATTCACTATCTATATTTTGACTCAATCTCCGAGTCATCCCCATTAAACCTAATACATATAACGGAAGAAAAGCTACAAAAAAACCCATAATCCAAAACCAAAAAGCACGTTTACCCCAATTCTCATCCAACATAAAACCAAATAATTTTGGAAACCAATAAGTAATACCAGAAAAACAACCAAATACTACACCACCAATA
Source organism: Buchnera aphidicola (Eriosoma harunire) (assembly GCA_049942765.1). Classification (GTDB taxonomy): domain Bacteria; phylum Pseudomonadota; class Gammaproteobacteria; order Enterobacterales; family Enterobacteriaceae; genus Buchnera_D; species Buchnera_D aphidicola_D. The sequence continues at coordinate 128,053 of CP188086.1, read as the reverse complement.
ATAACATTGTGAAAATGAGCTACTAGGAAAACACTATTATGCAATACAAAGTCTACTGTTGGTAAAGATAACAATACACCACTCATTCCACCAATTGAAAAAGTAATAATAAATCCTATAGCCCATAACATCGATGAATGTATTTGAATACGTCCTTGATACATAGTAAATAACCAATTAAATATCTTGACACCAGTAGGAATAGCAATAATCATTGTAGTAATACCAAAAAAAGCATTAACATCTGCACCTGATCCCATAGTAAAAAAATGGTGTAACCAAACAATAAACGATAATATTGTAATAGAAATTGTAGCCCATACTAATGATACATACCCAAATAAAGATTTTTTAGAAAAAGTAGAAACCACTTCTGAAAAAACTCCAAAAACAGGTAAAACTAATATGTATACTTCAGGATGCCCCCAAATCCAAATTAAATTAATATACATCATTACGTTTCCACCATATTCCAACGTAAAAAAATGAAAATCAAGATAACGATCTAAAGTTAATAAAAATAATGTAATAGATAAAACTGGAAATGATACTAAAATCAAAATATTAGTACACAAGGCTGTCCAAGAAAAAATAGGCATTTTAAACAAATTCATACCTACCGTTCTCATTTTTAAAATTGTTACTATAAAATTAATCCCAGTCAACATACTTCCTATACCTGCAATTTGCAAACTCCAAATCCAATAATCTACACCTACACCTGAACTATATTTAATACCAGATAAAGGAGGATAAGCTAACCATCCTGTTTGTGCAAATTCCCCAATACCTAATGATATATTAATTAACACTGCACCCGAAACAGTTAACCAAAAACTTAAATTATTTAAAAACGGAAATGCAACATCGCGAGCACCTATTTGTAATGGAATCACTAAGTTCATTAAACCTACAACTAATGGCATAGCAACAAAAAAAATCATAATTACACCATGAGCTGTAAAAATTTGATCATAATGATGAGCTGATAAAAATCCAACATGACCAGAAGAAGACAAAAATTGCTGAATCCTCATCATTATAGCGTCAACAAAACCTCTAAAAAACATAATAAACGCAACAACAAAATACATAACAGATATTTTTTTATGATCTACTGTAGTTATCCATTCATACCATAAATATTTCCATTTTTTACAATACGTAATACAAAAAAAAATAAACATTGTGATAAGTATAATACCTGAATATGTAAACATAATAATTGGTTCATGATACGGTATAGATTCTAATGTTAATTTTCCAAACATACGAATATCCTTATTACATCCTTATCTTTTATAAATAAATAAAACAACTATAAAATAATTTGAACATAAATATTTTATAACTATATAATTAAAATTTTATTTGTAACAAACACAATATAATTAATTTTTATCTCGAACAATTTGATCAAACAAATTAGGTAATACATTAGAAAAGTATTTCACTAAATAGTGTTCATCTATTTTAGATAATTTTTTAAACTCATCAAATTTATTTAATGCTAAATTAGATCGTTTTACATCATTAACCCAATCATAAAATTTATCATTACTAGAAACTGCATAAACAGAAAATTTCATATCAGAAAAACCACGACCGCTATAGTTAGCAGAAATACCTTTATATTTACCTACATCATTAGCAATTAAATATAATTTACTTATCATACCATTCATAGCATAAATTTGACTTCCTAAAGATGGTATAAAAAATGAGTTCATTACTGAATGAGAAGTAATATGAAATAATATAGGTGTATCTATAGGAAAAACTATCTCATTAATAGTAGCAATATTATATTTAGGATAAATAAACAACCACTGGTAATCTAATGCAACAACCTCTATATTAATAGGATGATAATTAGATACAATAGGTTTACTAGGTTCTAAATTATGAGTAGAGCGCCAAGAAATTATTGCTAAAATAAAAATAATTATACAAGGTATACTCCAAATAAAAAATTCAATTGCATATGAAAAATTCCAATTAGGTGAATAAGTTGCTTCATGGTTAGAATGTTTATCCCTGTATTTCCATACAAAATAACCGGTCATAAAAATTACTGGAATTACTATTAATAACATCATAACTACTGATGTCAAAATTAAATGATATTCCTGTTTTACTATCTCACCATGAGGACTTAATATTCCATTAGAACAACCAGATAAACATATCATTGAAAATATTAATAAAATCTTTTTTAGAACATGATTTTTTGTTATCAAGCCCATTTTTATTCCTTAATAATAAAAAATATGTCATTTTTATAATAAATAAATATAAAATTATTTTAAATATTACACAATATAACTAACATAGTTGACATTAATTAAAAAAAACAACTAAATACCATTTAATGAAATATAAATAATATAATACATTTATAAAATTTTATAAAAAATTGTTCAGATAAAATATCTATAAATTATTTTTTTTATATTTAAACAAAAATCATATTTTTTACTAAACTAAAAAAAAATAAAATTATACATCAATAATACATTTTATTAACCTTAATATAAACAATAAATATTATGAAAAAAAATATACAATATTAGTTATAGTCAATTTTTAATAAAAAAATATGATTTTTTATCATCATTTTATATATGAATAAAAAAATTATATTTTTAATATTAATATAAAATAAAATAAAAAAATCATATATAATAATATATTATTTAAACAATTATTCAGAAATAAACATATTATGTTACAACAAATAAAAACACTACTTAGTAAAAAATTCCATACAAATAAAATCATAATTAAAAATCACAGTCAAAAACATAATTTCCATCGCATAAATAAAATAATTACACATTTACAAATTGTAATAATTAGCCAATTTTTTTTAAATAAAACGTTACTAGATAGACATCGAATAATACAAGACATAATCAAAAATAATGTTACACATACAATCTATAGCATATCTATACATGCCTATACTAAATCAGAATGGAATACAACTAATAAAAATACATTATATAATTCATTATGTATAAATAACACACATAAATGATACATATGACATTACTCTAATAATAGTATATTGAATTTGTACACTATAAAAATATAATTTAAAAAAAATATATATTAAAATTAAATTAAAATAATTATAATTTAAATATGAAATTCAAATTCATCATATCATTACATAATATTGAATTATCATTTGTTTTTATGTAAATTATATTGATTTCAATTAAACCAATCACATTAGTACATATATACATATTTTAATCTAAGGAAACAAAAATGATATGTTTTATATAACGAATTTAGAATTAACATAAAAATAAATGAACATATCTATATATAGTTATCTAGACGATCTAAAGAGATATATATATAATGTATAAATTTAATATTGTTATTTTTTTTAAAATTATTAATTTGTTTTTAATATTTAGTATTTGATATTGATATAGTCTTATTTTGGAGCATATATATGCATGTTGAAATAGAAAAAAAAGATAATTCAATTAATCATATGACAATCACCATATCATCAAAAATAATAGATACCAAAATATACGATAAACTAAAACAATTAAAACAAACACAAAAAATGAATGGATTCAGAAACGGAAAAATACCTTTTTCAATAATAAAAAAAAAATATTTAACTATAGTGAAAAATGATATAATTAACGATATTATGAACACTACTTTTTATGAAATCATACAAAAAAGAAACATAAAAATTTTAGGAAAACCTAAATATAAATTAAAAAAGTATCAATACAATGATACATTAATATATGTTGTAATATTTATAGAATCACCTATCTTTGATCCAAAATATCAAATTAAAAAATCTCTCAAAAATTTATCAATCATAACATCTAATACCGATATAGAAAAAATAATTCATAACATGAAAAAAAAAGAACAAGAGCAATGGATAACAATCTCAAGAGAAATTAGATATCAAGATTTAGTAAACATCAATTATGTACTACTCACTAACAATACAAATTTACATCAATATAATAAAAAAAATTACCAATTTATAATTGGTAATCACCATTTATTAAAACATGTAGAAAATAATATTCTAAACAAAAAAACAGGAGATATAATCATATTAGACATACAATTCCCTATATATCATTTCGAAACACAACTGCAAGGGAAAAAAATACAATGTCAAATTGAAATAAAAAATGTAAAAGAAAAAAATAAAAAAATATGTTTGACAAATGATCAGAACACTCATTATATAAACAAAAACCATACAACATATACTAAATTATTTAATAAAATTAAGTACCAAACATATATTGACAGTCAAAAAATAACAAAAAAATATCTAGAACAACAAATACTTAATATATTACTAGAACAAAATAAAATAAATATACCTTCAATATATTTAGATGAAAAAATAACTAAAATCAAATACCAACGCAATAAAAAATACCAATTAGAACAAACATCTATATTAATTTCTATACAAAATGATCAAGAATTAAGAGATGAAATTAAAAAACAAACAATAATCGAATTATTATTTACACAAATTCAAGAAGATAATAATTTAAAAATTAATGAAAAAACCATACAATCAATACATAATAATTTATTATTAAACATGCCAAATAAAAAACAAATACAAAAATTATACTCTGATAAAAATTTTGTTAAAAAATTAATTAACGTAGCTTTAAACGAAACAATATTTCAATTTTTGTTAAAAAACATAAAACTAATTCCTATACAATGCAATCTTCATGAATCTACAAAATATTACAATTAACTAATAATATGTTTACTTAATCTTGCATAGAAACAATATATTATTAATAATAACAATATGTTAAAAATAAAAAAAAATTATTAATTAAAAAATAACATTAACAAAATTAAAACACACTATTACATTATCATTTACATAAAAATGAAGGAGAACAATGTTTTATACACATAATATGCTAAATACCAAAACAAACCGATCAAATAATAAAAATCTAATTCCAATGGTTATCGAACAAACATTTAGAGGAGAACGATCTTACGACATTTTTTCTCGACTACTACAAGAAAGAATTATTTTTATTAATGGTGTAATTGATGACTCTTTAGCTCACTTAATTGTTGCACAATTATTATTTTTAGAAGCTGAAAATGCTGATAAAGATATATTCTTATATATAAATTCTCCTGGCGGAATCATTACTTCAGGATTATCCATCTACGATACCATACAATTTATAAAACCAGATATTAATACTATTTGTATTGGTCAAGCATGTTCTATGGGAGCATTATTATTAGCATCTGGTCAAGAAGGAAAACGCTATGCATTACCACATGCTCAAATCATGATTCATCAACCATTAGGTGGTTATCAAGGACAAAGTACTGACATAGAAATACACACAAAAGAAATCGTAAAAATGAGAAATAATATTAATAAAATTATGTCGTTACACACTAAAAAAAACATCAAAACCATAGAAAAAGATACAAATCGAGATTTTTTTTTCAATAGCCATGAAGCAATAAAATATGGATTGATTGATGACATACTCGATAAAAGATCAAAAAAAATACCAATTTAATATGAATTTTTTAACTATATAATATTTTATGAGGTAATGAATGTCAGATAATCAACAAAACAATAATAAAAAAGTACTGTTTTGTTCTTTTTGTAAAAAAAATCAACAAGAAATAAAAAAATTAATAGCTGGAGCATTAGCGTTTATCTGCAATGAATGCATTATGCTATCTTATAATATTATTAATGAAACTGAATTAAAAAAAGATAACTTAGATATCCAAAATTTGAAACTACCAAACCCACAAGAAATAAAAAAATATTTAGATGAATATATCATAGGACAAAATCAAGCAAAAAAAATTCTTTCAGTATCAGTATACAACCATTATCAACGCATTAAATATATGAATAGTAACACTGATGAATTAGAATTAGAAAAAAGCAATATTTTATTAATAGGTCCAACTGGTAGTGGAAAAACATTGTTAGCTAAAACTTTAGCAAAATTAATTAATGTTCCATTTGCTATTGCTGATGCCACTAGTATTACAGAAGCTGGATATGTAGGAGATGATGTAGAAAATATTTTATTAAAATTATTACAAAAATCTGACTTCAATATTAAAAAAGCAGAAATGGGTATTATCTATATTGACGAAATAGATAAAATAGCTAAAAAATCTGAAAACACATCCATTACTAGAGACGTCTCTGGGGAGGGTGTTCAACAAAGTTTATTAAAAATCATCGAGGGAACAATTGCCTCTATACCTCCTCGAGGAGGTAGAAAACACCCTCAACAAGAATGCATTCAAATTAATACATCTAATATCCTATTTATATGTGGAGGAACATTTTTAGAAATTGATAAAATTATTGAAAAAAGAAACGAAAAACATAACAAAATAGGCTTTAACGCTAACATTCAACAAAAAAAGCAACAATATGATGACCTTTTAAAAAAAATAACACCAGAAGATTTAATTAAATTTGGTTTAATTCCTGAATTCATTGGTAGATTACCAATCGTAATCCCCTTACATACTTTAACTCAAGAATCATTAATTCAAATTTTATCGCAACCTAAAAATGCTCTTCTCAAACAATATATAAAATTATTCGAATTAGAAGGTATCAAACTTAAATTTAATGAACAAGCTATTATTGAAATTGCAAAAAAAGCACTTTCAAAAAAAGTCGGAGCTCGCGGATTACGTTCTATTTTAGAAACAATTCTACTAGAAACAATGTATAATTTTTCCTCCTTAAAAAATATAGAACAAGTACTTATAGATGAATTTGTTATAAATAATCAATGTAATCCAAAAATTATAAAAAAATAAATTTTAAATTCAACAAAACAATATGAAATAATATCAGAGATGTTGAAATGAATAATGTAATAAAGCACTACTAACTCTATCATTAAATAGATATTATTAATACAAAATCTCAAATATTTATTCCAATAAACCCTACTAATTACGGATTACACACCATACTTAATTTATTTTACAATTCTTCGTTAAGTAAAAATACTAAGAGAGAGATCTATGAATATTGAGCATACTAAACGAATTGAAATTCCTGTATTACCATTAAGAGATGTAGTAGTTTACCCATATATGGTAATTCCATTATTTGTAGGTCGTGAAAAATCAATTAAATGCATTGAAGCAGCTATGAAGAAAGATAAAAAAATCATGCTTGTAGCTCAAAAAGAAGCATCTACCGATGAACCACAAATACATGATTTATTTGAAACAGGTACAATTTCTTCCATTTTACAGATGTTAAAACTACCAGATGGAACAGTTAAAGTTTTAGTCGAAGGATTAGAACGAGCAAAAATTCAATCTCTAATTAACAATGGAAATTACTTTTCTGCAGAAATAAATATTATTAATATTCCTATTATTAATGAAAAAGAACAAGAAATACTAATTAAAACCACTACACAAACTTTTGAAAAATACATTAAAAATAGCAAAAAAATACCATTGGAAATACTAAATTCCATCTATAACATAACTAATGCTGCACAATTGGCTGATACTATTGCAACACACATTCCATTAAAATTATTAAATAAACAATCCGTATTAGAGCATTTTAATGTTAATAATAGACTTGAATATCTTATGACCATGATGGAGACTGAAATAGACTTACTAGATATAGAAAAAAAAATAAGAAATCGAGTTAAACAACAAATGGAAAAAAGCCAACGAGAATATTATCTTAATGAACAAATGAAAGCAATTCAAAAAGAACTAGGAGAAATAGATGAAATTCTAGATGAACATGAATTATTTAAAACAAAAATAAAATCTGCAAAAATGACAAAAGAAGCACAAGAAAAAACAATATATGAACTACAAAAATTAAAAACAATGTCTTCCATGTCAGCTGAAGCTACTGTAGTACGTAGCTATATTGAATGGATGATACAAGTACCATGGAATACACGAAGTAAAATCAAAAAAGATATCAGACAAGCTAAAATAATTTTAGATGCCGATCATTTTGGTTTAAATAATGTTAAAGAAAGAATTCTAGAATATTTAGCTGTTCAAAATCGAATTTCTAAAGTTAAAGGTCCAATTTTATGTTTAGTAGGACCACCTGGTGTAGGTAAAACATCATTAGGTAAATCTATAGCTAAAGCTACAGGTAGAAAATATATTAGAATGGCTTTAGGAGGTATTAGAGATGAAGCTGAAATACGAGGACATCGACGTACATATATAGGATCAATGCCCGGAAAAATAATACAAAAATTATCTAAAACCAAAGTTAAAAACCCACTGTTTCTTTTAGATGAAATTGACAAAATAGCATACGATATTCGATTAGATCCAGTTTCAGCATTATTAGAAGTATTAGATCCAGAACAAAATGTTTCTTTTAATGATCACTATTTAGAAGTTGATTATGATTTATCTGAAATCATGTTTGTCGCTACATCTAATTCAATGAATATTCCTACACCATTACTAGATCGTATGGAAGTAATTAAACTATCTGGATATACAGAACATGAAAAATTAAACATAGCTAAATCTTATTTAAAAAACAAACAAATTACTAGAAATGCTTTAAAATTAGATGAATTATCGATAGATGATGAGGCAATTACTAATATTATTCGATATTACACTAGAGAATCCGGAGTAAGAAATTTAGAAAGAGAAATTTCTAAAATATGTAGAAAAACTGTTAAATCTATTTTATTAGATCAGTCTATTAAAAATATTCATGTTACCCAGCATAATTTAAAAAAATATTTAGGAATTCAACGATTCGATTATGGTAAAACAGAAAATAAAAATCAAATAGGTCAAGTCATTGGATTAGCATGGACTGAAGTAGGAGGAGATTTATTAACTATAGAAGCAGCTTGTTTAAATGGAAAGGGAAAACTGACATACACAGGATCATTAGGAGAAGTTATGCAAGAATCTATACAAGCTGCATTAACTGTAGTCCGATCACAAGCAAAAAAACTAAAAATTAAACAGAATTTTTATGAAAAACACGATATTCATATTCATGTTCCAGAAGGAGCAACACCAAAGGATGGACCTAGTGCAGGAATAGCTATGTGTACAGCAATTGTATCTTGCTTTACTAAAAATCCTGTTAAATCTGAGGTAGCTATGACTGGAGAAATTACATTAAGAGGACAAATACTACCTATCGGTGGTCTCAAAGAAAAACTTTTAGCTGCCCATAGAGGAGGTATAAAAGAAGTCTTAATTCCAGATGAAAATAAAAGAGATCTAGAGGAAATACCTAAAAATGTTCTTTCTGGTTTACAAATACATTCTGTAAAACATATTACAGAAGTATTAACTCTCGCATTAGAACATAATCCATACAAAAAATAATTTAAAAATTTATAGCATAACATGCAATTTTGCTTTAAAAAATTAGCTGGCAATCATACATCATCGTTGCCAGCCTATTTATTATCAAATTAAATAAAAAATACATAAAAAATAAATCTACTTTTATTTAAACATATTACAATAACAATAAAAAAATGAAAAATTATAAAATATTTTCTAAAAAAAATTTCATTAAAATTATCTTCATAACAATATTAATATCCATATTATGTAATAGTTTAACAAATAATCAATACAATGATATCGAACAATATGCTGTCATAGTAAACCAAGATAAAATCAGTTATTCAGAAATAGAATATCTATATAATATGACTAGAAATCAACAAAGACAAAAATTAGGAGATTTTTTTTTTAAAAAAATCGATACATTATCCTTTAAAAAAAATATCTATAATCATATATTATACAATTTGATCAACGATATATTGTTACAACAATACGCAAAAAAAATTGGTTTTCAAATAACACATAAATCGATCAAAAACATTATTATTCATAATCCTTATTTTAAAAAAAATGGAAAATTTGATTATAGTACATACTTACAACAATTAAAAAAACATGGAATTACAGCTTATGAATATGAAAAAAAAATAATTTTAGAAAAAAATAAAGAAAAATTATTACATAATATGCTAGATTATGACATAACATCTAATTTTGAAAAATATTTTTTATCTCAACTACTATCAGAACAAAGAATAATTAAAAAAATTAATATACCATTATCTAATTTTTTAGAAAATATAAAAATAAAAAACTATGAAATTGAAAAACATTTCATGAAATATACTCCATTATTCATAACACCTAATATTATTAAATTAGACTATTTTAAGATACAAAAAAACAAAATTTCAGTTCAAATTAACAATAACGAAATTAAAAATTGGTATTTACAACATATTAAAAAATACAGAACCTCCAGTAAAAAACAATATAGTGTCATACAAACAAATACATTAGAAACAGCTCAAAAAATATTATACAATCTAAAAAAAAACAAAAAAAATTTTTCAGATATAGCTCAAAAACAATCTAGTGATCCAATATCATCTATTTTAAAAGGAAATATAGGTTGGATGACCCAAAATCAAGAAACAAAGGAAATAAAAAAAGCTAATTTAACTAAAAAAAATCAAATATCAAAAATAATAAAATATAAAACAGGATATGTAATCTTTAAATTAAATAAAATTAAAAACAGTACTATTAAACCATTAAAACTAGTAAAAAAAACAATATTAAATGAAATAAAATATAAAAAACGATCTATACAATTAAAATATATACTAAAAATATTTAAAACTTATAATTCAAAAAATTCTAAAATCAACTTGAATCAAATTATAAAAAAAATAAAACAACCAATACAAACTACCAATTGGTTTACACAAACATCAATTCCTAAAATTATTCACAATAAAAAAATCACAAATTTTATTCTTAATACACAAAAAAAATCTAAAAAACATCATAACAAATCTATTTTTCATCATATAAAAATTAATGACAATATTAATTATCTAATTAAAATAAAAATAATTAAAAATCCAAAACTATTAACACTTAAACAAATAACAAATAAAATAAAAATGATTATAAAATATTATAAAGCTAAACAAAAAGCTTTAGAAATAGGAAAAAAAATCATTTCAGAATTAAAAATTAACAATACATACACTATGTCACTACAACATCTAAAATTTAGTAAACCCATTATTCTTGACAGAAATAATAACTATATAATTAATAAATTAATATTTAAAATGCAACATCCCAACAAAAAAAATAAACGTTACCAAATTTTAGAAAATAAAAATGGAGATCTATCTATTATATATTTTTATAAAATAGTTCATAATAAACTTAATAACTCTGAAATAAAAATTATTACACATTATTTACAAAAATCTAAATCAAAAGTAATTCTTAATCACATTTTACATAACTTATATAATCAAGCTCAAATAAAATACGGGAAAATACCCTTATTAAAAAACTAAAAAAATGATCATAAAAATAAAAAAATATATTATTAAAAATTTAAATATGATATATATCATATGATATGTATTCGTTAAATAATATACATACCTTAATATTATTTAATAATGTACTATTTTAGAATATTTCACATATATGAAAACATTAATTTAGAGTATTATACAAATTATACATTTTATTTATTTTATATTTTTATCTGTTGTTTTTATTAAAAATTAATGTATTAAAAAAATAAAAAATTTCATATTCTTAAATACATCTAAAAATATTTTTTAATATTATAAAAACATATATTATTTAAAATATAATTATATACACCACATAATTTTTTTATTTATAAAATTCCATAGATAAACATCGAAATTTATCAAAATATGTAATAAAATATATATTGATACAATTTTTATAAAATTTATTTAGCTTATTATTAAACAACTAAAATTAAAAATAACTATATAATAGAATATTACATATTATCTATAATTAATAATGACTATTCAAAATTACTTAATTAATATTACAAATTATTAATATTTTATAAAAAAATTATTTAATAATTTATTAAGTAACTAGTTTTTTAACTAAAAAAATAAATATATAAAATTATATATTTCTATTAAATATTTATTAAAATACTTAATATTCATAAATTCTATTGTCCTATTCATAAATCGAATCATTAATTAATTTAATAACACATTGATAATATAAATTAAATAATACAAACCGTATATTCTTACATATTAAAAATTCAATATTATAAATACTTATCATGAATATTTAATAATATAAAATATCGTTATAAAATAAATTCAAAATATAATATTTTTGTTATATTTGTTATGATAACAACTATAAAAAACTAACATCAATTTATTAACTTTAATAAAAAATCAATATAATTATATTTAATACATCAAAAAAGTAAGATAAACTATTTAATAAAAATAAAATTTAAACTATAAAATAAATAAACACACTCAACATAAAACAATAAATCTTAACATCATTTAATTTTAGGAATTTTTGTGCAATTATTTAAGCAATTAAAATGGTATTTTTTAAAAGAATGGAAACGATATCTAGGATCAATTTCTTTATTAATAATTATTTCTTTTTTACAATTAGTTCCTCCAAAAGTAGTTGGAATTGTTGTAGATATCGTAACACAAAAAAATGTACATAGACAAAATGCAGTTCTGTGGATTTTAATCATGTTTATCACTGCATTTACAGTATATATTTTACGTTATATATGGAGAGTTCTATTATTTGGTGCTTCTTACCAACTAGCAGTAGAACTTAGAGTAAAATTTTATTCACATTTAAGCCATCAACCACCCATTTTTTATTTACAAAATAGAACAGGAGACTTAATAGCTAAAGCTATTAATGATGTTGATCGAGTAGTATTTGCAGCTGGAGAAGGGGTATTAACATTAGTTGACTCATTAGTTATGGGATGCTCAGTATTATTAGTTATGATTACTCAAATTAGTTTTGCATTAACCATAATTGCTTTATTACCTATGCCTATTATGGCTTTAATCATAAAAAAATATGGAAAACAATTACATCAATATTTTAAAAAAGCACAATCTGCATTTTCATCTCTTAACAATCAAGCTCAAGAAAGTTTAACTAGCATTAGAATGATAAGAGCATTTGGATTAGAACAATATCAATCTAAAAAATTTTCACAAACTGCTCATTATGCAGGATTAAAAAATATGCAAGTAGCAAAAATTGATGCTAAATTTGATCCTACAATACATTTATCTATTGCTTCTTCAAATTTACTAGCTATTATTTTTGGAGGTTGGTTAGTATGGCACGGTAAAATAACCGTAGGACAACTCACAAGTTTTATTATGTATTTAGGATTGATGATCTGGCCTATGTTAGCATTTGCTTGGATGTTCAATATAGTAGAAAGAGGTAGTGCTGCTTGGGATCGTATTCAATCTATTCTTAATAAAAATGACAGACAATGTAATAAATCTATTTTTGTACCATCTGAACCAGGTATTTTAGAATTTAAAATAAAAAAATTTTATTACCCAAATAACCAATCATATTATTTAAAAAATATTAATTTTATTATTTTACCAGGTGATAGTATCGGTATTTGTGGACCAACTGGAAGTGGTAAAACCACCTTAATTCGATTAATTCAAAGACACTTTCACATTGATAAAGGTGAAATCTATTATCATAACTTACAATTATCCAATCTCAAGCTTAACGAATGGAGAAAAAAAATATCTGTAGTTAATCAAACTACTTTTTTATTTTCAGATACTATTGCTAATAACATAGCTTTTGGAAAACCTAATGCCACTCAATTAGAAATAGAACAAGCAGCTAAACTAGCTCACGTTCATCAAGAAATTGTAAATTTTAAAAATAAATATAATACCCTAGTCGGAGAAAATGGAGTTAGACTTTCAGGAGGACAAAAACAAAGAATTACTATTGCAAGAGCATTGTTATTGCAATCTGAATTCTTAATTTTAGATGATGCATTATCTGCCGTAGATACTTATACCGAACAAAAAATTTTTAACAATCTTAAAACATGGAAAAATAAAAAAAATACTATTATTATCAGTACACATCGACTATCTACACTTACTAATATGAACAAAATTATTCTTATACAAAATGGATCTATATATCCAAAACAATCTCATCTTGAATTAATGAAAGAAGATAATTGGTATAAAAATATGTATCATTATCAAGAATTACAACAAAAATTTTTTAAATAAAACATAAAAGGCAGTCCAAATATGGCTAATCAAATAACATTTTGGCCTATACTAAAACGTCTATTACAGTATGGAATCCCTTGGAAAAAATCATTATTTACAGCTAGTATATTACTTTTAAGTGCATCTATTGCTGAAGTATTAGGACCAATACTCATTAGCTATTGTATTCATAATGTGTTAGAAAAACAATGTTTTGATATTAAATTTATACTCTATGTTATTACATGTTTTATTATATTACAAACTATTGCTGTATCTTTACATTATCTACAAAACATTATTTTTAGTAAAATAGCTATTAATATAGTATTGAAAATTAGATCAGAAGTAATGAACTCTGCTTTAAAACAACCCATGTCAATATTCGATACTCAACAGACCGGTCAAATTATTTCTAAAGTGACTAATGATACCGAAGTTATTAAAGAATTATATGATACAGTTATAGTAACAGTATTTCGTAGTGTATCTTTAATAATTGTTATACTCATAGCTATGTTTGCTTTGGAATGGAGAATGGCATTAATATCTATCACAATTTTTCCATTTATTATCATAGTGATGTTAATTTATCAACACTATAGTATTCCTATACTAAGAAACATTCGATTATGCTTAGCTAAAATAAATAATAAATTTAATGAAATTATTAATGGTATGAATGTTATACAACAATTTTCACAAGAATTACGATTTCAAAAAGATATAAAAAATACCTGTCAAGAACATTATGAATCTAGAATGAAAACATTAAAACTAGATGGATTTTTATTAAGACCATTATTAAGTCTTTATTCAGCACTAATTTTAGTTAGTTTAATGATTTTGTTTAGTTTATTTCCTATGAATTTCTTTGAAGTAGGAGTACTATATGCCTTTATAAATTATTTAGGTCGATTAAATGAACCTTTAATAGCAATTACTGCTCAACAATCAATACTACAACAATCTATAGTAGCTGGAGAAAGAATTTTCGAACTCATAGATGCACCTCAACAAAAATACGGAAATGATAGTTTACCATTAAAAACTGGAAAAATAGAAATAAAAAACTTAAGTTTTAAATATGTTCCATGTAATTCCACTAATACACTTAGTAACATTAACATCCATATTCCATCAAATAGTTTTTGTGCTTTTGTAGGATACACAGGAAGCGGTAAAAGTACATTAGCCAATATATTAATGGGTTACTATCCTGTTGAAAATTATCAAGGTAAAATATATCTCGATAACAGAGAATTACATTCTTTAAATCATACTGCCTTAAGAAGCAGTATTAATATGGTTCAACAAGATCCCATTATCTTAGCTGATACATTACTATCTAATATAACTTTAGGTAAAGAAATTTCTGAAGAAAAAGTGTGGAATGTTTTAAAAGAAGTGAAATTATATAATTTAGCTAAATCTCTTCCAAATGGCATCCATTCCTTATTAGGCGAGCAAGGTGATAATTTATCAGGAGGGCAAAAACAATTAATATCGATTGCTAGAATCTTAATACTAAAACCAAAAATTCTAATATTAGATGAAGCTACAGCAAATATTGATTCAGAAACCGAACAAACCATACAAAAAACAATATCATTACTACAAAAAAAAACAACATTAATTGTTATTGCTCATAGATTATCTTCTATCATAGAAGCAAACAATATTTATGTTTTTGATAAAGGATCGATAATTGAATCAGGTAATCACAATCAACTAATTAATAAAAAGGGACAATATTGGAAAATGTATACATTACAATTATCTAAAAATTCTCTAAATAATTAATATTTTTTATACATAAAATAAATTTTTTATTACAAATACATATATTTAATGTGTTTTGTCAGCGTTATTAGTACCTGATATATTTAACTTGGATGCTTTCTTCCGAACCTGACCAGATATTTAAATTCACATTACTAATTAACTGACAAAACAACATATATCAGTAAAATAATAACATAAATTTAAATTAATAGAAATATTTTTAAAAAAAATATATTTATATTATTTTTATGTCATCTTAGAGTATATTAATATAATATAGTGAGAGAAATATGAATTATCAAGTATTAGCAAGAAAATGGAGACCTCAAATATTCAATGAAATTGAAGGACAAAAACATATTGTTACAGCTCTTACAAATAGTATTTTAAATAAAAGAATACATCATTCTTTTTTATTTTATGGTACCAGAGGAACTGGAAAAACTAGTACAGCTAGAATCTTAGCAAAAACTCTTAATTGTACTAACAAAACAACAGAAAATCCATGCAGAATCTGTCAAAATTGTCAAGACATAGAAAATAACAAATTCTTCGATTTAATAGAAATAGATGGAGCATCAAAAACTAAAGTAGATGATATAAAAGATATATTAGAGAATATACAATACTCCCCGATTCAAGGAAAATATAAAATTTATTTAATTGATGAAGTACACATGTTATCTAAACATAGTTTTAACGCTCTATTGAAATACCTTGATGAACCTCCTCAACATATAAAATTTATTTTAGCTACTACCAATTTAGATAAAATACCACAAACCATCATTTCTAGATGTTTATTATTTAATTTTAAACCTATTTCACAATCTACAATATATCAAACTATAAAAAAAATTTTAAACAAAGAAGAAATTATCTTCGAAAATTTAGCAATTAAAAATATTGCCCTTTATGCCAAAGGCAGTTTAAGAGATGGATTAAATTTTACTGATCATGCCATAGCTATGAGTCAAGGGAATTTAACAAACGATGTTATTTTGAACATTACAGGCAATATATCAGATACAAAAACCATGGAATTACTGTTGTCAATAATCAATAAAGATGGCATGTTATTAATAAATTCAATTAATAGTATTGCTACTTTACAACCTAATTGGGAACGTGTTTTATTAAATATTTTAAAATTTTTACATCATATAGCTATGGTACAATTATTTGATGTAACATGGAAAAATAATGACCTTAATAAAACAGAGGAATGTACACTTATAACATTATCTAAAACTATTTCTCCAAAAATAATTCGTAAGTATTACCAAGAATTAATTATAGGAGTGAAAGAACTAAAATTTGCACCTACAGATCAAATAGGATTTGAAATGTCTTTACTACGAATATTTGATATATAATATTCAATAATTAATATATTTAAAAAAAATAAAATAACAAAATTAAAAATTATTATTTAATATTTAACTCACTATAACAATCTAAAATTTAATTTTTTATAAAAACATTAACAAATCACTTAAAAAACAAAACTAAAATCAAAAATTATTTAAATAATCAATTTTACATATACAACAAATTAGTCATAGTTAAATTTATATTTCATAAATATTCTATTAAAAAATCATTATTAATATAGTTAATAAGTAAAAAATAATATTAAAATATATAAAAATCTATTTTATATTGAAAATTATTTTTGTAATGTAACTTACAATACACATTAAATTTAATATAATTCTATTATTGTTAAAAAATAATCTCACCTAACTAATAAATATTAGAATATTATAATATTAATAGATTATAATGATTAATAAATATTATTTTTAATAAATAATATTACATAAAAATAACTCTAAAATAAGGAATAAAAATGTTTAATAAAAATAATTTAAATCAATTTATGGAACAAGCAAAAACAATGCAAGAAAATATGGAAAAAATACAGAAAGAAATGAGTTCTATTGAAGTTACAGGAGAATCTGGAGCAGGTTTAATATCAGTTACTATAAATGGATCCAATTATTGTAAAAAAATTCAAATTGATCCTAGTTTATTATTAGAAAAAATAGACATGATAGAAGATTTAATAGTAGCTGCATTCAATGATGCATCTCGTAAAATTAATGAAGCAAAAAAAAACAAAATGGCATCTATATCTTCAGGAATCCCATTACCTACAAATTTTGATATAACAGCATAAAACATGTATATTAACACATATAAAAAAAATAATAACTACATTATTTTTAAAAATTAGTTTTAATTTACAAATCTAAATTTATTTAAACTATAAACATAGTATATCAAAAACAACTTTTTATACATAGGGTTAATATGGCTAACAATAAAAAAATAACTTATGATTTTCAATCAGAATCCAAGGAACTACTACATTTAATGATTCATTCTCTATACTCTAATAAAGAAATTTTCCTCCGAGAACTTATTTCTAATGCTTCTGATGCAATTGAAAAATTCAATTTTCATGCTATTACTAATCCTAAATTATATGATAGTAATACAAATAGAAAAATTCAAATCATAACTAACGATAAAGAACAAACTATAACAATTAGTGACAATGGTATTGGTATGACATATCAAGAAGTCATAGATAATTTAGGAACTATTGCAAAATCAGGAACTAAAAAATTTTTAGATAAAATAGATAAAATATCGAAAAACAACGAAAATTTAATAGGACAATTTGGAGTAGGTTTTTATTCTGCTTTTATAGTATCCAATAAAATAACAGTAACTACACGTTATGCTGGTACGCCAATAGAACAATCAACACTATGGGAATCATCAGGACAAGGTACCTTTTCTGTATCCTTGACAGAAAAAGAAACTTGTGGAACAGATATTTGTTTATATTTAAAACCAGAAGAAAAAGATTTTACTGAAACGTGGAAAATTAAAAATATTATTAAAAAATATATGGATCATATTAACATTCCTATAGAAATACAAACATTTGATCCAAAAAATAAAATTTATACATGGGAACAAATTAATAAAGCTAATGCTTTATGGACTATTAATAAATCTGAAATTAAAAAAACAGAATACAAAGATTTTTACAAAAAATTAACTAATGAAGAAAATGATCCACTTACATGGAGTCACAACCATGTAGAGGGACAATTAGAATATATTAGCTTATTATATGTACCATCTAAATCAACATGGGATTTATGGAATAAAGATAATAAACATGGATTAAAACTACATGTTAAACGTGTATTTATTATGGATAATGCTGAACATTTTTTACCTAATTATCTCCGATTTGTTAAAGGAATTATTGATACTAACGACTTACCATTAAATATTTCCAGAGAAATTTTACAAGAAAACGAAATCATCAAAAAACTAAAAAAATCTCTAACCAAACGAATCCTCACTATATTAGAAAAACTTGCTAAAACAGATAACAAAAAATATCAACTTTTTTGGAAAGAATTTGGTATCGTATTTAAAGAAGGTCCTGCTGAAGACCACGATAACAAACAAACCATATTAAATTTATTAAGATTTACATCAATAAAAAATAATAACGAAGCTCAAACATTATCTCTAGCAGAGTATATAAATACTATGACATCTGAACAAGAAAAAATTTATTTTATTACTTCAGATAACTACATTTCTGCTAAAAACAGTCCTCATTTAGAATTATTCAAAAAACAAAAAATAGACGTTCTATTGCTTTCCGACAAAATTGATGAATGGATGATGAATTATATGATTGAATTTCAAGGGAAAAAATTTCAATCAGTAAATATTTCTGATCCATCTATATC
The DNA here is from genome assembly GCA_049942765.1 of Buchnera aphidicola (Eriosoma harunire). GTDB lineage: Bacteria > Pseudomonadota > Gammaproteobacteria > Enterobacterales > Enterobacteriaceae > Buchnera_D > Buchnera_D aphidicola_D. The sequence continues at coordinate 108,279 of CP188086.1, read as the reverse complement.
TCAATTAAATAAACCTATAATCGAGAATACAGAAGAAAAAGAAAAAGAGATATCATCCTTTATTAACAAAATAAAAAAAATATTAGGTGATCAAGTTAAAGATGTAAGAACTACATATCGACTCACTACTACACCAGCAGTAGTAACAACTGATTCAAATACTATGACCACACAAATGGCTAAATTATTTTTAGCAGCTGGACAACCTGTACAACCCATACAATATATACTTGAAATAAACCCTAATCACAACTTTATTAATAAAATTATGAATATCAATGATGAAAATATAATGAAAGATTGGGTCCAATTATTATTAAATCAGTCATTATTAGTAGAAAAAGGAAGTCTAGATAATCCTCATCAATTTATTCAACTAATGAATAAATTATTTTTAATCAAAAATTAATAAATCAATATAAATAAAATAAAAAATAGTTCATTAAACTAATTGACAGAACAGTTGTTAACTATATGATATATAAGTTAACTATAATATGTTAATGAACTATTTAAAAATATATTATATAAATAACAATAAATTATTTAATGAAAATTAATATTTATCTGGACAATATTATGAACATCATTTTAATTGGAGCACCAGGAACAGGTAAGGGAACTCACGCTCAATTCATTTCAAATAAATATCATCTTCATCCAATATATACAGGAGATTTATTAAAAAATATTTTTCAAGAAACAACACATAACAACGTTATTAATAAAATCAACAATGGAAAATTAATCAATGATGACATTGTTATTCGTACAGTAGAAAAGGAAATGATGGTTTCAAACATTAAAAATGGATTTTTACTAGATGGATTTCCCAGAACTATAAATCAAGCCAATTACTTAAACCACAAAAAAATAAAAATAAACTATATATTACACTTTTTTGCACCAGAAAATTTAATCATAGAAAGAATTATGGGTCGACAAATACACCTTCCATCTGGAAGAATTTATCACGATAAATTTAACCCTCCAAAATCCAAAGGTATAGATGATATTACAGGAGAAAAATTAACTATTAGACTAGATGATCATAAAAATATAATACAGAAAAGAATACAAGAATATCACAAATGTACCTACCCAATTATTGAATTTTATAAAAAACAAACAAAAAATAAAACATATTATAAAATAGACACTAGAAATTCTATTCAAAAAATACAAACATACTTAACTAGTATAATTAAATAAAAATCAAAGATAAATTAATCCGATAACTAATATCGTTAAGGAATAAAATAAATTATTTTTATATGCGTTCTATAGGATTCGAACCTATGACCTACGGCTTAGAAGGCCGTTGCTCTATCCTACTGAGCTAAGAACGCTAAAATATGCTTATATTATACGTCTGAAATAATAAATTGGTCAATATAATTTGACAAATTTAAATACTAAAAATAATATAAAAATATTTATGCATATTAATATTTTTTTATTCATAAAAATCTAAATATCTTATGAACTATAAATACACTTAATTAGTGTAACACTATGGAATAAAATAATACATTATGAAACATAAAATAATTGATGGTACTATGATTGCTAAAAAAATTTTTTTAAACATTAAACAAGAAATTAACCAACTTAAAATTAAAAATAAACGTTGTCCAAAATTATCAATAATTTTAATTGGATCTAATCCAGCTTCAGAAATTTATATTAATAAAAAAAAACACGCATGCCAACAAGTAGGCATTACTGCAAAAATCATACATATTAAACAAACAACTAATGAATCAAACATATTATCTATTATTAACACTCTAAATATAGAAAAACATACTGACGGAATAGTTGTACAATTACCTTTGCCACAAAATATCAATACTATAAATATATTAAAAAAAATTAATATTTATAAAGATGTAGATGGATTACATCCATATAATACTGGTAGATTATGTCATCGTTCACCAAAATTAAGAGCTTGTACTCCATACGGAATTGTTACTTTATTAAAAGAATATAAAATCAAAACACATGGATTACATGCAGTTATCATAGGAGCTTCCAATTTAGTAGGAAGACCAATGAGTCTAGAATTATTATTACTAGGTTGTACAGTGACTATTACACATAAATTTACTCATAATTTATCACAGTATATTCAACAAGCAGACATATTAATTGTAGCCGTAGGAATACCAAATTTTATTAAAGGAGATAACATTAAAAAAGGAGCTATAATCATTGATGTTGGAATTAATAGATTAATGAACGGAACTATAGTAGGAGATGTTGATTTTAATTCAGCAATTATTAAGGCATCTTATATTACTCCTGTTCCAGGAGGCGTTGGTCCTATGACAATAGCAACATTATTAACTAATACATTACAAGCATATCATCAAAATTTATCATTAAATATCAGTTCATAATTAATATTACAAACATGAATAAAATTTCAAAAAAATAAATATTTTATAAACATATTTTTTACACTATACTAAATTCTTAGGATACCATATTGTCCCATTATATGTATCTTCTAAAACAATATCTAACTTATTTATTTTTTTTCTTATAACATCTGCTGTATTCCAATCTTTATTACTTCTAGCTTTTTCTCTTAGTTTAATTAATGATTGAATATCATGTTCAACATTAGATGTTGAATCCTTTCTACAATACACATGTTTAAGATTTATATTAAATCCTAAAATTTTAACTAAAAAAAATAATTTACCAACTAAAAAATTAACTTTTTCTTTATTAAATTCATTTTTATTAATAAAAATTATTTTTTTTGATAAAAATAACAAAATTTTTAAAGCTTCCGGAGTATTAAAATCATCTTTCATAGCCGCATTAAATTGATGATCATAATCAGTCGTAACAGCAACACAATTTAAATCTAATTTATTAGTTTGACATAAAGCATAACATATTTTCTTAAAACAATTTTCAGAATTTTTAATATTAACTATATTAAAATGTAATGGACGTCTATAATGAGTAGAAAGAAAAAAATATCGCAACGTATTACCATTAAATGATTTTAATAAATAACGTAATGTGCACACATTATTTAAAGATTTAGACATTTTTATATCATTAATAACTACCATGCCAGCATGAATCCAATAATTAATGAATGAATCATGATCATATCCATCTAACTGAGCCTTTTCGTTTTCATGATGAGGAAATAATAAATCTATACCTCCTCCATGTATGTCAAATGTTTTTCCTAAATATTTATTTGACATAGCTGAACATTCAATATGCCAACCTGGTCTTCCATACCCCCAGGGAGATTTCCAAGAAACATATGATTCTACTTTATTAGATAATTTCCATAAAACAAAATCCATTTTTAAATTAATATTAGAATTATTGATTAACTGTAAAGAAGACAATAATTGATTAGATAATTCACCATATTTAGAATAATTTTTAATAGAAAAACATACATCACCATTACTATTAATGTAAGCATAATTATTCTTAATTAATACACTAATCATAAGTATTATATCTTCTATACATTGCGTAACTCTTGGTTCTACAGTTGGAACTAAAAGATTTAATTTATGAAAATCATGATGCATAAATTTTATCATTCTATTAGTCAATGATGAAATGCTTTCTTTATTCTGAATAGCTCTAATAATAATTTTATCATCAATATCAGTAATATTTCTAACATAATTAATATTATAACCACAAAATTTAAAATATCGAATAATAATATCAAAAACAGTAAAAGTTCTACCATGACCTATATGACAAAAATCATAAACAGTTATACCACAAACATAGATACTAACATTATTATTGATAATAGGTTTAAATATTTCTTTTCTATGAGTTAACGTATTAAAAATTTTTAACATATATTAATGTCTACAAATCAACTAGATTAAAATGAACCATGATGTTTATATACAATTTTTTAATTATTTAACTAATATAACTGATATAATATTTTTTTATTAAACAAATTATATATTTTTATGCAAATAAAAGTAAATATTATGAAATAAATATAATCTATTAAAATTTTTATATACTGATTAGTTACATTTATAATAATAAATAAAAATTTTATTACATTATTTTGTACAATTACATGATATTAATAAATTTAATAACATTGATAATATAAAATATATTGATATCATTTAATTCACACAACTTCCACATTATATAAATAATTAAATTATATTATATTATTAAAATATAAGGATATTCATAATGAAAAAAAAACTACAAGAAATGTTAACATTCCCTTGTTATTTTACATACAAAATTATTGGTTTATCACGTCCAGAATTAATTGACCAAGTTATTAGAGTAGTTCAACTATGCATTCCAGGGGATTATATTCCTCAAGTAAAATCAAGCAACAAGGGAAACTATTTATCAATTTCAATTACTATTTGTGCAAAAAATTTTGAACAAATAGAACATCTATACAATGAAATTAGTCATATTAGTATGGTTAGAATGGTTTTTTAAATATATCTACAAAAAAATCTAATCTTAAAAATATATATTAACTAACACAATACATTATTATTATTATTATTATTATTATTTATAAAAAATATACTTAATACTCATAACAAAAATATATGAATTTAATAATTATATTTCTTTAACATAAGTTATTAAATAAATAGAAAATAATATACTTAAAAAAAATAATTATAGAGCGCGTAAAATAAATTACACGCTCTATTTTAAATTAAAAATATTTTATTTTTTTTCAATAATTCAATCTAAAAATATTAATACTACAAACTAATAACGTTTGCAGCCGATGGACCTTTAGCTCCTTCAGTAATTTCAAACTCAACACTTTGTCCTTCTGTTAAAGTTTTAAAACCATTACTTTGAATAGCTGAAAAATGAACGAAAACATCTTTACTTCCATCTTCAGGAGTAATAAATCCAAAACCTTTAGATTCATTGAACCATTTAACATTACCTTTAATCTTAGACATCTATAATTACCTTAAATAAAATATACACTAAACTTAAATATAATAAGTTTACATATCAACAATAGTGATTTAATTAAATATAATTTTAAAAAAAAATTTTTACTATAAAAAATAAAAACCACAATCTTAATTGTGTATAGATTAACACGTAAATGTATTGTTTTCTAGATAAGGTTTATTTTTAAATTAGAATTAAAATATTTTTAATAAAAAAAATTTATATATATCAATGATTTAATCACTATTAATCAAATTAATACCTGGTAATTACCTACTCTCACACAGGGAGACCCTGTACTACCATCGGCGTAAACACGTTTCACTTCTGAGTTCGGAATGGATTCAGGTGGTTCCATATTGCTATTATCACCAGGTACTAAAATAGTATTTTATAATTTTTATTTTTATTTGTCAACAAGATAATAATCTTATTGTTAAGATTTATCTAAAACATCTCTGGTGTTGTAAGATTAAGCCTCTCGGGTCATTAGTACTAGTTAGCTAAACATATTGCTATGCGTACACATCTAGCCTATCAACGTCGTAGTCTTCAACGTCCCTTCAGTTAACAATCAAGATTGTTCAGGGAAGACTAATCTTGGGGCAAGTTTCGTGTTTAGATGCTTTCAGCACTTATCTTTCCCGCATGTAGCTACCGGGCAATGCCATTGGCATGACAACCCGAACACCAGTGATGCGTCCACTTCGGTCCTCTCGTACTAGAAGTAGCCCCCCTCAATCTTCCTACGCCCACGGCAGATAGGGACCGAACTGTCTCACGACGTTCTAAACCCAGCTCGCGTACCACTTTAAATGGCGAACAGCCATACCCTTGGGACCTGCTTCAGCCCCAGGATGTGATGAGCCGACATCGAGGTGCCAAACACCGCCGTCGATATGAACTCTTGGGCGGTATCAGCCTGTTATCCCCGGAGTACCTTTTATTTGTTGAGCGATGGCCATTCCATACAGAACCACCGGATCACTAAGACCTGCTTTCGCATCTGCTCGCATCATCATGCTCGCAGTCAAACTGGCTTATGCCTTTGCACTAACTTCACGATGTCCGACCGTGATTAGCCAATCTTTGTACTCCTCCGTTACTCTTTAGGAGGAGACCGCCCCAGTCAAACTACCCACCAGACATTGTCTCCATACCGGATTACGGTACTAGATTAGAATATCAAATTTTAAAGGGTGGTATTTCAAGGTTGGCTCCACTAATACTAGCGTATTAGTTTCTTAGCCTCCCACCTATCCTACACATCAAAAATCAATATTCAGTGTCAAGCTATAGTAAAGGTTCACGGGGTCTTTCCGTCTTGCCGCGGGTATACTGCATCTTCACAGCAATTTCAATTTCACTAAGTCTCGGGTGGAGACAGCCTGGCCATCATTACGCCATTCGTGCAGGTCGGAACTTACCCGACAAGGAATTTCGCTACCTTAGGACCGTTATAGTTACGGCCGCCGTTTACCGGGGCTTCAGTCTGAAGCTTCAGGTTTCCCTTAACCTCTTCGATTAACCTTCCGGCACCGGGCAGGCGTCACACCGTATACTTCCACTTTCATGTTTGCACAGTGCTGTGTTTTTAATAAACAGTTGCAGCCAGCTGGTATCTTCGACTAACTTCAGCTCTAAGAGATAATCTCATTACTTACATGTTAGCGTGCCTTCTCCCGAAGTTACGGCACTATTTTGCCTAGTTCCTTCACCCGAGTTCTCTTAAGCGCCTCAGTATGCTCTACCTAACCACCTGTGTCGGTTTAGGGTACGATTCAATGTTACCTGATGCTTAGAGGCTTTTCTTGGAAGCGTGGTATAAATTACTTCATCAAATAAATGATTCGTCATCATGCCTCAGATTAAAAATGATCGGATTTTCCTAATCATTATACCTACACACTTAAACCAGGGCAACCGTAGCCTGGATAATCTAACCTTCTCCGTCCCCCCTTCGCAGTAACATCAAGCACAGGAATATTAACCTGTTGTCCATCGATTACGCCTTTCGACCTCACCTTAGGAATCGGCTTACCCTGCCCCGATTAACGTTGGACAGGAACCCTTAGTATTTCGGCGAGCGGGTTTTTCACCCGCTTTATCGTTACTCATGTCAGCATTCGCACTTCTGATACCTCCAAAATATTTTACAATATTTCTTCACAGGCTTACAGAACGCTCCTCTACCCAATTAAAAAAAAAAAATAATTTGTTTTTAATTGCCGCAGCTTCGGTGCATAATTTAGCCCCGTTACATCTTCCGCGCAGGACGACTAGACCAGTGAGCTATTACGCTATCTTTAAATGATGGCTGCTTCTAAGCCAACATCCTGGCTGTTTATGCCTTCCCACATCGTTTCCCACTTAATTATGACTTTGGGACCTTAGCTGGCGGTCTGGGTTGTTTCCCTTTCCACAACGAACGTTAGCACCCGCTGTGTGTCTCCCGTGATAACATTCTTCGGTATTCGGAGTTTGCATTGGATTGGTAAGCCGGGATGGCCCCCTAACCGAAACAGTGCTCTACCCCCGAAGATGAATTCACGAGGCGCTACCTAAATAGCTTTCGAGGAGAACCAGCTATCTCCCGGTTTGATTGGCCTTTCACCCCTAGCCATAGGTCATCCGCTGATTTTTCAACATCAGTCGGTTCGGTCCTCCAGTTGGTTTTACCCAACCTTCAACCTGCCCGTGGCTAGATCACCGGGTTTCGGGTCTGTATCTTGAAACTATATATTCGCCTATTTAGGACTCGGTTTCCCTTCGGCTCCCCTATTCGGTTAACCTTGCTACAAAATACAAGTCGCTGACCCATTATACAAAAGGTACGCAGTCACTCAAAAAAAATAAGCTCCCACTGCTTGTACGTATACGGTTTCAGGATCTATTTCACTCCCCTAACCGGGGTTCTTTTCGCCTTTCCCTTACGGTACTAGTTCACTATCGGTCAGTCAGTAGTATTTAGCCTTGGAGGATGGTCCCCCCATCTTCAGACAAGATTTCTCGTGTCCCGTCCTACTTTTTGAATTCACAATATACATTTTTTCATATACTGGGCTATCACCATGTACCGCTGATTTTTCCAAATCATTCTATTAAAATATATATTGACATAAATTCTAGGCTCTTCCCCTTTCGCTCGCCACTACTTAGGGAATCTCAATTGATTTCTTTTCCTCAAGATACTTAGATGTTTCAGTTCTCTTGGTTCGCTTTACTAACTTATGAATTCAGTATAGTAATGATACTTTCATCAAGTATCGGGTTTCCCCATTCGGATACCACCGGTTAATAATGCTTCATATCAACTCACCGATGCTTTTCGCAGATTAGCACGTCCTTCATCGCCTCTGACTGCCAAGGCATCCACCATATACGCTTTTTTGCTTAATCTTACAACCCACAGATGTTTTAATTCTATAATAATAGAAATTATTCTTCTTGTTGCCAAATTTTTAAAGAGCAATGTATTTATAATGAAAATTATAACTTGAATAATATAACATAAAAAAAACAAATAGTATACAAAATTAATTAAAAAATATAATTTTGTCCCCTAGGAGATTTGAACCCCTGTTGCCGCCGTGAAAGGGCGATGTCCTAACCACTAGACGAAGGGGACAGTTAATAATTTATATTTACAAAAGTATATGTTACATATTGATATCAAAGAGTCAAGTTTTTTTTTAAGTTAAAAACTATTTTTATGATTAATCAAACAATAATATAACGATATTTATTAAATATAATTAATATACATTAAATATAATTTAATTTATTCAAAAAAATAATATTAAAAAATATTTTTCATAAAATTAATATATCATAATTTATCTAATTTCATAATTGTTGATTCTATGCTAGGATACACTCCATGCCATAAAAAAAAAGATTCAGCAGCTTGACTAACTAACATACCAATCCCATCATGAACATAATTTGCACCCTGTTGCTTACACCATACCAAAAATGGAGTTAAAGAACTATCATAAAATAAATCATAACAGAATACTTTGCTATTAATTAATTTATTAGGTAATTCAAGTATATCTCCTAATAGACCAGCAGAAGTAGCATTAATAATCAAATTAAAAGAAATTGTTTCTAATAAATCCCATTTTATAACCTGTATATCACCATATTCTGAAAAACGTGATACTAAATCATAAGCTTTACTTACTGTCCTATTATAAACAAAGATAGAACAATTTAATGACAACAAAACACCAACTATACTATATGCAGCACCACCTGATCCTAACAATAAAATATTATCTTGTGGTTGAACATAATTTAAACGTTTTAAATCATATAACAAACCCTCACCATCAGTATTATCACCTAAAATAATACCATTTGATAATTTTTTTAAAGTATTCACAGATTGAGATAGCTGAGCTCTCTTTGTTAATACATCAGAAAATAAAAAAGCATCATGCTTAAATGGCAATGTAACATTCATCCCTAATCCATTACTTAAAAAAAAAGAAGATAAAAAAGAAAAAAAAGTATTTTTACATACCTTATAAGCACTATAAGTGCATTTTATTCCTGTTTGTTCAGCAAATATTTTATGGATAACAGGAGACATAGAATGTTTAATAGGATTACCAACTACAACAAAATTGGACACATTGCTATCCACGACGAATAATTTCTCCAGTAATAATATTAATAATTTGAGAAGGATTGCGTTGTCTACCAATTGCACCATTCAAAAATGCAATACTACGACCAAATTGTCTATAAATATCCTGTATTTTAAGACAAGGTGGTTTACCAGTTATATTAGCACTAGTAGATATCAACGCTTTTCCGAAACGAATACATAACTTCCTAACAATTGGATGTTTTGTAATCCGAGCAGCAATAAAATTAGATCTACCTACTAACCAATATGGAACATGATCATTCGCTGGTAATAAAAAAGTAATATGACCGGGCCAATGAGAAAACATTTTTTTTTTATGATTAATAGAAATCTTTCGTTCCAAAATATAAGGCTGTAGTTGTCTATAATAAGCTGATATTAAAATGAATCCTTTATAAATATTTCTTTTTTTCATATGAAGTAATTTCATTACAGCACTATAACTATCTGGATCACAACCCAAACCAAACATTGATTCAGTCGGATACACTATAACATTATTTTTTTGTAATTCTTTGACAGTATCTGTTAACGAAATTAAATTATCTGGCTCAATAAATTTATTATTAATAAACATATTTTTATAATCACAAACATCTAGATAAAAGAATATAATTAATTATTTTTAATACAGATATCAAGAATAAATAAAAACAAAAATGAAAAACTCCATAATTAAAAAATATTATTTATAATAACATATTTTTAAAAAATAAATAAAATTTTATAAACCTTAATATTACATATATTAAAAACCTTAAATATTTAATTACTGTATGAAACAATTGAAATCCAATAGCATTATATTATGCATACTATATAAAAATAGTGAATTTAACCTTTAATTAAATCTGAAATAGTTTATAATAATATTTAATATATTCACTTAAAACATATATATATAGAATATTTATGTCACTATTAAATCTAATCCATTATCCTAATCCTATATTACGAATGCAATCTAAACCTGTTAAAATCTTTAATAAAAATATAAAAAATATTATTAATAATATGTTAGAAACTATGTATTTCTATGATGGCATAGGATTAGCTGCCCCACAAATTGGTATTCATCTTAATATTATTGTTATCAATGTTGATCAAAAACAAGAACATATACTCATAAATCCATATATTACATACTATAATGGAAACTCTTACCTTGAAGAAGGATGCCTATCTATCCCAAACTATAAAGCTAAAATTCATAGATCATCATTCATTAAAGTCATAGCTATGAACCAAACAGGTAATCATATAGAAATACTTGCATCATCATTACTCGCAGTATGTATTCAACATGAAATGGATCATCTTAAAGGAACATTATTTATTGATTATTTATCAACACTAAAAAGAAATAGAATTCACAAAAAAATCAAAAAACAATTAAATCTCAAATAAAACATTAAAAAATAAATTCTATGTTAAAAATAATATTTGCCGGTACTCCTGATTTTGCAGCTCACCATTTAATTACATTAATAAAATCTAACTATCAAATAATATCTGTGTTAACTAAACCTGATTCAAAAATGTATCAAAGAAATAAAAATATATTATCCCCTGTAAAAGTTATTGCTCAAAAATATAATATAACTGTACATCAACCTCATATATTAGATCATAAAATAGAAATACTATTAAATAATTTAAAAGCTGATATAATGATTGTTGTCGCTTATGGAATTAAAATCACCAGCAACATCATTAACATGTTTCCTTTAGGATGCATTAATATTCATGCATCTATTTTACCAAGATGGAGAGGTCCTTCTCCTATACAATATGCAATCTTAACAGGCGATAAAAAAACTGGAATAACTATCATAAAAATGGATTCATCTATCGATACAGGCGATATTATTCATATTGAAACATGCCCTATTTCTAATACAGATAACACTAAAACCTTAACAAAAAAATTAATACATATCAGTACTAAAACTATCTTATTTGTATTAAAAAATATAAAAAATAAAAATGTTAATTATCTTAAACAAAATAATTTGAACGCTACTTACTCTAAAAAAATTCATAAACAAGATGGAAAAATAAACTGGAATAAAACAGCCATTCAAATAAACAGAATGATCCGAGCATACTGTTTATGGCCAAGTAGCTATTTTAACATTAATGAAAATAGAATTAAAATATTATCATCTGAAATCAAAAAACAACCCACAAATCAAAAACATAATATAGGAGAAATAATATCAATTACTACTAAAGGAATTAACGTACAAACCAAAAAAGATATCTTAAAAATAAAAAAAATACAATTTCCAGGTAAAAACGTCATCACATCCAATGACATCATTAATTCTAAAATAACTTACTTTAAACCAGGTTTAATACTTCAATAAATTATTAAAAAATCAAGACAAGATCAATTAAAAAAAATATATAACATAAAAAAAAAAAATAATTTAAAAAACGGTAATCAATACCGTTTTTTTAAATTTCTATAAAAAAATATTAAATATATTGTATATATCATATAGATTTCATAAAAAATTAACCATAAAGTATGAGATATTATTTATTTTTTCTTATTCGATCTAATAATTCAATATAAGCCATAGGAGCATTATCTCCCGATCTAAAACCACATTTTAAAATACGTGTATATCCTCCAGGTCTAATTGTATATCTTGGACCAAATACAGTAAATAACTTAGTTACTATCTCATTATCACGCAGCTTAGAAAACACTAATCTACGATAAGATAGTTTATCTATTTTAGAAATCGTAATCAATGGTTCCACAATTCTACGTAATTCCTTAGCTTTAGCTAAAGTAGTTTTTATAATTTCATAACGAAACAAAGAACATGACATATTTTTAAACATAGCTTTTAGATGACTACGAGTACGATTTAAACGACGACCACTTTTTCTATGACGCATAATACTATAATCCCTTCTTTATTTTTACAATCATAAAATTAATTTTTTATTCATCTACAATTTTTTCTGGAGGCCAATGATCTAAATGCATACCTAAAGATAAATTTCTAGCTGCTAAAACATCTTTAATTTCAGTTAATGATTTTTTACCCAAATTAGGTGTTTTTAACAATTCTACTTCTGTTCGCTGTACTAAATCACCAATGTAATGTATTGACTCAGCTTTTAAACAATTAGCAGATCGAACTGTTAATTCTAAATCATCTACTAATCGTAATAAAATTGGATCTATACCTGGTTTTTCATCATGAACTTCAGGAGTTGTAACATCTTTTAACTCTATAAAAGCTTCCAATTGTTCTGATAATATCGTAGCTGCACGTCGAATTGCTTCTTCAGGATCAATAGTTCCATTAGTTTTAATTTCTATAATTAATTTATCTAAATCAGTACGCTGTTCGACTCTAGCTGCTTCCACATTATAAGAAATTTGATTAATAGGACTATAACAAGCATCAAGCAATAATATACCTATGGTTTTTTCATTATCTTCTATTTTTGATCTTATAAACGCAGGAACGTAGCCACGACCTCGTTTTATCTTCATTCTCATATTTAAAGATGCATGAACATCAGTCAAATGACAAATAACATGATCTGGATTAACAATTTCAACATCTGCGTTATGTATAATATCTGAAGCTGTTACTAAACCAACCCCAGATTTATTAATTGAAATCATCACTTCTTCTTTACCATGTAATTTAACAGATAATTTCTTTAAATTTAACAAAATTTCAATAACATCTTCCTGTATACCTTCTTTACTACTATATTCATGAAGTACTCCATCAATTTCCACTTCAGTTACTGCACAACCAGGCATTGAAGAAAGAAGAATACGACGTAAAGCATTACCTAACGTATGTCCAAAACCTCTTTCTAATGGTTCAAGAGTAACTTTTGCATGTGTACTATTTACTTGTTCTATGTTTACCAATTTTGGCTTCAAAAAATCAATCACAGAACTCTTCATGAAATACCTCACTTACTCATATTAATATATTATTTTGAATACAGCTCAATAATTAAATGTTCATTAATCTCTGCAGACAAATCAGAACGATCAGGTATTCTTTGAATAAAACCTTCCATTTTGTTTATATCTAATTCTAACCAAGATGGTTTTTCTCTAGTCTCTGAAATCGATAAAGATGCTTGAATACGAGATTGATGTTGTGATTTTGAACGCACTTTTACAATATCATTCTTAGATAATTGATAAGAAGGTATATTAACTAACTTACTATTTACTAAAATTGATTTATGACTTACTAATTGTCTAGCTTCTGCACGAGTAGAACTAAACCCTAAACGATAAACAATATTATCTAAACGATACTCTAACAATTGTAAAAGAAGTTCTCCTGTATTACCCTTTAAACGTGCTGCTTTTTTATAATAATTTACAAATTGACGTTCTAAAATACCATATAATCTTCGTACTTTCTGTTTCTCTCGTAATTGAACCGCATAATCTGATAGACGAGGCTTCCTAGAGCCATGTTGACCAGGTGGATGATCAATCCTACATTTTAAATCAATAGAACGAAACCCAGACTTTAAAAACAAATCACTACCTTCCCGTCTACTTAATCTTAATTTAGGTCCTAAATATCTTGCCATTCTATCTGACCCTTATCTATAAAAATTTAATTCACACCCGACGTTTTTTTGGAGCACGACAACCATTATGAGGAATTGGAGTAATGTCAGTAATATTAGTAATCTTAAAACCAGCAGTATTTAATGCTCTAATAGTAGATTCTCTACCAGGTCCTGGACCTTTAACCATAACCTCTAAATTTTTTATACCATAATCTTTCACTATATCTGCACAACGTTCTGCAGCAACTTGAGCAGCAAATGGTGTAGATTTTCTAGAACCTCTAAAACCCGAACCACCAGATGTAGCCCAACCTAAAGTATTGCCCTGTCGATCTGTAATACTTACTATCGTATTATTAAATGAAGCATGAATATGAGCAACTCCATCTAAAATTTGTTTTTTTACACGTTTTTTAGTACGAACATTTGATTTCACCATAATAATATAACCCCAAACACTATTTTTTTATTGACTTCAGAGGACCTTTTCTAGTTCTAGCATTTGTTTTTGTACGTTGACCTCTTACTGGTAAACTTTTACGATGACGCAACCCTCGATAACATCCTAAATCCATTAAACGTTTAATATTTAAAGTACAATCCCTACGTAAATCTCCTTCTACAACAAATTTAGAAACCGCTTCACGCAATGATTCCACTTCTGATTCTAATAAAGTTGAAACTTTTTTAGTTTCAGAAACACCTGAAGAATGACAAATTGTTCTTGCTCGAGATATTCCTATACCATATATTTTTGTTAAAGCAATAATAGCATGCTTATCTTCAGGAATATTAATACCTGCAATACGAGCCATTAATTACCACCCCTTTAATTATATAATTTTAATAAAAATTACTTAAGATATATTCATAAATAGCAATTTACTTTTTTATTCTTATATCTAAAAGTAATATGATTAACCCTGACGTTGTTTGTGTTTAGGATCGTTACTACAAATTACACGTATAACATTATTCCTACGAACAATTTTACAACTTCTACATAATATTTTTACTGATGCTCTAACTTTCATATTAAAACACCTCAAAAGTTAAATAATATATTAATTTATATCTCTTTAAATTTTAAAATTAGATTTTTTTAATATAGAATCATACTGACTAGACATAATTAAAGTTTGCAACTGTACAATAAAATCCATTATCACTACTACAACTATTAACAAAGAAGTACCTCCAAAATAAAATGGAAAATGCATAGTACTACGTAAAAAATCCGGTATTAAACAAATAAAAGTAATATAAACTGAATTAATCAAAATTAGTCGAGACATTATTTTATTAATATATTTTACAGTCTGTTCTCCAGGTCTAATTCCAGGTACAAAAGCACCAGATTTTTTTAAATTATCTGATGTTTCACGAGGGTTGAAAATTAACTCTGTGTAAAAAAAACAAAAGAAAAAAATAAATCCAGTATATAAAACTATATATAATAAATGATTAGGTTGCAAATAAATTGCAATAAACTTCAACCAAGATAAAGAATGAATATTTCCCAACCAAGATACAATAGTAGTAGGAAATAAAATTAAACTAGAAGCAAAAATAGCTGGAATCACACCTGACATATTAATTTTCAATGGTAAATAAGTACTATGAGAAGCATACATTCTCCTACCTTGTTGTCTTCTAGCATATTGAACAAGAATTTTTCTTTGACTACTTTCAATTAACACTACCAAATAAGTCACAGAAAATACCAATAAAATCATCAGAAATAATAAATATACATTCATTTGACTATATCTAATTTCTTCAAGTATATTTCCAACAGCTCCTGGAAAACTAACTAAAATTCCTATAAAAATAATAATAGAAATACCATTACCAATTCCAAATTCAGTAATTAACTCACCTAACCACATTAAAAACATAGTACCAGTAACTAATCCCATAATCGCTAAAAAATAAAAATTAAAATTAGGATTAATAACTAAACTTTTCATACTAGCTACATATGGTATACTAGTCGTCATAATAACAGATTGAAAAATTGACAAAACTAAAGTAGTATACCTAATATATTGATTAATTTTTTTTCTACCATATTCTCCATCTTTTTTCAAATGCCTGAATGTAGGATATATTAACGTTAAAATTTGAAAAAAAATAGATGCCGAAATATATGGCATAATACCTAAAGAAAAAACAGAAGCACGACTCAAAGAACCACCAGAAAACATATTAAACATCTCAAAAATTGTATTTTTTTGACTATTCATTAAATTAGACAATTCAATTGTATTAATACCTGGAATAGGGATAAAAGATCCCACTCTAAATACTAATAAAGACACAATTACCAAAAATAATCTTTGCTTTAATTCCATCCATCCATGATTAATAATTTTACTATTGATTTTATTTTTTTTTTCCATTAGATACTAACATACCTCAATAATTTTACCACCTGCTGCTTCAATCTGCAGACGAGCTCCTTGAGTTACTCGAATTCCTTTTAAAACAACTGGGATATTAATTTTACCAACAAGAATAATCTTTACTTTTTTTATATTTCTATTAATTATATTAAAAAATTTTAAAGATTTTATAGTAATAACTTTATCCGGAATTTTTGATAACTCACTTAATCTTACTTCATCCATCATAAATTGTTTACGAGAAATAAAACCAAATTTCGGAATACGACGATACAATGGCATCTGGCCACCTTCAAAACCTCTACGAATCTTACCACCAGAACGTGATTTTTGACCTTTATGACCTCGTCCAGCAGTTTTACCTAATCCAGAACCAATTCCTCTCCCTACTCTTTTTTTATCTGATCGTGCAAATGGAGATGAACTCAAAGTATTTAAATACATTATATTATCCTTCATCTACTATCAACATATAAGAAATTTTTCTTACCATACCTCTAATAGCAGGAGTATTTTCACGAAATACACTATGTCCAATTCGTTTTAAACCCAATCCTGTTAATGTAGCCTTATGTTTAGGTAACCGACCTATAGAACTCTTAATTTGTGTAATTTTTATATTATTATTCATATAATAATTAACCTAAAATTTCATCAATAGATTTATTTCTTTTTGCAGCTATCATATCTAGAGAACACATGTTCTTTAAACCGCTTAACGTTGCTCTAACAACATTAATTGGATTAGTAGAACCATATGTTTTGGCTAACACATCATGTATCCCAGCTACTTCTAATACTGCTCGCATTGCACCACCAGCAATAATCCCTGTTCCTTCAGAAGCTGGTTTCATAAATATTATAGAACCAGTATGATAACCTTTTAAAGAATGCTGTAACGTTTTATTTTTTAAAGGCACTTTGATCATATTACGACGAGCTTTTTCCATTGCTTTCTGAATTGCCGCCGGAACTTCTCTAGCCTTTCCATAACCAAAACCTACCCTACCTTCTCCATTCCCTACTACAGTAAGAGCAGTAAATGAAAAAATACGACCACCTTTAACAGTTTTAGAAACACGATTCACAGAAATTAATTTTTCTTGCAATTCTGTTCCAATATTTTTTTCTAAATTAGCCATCCAATTATTTTGCCTTAAAACTTAAGTCCAAATTTTCGAGCTGAGTCAGCTAAAGCTTTAACTCGACCATGATATTTAAATCCAGAACGATCAAATGATACTGAATGAATATTTTTATTTAATGCTCTTTCTGCAATTAATTTACCAAGCAATATTGCTGATTGTTTATTACCAGTATATTTAACAGAAACAAACATAGAACTCTCTAATGTTGAAGCCGATACTAATACTTTATTATTATTTGATGAAATAATTTGAGCATACATATGACGAGAAGTACGATGAACTAATAAACGAGTAGCATTTATTGCTTTCAAATGACAACGAACACGTCTAGATCGTCGAATTCTAGATAGTTTTTTACTACACACAGTAACAGATAACATCTTACTTTTTTTTAGCCTCTTTAATTTTAATAATTTCATTATCATATCGAATACCTTTTCCTTTATATAATTCTGGAACACGATATGATCGTAAATTAGCTGCTACTTGACCTACTAATTGTTTATCTGATCCTTTTAACACAATTTCATTTGGTGATGGAACATCTGCAACAATACCTAATGGTAACAAATACTTAATCAAATGAGAATATCCTATAGACATACTTACAACATTATCATGATCTACTGATACTCTATAACCAACACCTGAAAAATGTAATTTTTTACAAAAACCTTCTGTTACTCCTATAATCATAGAAAATACCAACGATCGTGCTGTTCCTGCTTGAGCCCAACCAACCACAGAATTAAATCTATTAATAAATTTTAATACATTATTACAATAACTAATATTAACACTGTTATGAATAACGCGTCTTAAAACAGTCTTGTTTTTACTTATTGTAATTACTTGCTTATTAATTAATACTTGTACTTCAGGAGGAACAATAATTGGGCACTTCGCAACACGAGACATTTTACCTCCTCATTAAGATACACTACAAATAATTTCACCACCAATCCCTAATTTACGCGCATGTCGATCCGTTATTACACCTTTAGATGTAGAAATAATAGCGATACCTAGACCGTCCATAATTTTAGGTAAACTCATATTTTTTTTATAGATTCTCAAACTAGGATGACTTACTCTTTTAAAATGAGAGATTACTGGTTTTCCTTGATAATATTTCAAATATATTTTTAATTCTTTCTTAAATGAAATGGATACAACATAATTAAGAATATAACCTTCTTCTTTTAACACATGACTAATAGATTGTTTTAATGTTGAAGAAGGCATAGTTACTAAAATTTTATTAGCTATTTGTCCATTTCTAATACGAGTAATCATATCAGATATAGGATCTTGCATACTCATTAATGATACCTCTAAATATATAATACAATAAATAAATTACCAACTAGCTTTTCTTAAACCAGGAATTTCACCCTTCATAGCGGATTCTCGAACTTTAATATGACATAATCCAAATTTCCTTAAAAAAGCATGTGGTCTACCCGTTTTATTACATCTATTTCGTTGACGAGATGGGCTAGAATCTCGAGGTAACATTTGTAATTGCAACACAGCTTTCCATCTTTGATCAGCAGATATGGTATTATTAGAAATAATAGACTTTAATTTCTTACGTTTATCATAATACTTAGCAACTAACAATATGCGTTTTAATTCCCGTGCTTTCATTGATTGTTTAGCCATTTCATTATACCTTTATTATTTATTAAATACTATTTTCTAAATGGAAAATTAAAAGCAGAGAGCAATGCAAAACCCTCAATATCTGAAATAGCAGTAGTAGTAATAGTAACATCCATGCCTCGAATATGATCAATTTTATCATAATCAATTTCAGGAAAAATAATTTGTTCTCGAATACCCATGCTATAATTACCTCTACCATCAAAAGATTTTACTGATAAACCACGAAAATCACGAATGCGAGGTATAGCTATATGAATTAAACGATCAAAAAAACCCCATTTTTTTTGTCCACGTAATGTAACTTTACAACCAATAGGATATCCCTGTCTAATTTTAAAACTAGCTACTGATTTCTTAGCAACTGTAATCATCGCTTTTTGACCAGAAATCAATGATAAATCATGAGCCGCATGATCTAAAATTTTTTTATCAGAAGTAGCCTTTCCTATACCCATATTTAAAGTAATTTTATCTATTCGAGGTACTTGCATCGGAGAATGATAATTAAATTGCAACATTAATTTTTTTATTATTGTAGATTTATAATAATTACATAAATTATCCATGCACATCCTCCGATACCCCTACTAACCGTTGGTTGGATTTAAAAAACCTCACTTTTTTTCCACTTTTAAACATAAAACCTATTCTATCTGGCTTACCAGTAACGGGGTTAATGATTGCAACATTAGAAATATCTATTCTAGATTCCTTTTTAATTATTCCTCCACTTTGATTTCTAGAAGGAACTGGCTTTTGATGTCTAGTTACTAAATTTAAACCAGAAACGATTACTTTATTAGTATCAATAACACGCTGAACAATACCTTTTTTTCCCTTTTCCTTACCAGTTAAGATAACAACCTCATCATTTTTTTTTATTTTTGCTGCCATTTTATATTACCTTAATTATAACACTTCAGGAGCTAATGAAATAATTTTCATAAATTTTTCTATTCTCAACTCCCTCGTAACTGGTCCAAAAATTCTAGTTCCTAATGGTTGATTATTGTTATTTAATATAACACAAGCATTATTATCAAATCTAATTAAAGATCCATCAGAACGACGAATACCTTTTTTAGTCCTAACTACAACAGCTTTTAATACTTCTCCTTTTTTAACTTTACTTCTAGGAATGGCCTCTTTAACAGTAATTTTTATAATATCTCCAATCCTAGCATACCTTTTTCTAGAACCTCCTAATACTTTAATACACATAGCTGACCTAGCTCCTGAATTATCAGCAATATTTAAAACTGTTTGAACCTGAATCATAATTACCACCATAATATATAAATACTATTTACTATAGTAAAAAACTTTTTTTAAAAAAAATCTACTTTTACTCTATAAAACACCTTTTTTTATAATACGAATTAAAGTCCATGATTTAGTTTTAGAAATAGGACGAGATTCCCCTATTTCCACAATATCACCATTATGACACTCATTATTTTCATCATGTACATGTAATTTAGTAGTTCGCTTTACAAACTTACCATATAATTTATGTTTTACTAATCTCTCAATTGATACTACAATAGATTTATTCATCTTATTACTTACCACACATCCATGTAATATTCGATTGCCTTTAATTATCATATATTTTGTTTTTTTACCTTTTCACTAAAAATAGTCTTTACTTGAGCAATGTATAATCTAACTTTTTTTATCAAATGAATCTGATGTAATTTTCCTGATCTTAATTGTAATTGTAAATTAAATTGTTCTTTAGTTAACTCTAACAACTTTGAATGTAATTCTATTAATGTCAATTGTTTTAAATTATGTACATTCATAATATAATGACCTTTTAAAAACAAATGTTGTCTTAATTGGCAATTTAGCAGCCGCTAATTTAAACGCTTCTCGAGATTTTTCTTCAGAAATTCCATCTATTTCATACAAAATCTTACCAGGTTGTATTAAAGCAACCCAATATTCAACATTCCCCTTACCCTTACCCATTCTCACTTCTAATGGTTTTTGAGTAATAGGCTTATCAGGAAAAATACGAATCCACATTTTTCCTTGTCGTTTTACTGAACGAGTAATAGTTCTTCTTGCAGCTTCAATTTGACGTGATGTTAATCGACCTCTATCAATAGCTTTTAATCCAAACGAACCAAAACAAACATCAGTACCAACAGCTAAACCGCGATTACGACCTTTATGCATTTTTCGAAACTTTGTTCGCTTCGGTTGTAACATATTATTTCCTATTTATTACGAGTTTTTCTATTATGCTTATGCTGTAATGATGTAGCCTGATCTACAGGTTCAACAGAAACCATTCCACCTAATATTTCACCTTTAAAAATCCATACCTTAACACCTATAACACCATACGTAGTATGTGCTTCAGCCGTATTATATTCAATATCTGCCCTTAACGTATGTAATGGAACCCGTCCTTCTCTATACCATTCTGTACGTGCAATTTCAGTTCCACCTAATCTCCCACTAACTTCTACTTTAATACCTTGAGCACCTTGACGCATAGTATTCTGAACTGCCCTTTTCATAGCACGTCTAAACATCACTCTTCTTTCTAATTGAACACTAATACTATCTGCTACTAATTTAGCATCTAATTCTGGCTTTTTAACTTCCGCAATATTAATTTGTGCAGATACACCAGCGATACTAGACACCATTTGTCTTAATCTGTCTACGTCTTCTCCTTTTTTACCTATTACTATACCAGGACGTGCTGTATAAATAGTAATCCTAATACTTTTAGGAGGTCTCTCAATAACAATTTTTGATACAAAAGCTTTTAATAACTTAGACATCAAAAAACTTCTAACTCTAAAATCACTATTTAAATAATTTGCAAAATTTTTACCGTTTGCAAACCAAATAGAATTCCAAGATCTAATTATACCTAACCGCATACCATTGGGGTGAACTTTTTGTCCCATTACATATCTCCGAAGTAATTAAGAATTGGATACAATTACTGTTATATGACTAGTACGCTTTAAAATACGATCAGCTCGACCTTTAGCACGAGGCATCATCCGTTTCATTGTCGGACCTTCATCAACTAACACCTGTTGTACTTTTAAATCATCAATATCTATACCACTATTATGTTCAGCATTAGCTATAGCTGACTCTAATACTTTTTTCAATAATGATGCTGCCTTTTTATTAGTATAAAGTAAAATATCTAATGCTTTAGATATATTTTTACCTCGAATTAAATTAGCTACTAATCTAATTTTTTGAGCTGAAGAATTTGCTTTTTTATACCTAGCTATAGATTGCATTTATGTTCCCTTCGTCATACTAGATACTTTTTTAATTTTTTTGTCAGCAGTGTGACCTCTATAAGTCCTAGTGGGTGCAAATTCACCTAATTTATGTCCTACCATCTCCTCAGATATAAAAATTGGAATATGCTGACGACCATTATGAATAGATATAGTTAATCCAACCATATTAGGAAATATAGTCGAACGACGAGACCAAGTTTTTAAAGGTTTTTTATCTTTATTTAAAATAGCTTTCTCAACCTTTTTTAACAAACTAACATCAATAAATGGTCCTTTTTTTAAAGATCGTGCCATAATATCAACCTTTTATTATTTTTTACGATGACGAATAATATACTTTTCAGTTCTTTTATTTCTTCTAGTTTTTTTTCCTTTTGTTTGAACCCCCCAAGGGCTAACTGGATGTTTCCCAAAATTTCGACCTTCTCCACCTCCATGAGGATGATCCACAGGATTCATAGCTGTTCCTCGTACTGTTGGTCTAATTCCTCTCCACCTAGAAGCTCCTGCTTTCCCCAATACAGCTAACATATGTTCTGCATTACCTACTTCACCTATAGTTGCTCTACAATTAGATAAAATTTTTCTCATCTCACCAGAACGTAATCGAACACTAACATAATGAGAATCTTTAGATACTAACTGTACATAACTACCAGCCGAACGAGATAATTGACCTCCTTTACCTGGTTGTATCTCAACATTATGTAATGTGGTGCCCACCGGAATATTTTTCATAGGTAAACAATTACCAATTTTAATATTCACATTAACACCAGACATAATGAAGTTTCCAATTGATAAACCCTTAGGAGATAAAATATATTTCCTTTCACCATCTTTATATAAAATTAAAGCAATATGTGCCGAACGATTAGGATCGTATTCTAATCGTTCAACTTGACCAATTATATTGTCTTTATTGCGCTTAAAATCTACAAGTCTATAATATTTTTTATGACCTCCACCAATATGACGAGTAGTAATATGTCCATGATTATTTCTTCCACCACTCTTATTTTTCTTAACAACTAATGAAGAGTATGGACGACCTTTAAACAATTCTGGATGTACTACTTTAACAACATGACGACGACCAGGAGAGGTGGCTTTACACTTTACTACAGACATTTTAATCTTCTCCTATACTACTTATGATGAATTCCCATAAAATCCGTATTTTCACCTTGATGTAAAATCACATAAGCTTTTTTCCATTTACCACCATAAGTAATTTTATTTTTATTACGTTTATTTTTTCCTTTGACAATTAAAGTGTTTACTTGTTTTACTTTAACATCAAATAATTTTTGTATAGAATATTTAATTTCATGTTTATTGGCATATCTACCGACTTTCAATACTACTGTATTTTTTTTTTCTAATAAAATAGATGATTTTTCTGAAATATGTTGAGATACTAATACTTTAAAAATATCTTCGTGAATACTCATATTAACATTTCCTCTATTTTTTTCAAAGAATCCACAGTTATTAATACCACCTTAAAAGCAATTAAACTGACGGGATCAATAGATGATACATGTTTGACATCCACTTTATACAAATTACGAGAAGCTAAAAATAAATTACTATCATGATCGTCTGTAACAATTAACACATCATCTATATTGATAGTTTTTAATTTTTCTACTAATAATTTAGTTTTTGGCAAATTAATAGAAAAACAACTAAATACCATTATTCTATTCTGACGAACTAATTCAGAAAAAATACTTTTTAATGCTCCTCTATACATTTTTTTGTTAACTTTTTGAGTATGATCTTGATTTTTTGAAGCAAAGGTCACACCTCCTGAACGCCATAGTGGACTTCTAATAGACCCTACACGTGCACGACCTGTTCCTTTCTGACGCCAAGGTTTCTTACCTGAACCAGATACTTCAGCACGACTTTTTTGAGATTTTGTACCTTGACGATTACCAGAAGAATATGCAACTATTACTTGATGAATCAACGCTTCATTAAAGCTTCGTCCGAATACTGTTTCAGAAACAGAAATTGTCTTTTGTATATCCTTCAGTACTAATTCCATCCCATTAACTCCTCAGACCTTAACAGCGGGTTTGATAATCAAATTACTACCTGTAGAACCAGGCACTCCACCTTTTACTAAAAGAATATTTTGCTTAATATCAATACGTATTATCTTTAAGTTTTGAACAGTTACTTTATGGTTACCTAATTGACCGGACATTTTTTTACCTTTAAAAACCTTCCCTGGAGTTTGATTTTGTCCAATAGAACCAGGAGCACGATGAGACAAAGAATTACCATGAGTAGCATCTTGCATAGAGAAATTCCAACGTTTTACTGTACCAGAAAACCCTTTTCCTTTGGAAATTCCTGTCACATCCACCATCTTTAAATCAACAAAAATATTTAAATCAATCAATTGTCCAACAAAAAATTTATCATTTTCTTTAGTTCTAAATTCCCATAAACCTCGACCAGGAGAAATAGAAGATTTCATAAAGTGACCAATCTCAGATTTTATAAGACGGTGTACTTTTTTCACCCCAGTTGTTACTTGAATAGCATAATACTTATCACTATGCATTGTTTTAATTTGAGTTACGACATTATTTTCTATATGAATAACAGTAACAGGAATAGAACTCCCTTCTGAAGTAAAAATACGAGTCATACCTATTTTTTTTCCAACTAAACCAACCAATTTTCCCTCCTTAATTACTTTTTGATATACGTTATCCCAAACTGATCTGAACATCTACCCCAGCGGCAAGATCTAAACGCATTAAAGCATCTACAGTTTTTTCAGTAGGTTCTACAATATCAATCATACGCTTATGCGTACGAATCTCATATTGATCACGAGCATCCTTATTAACGTGAGGGGAAATCAAAATAGTAAAACGTTCTTTACGAGTCGGTAAGGGGATAGGTCCTCTCACCTGAGCTCCAGTTCGTTTAGCAGTCTCTACGATTTCAGAAGTTGATAAATCTATTAGTCGATGATCAAAAGCTTTAAGACGAATACGAATTCTCTGGTTCTGCATGAGATCAGAACTCCAATTATATATAAAATAAAAAATCACACTTATCTATACATGATTATAGTATGAAAAGAGTAATTATAAAATTTATAACTCCTATATTTAGGAGTATTGTGAATGATACTGAAATAAGAATTTCAAAGAATCAAATTTATTTATCTAAAATTAAGCATTTATATTTATTAAAGTTTAATAACATTAAATTATGTAAATTAATCGATACAAAAATAAAATTTTTTGTATCGTAAAAAATATATCAACAACAATTAAAAATAAATATACTATACATAGTATAAATTTATCGTATATAAAATCACAATAATATATTTTTTAAAATATTTAATATAGCACTTTATAATAATTATCAATACAATAATTTAATTTAAAAATACATTTATAAAATGTTTAATTAATTATCTTTATATACATAAATAAATTTTCATCGTTTAAAAATCAATATATATAATAATATTAAACATATGAAAAAATCAATCAATTTAAAAAATATTTCATCAAGAAAAGAAAAACAAGAACATACTTTTCTTGATGATAATTTATCCACTTAACATAATAATATTAAACTAGCTAATTACCTTAGATACAACACCAGCACCCACTGTTCGACCTCCTTCACGAATTGCAAAACGCAATCCCTCTGACATGGCAATTGGATAAATCAATGTCACTACCATCTTTACATTGTCTCCTGGCATAACCATTTCCATTCCTGATGGTAATTCTATAGAACCAGTCACATCTGTAGTTCTAAAATAAAATTGAGGACGATAACCCTTAAAAAATGGTGTATGTCTACCTCCTTCTTCTTTAGACAATACATATACTTCAGACTCAAATTTTATATGAGGATGAATAGTGTTTGGTTTAGCTAACACTTGACCTCTTTCTATTTCATCTCGTTTAGTTCCACGTAACAAAACTCCTACGTTTTCTCCAGCCCTTCCTTCGTCTAATAATTTTCTAAACATCTCTACACCAGTACACGTAGTCTTTATAGTATTTTTTATACCTACAATCTCAACTTCCTCACCAACTTTTATGATTCCACTTTCCACACGACCTGTAACAACAGTACCTCTACCAGAAATGGAAAAAACGTCCTCTATCGGTAATAAAAAAGGTTGATCTACTGCTCGTATAGGTTCAGGAATATAAGTATCTAATAAAGTCGCTAATTCAACTATTTTAGCTTCCCAAATAGGATCTCCCTCAAGAGCTTTTAACGCTGATCCACGTATAATTGGAGTTTCTTCACCTGGAAAATTATATTGAGTCAATAAATCTCTAACTTCCATTTCCACCAGTTCTAATAATTCTTCATCATCTACCATATCGCATTTATTAAGAAAAACAATAATATATGGTACTCCTACTTGACGTCCTAATAAAATATGTTCCCTAGTTTGCGGCATGGGTCCATCTGTAGCTGCTACAACTAATACTGCTCCATCCATTTGAGCTGCTCCAGTAATCATATTTTTAATATAATCAGCATGTCCAGGACAATCCACATGAGCATAATGTCTATTTAAAGTATCATACTCTACATGAGAGGTATTAATTGTAATACCTCTAGCTTTTTCTTCAGGAGCATTATCTATTTGATCAAAAGCATAAGCAGGACCTCCACATGTCTTAGATAAGACAGTAGTTATAGCTGCTGTTAAAGTAGTTTTACCATGATCAACATGACCTATAGTACCTACATTAATATGAGGTTTAGAACGATTAAATTTTTCTTTAGACATAAAATATCCTTAAACATGTATTATTTTAACATTTTTATATTTCTATATAATAGATTTATATCAATTAATATATATTAATACATTGCTAATCTTTATGACGAATTATAATATCTGATATATGAGATGGAGCTTCTGCATATTGCAAAAATTCCATTGAATAAGATGCACGACCTTGAGTTTGAGATCTTAAATCTGTTGCATATCCAAACATTTCGGATAAAGGAATTCGAGATTGAATAATCTTATTTGATAGTGAATTATTCATACCTTCTATAATACCTCTACGACGACTTAAATCACCTATAACATCACCCATATACTCTTCAGGTGTGTTAACTTCCACTTTCATTATAGGTTCTAATAAAACTGGATCAGCTTGTCTAAAAGCACTTTTAAATGCTATAGAAGCTGCTATCTTAAATGCTAACTCTGAAGAATCTACATCATGATATGAACCAAAACACAATCGAACACCTATATCTACTACTGGATAACCTGCTAAAGGTCCACATTTTAATTGTTCTTGAATACCCTTATTAACAGCAGGTATATATTCTCCAGGAACAACTCCACCTTTTATTTCATTTAAAAAAATATATCCTTCCTTACCAGGTTCCAAAGGAAAAATATCAATCACTACATGACCATATTGTCCACGACCACCAGATTGTTTAATATGACGACCTTCTACGTTTTTTACAGTATTACGAATAGTTTCTCTATATGCAACTTGTGGTTGCCCTATATTAGCACTAACACCAAATTCTCGTTTCATTCTATCAACAATAATTTCTAAATGTAACTCTCCCATTCCAGCTATAATAGTTTGATTAGATTCATGATCTATCCATACACGAAAAGATGGATCCTCTTTAGCTAACCTAGCTAATGCTTGACCCATTTTTTCTTGATCTACTTTAGTTTTTGGTTCTACTGAAATTGAAATAACAGGTTCAGGAAACTCCATTTGTTCTAATCTAACTATATGATTTAAATCACACAAAGTATCTCCAGTTGTAACATTCTTTAAACCAATTGCTGCAGCTATATCTCCAGCACGCACTTCTTTTATTTCTTCACGTTTATTAGCATGCATTTGCACTATTCGACCAAAACGTTCTTTTTGAGATTTTACGGAATTGAAAACAGTATCCCCAGAACTAACAACCCCAGAATACACTCTAAAAAAAGTTAAATTACCTACAAATGGATCAGAAGCAATTTTAAAAGCTAATGCAGTGAACGGTTCATCATCATTAGCTAATCTTTGCTTTATACTACTTACTTTATTATTAGATATACTTTGAATATATTGAACATCTTGAGGAGATGGCAAATATTCAATGATAGCATCTAACAATGCTTGAACACCTTTATTTTTAAAAGCCGAACCACATGTTACTAAAATAATTTCATTGTTTAATGATCTATGTCTTAATGCTGCTTGTATCTCATCACTAGTTAATACATCTCCTGTTAAATATTTTTCCATAATGCTTTCATTAGACTCTGCAGCTGTTTCAACTAATTTTTGTCTCCATTCTTCTGAAATAGAAACCATGTCATTAGGAATTTCTTCATAAGTAAATGAAATACCTTGATCCTGTTCATTCCAATTAACAGCTTTCATTTTTAAAAGATCAATTATCCCTGTAAATTTTTCTTCAGAACCAATAGGTAACTGCAGTGGAACAGGAATCCCACCTAATCTAGTTTTAATCTGATTTAAGACTTTAAAAAAATTAGCACCTAAACGATCCATTTTATTTATAAAAGCAACTCTAGGTACCTTGTATTTATTAGCTTGACGCCATACAGTTTCCGATTGTGGTTGCACTCCTCCTACAGCACAATATACCAAAACAACTCCATCCAATACTCTCATAGATCGTTCTACTTCAATTGTAAAATCTACATGACCAGGTGTATCAATAATATTAATTCTATGAGGTGAAAATTGATTAGACATACCTGACCAAAAAGCTGTAGTTGCAGCAGAAGTAATAGTAATCCCCCTTTCTTGTTCCTGTGCCATCCAATCCATAGTAGCAGCTCCATCATGTACTTCACCAATTTTATGATTAATTCCAGTATAAAATAAAATTCGTTCTGTAGTTGTAGTCTTTCCTGCATCAATATGAGCGCTAATACCTATATTTCGATAATGTATAATCGGCGTTGTACGTGACATTATATTCCTATAATATATGATGATGTTGATACCATGTTTACTTTATTCTAATAAAATACATTTATACTACTACCAACGATAATGTGCAAAAGCTTTATTAGCTTCAGCCATACGGTGTACTTCTTCCTTTTTACGTACTGCATTTCCTTTATTATCTAATGCTTCTAATAATTCATTAGATAAACGTAATGACATAGATTTATCATTTCTTTTCCTAGCTGAATCAATAATCCATCTCATTGCTAAAGTATTCCGTCGAATAGGACGCACTTCTACTGGAACTTGATAAGTCGATCCACCAACACGTCTTGACTTTACTTCAACTGTTGGCTTAACATTTTCTAATGCTAAATCAAAACTTATAAGTTCTGTTTTTCTAGTTTTACTAGATAAAATACCCAATGCAGTATATACAATTACTTCAGCAATAGATTTCTTTCCATCTACCATTAATATATTTATAAATTTAGCTAACAATTCAGAAGAAAATTTTGGATCAGGTAAAATTTTTCTATGTCCAATAACACGACGTCTCGGCATACCTAATTATTCCTTATAATATTATCTAATATATATATTTATAAAATTATTTTTTTGAAAATTATTATTTAAGTTATATAATAAAATTATTATTTCTTAATTTTTTTTACTCCATACTTTGATCTACTACTTTGTCTTTCTTTTACACCTGCACAATCTAAAGCACCACGAACAACATGATATCGAACACCAGGTAAATCTTTTACTCTCCCTCCACGTATTAATATCACTGAATGTTCTTGTAAATTGTGTCCTTCACCACCTATGTATGCAGTCACTTCAAAACCATTAGTTAAACGTACGCGACATACTTTACGTAAAGCGGAATTAGGTTTTTTTGGAGTCGTCGTGTATACTCGAGTACATACACCTCTTTTTTGTGGAGATCCTGTTAATGCAGGAACATTGCTTTTTATTATCTTTCTTATACGAGGTTTTCTAACTAATTGATTAACTGTAGCCATTATTATTCCCAATATTATACGGATACTTTAATCCTTAAAATCCAGATAAAGTTATTAATTTAAAAACACAAATAACTTATTTATCACTATGATAGTGATCATTAATCATTTTAAAAAAAAATATTAATCAAAATTAAAAATTATAATATATATATTACCACAACATATGCTTACTATATTTCTCAGTTAAATGAACAAAAAATTTATAATCAATTATAGAAAATTGAGTTGATATTAATTCACTTAATCCACGAGCAATAATATCTGCATTTAAAACATACCAAGATACCGGAGTATTTCGTATTTGATCTAAAAATAAACTATGCTTAACAGCAATTAATACACCGTTCTCTACTACTAACATTGTATCATTGATACTTAACATACTACACAATAATCTTATATTACTTATATAAGGAGAACTCATTAATATATGTAACATTGTTTTTATAAACCTTATACATGTATGATAACATCATAAATACCAATACAACTCTTAATATCACTTATATTCAAAAATTGTAATTGTAATAAAAATTTATCTTTTATTGATAAACCTCTATCTTCTAAAGATTTAATACAACAATAAATAGTTTTTATTTCATATTCAGATAATAGTAATAAAGAAGATAAATAGTCACGAAACAAAATTTTTTTCGGATGTTGATTCAATACTAACTGAAAAACTCCATCTCCAATAAAAAATATTCCAATATTACTCATCACTAAAGATGTTGATATAACTAAATCTACTCCTTCATCTCCTCTATTATCACCATAAGGAGCTTGTGAAAAAACAAATGCTATAGATTTCATAATAATTTCAAACTAATAAAAATATTAAAATTGTACAATACGATCAGAGTTTTGTATAGAATTTACTAATTCTAATAATCCAGATAACTTAAAATAAGTATTAATATTACTTTTTCCAAAACCTAATTCCTTAGCTTTATTTAATTCTATTAATCCTCTTTTATTTGCAGAATTAGAACAAATATGCAAAGAAAATCCAAACTGCATGCTTAACTTTTGCCATTCATAAGATACATTAAATTCATCATTTTCTATAGTTAACATGGTATTAGCATGTAATACTCCATCGCTATAAAAAAATATCATATCTATAACATGACCTAATTCTAATAAAGCATGGGTAAATAAAATAGCAGTACGTGGCTTTTCATGACTATAGGGAGATTTCATTACCATTATTGTATATTTCATTATATCACCAATACTTAACAATTAATTTTATTTATCATAAAAATTAATCATTAAAGATCTACAAAATTACTTAGATCATAAAACATAAAAATAAATACCTGAATTCATTTATAATACTAAAATAAATAAATACATAAATAAAATAACTACATAATAACATTTATAAAAATAAAAAAATTAGTTCAACTAAAAATAAAATTAAAAACAATAAATCCTATTTAATGTTTATAATCTATAAAAAAACATCACAATAATAAAATTCATTATTACTTATGAACAAATCTAAAAATTAAATTATACAATACTTTTAATATTATATTCTAAATATATAAGTATACTAAAATATAAATATACAAAACACATACTACATACAATACTAATTGTTATATTTAAAATCCAACTGAATATAAATAAAAATTTAATTAATAATTTATATGTATATTTAATTAATTCATCTAACAATACACCATTAACAATGTGTTTTTTTTTTAAAAAATTACATAATTTACTTATACCTTTTCATAAATATTACATTTTTAATCATAAGTAAAATACAGAAAAAACAATATTCATACTAATTTTTAATCAATTAACGCTTTCTCTAAAACTATATTAATTACATCAAAAATTTTAAATGTATATAGATCCTTTACTACCATACCAATTAATAATGATTTTTCTGTAATGTTATTAAATACACTGAATTCTTTATGAATTTTATTTTTTTTTCAATCTCTATCTTAAATATTAAATATTTTTTATTCTAAATAAAAATTTAATATTAATAACTATATTCATAATAATTTCAGCTATAAAACATGCTAATAAATTCCCGATAAAAATACTCCCATGTATTCCAAAATCTATAACACTAAAAACGTTTTTATTAACTAACGTAGATACAACATAAAAATACTACTAATCCTTTTCAAAAAAGTAAAAATATTAAGTTATATACCATATAACTCATATGACAATAATTTTCTAATTCTCCATATTCCATGTATACTTCATCAATAATTAATCATATATTACATTTATTACATAAAAACTTTAGTACAAAATAAAATCCGTATTAACCAATTTCACTTTAACTTCACCTTTAATTAATTCTACTACAGCAGATCTCTCATTAACTACAATAAATTTTAAAAAAATAAATTATTGAATAAAATATGTAATATATTTTTACAGTTTGGAACCAAAACCATCAAAATATTTACTCTGTTTATAAAAAAAAAATAGAAATAACCATCTAAAAAGAGAATAAAAAAATAATTTTAATTTTACTTTACATCATAAAAAGCTATGTTCAAAACTTCAAGTTAACTTCAACCCTAGAATCAACATAAAAATATATTATAAAAACTAACTGAAATTAATTTTTTAATTAATCGTAACAATATTATTGTTACAAATAAATAATTAATATTCTATCACTTATTAACATGTTTATTTACAGATCTCTAGATTTTATACTACATTATAATAATACAGATAAAACAATTCCACTATCAAACTCAATGTATTCCTTCTATATTTGATTAAATAATCGACTATCTTTATCTTATACTAAAAATAACTTATATGACGTATACACTAGTAATATCAGATCATTAAACATTTTTCAATCAACTACAATATTATTCCATTTACATACATCCTGTATTTGTCATATAAAACAAACTAATCAAGTTCAATACAATATTTAATATTTTTAATAATTTAAATTATAAGTAATTACTAAATAGATTAATTTAAAAGTACAAATTATTATCTACAATACAGTTAATTCTTCATTAATTTCATTTATTTTATATATAAAAACATTTTTTGTATTATAAATATTCAACTTTGTTAATACACTCAACTAAAATTATTTATTTAATCAAATAAATACTTATTACTGAAATAATATTCATATATAGTATTTAAAATATTAATTTTAATAATATTATAGGATTGAAAATAATGTTCAATCAAAATCAAATAAAATTGACTATAATTAGTTTTTTTTCATATTTTATCACAGGGTCATTAATTATTGTAACTGGCATTGTTATGAATAACATTGCAGAAAATTTCAAAGTTTCACTTATTGAAATTAGTCATAGTTTTACTTGCTTAAACTTTGGTATTTTAATTGCTCTATTATTAAGTACTTATATACGACAATACATAATATTAAAACATCAAATATATTTAGGATTTATATTAATAATAATAGCTATCCTAGGATTAATCTTTGGATATAACTTAATTTTTTTTTCAATAAGTATGTTTATTTTTGGAATAGTTAGTGGGGTTATAATGTCTATTGGTACTACACTAATTACTTTCTTATATCAAGGGACAATAAGAGCTTCTCTACTGCTTATTACAGATTCTTTCTTTAGTTTAGCTGGTATCTCATTACCTTTAATAAGTAGTCTAATAATTATACATAATAAACCATGGTATTGGATATATATTTTTATCAGTATAATTTATTTTGTAATATGTCTTATTTCAATAAATACAGTTTTTCCAACAATATATACACTACATCATAAACAGAAAAAATCCTCACTAAATAATAATGTTAAAATAAGTATTTTATTACTATCTATATCAGCTACTTGTTATATTTTAGGACAGTTAGAATTTATTGCTTGGGTTCCAGAATACATAATACAAAAAATACATTCAGACATTTACCAATCTAGTCAATTAATTAGTAATTTTTGGATGGCATATATGATTGGAATGTGGATATTTAGTTTTATATTAAAAATGTTTGATATTCACAAACTACTATTAATACTTACAAGTATATCAACTGTACTTATGTACTTATTCTTACACGGAAACAATTTACAAGAGTTTAGATGGTTAATTTTTTTATTAGGTTTTTTTTCTAGTGCTATATATACAATTATTATTACTTTAGCATCACTACAGACATATAAACCATCGCCTTGTATCATTAACTTAATCTTAATATCTGGAACATTAGGTACTTTATTAACATTTATAATTTCTAGTTTTATAGTAGAGAAAAAAGGAATATATGAAGCATTATTAACATCAAATATACTATATACTATCGTATTTACCCTATCCATTCTCTTACACTTTTTCACAGAACATAAAAAAAATATTTAAATATATAACATAATATTTATATTTCTAATATATAAAAAATAAAAACTCTAATACAAAACAATTCTTAACTACCGGTTAAATAAAAATACAATTAAATAAAACATTTAACCGGTAAACCTATAGATGAATATACTTTACTTAATATTTTTCCAGCTCTTAATTTAGCTTTTTTAGCTCCAGAATACATAATTGATTGTAAATAATCTTCATTTTTTCTTATATAATCATAATTTCTTTGTATTAATAATAATTTTTCAGATACAGATATAGCTACATCATGTTTAAAATTACTATATAATTTATTACTATATAATATTTCTAAATCTGCAATAGATTGACCAGACATATGAGAAAATATATTCAATAAATTTGATATACCTAATTTATTATTGGTATCATAAACAATTGAAGGAGGGTTATCAGAATCTGTTTTAGCTTGTTTTATTTTTTTCATAACAGAATCAATATTTTCTAATAAATAAATTGTATTATTAACATTACTATCAGATTTAGACATTTTTTTTGAAGGATCTAACAAAGCCATAATTTTTATACCTGGAGTTAAAATTAATGACTTAGGTAATTCGAATACCATACCATATAATGAATTAAATCGAATCACTAAATTTTTAATAAATTCTAAATGTTGTTTTTGGTCTTCACCTACTAATATCAAGTTAGTATTATACAATAATACATCAGATGCCATTAAAATTGGATAGGTTAATAACCCTGAATTAATATTTTTGGAATATTTAGAAGATTTTTCTTTAAATTGCGTCATTCTAGATAATTCTCCAACATAACTAAAACAATTTAATATCCAATATAATTGAGTATGTTCAAAAATATCTGATTGTATAAAAATAATCGATTTTTTTGGATCTACACCACAAGCTAAATATAATGCAATTACATCAAAAATATAATTTTTAAAAATAACAGGATTTTGCCTAACAGTAAGCGCATGTAAATCCGCAACGCAAAACAAACAATCATATTCTTGTTGTAAATATGATAAATTATTTAAAACTCCAATATAATTCCCTATAGTTAACATTCCAGATGGTTGAATTGCACTAAACAATACTTTTTTCACCTTATTCATGGTTTATTCCATTTAATAAAAAACCATCATACATCAGTTACAATATAAAAAATGTTAATCTATAGTATACCATTTAAAATTATACATCACATTAATGATACACATACTTAAAAAATAATATATATATGATATTAATGTAATAAACTATTATACACAGTTTCTATTTTTAAACGCATTTGTTTTAAAACGAAATTATAATCAATACTATCAAATAGCACTGATCCTAATACAAATACATTAGCACCTGCAGATGCTATATCAACAACATTGCTTAATTTAATACCTCCATCCACTTCTAATAAAATATCTAATTGACTTTCATTAATTATATTACGTATACGACGAATTTTATTTAACATTGAATAAATAAAATTCTGATTACTAAAACCAGGATTGACTGACATTACAACAATTATATCCAATTTATCTAATATATAATCCAAATAATGCAGTGAAGTAGATGGATTTAAACTTAACCCTGCTTTACAACCATATTTTTTAATCAAATCCAATGTATTAAATACATTATCTGTAGCTTCTGGATGAAATGTAATAAAAGTAGCACCTGCATTAGCAAATAAAGGTATAAAAATATCTACCGGTTTAGTCATAAGATGTACATCTATTGGTGCTTTTATCTTAAACTTACGAAGAGATCTTAATACCATAGGACCAACAGTTAAGTTATTAACATAATGTCCATCCATTACATCAAAATGAATAATATCCCCACCAGCCATTAATGCTTTAGAAACATCCTCTCCTAACCTAGCAAAATCAGCCGATAAAATTGATGGTGCCAACAAAAATTGATCCATTGTTTTTCCTAATAATATTCTACATCAAAACATTGTATTTTTTATGTAACCACTATAAACAGTGATTACATAAAAAAATTGCATTCCATTATTTTAAATTAAATAAGAATAAAATTATTATAAAAAAGTAAATTTTTACATATATTGCATATCTTATAAAATATATACATATAAATAAACATCTTATTATGTACATATAAAAATATTAATCAAAAAATAAAAAACACTACAAAAAAAACTAAATATCAGTTATTTTAAACTTCATTAATACTATTAATTATTTAATTAAACAATGTGTATATCGAAATATAAATAATAACATCATTAATTTTAAATAAATATTTTTGAAAAATTAACAATACACAATTATTTTTAATAATATAATTTATTAATTAACTAATATTCATAAAAATATTATCTATCTTATATATGATAACAATAAAAATGAAATTTGATATTTTTTGTGTAAAATTATTTACATTTTATAATATAAAAAATAACAATATATATGTAAGAAATATCAAAAAAATATATTCCATTAACTCATTGACATTCTTTAATTGCTGAAAAAATTATATTTTTATCTACACCCATTTGTATTTTAGCCGCGCCAATAGTAATAGGTAAAATTAATCGCACTGTGCCTGAAATAACCTTTTTATCTCTCATAATATATGGCAAATATGATGACGGAGTCATATTTTTAGGACCTTTGGTTGGTAAACCTGCACGAACTAATAAATTAATAATACGTTTTGTCTCTACAGCATTCAAATAACCTAACAGTTCAGAAGTTCTAGCCGCCATAACAATACCTACAGATACTGCTTCTCCATGTAACCAATTACCATAACCTGAATGAGATTCAATAGCATGACCATACGTATGACCTAAATTTAAAATAGCTCGAAAATTAGATTCTCTTTCATCTAAAGCAATAATTTGTGCTTTAATTTCACAACAACGCTTAATACAATATGTAGTTTCTTCTTCTTTTAACATTAACAACGAATGCAAATTATCCTCTATCCAAGAAAAAAAATTAGCATCAAATATAATCGCATATTTAATTACTTCAGCTAATCCAGAAATTAACTCAACTGACGATAAAGTACTTAAATAATTTAAATTAATAATCACGGATGAGGGTTGCCAAAAAGTTCCTATCATATTTTTTCCTAAAATATGATTAACTCCTGTTTTTCCACCGATAGCTGCATCTACTTGAGATAATAAAGTAGTTGGAATTTGAATAAATTTAACTCCTCGTTGATAAATAGAAGCAGCAAAACCAGTGATATCGCCTATAACTCCACCACCTAATGCAATTAATGTCGTATCACGACTATGTTTCTTATCTAATAAAGCTGAAATTATCACTTCCGTTTCATTAAACGTTTTATATTGTTCACCATCAGATAAAATTACTTGATCAACTTTTATACCAAATTTTCTCAGTTCATACAACAACTGATCTTTCCATAAATTGGCTAAAGTCTTATTAGTAACTAACATAGCTTGATTGCCTGGTTCTAAAGGACAAAAGATAGAATCATCTTCAAATACAGAAGATCCTATAATGATAGGATAACTTCGTTTGTCTAATAGTACTTCGATTTTTTCCACGTTATTTTTTATAAACCTTATTATTGTAATTATTATATAATTATTTTTTTTCTAAAAGTTGTATAATAAAGTAGGAAACAGATTTTGCAGTTTTATGATCAGTACTGATTTTGATATCTGCGATTTCCTCATAAAACGGATTTCTATCATTAGCTAAATTTGATAAAATTAAATAAACTGATGATTTTTTATTATCTACTTGTAACAACGGTCTTTTTCTATCACGCTTAGTTCTCAATAACTGTTTTTCAATACTAGTCTCTAAATAAACTACAACACCTCTTGATGAAAGACGATTCCTGGTCTTCTTTGATAGAATTGAACCACCACCAGTAGCTAATATAATACCTTGTTTTTCAGTTAATTCATTAATAATTTTTTCTTCTCTATCACGAAATCCTTGTTCACCTTCTAAATCAAAAACCCAACTTATATCAGCACCTGTCCGACGTTCAATTTCTTGATCAGAATCATAAAAATCCATATTAAGCTGTTGCGCTAATTGTCTACCTATAGTACTTTTCCCAGCCCCCATAGGTCCTACTAGAAAAATATTGCGTTTTTCTGCCATATATATATTACTAATATAATTTGTGAATGATATCCAGCACAAAATAGCTGGTAAAATTTAGTGCAAAAATTACATCATAAATAAAAAAATTAATGAACAAATACTATTTAAATAAATCAAATCTCTTTATGATTTTACAAATTTAACTATTACAATTTATATAAATATTACTAACGATATTACTAAAAAACAATCAATATAAATTTTATATAAAATTATATCATAAAATATATATCAAGACGAAATCATCTAGTACACAACCTCTTGATTGATAAATACATAATACATATATAGAATAAAATACTATAACAATAATTATGAATATAACTATAATTAGAAATAGAAATATCAATTAATATTTTAATAAACCTAAAAAATTGAGAAATCACGTTATTTTAAGATTAAATAATAATATAGATCTAGTAAAATTTATTTCTATATAATAATATTATATTAAATATCTACATTTAATACAAAAAATAATTACATTATTTACTGTATTTTAAATACTATTTTTATTTGTATAAAATATAAATCAATGGTAATATCATTCATAAAATAATTCTAATTATTAATAATAATTTATATATTAAAAAATACTTATTATATTTTAAAATGTTACATATGATTCTTACAATATTCAATATACCTTATTAAATAAATTTTATTAAGCATTACAATAAATAATATTCCATATGTAAATGTTGAATCAATATTAAAAAATACACTATATTTTATAAAAAATATTGAAATTTGAAAGTTATATATGTTTTCATATAAAACATTATATGTTATAAAAAAAATAAGCACTGTACAACAGTACAAACTAAAAAAAATAAATTAAAAAAAATTAATTTATTATTAATAATGTAACACATGGTGAGGTGTCCGAGAGGATTAAGGAGCATGCCTGGAAAGCATGTATACGAAAACGTATCAAGGGTTCGAATCCCTTTCTCACCAAAATTAAAATACATAATAAATATCTATAGAAATTAATAATTAACAATTTTAAAAATTTAATTTTTAATAAAAATATTAACAATCCATTAATGTCGATTCTAAAGCTAATAAAATCATATTATCTAAAGTACTTTCTCTATCTTGATAAGATATTCTTTCATTTGTCATTAAATGATCTGAAACCGTGCATAATGATAAAGATTTAATACCTAATTCTAATGATAATCCATATATACCAGCAGTTTCCATATCAATTCCTAATATATTAAATTTATTAATGAGATTCCATCTACTATTATCTCTGCTAGAATAAAAAAGATCTGTACTAAATAAATTACCAACTAATATTTCTATATTTAATTTTTTTGAAAGATGAACAACATTCAATAACATATTAAAATCAGCAATAGCAGATAAATCTTGTCCATTAAATCGTGATCGATTTACTTGAGAATCCGTACATGCACCTATACTAACAATAATATTACGCAATTTAACCATAGAACTTAAAGTTCCACACGTTCCTATACGAATAATTTTTTTTACATCGAATTCCTTAACTAATTCATAAATATAAATTGAACAAGATGGAATTCCAATACCATGACTTAGAATAGAAACTTTCTTATCTTTATAATAACCAGTATAACCTAACATAGAACGCATATTACTTACTAATATACTAGAGGTTAAATATTTTTCCGAAATATATTTAGCTCTATGAGGATCCCCTGGCATTAAAACTACCTCTGAAAAATCACCATTGATAGCATTAATATGTAAACTCATAATAATTTATTAATCCATAATTATATAACAATTAAGTCATAATATTGACTATAACTAATTCAGCAATCATAAACAACTATTACATCATACTAAGACCATACTGCATTCTCGATAACGAAAAAAAAGTAGCAATCGTTTGAGCTATATCTGAAAAAGTACGACGATGTCCTAAGAACATACTACTCATTCCAATTTGATATAATAATATAGGAATATATTCTCTAGTATGATCAAACCCAACCCAAGTAGGATCACATCCATGATCTGCCGTAATTATTAATAAATCTTGTTTATCCATATGATTAATTATATTTAATAAATAAATATCAAATAACTCTAATCCTTTTGCATATCCTGATACATCACGTCTATGCCCCCAAATTGAATCAAAATCTGAAAAATTAGTAAAGATAATTGAATTATATGGACATTCTTGTATTTCATGTATTGTTTTCATCAATAAATCTAATAAACCACTAGAAATAACTGTTTTCGTAAAACCCACACCTGAAAAAATATCTGCTACTTTCCCAATACCAATAACATGACCTTGTTTTTCTATAATTAATTTCTCTAATACAGAAATATTATTTGGTAATATCGAATAGTCCCTTCGATTACATGTTCGTTTAAAATTTTTTTGATTCAAACCAATAAATGGTCTAGCAATAACTCGTCCTATATAATAATCATTATTATTTAATATATCACGCACAATTAAAGATAATTTATATAGACGATCTAAACCAAATGTTTGTTCATGACAAGCAATTTGAAACACAGAATCTGATGAAGTATAAAAAATAGGTTTCCCTGTCTTCATATGTTCTTCACCAAACTGAGTTAATACATCAAGACCAGAAGAATGGCAATTACCAAGAAAACCAGTAATATTAGATTCTTTAATTATTTTATCCAATAATAACATAGGAAAACTATTTCGTTTTTTAACAAATCGATCTAATGATCTTAATAACGGAGAACCCATTATTTCAAAATGTCCAGATAAAGTATCTTTGTCCATTGAAACAGCACTAGCGTAAGCGTAACTACCTTTGACATTTATGTTAATATCTAATCCAACAGGATATTCACCAGTTATCCTATGATATAGATGACCTAATCCTAAACTAATTAAATTAGGGATTCGTAAACATCCAAATCGTCCTAAATTGGCTTTTCCTAAAAAACACATTTCGTTAATATGACCAAAGGTATTAGCACCTACATCATTAAATTTATCTGCATCTAAAGAAGAACCTATACCAAATGAATCTAACAATAATACAAAAACCCTATTCATATACTTTTATCTCTAAGATATTATAAACATATCTATAGCAATACAACCAATTCCATTGTGTCAAATAGTCTATGACTACAACAAATAAAAATTATTTTAGCATAAAATACTAATACTCATATATTTTAAAAAACATTATTTGTGATCTTTCTTAAAAAAAAATAAAATATTTACATATATAATGAAACTACAATGTATTTTAAATATTAAAACTCATCTGCATTTGATAATCATTTATATTTTTAAATTATATATTTTTATTTCTAGATATCATTAAATTTAAACAAAAAAAACCAAAAGTAATATAAATTATATAATAATATAATTATTTTGATTTAAATATAATTGACTTTTATATTTATTTAAAAATTCACACAATCATATCCCATTATTAGAGTGAATCCAACAAATAAAAATAAAATTAATATATATTTACAGTATGTCTATAATATATATAGATTTAATCTTTCTTTAATTACATCTAACTATAAATTTTATACTACATCAATTACACATTAGAATGTATAATAAATGTAAATATGTTCACAATCCTTCTTCAAATAATCGAAAAAAATCTTTAATAATCATTTTTTATATAATAAATTTAAAAAAAAACAAAATGTTACTGAACAAAATTATCAAACTCAATAAAATTTATTTCTTTACCTTTAATCAAAATATCTTCAATCATAATATGATTATCTATCCTTATAACATTACCAGGATAAGTATCCTAAATAAAATATCTAACATTTACTAAAAAATAAATAGTATTATTCACTATAAGAATTTTATCTATCCTAGCTATATTTTAATTTTATCCCCTTGTAATATTTTTCGAAACTACTGAAAAAATAATCCGATCTCGATATTTAAATACATCTTAACCTATATTTAAATACAAATTTATTAAAACTATTTTTTTTTCAGGTTATATTCTACAAATATCACTGTCTTTAAATGTAAATATAAATCCCTTTTTTACTAAAAAAATAAATAAATGATAATACCTATATTACATATACACTTTCAAAAAATACTGGTGTTGATTGTCTAATTAGAAAATTATTTAAGTTTTACTATACGTAAAAATTTTTAATTCAATCTAATTCTTCCATTAAAATTATTAACTTTATCTAATCCAAAATGTCTTCTTAAGAAATAAATGATTTGTTTATCATATACTATGCATTTACAAAATAAATATTTTTCTTATTAATAAAATTCATAAATTTCTAATATAGAATTAAAAAAAATAATATACATTCCACCAAATAAACAGCAACAACCTATAGTACACGTCATAGATATACATAATAAATTAAATTTTAATGCAATTTCATCTAATTAAACTATATGATCTTTACTTTCTCGATCTAATTCGTTAATGAAAATTAATATTGGAATGTCATGTAATTCAATTACATTCATTAATGTTTTATTACAAATTTCTATACCTTTAGCAATATTAATAAGTATAATAAAACAATTTAATACAAAAAATATTATATACGTTTCTTCCGAAAAATCCTTATAAACAGTAGTATATAACAAATCAATATGACAATTTTTATAAAAAAAATACATTACTAATGTAGCAATAGAAAAACCTCTATTTTGCTTAATTTTCATACAATCAAATTAAAATCAAAACCTAATTCCCTATTTTACAGATTTGACTAAATACAGAAATTTCCCTAATAAAAAACTTTTCAATAACAGTGTTTTTTCAATATCAGAATAATACAGTCATATAAAAAGTACGTCTTTTTTTATCAAATTATTTCTGATTAACGTTATATACTTTATTAATATTCAAAAAATACATATTTGCATACAAATCTATTAATTTTTATTAAATATAAATTTTAAAAAAAATATTCATACATAATTAAAATTAAACTAAAAATTATTGTTATTTTCAATAATTAAATGATAATTCATTGTCACTATAAAAGTTTATTGTTAATAGAACAAAAAATAATTATTTTTGTATTCAAAACAAAAATTGTTTTTAACATTCCTATAAAAAAAATTCAAATAATATATCAATATTAAGAAATAATTTAAAATAGATAAGTACTTATAACATAAGTAAATAATATTTAACAGAAATGTTTATATCAACAATGATTAAAATAATTATAACCAAATATAAACAATTGATTAACTGATAACATTAATTATGCATATTTAAAAAACAATATTCTTATTATTAATTGATTATGTAATAACATTACATTAATAATATGAA
The DNA here is from genome assembly GCA_049942765.1 of Buchnera aphidicola (Eriosoma harunire). Lineage (GTDB taxonomy): Bacteria > Pseudomonadota > Gammaproteobacteria > Enterobacterales > Enterobacteriaceae > Buchnera_D > Buchnera_D aphidicola_D. Next base: position 63,757 of record CP188086.1, on the reverse strand, counting down.
TTTCTCACAACTAATATACACCGAAACACATAAAAATATATATAAAATAAATAAATTAAAAAAATACAATTAAACTAAACATTTCAATATAAAATATATTAAATATATATTTATTAACAAAATGAATGTTGTCCATAATCATGTTCAGTTATATCTTTAACACTATTTAAGTTAGGAAAATTCGATAATAATGTTTTTTCTACACCCTCTTTTAAAGTTTGATTTACCATTGAACAACCATTGCATCCTCCACTAAATTTAATTAAAACATCACCTGAACTTGTTATCTTAATTAATGAAACTTTACCTCCATGAAATAACAATTTAGGATTTATATAGGATTCTAAAAAATCTTCTACTAAAAAATATAAAGATTTATCTCTAGCATTTCTACTAGACTTAATATATGGAGCGTTTAAAGTTAATCTTTGTTCTAATTTATCTACAACTAAATCAATTGTAGCCTGATATAAATAAGATAAATATCTTTGATTGATATACACTGAAAAACCAGTATAGTAAAATACCTTATCAGAAGATAATATATCATTCTTATGACAATAAGCTACTTTACCTTCTGCTAGATTACTACCAACATTATTAATAAATATTCTAATATTAGTATCTTTCTCTTCTTTAATTAATAACTGCAATAAATATTTTTGAGCTTCATCAGAAATATAAATCATAAAAAATTATAAAATAATTGTACAAATTTAAATAATTTTAACCTATTAATATTATTAATACAACGCAAAACAACAATTCAAACATAATATATTAAAATATATAATATTTTAAAAAATACAATATAAAAAACATAAAGACAATAATGAAAAAATTAATTGTAAATACAATAGGTAAGGGCGACATCAATCTAATTTTATTACATGGATGGGTTTTAAATTCAAAAATATGGTATCCTATTATTAATATACTTAAAGAAAAATGTACATTATATCTTATTGATTTACCCGGTTATGGTAAAAACTATAAATATCAATACATAAATTTTAAGGACATTATATATAGTATATATACTAACATTCCTAAAAATTCTATTTTAATGGGGTGGTCTCTCGGTGGTTTAATTGCTCAAAAAATAATATTCGATTACCCTGATGACATTCTAGGTATAATTACAGTAAGCTCTTCTCCATGTTTTCTAAAAAAGAAAAACTGGCCAGGTGTTACCGAACACTTGTTTAAAAAATACTACCATGATATAAAAAAAAACTACTTTAACACCATAAAAAATTTTTTAGTTATACATACAAAATTAGGAAATTCTAAAGATACCATAAACAATTTAATAGATATGATGATGTTAGACTCTAAACCTGATGAATTGGCATTAAAATATGGATTAGACTTATTAATCTATACTGATTTGAGAAATCAATTAATAAAATCTAATTTACCATTTTTAAGAATATACGGAAAATTAGATAATATTGTACCTTATGACATAAAAAATATTTTAGATCAAACTTGGCCTAATACATATTCTGTTACATTAATGCATTCTGCACATGTACCATTTATTTCCCAATCTCAACAATTTTGTAATATAATACTTAAATTTTTTGATTTTTTTAAAAAAAAAATAAATAAATTCTCATTATAAGTTTAATTCTAGTAAACACCAATTACTTACATCAATATTTTGTAAACATAATATTTTCTTCAATATTACATAATATTTTTTAAAAAATAGTAATTAAAAAATCAATATAGCTCTATATAAAAAATTATTATATATATTGAGCTATATTTATAAAATAAATACATTCTATTCTTAAAAAGGAATATCATCATCAAAATCTATCGGTGATAAAGTATTTTCGACAATATTTTTTTCTTTTAACATATTTTTAACCGGATTCTCTAAAACATTTTTTTCTTTATATGAATTCGTAGTTGAATCATCTTCCAAAATATTTTCTTCTTTTAAAGAAAACTTATTTGAAGTTTTTTTTATAGAATTTGAAGATGGTAAACTAGTAGAATTTCGATTTCCTAACATTTTCATAGTACCAGATATATTAACAATAATTTCTGTAATATAACGATCTAAACCATTTTGATCTTGCCATTTTCTTGTTTGTAAAGCACCTTCAATATATACTTGAGATCCTTTTCTTAAATACTCTCCTGCTATCTCCGCTAATTTACCAAACAACACAATTCGATGCCATTCTGTTCTTTCTTTCACTTCAGCAGTATTTTTATCTTTCCAAGTCTCAGATGTAGCTAATGTCATATTAGCTACAGCATTACCATTAGACATATAACGAATATCAGGATCTTGTCCCAAATATCCAATTAAAATAACTTTATTTACACCCCTGCTAGCCATACCAATTACCTTTCTTTCAATTTTTTGTTGAAATATCTATTCAATTAAATTATATCATACACATAGTGACTTATTGAACAAAACAATAGAACATTGAATCAAATCATATATATTATAAATATTTTAAACATCTTTATTAAAAAGAGTAAAAATCAGCAATATCTAGTTTTATTAAATATATTTATTCATTTTTAATTTTCATTTTTCTATACAATTATTAATATATATTTTTATTAAAAAATATAAATATTCTTTATTAAAAAAAATATATATAACAAAATTATATAAAATATATGAATAAAAAATAAACATTTTTAATATAATAATTTTATTAAATAATTAATAATCAACAGAAAATATTATTGAATTTATACAATACAAAAATATATTTATATAAAAAAATCAAAAAAAATTATTAAAAACATATTGTTCTACAACAATAATTATCTAATACATTAGAACTACATAAAATATGTACAAATACATATAACAAACACTGAAATAAAATACTTAACAATGTTAAGTATATAATTAAAAACATTGAAGATTTATTAAAACATTCTAGAATATAAATACATTTTCTAATAATTAATATTCAAATCTTATATCTTAAAATAAATTTTATCTATCCCATACTATATAGATACATATAAAAACAAATATTTATATTTCACAATAAATTAGAACTTATCTTTGCATATATCTAAAAATATACTAACATTAGTAATCAATAAAAATATTAAAAATAAAATAAAACATATATAATAATATATATTTCATATATATATTTTATACATAAAATTTAAACAATAAATATCTCAATAATACAAATAAAAATTACATAATATTTAAATATCAAAAAATCTCAAAATAACTTCTATCAATTAAAAAAAATTAATTTTATTTAAAAATTTTTATGTTCATACAACAATTATTTTAATAAAAATAAATACATATAAAATATATACAAAAATAAATAAAATACTCAAATGAGAGTACCTCTATAACATTATCAATTAAAATTAAATATAATGATTTTATATCTTTTGTAATTACAATAATATTAATTAATACTGTAATTTAAAAAACCAATTAACCTTAGATAAAAAAGATACATCATGTTGTTACAATAATATGAAAAAAATAAATAATGTACAAATTTTACCTTATTCTTTAGAAGCTGAACAATCAGTGTTAGGTGGTCTAATGCTAGATAATGAACAATGGGATGTTGTTTCAGAACATATTGTAGAATCTGACTTCTTTAGTATAGCTCATCAAATAATATTTAAAGAAATGCAATACCTATTACAACTTGGTCAACCAATTGATTTAATTACACTTTCAGAATCATTATCACAACATGGAAAACTAGAACAAGTAGGAAGATTCTCATACTTAGCTGAACTATCTAAAAATACACCTAGCACAGCTAATATTACTGCATATGCTAATATAGTAAAAGAACGAGCTATAATAAGAGATATCATTAACGTTACTTCTGCTATTAACAATGCTAGTTTCCACCCTCAAGGAAAAACAAGTGATGAACTATTAGATTTTGCAGAATCTAGTATATTTAAAATTACAGAAAAAAGATCAAAGAAACACTCAGGACCTAAAAACATAGAAGAAATTTTAGATAAAACCATTAATAACATAGAACAATTATTTACTAACCCTAACAACGGAATTACCGGCATAAACACTGGCTACCAAGAATTAAATAAAAAAACTTCTGGGCTACAACAATCTGATTTAATTATTATAGCTTCAAGACCATCAATGGGAAAAACAACATTTGCTATGAATATATGTGAAAACGCATCTATGATATATAAAAAACCAGTATTAATTTTTAGCTTAGAAATGCCTGGTGAACAAATTATGATGCGTATGTTATCTTCATTATCTCGTGTTCATCAAACTAAAATACGTACAGGACAACTTAACAATGAAGATTGGGCTAGAATCTCTGGTACAATTAACATTTTGCTAAAAAAGAAAAATATTTATATAGACGATACCTTTGGATTAACTACAAGTGAAATTAGATCTCGATCTAGAAAAATATATAAAGAACACAAAGGTCTCTGTCTAATTATGATTGATTATTTACAACTTATAAAAGTACCTTCATTATCTGATAATAGAACATTAGAAATTGCAGAAATATCCAGAAATTTAAAATCTTTAGCAAAAGAACTTGAAGTTCCTATCATTGCACTATCTCAATTAAATCGTTCACTTGAACAACGTTCTGATAAAAGACCAATTAATTCAGATTTAAGAGAATCTGGTTCTTTAGAACAAGATGCTGACTTAATCATGTTTATTTATCGTGATGAATTATATCATGAAAATAGCGATTTAAAAGGTATAGCAGAAATTATTATTGGAAAACAAAGAAACGGTCCAATTGGAACTATTCGACTAACTTTCAATGGACATTGGTCAAGATTTGATAACTATTCAGGTTTGCATAATTCTGATCAGTAATCCATTACATCAAAAAAACCAAAAAATTATTTAAAAATAAATATCAACTTCATTTATACCTACATTGATGTATACAATTACGAATAAAATAAAATGTAATCTTTTTTACATAACTATTAATTTTAATTCATATAAATAATAAAAATATTACTCTTATAATAAAAAATATTTTTATCTAATGTTATTTAAAACACATATTATTTTATATATAACATAATTATTTGATATACCGAATATACATTAATCATGTTATTATTATAAAAAATAACAATGCTATTAAAAACTAATTATATGAATATAAAATGCGGGATCATTATGGATCCTATTGATCAAATTAATATAAAAAAAGATTCCAGTTTTGCTATTTTACTAGAAGCACAAAAAAGAAAATACAATATTTATTATATGGAACTACATAATCTATATTTAAAAAATAACAAAGCTTATGCTAAGACTAAGATACTATTCATAAATAATACACAAGAAAAACATTTTCATTTTGTCGATGAATTAGACATACCTCTATCCAATTTAGATGTTATTTTTATGAGAAAAGATCCTCCCGTAAACATGGAATTTATTTATGCTACATACATTTTAGAACATGCTGAACAAGAAGGTGTCTTAATTGTAAACAAACCTAGTAATCTACGAAATTGTAATGAAAAAATATATACTACATACTTTCCAGACCTTATACCAGATACTTTAATCTCTCAAAATAATATACAAATTAAAAATTTTATAAATAAACATCAAGATGTTATCATTAAACCATTAAATGCAATGGGTGGCAACTCTATTTTTCGTATTCAAATATTAGATCCAAATGTCTCTGTTATTATTGAAACCATGACAAAAAACAATACACATTTCTGTTTAGTTCAACAATATCTTCCAGATATTATATATGGAGATAAAAGAATTATAATCATTGATGGACAACCTATTCCATTATGCTTAGCTAGAATCCCTCCAACAGGAGAAACTCGAGGTAATTTAGCAGCTGGTGGTATCGGTAAAGTACAAAAAATAAATGAAAATGATTTTAAAATAGCAAAAATACTATCCCCTTTTCTTATTGAAAAAGGACTAATAATTGTTGGAATAGATGTAATAGGAACAAAATTAACTGAAATAAACATTACTAGTCCTACCTGTATATGCGAAATTCAAACTAAATCTGATATATGCATTACAAAATTAATATTAAATGCCATAGAAAAAAAGCTTGATAAAAAGTAAACAATTAACAAAATTTTAATAAATTAATAAAAATATAATAAAAAATATTTTAAATTAAAAAAATTAATATTACAAAAATAATATATACATCCGTATTCTCACAAAGTGGAAATAATCATGCTCTTAATCTCTTTTGATTTTGGTACAAGTAATATTGGAGTAGCAATTGGTCAACAATTAACTGCTACAGCCAGACCATTAACTTCTATAACAGCAAAAAATGGAAAACCATACTGGAATCAAATAAAAAAAATATTATTAGAATGGAAACCTAAAATCATTATAATTGGATTACCATTAAATATGGATGGTACAAAACAACATATTACTTACCAAACCGAAAAATTTGCAAAAAATATTTATACTAAATTCAATATTACAGTTCATATGCATGATGAAAGACTCAGTACAAGAGAAGCAAAATCTATTCTATTTTATAAACATGGCTTTAAATCTCTAAAAAAAAAAAAAATTGACGCTATGTCAGCCACTCTGATTTTAGAAAGTTGGTTATCTAACCATTAGACCATATAATGGTAATTACATACATATATTTATTACAATATATTACATATATTAAATATTCGAAATAATAATCTAAATAAACAATTATGAAAAAGACACTACCACCTATTAGTTTATATATCCATATCCCTTGGTGTATAAAAAAATGTTTTTACTGTGATTTTACTTCTTACGTTACAGAACATACGATTCCAGAAAAAAAATATATCTACCATCTTTTAAAAGATTTAGAAACCAGCGCCAAATTAATTAAAGATAGAACAATCCATAGCATTTTTATTGGTGGAGGCACACCTAGTTTAATACAACCACATTATATAAAAAAATTATTATATTCTATCAAAAATATTATCTCAATATCAAAACATGCAGAAATAACAATAGAAATAAACCCTAAAATAAAAGAAATCTCATATATTGATAATTATCAAGATGCTGGAATCAATAGAATATCAATTGGAATACAAAGCTTTAATTCAAATCATTTAAAAATAATTGGTAGAAATCATACTTCTAAAGAATCACATAAAGCTATAGAAATGGCTTTGAAATATAATTCCATTAATCTTAACTTAGATTTAATACATGGATTACCACAACAATCTTTACATCATAGTTTGTTAGATCTACAAACTGCAATTCAATACTCTCCTCACCATATTTCTTGGTATGAATTAACTATTGAACCGAATACTGTATTTGCATTTAAAAAACCAAATCTACCATCCATAAATAATTTATGGAAAATATTTAAACATGGAAACGTTTTTTTAAAAAAATCAGGATATATACAATATGAAATATCTTCATACTCTAAACCAGAATACCAATGTCAACATAATTTAAATTATTGGAATTATGGTGATTATATAGGAATAGGATGTAGTGCTCACAGTAAAATTACAAACCATAATGGATCTATTACACGTATTGTTAAAAAAAAACAAATTTTTCATTTTACACAAGGTCAATATATTGAAAAATTATATTATGTCAACAAACAAGATAGAATCATTGAATATTTTATTAATTCTTTAAGATTATTTTCACCTATTTCCAAAAAACAATTTCAAAATAGAACACATATCAATCCTACCACTATAAAAAATGAAATCCAAGAAGCCATGCAACAAAATTATCTTACACAAACTAAAACACATTGGACTACTACTCGTAAAGGTAAACTTTTTTTAAACAATTTATTAGAAATATTTGTAAAAAATCAATAAAAATAATAACAAAAACAAAAAATCAAATAATTTATATATATAAATTAATTCTAAAAAAAATTTTTACCACCAATATACTGAAACACTAAATCAAAAATTTTATGACCTAATTTTTTACCTTTAATTTCAAATTTAGTTTCTATACGAGATATTAATTCATCTTGATTCATATTATTACAATACAAAAAACACTTTATTTGCTTTACATAATTTATAATATCAACAGCATAAGATTCCCAATCGGTTGATATCTGCAAAATACCATATTTTTTTAATTTATTACCTAATAATAAAAGAAAACCAGGTTCTATTATTCTTCTATGTTGATGTTTTCGTTTTGGCCAAGGATCAGGAAATAATAGTTGAATATATTGAATTTGATTATCTGAAATCATAAATTTCATTACATCACAAGCATTATAACAAATAATCCTTAAATTTTTTAAATTCATTAAATTAACTTTCTTTAAACAAACAGCAATCCCAGGCCAATAAACTTCTATTCCTACAAAATTTATCTCAGAATATTGTCTAGCTATATGTAATAAATTTTCCCCTGTACCAAAACCTATTTCTATACATATAGGAGCTACACGACAAAAAATTTTAACAAAATCTAACACTTTATGTTGAAAAGGAATACAAAAAACTGGATAAAATTCTTCAATTGCTTTAATATGTGATCTAGTTAATCTACCTCTACGTGAAGTAGTTATTTTAAATTTAGATAAACAATCATTATTTAATACATTTTTCATACAACATATTTTTTTATTTAACATAATATTCTCTATATCAACTAAAAAATTATTACAATCTAATTTATATAATAATTAATAAATTATTTATTTTTCACTGATCGAATATATACAAAATATTGTAAAACGATAAACAATGATATTTTCACAACTAATTTTAAATTGGTTCCACGACCATGGAAGAAAAAATTTACCTTGGAAAAATAAAAATCTATATGAAATATGGATTTCAGAAATTATGCTACAACAAACAAAAGTAAAAACAGTTATTCCTTATTATAATAAATTTATACAATATTTTCCAAATATTACAATATTAGGTAATAGTTCTTTAGACCAAATCATGAATATATGGAGTGGTATGGGGTACTATCATAGAGCTAAAAATATTCATAAGACTGCAAAAATCATCATAAAAAAATATAATGGATGTTTTCCTGATACTTATCACCACATTATTAATTTACCAGGAATAGGAAAAACAACAGCTGGTGCTATTTTATCTTTTTCTTTAGGTTATTATTTTCCAATTTTAGACAGTAATGTTAAAAGAATTTTATCTCGAATATATTTAATACATGGAAACATGAGTAATACAAGTACTATAAAAATTTTATGGAACATTATAGAACGATTGACACCAATATATCATACAGATAAATTTAACCAAGCAATAATGGACGTAGGATCTTTAATCTGTACCATTAATAATCCCAAATGTAACCATTGTCCACTAAACAAATCATGTTTATCTTATAAACATGCATTATGGCATCAATATCCTAAAAAAAATAAAAAAGAAAAAAAAATAAAAAAATATTTATTTGGTATAATTATTCAATACAACAACTCATTTTTACTAAATAAAATAAATCAACAATACTTATGGAATGAACTATTTACTTTTCCTATATTTGAAACTCAAAAAATGTTATTTTTTTGGATAAAAAAAAATGAACTAGATACTAAAAATATGTTATATTTACCCATATTTAAATGTAATGTAACTACTTTTCAACTAATTTTAAATAATATACTTATAAAAATATCTTCAAAACCAATAATTAAAGATATATTACCTAATCATATATGGTATAATTTTCAAAAACCACAATATATTATTGGTATACCTACACCAATTAAAACCATCTTAAAAAAAATTATAAATTGCAATCATATATATGAATAAAAAAACAATCAAACGCATGATTTACTGCAAATTCTTTAATTGTATTTTACCAGGACTATCCTCTAACACATACCCAGGACTTCTTGGAAAAAAAATTTTTAATGAAATATCTGAAAAAGCTTGGAAAAAATGGTTGAATATTCAAACTAAAATTATTAATGAAAAAAAAATAAATACACTTATTAAACAAGATAGAGACAAACTAAAACAAGAAATGATTAACTTTTTATTTCATCATGAAAACTAAAAAATAAATATAAAGATAACAATTGAAATATAATTAATCATCACATAAATAATAAAAGATAAATAATCAACCAAAGATTAAAAAAACACTATTTTTATTAATAAATATTACTCATCACATATTGAATATATAACCATAATTTCCGTAATAAAAAAATTTTTTTAATATTAAATTTATATTTTATTAATAAAAATTGAATGTTTTTTTTATATTGATCAAATCTATCATAAGTCACAACCGATCTACAATATTGATTCCATAATATTTTTTCATGAGCATTTAACGTACAAAAATAATTTCTAGCTCTGAATCTAAATAATAATTCATGTAACCGTATATCTTTAAAATTATAAGTATTACGAGATAACGCTTGTGGTGTACAACAACGTATTATTTTTATAAGAGATTGATCCTTATACGTAAAAAAATTTTTATATAATTGCATATCCACATTATTAGAATCCATTAATAATTTATTAACTAAAAAATATTCAGTTATTTTTTTCTTTATAAAAAATATATATTTATGGAATATTTTTAAATTATTTAAATATACAGACTGACAAATTGATAAACGATTAGCATTATCCTTAGTTAAATAAGATTCATTAATTAATACAGGACATTTATTAATATGAACAAAAACTATACCACAGGTAAATAACTGACTTAACGTTGTATTATACCTATACATAGTATTATGTAATATATTTAATAACAAACCAATATTTTTCATTAAATCTAAAACAACTAAAATATTAGAATTAATAGGATGCCATAATATTGGAATTACAATACTAACATTATTGTTTTTTGATCCAAATATATTTGATATATATAATAATGGTTTAGAAAACATATTATTAATAAAATTTAAGACTCTTTTCTTCTTTCGATAAAAATATAAAAAACTAAACAAATTAGGTTTTTTAATCTTTAATATTTCTAAAACTGATACAGTCGCATATACATCAGACATCGCATTATGAACATGAACATGTTCAATATCATTTAATTTAGAAAAATCACTCAATCTAAAAATAGGCATCCCTAAATCATTAACAGGCCAATTAAAACCTGATGGTGAAAGAACATAACAAGCTCTTAATATATTAATTACATCCCATTTAGAATTATTATTCTTCCAAAAACATTCATATGGATCAATAAAATTACGATAGAATAAATTTCTAGTAAATTCATCATCAAATGTAATATTATTATAACCTAATATACAAGTATTTGGTTTATTAAAAATATCATAAATTTTTTTTGAAAAATCAGATTCTATCATCCCATGATCATGGGGAATATCTAAAGGAGTAATACCAGTAATTAGTACCGAATCTGGATTAGGTAAATAATCTATAGGAGGATAACAATACAATAATACGGGATCACCAATTATGTTAAATTGGAAATCTGTTCTAATACAAGCAAATTGTGAAATTTTATCTAACGAAGTGTGAACTCCAAACGTTTCATAATCATAAAAAAGAAAAGTTTTTTTTATATTCATATAACAAACTATTAATGTTTAAAAACTATTATTCATATATAAATAACTATCAGAAATAACAATAAAAAATTATTTTAATAAATTGATCAATAAAAATTCTCTGCTCCTCCGACTGGGCTCGAACCAGTGACATACGGATTAACAGTCCGCCGTTCTACCAACTGAACTACAGAGGAATATTAGTTATATTTTATAACAAAAATCTATTTAAAAGTCAAGAATAAACCATAACACATCAATAATTTATATATTAATAATATTGAAATATTTATAAAAATGTATAAAAAGATAACTAGATTAAAATTTATTTTTGTTTTAATATATTATTGTTTGGCCCTTTAGCTCAGGGGTAAGAGCAATCGACTCATAATCGTTTGGTCGCTGGTTCAAATCCAGCAAGGGCCAAAATATTTACACCTAAAAATAAAAAATTGTTCTTTGTAATCCTATATTTTTTTAAAAATCAACATAAAGGATCTACATTATATGCTAGATTTTAAAAAAGAATTCATTGAATTTTCTTTAAAAAAAAAAGCATTACAATTTGGGACTTTTATATTAAAATCAGGAAGAAACAGTCCCTATTTTTTTAATACAGGAAATTTTCATACTGGAAATGATATAAAAAAAATAGGATATTTTTATGCTACATCAATTATAAATTATAAAATCCCATGTAATAGTTTGTTTGGACTAGCATATAAGGGTATTCCAATCACAGTATCTACTGCAATAGCACTAAAAAAAAAATATAACTTAAACATCCCCTATTCATTTAATCGTAAAGAAAAAAAAACACATGGAGAACTTGGTTCTATCATTGGTTTTAAACCATGTTCAAATATAATTATTATCGATGATGTAATAACTGCCGGAACAACTATACAATCCATCTTTAAAGAAATACATTCCACTCATAATTACAAATATACAACTACAGCCATCGTAGCATTAAATAGAAATGAAATAGGTTATAAACATTGTTCTTCCATTCAAGAAATTAAAAAAAAATACTTATGCCCTGTATATTCTATTATTACTATACAAGATATAATAGAATTTATGATTCAAGAAAAAAAAATGCTATCACATCTAGAACCATTATATACATATATTAAAAAATATGGAGCTCAATAAACATATTTATTCCATTTCATGAATATAAATATTTAATTACTTATTAAAAATATTATTAGTTAATATTGAAAAAAAATAAATATAACCTTATTTAATAGATAAAGAAATAACAAAATTAATTTCATAACTTTCAAATAATATATATTTTATATTTAATTAATAACTAATTAGGAGATAATATGCCTTACCGTTCATTTACTCTTCTTCCTGAATATAACAATAACACATTATCTGATAGATTAAATCAAATAGACAAAATATTTAGTACTATTACTGGAGAATCATCTACATCATATATGCCTGCTTATAATTTTATAAAAATAAATGATTTATTATATCAACTTGTTATTAGTATTCCAGGATATCAAGAGAATGAGTTAGACATTTCTGTTCATAAAAATCAATTATCTATTACTGGAAAAAAAAATATTGACAATAAAAACATTGTAAAACAAGAAATGAAATTTATCCATCAAGGCTTTAAGATAAATAACTTTTCTATTAATTTTAATTTAAATTATCAAATCGAAGTTAAAAAAGCAGACTTATCACTTGGTTTATTACATATAAATTTTGAATATTATATACCAGAAGAAGAAAAACCAAAAAAAATAAAAATTAAAACTAACGACTTAGAAAAAAAAGTAATTCATTCAATAAAATAAATTATATCAATAACTAACATTTATATATTTTAATTACACACAATCATCCTAGCCCTTATCGAAGGATCAATAAGGGCTATAAAAAATAATTAATTACTTCAATCCTGAAGATCCAAATCCGTTAGTACCTCTCACTGTATTTTTACTAAAAAATTTATTCACTAGATTTAATTGAACACGAATAATAGGAACAAATACAATTTGCGCGATCCTATCACCAGGGCTCACCGTAAACACATGATGTCCACGATTCCAAATTGACACAAATAATTCCCCTTGATAATCAGAATCTATTAATCCCACTAAATTACCTAAGACAATTCCATGTTTATGACCTAAACCTGAACGTGGTAAAATCATAGCAGTAATAGAAGAATCAGCTATATAAATAGCTATTCCAGTCGGTAATAAATATGTTTCATTAGGAACCAATATTTTATCTTGATGTATACACGCTCTTAAATCTAAACCTGAAGACCCATTAGTGGCATATTGAGGATATGGAAAATCTTTTCCTATTCTAGGATCTAATAATATACAGTCAATTTTATTCATTATAATTTTATTATATACAGATATGATTAACACCATATTAAACATGTACAATACTATATATAATAAAAATTATAAACTAAAAATTAATAAATTTTTGAATAAACTATATAATAATAGAATTACTTTATCAAAAATAAAATCTTTTAAAAAGATATTTAATAAATAACATATTTCAATCACTACTATTTAATAGTACAGATGCTAATCTGTTAAAAGTATTTATATAAAATTAATATTTATACAAAAAAACATTAACTTGATGAAGCAATAAAACCAGCATTTAAATAATTATTTAAAGATAATGTGTAATCTAAACTTTTTTGATCATGAATATTTCTAACATAACCACCAGCATTAACCAAAATAACATGACCTGCCGCAGTATCCCATATAGCAGTTGGTCCAAAACGAGGATATAATTGAATTTTTCCTTCTGCCAACCAACAAAATTTTATAGACGATCCCGCTTTTACAATTTTAGAATCTTCGAAAGTATTAATGAAATTTAACACTCTCTCATCACTATGTGATTTACTAATACATATTGTAGGAGGTATAAGATTGTTAACTTGAATTTTTTTTTTTTCTTTTGTAATTTTCCAAGACAACCCATTAATAGAATAATACAATGTATCAAAAACAGGTACATATATAAAACCTAAAATAGGAATACCTTGCTTAATCAATGCAATATTTACAGTAAATTGATGATTATTATTAATAAATTCTTTAGTTCCATCTAAAGGATCTACCAACCAATATTCATTCCAATATGAATAATCATATGTTTTAGAATAATTTTCTTCAGATAAAATAGGAACACCAGGAGTTAATTTTTCCAAACCATTAACAATAATTTCATGTGCAACCATATCTGCTTCTGTTACTGGTGATTTATCAATTTTATAAGAAACATCTTTAAAAACAGTGTTAAAATAAATTTTTCTTATTGATGCCCCTGCAGTTCGAATTAAAGATGATAAATATGAAAACATTTGTTTTCCTTAAAATATTAATCACATTCCATTTAATATACACGTTTTTATATTGAAAAAAACTATATAAAAATAACTCAACTATATGTAATTACAATTAAAATTACGAAATAATATTAATTTTAATAGGTACAACATATTCAGAATTTGGTTGAAATAATATTTCATGAATTCCAATATTTTTTATTAAACCATTAGGTAATTTTATTTCTTTTCTATCAATTGATTCACCTAAAGCAAGAATACTAGCTGCTATATCTTTAGATCCAATAGAACCAAATAATTTACCTTCTTCTCCAGATTTTACTTTAATATCAATTAAACCAAAATTAAGAATTCTATTAGCTCGTTCCTTCGCCATAGACAACTGATGAATTTTTTCTGCTTTTAATTTAGATTTTTGCATCGATAAGAATTTAATATTTTCTTTATTACCTATTATAGCCTTACCTGTAGGAATCAAAAAATTACGAGCATAACCAGATTTAACATTTAATAACGTACCAATATGACCAAGATTATCCATTTGTTCTAATAAAATTACTTTCATACATTCACCTATAATATTTTAAAAAATAAAACAAAAATGCTATCATTATTGATGTTGATCTGTATATGGCAATAAAGATAAATAACGAGCTCTCTTAATTGCTTTTGATAATTGACGCTGATATTTTGCTCTAGTTCCTGTAATACGACTAGGTACAATTTTACCACTTTCAGTGATATAATTTTTTAACATCACTATATCTTTATAATCTATTTCTTTAATACCTTCTGCAGTAAATCTACAAAATTTTCGACGACGAAAATAACGAGCCATCATTTTTTCTCCTTGAGAAAATAAAATATATATGATAGTAACACACCAATCATATTCACTTACTATTCTACATAATTATAAAAATCATCTATTATCAATTAGTTTATGTTGATATCTATATCAAATTTGTTGTCTTCTTTAACAGTTAACATAGGTGAGGCATGTGTTATAGGATCTTTCATAAATAAAATTATATTACGAATAATTAAATCATCAAACCGAAAAATTTTTTCTAAATCTCCAATAGTATTAGATTCTACAAGAATATTCATTAATATATAATGTGCTTTATGTAATTTATTAATTGAATATGCTAATTGTTTTTTTCCCCAATCTTCTAAACGATAAATTTTACCATTATGTTTTGTAATCATCTTTTTATATTTCTCAATCATGTTGCTAACTTTATCACTATGATCAGGATGAATCAAAAGAACAATTTCATAATTTCGCATATTAAACATTTTTCCTTATAAATAATGTACTTACTTTAAATTTATTTAATATCATTAAAAATTTTAATATATATTAAATTTTATATACTACACATAAACTTATATAATATTTAAAATATGATAATATATTTAAACAATATAATAAAATTATTATCCTTAAATGCCCTAACAATATCGAAATACATTAAAATAAATATATTCAAATATTATTGTTAATAACCTGTTGAATAATATCATCTATAAATTATGGTGCTAATACTACTTCTATTTTAGAATCTAACATATTTACAGATTTAATACATACTTTTAAAAGATCACCTAAACGAAATTTAAATCCAGTATGTTGACCTACTAATATATGTTTTTTAGAATTAAAAATGTATTTATCATTATTTAATTTACTAACATTTAAAAAAACATCAATTAAAATATTATTCAAACGAATAAAACACCCTGAATGAGTAATGTTAATAACCATACCATAAAAAATAGAATTGATTTTAGTATTCATAAAATCACATTTTAACCAATCTACTACATCTCTTACTGCTTCATCAGAACGCTTTTCATTAATAGAACATATCTTTGCTAACTTCTTAATTTCATACTTACGATAATGATGATTACCTACTAAGGAATTCAATTTACTAAAATGATTTACATGACGTTTTAATAAATATTTAATAGAACGATGCAACACTAAATCAGTGTAACGACGAATTGGAGAAGTAAAATGTGTATACGATAACAAAGATAAACCAAAATGTCCTCTATTATTACAATCATACACAGCTGGTTTCATCGATCTTAATAATAATATTTGAATTACAGCATAATCTGATCTATTAGAAATATTCTTTAATAAATTATTGTAATCTACTGCCGTAGGTATATCAGAATGCAACCAATTTATGTTTAATTCTTTTAATATTAATTTTAATTTCAATACACTATTTATTGTAGGAGGATCATGATCACGAAAAAGAGCAGGTTCTTTAAATTTTTCTAAAAACATTGCTGATGCAGAATTAGCTAGTATCATACAAAATTCAACTAATTGATGCGCTGCATTAGCAGAAGATTTATAAATTTTTTTTATAGTTCCATTAATACCTAAAATAAATTTAGGTTCATCAATCTTAAATGCAATACTTTTATTAAAACATTTAGAAAAATATAAACACTCATATAACTTTTTTAAATTATCTAATATGACATTCATATGTTTATACTGATCAATTAAATCAACATCACCTTTCCAAATGTTATAAACTTCATAATATGTAAATCGATTATGTGAACAAATAACAGCCTCATAATGAGAATAAGAAATAATTACCCCTTCTAAAGATAGATGTATATCACATACTAATACTAGTCTATCAACATCAGGTAATAATGAACACACATTATTAGAAAGTTTTTTTGGTAACATAGGTACAGTAAGTGAAGGAAAATAAATTGAATTCCCTCTTTTTTGAGCTTCTTTATCTAAAGCACTACCTGGAGGTACATAATAGCTCACATCAGAAATAGCAATTTTTAAATTCCATGTCATATAATTTACTTTATGACAAAAAATTGCATCATCAAAATCACTAGCTCCCTCATCATCAATAGTTATAAATGGTAAACATCTTAAATCTATACGATCTTTAATACATTGATCTGATATTTTTGTTCTAATATAAGACAGTTCTTTATCAATACCTTTATTCCAACTATTAGAAATTGAATGAGTACGAATGGCAATATTAATCGCTAAATTAATATTCATAACATTACCTAAAATTTCAGTAACCTTACCTAATGCTTGAACATGATGTACTGGTCGTCGTAACAACTGTACAGATACAATTGATCCATGTAAAACGTTTTTAAAACCACGAATGATTAAAATTGTAAAAGTAAAACGACTATCATAAGGAAAAACAAATACTTTTTGTTTTTTGAAAACACAAAAACCAATAATTTCCATTAAATTTGGTTTTAAAACTTTAATAATATGTGTTTCTATTTTATTTTTACTAGTTACAAAATTATTGGACGCTAATACAAAATCTCCATGAATACATAATTTCATATTCTCAACAGAAATCCAAATATCCTGTTTAGAAAAACTAGTACTTCTTAAAAATCCATAACCATCTCTATGACCTATAATAAAGCCAGAAAAATAATTACAAAACTCAGGTAAAGTACAGTATCCATCTTTTGTTAATACAATAATAGCATTACGTTCCATTGATTTTAATAAACAATAAAACGAAATTCTTTTTATGTTATTGTTGATACCAAATATTTTTTCTAAATTCACTTTACTAATAGATTTTTTATGCTTATATAACCATAAATATACAGATCTTGAATTAGGTATCACTTTATCGCTTTTTTTCATTGTTTTTTTCAAGAAAAAACTAATATATTAATATATTACTATATAATAGTAGTTTATAACTAAAAATTAGTCATTATATTTCCATTAAGTATAAAAATTACTTAATATTACATGATCTAACCAAAAATATAGACTTAAAGACACTAAAAAAATAAAATAATCATTTTATAAATAACTATATGAAAAATATATATTTTATATAATTGTTATTATAAATAAGGATTTTTCAACATTATTAAATCATTTCGATCTGGACCTGTAGAAATCATATCTACAGAAATATCTAATATCTGTTTAATTTCTGAAATATAATTTTTAGCTTCTATTGGTAATAAATCAAACTGTTGAATACCAGATGTATTAGTATTCCATCCAGGTAATACCTTATATATAGGAGTAACATCTAACCAATCACTAATATTTCCCGGGGTCGTAAAAATTTTATGACCATTAGATAATTGATAAGCAATACATAACTTAATCTCAGTTAATCCATCTAATACATCTAATTTTGTCAAACACAAAGCAGATATAGAATTTAATATAATCGCACGACGTAATGCCACTAAATCTAACCAACCAGTTCGTCTTCTTCTTCCAGTACTAGCACCTACTTCTTTTCCTTTATTAAAAAAATGAATGTCAATATCATCAAATAATTCAGTTGGAAAAGGACCTAATCCTACCCTAGTAGTATAACATTTAGTAACTCCTAATACATAATTAATAGATAAAGGACCAACTCCAGATCCAGAGGATACACCACCAGATATACTATTAGACGAAGTAACATATGGATAAGTCCCATGATCTACATCTAACAATGTTCCCTGTGCTCCTTCAAACATAATATTATTATTATTCTTAATAGCAACATTTAAAATGTCAGGTATATCATGCACCATGTCTAGCAAATTTGTTCTAATTTTTAAAATATTATCCATAACTTTATCACAATCAATTTTTTTTTCATGATAATATTCAGTTAATAAAAAATTATAATAATTAATATTTTCTTTCAATCGTATTGAAAAAAAATCAATATTTTTCAAATCACCTAAACGTAATGCTCGTCGAGCTACTTTATCTTCATATACAGGACCAATACCTTTTTTAGTCGTACCAATTTTAACATTGTGAATTTGTAACATGTTTTTTTCTCTAGCTATATCCATAGCTACATGATACTGTAATAATAAAGGAGATGATTCAGAAAGCAATATTCGATTACGAACACATATACCGGAATTTTTTAGCATTTTTATTTCATATAATAAATCACTAGGAGATAGTACAACACCATTACCAATTACTCCTATAATATGTTTATGTAATAAACCAGATGGAATTAAATGTAACACAGTTTTTTTTCCATCTACAACTAATGTATGACCTGCATTATGACCACCTTGATAACGAACTATATAATCTACATGAGAAGCAAGTAAATCAACAATTTTACCCTTACCTTCATCTCCCCATTGAGTACCGATAATTACAATATTTTTACCCATATTTTAATATCTCAATTAATTATGTATACAGATACACAAACACTACAAATAATAATTATAAATTTTATTATTTTATAAATTTTACTAATACAAATATCCAATATTTAAAAAATATTATTTTTTTACATAAATGAGTAATATCATAAAATAATAAAATTATTATAATGAATAAGAAACCAATTATTAAAAATTTATAACTATTACATAAATTATTTATTTTTTTTAACAAAAAATAATTTTCAATATTAATAAATAAAACACAAAATATTTTATGAATTACATCAAACAATACATCTTATCAATTTTACGTTTTAAACGAATAACTTCTCGTTTAACTGAAGATATAATTTCATTAGCTTGAGCATGAACTAAAGATCTAATTTTTTTAGAAATTTTAAATCCATAAAAATAATTACTATAAATATTTTTTTTATATCTGTCATTAATATAAAAATATTCTTTGCTCATATTTTCTTCATTTACCATAATTCCACTTATTTTAATATTTAAAATTTTAATACCTAACAACTTATTATAATTTTTTTTAAATGTATCAAGTGACGATATAGCATGTATATGATCTACTACACGAAATAATGAATTGCTACCAATATTATTTTTTTTTGTTGAATTATCACCTTTTACTTGATGGTTTTTCAATAATGATGATGAATATATCTTATTTTTTAACAAAAAAGAATTTAAAACATGAGAATTAATTTCATTAAAATTTAAAGAAATAATAAAGTTACATAACGCATGGTTTAACCAATGAACCAAAAATAATTCCAATTGTTTACTAGAATTACTTATATGAGAAATATAATATTGATTAAAATTAACAATCTTCCATTGAATATAAGACGAAATACATATACTTTTTTTGTCTTTAGTATGAAACCATTGATTTTTATTATCAATACTTTGAATACGAGCGTCAAACGTTTTTATTGATTCTAAATATGGTATTTTAATATGAATACCAGGTAGATATACTGTTGTTTTATTTTTATGATGTATAATAGGATGATCTAATCTACATAAAATAACACGTTTTCCTTCTTCTACAATAAAAATTGATGAAAATAAACATACACATATAGTACAAAAAAACATAAAAAAAAATTTATTAATACTCATATACACCTCTGTAATAAATCATATTATTCAATCAAAAATAAAAAAACAATTATAAATTTATTTTATAATGCAGTATTAATACACAACCGCATTATTAAATATAACTAATAAACAGTTTCTATGAATAACTAAATAATATTTATATATTAGAGATTAAAAAATCAATTATGACTATCAATATACAATGAAAAAAAAATATGTTTTACAATAATTTAAAATATATGCAATCTTTTACTCTTCATTTCTGCTATTTTTCGTATTTTATAATACTCTACTTCTTGTAAAATTTTTTTTGCATGATAAAGTGCTATAGCTAATACTCGATCAGCATAATGTTCAGCATTCAATATGCATTGCTCTTTATATTTTTTAGATAGTATTGATTTTTTCCAATACATATGCATATATTTAGGAAAAGACATCTTTGCACAATCTATATCTATAATTTGAACCCCTAAATGATATGTATTAATTATGTTTTGAATACTATTTTTAATAAAACTATTAAACATAGTACCATGATTAATAAAAAAATCCCTTAAAAATACATGTTGCGATAAATGATATATTTTATTATTAATACTTTGAATCAAAATACGTTTAGGATTAGCACTGGAAAAACAATATTGTATAGGATTGATTATCTTATAATGCACTTTTATTAATATTTTAACTATATCATGTTCTACAGTTATTACATTATGTACATCAGACAACAAATATGAACTATTCATATCAACAATATGTATTGATGTAATAAACCTAGGTCTCCAATAACAACCATTTTTTAAAATATAACTATATTTACCTAAATTAGTAATTACACCTTGTTCATTAACATGAACAACAAAAAAACCACCTAAAAACCATGTAAAAAATATAATTAATAACATATATAAAACTATATTTTTTTTTTTACTTAAAATATAAACATATTTTAAAAAATGTAATTTATTTTTTATACCTATAAAAAAAAGACAAATTTTATTTATAAATTTATAAGATATACTTTTTATGCTCATTAATACATTATTATTATGTTTACCATGCTTTTTATAAGGATTTAATTTAAATCGAAAATTATTTGTTTGATTCCAAAACATGGAATACTCCAAAAATATTTATATTGAATTGAAGATATAAAAATTACAATATAAATAAATAAAAATTAAACATATATTAATTAATAATAATACGAATATATTTCAAAACATATTATTTAATACACTATTTATTAAATAATAGTAGTTGAACATCCATTAATATAAATTATATTTTACTGTATTATGTTACAATGTTAATTTTAATAAAAATTTATTATGCAAAATATCTTTAAAAATATAATTTATACATATATTAATTCTCATCAATGAATTAATATATTTGTTATATTTATATAAAAATAAATCACTATATAAAAATATATAATTAATACATTAATATTAATAAAATATGATATTTTATAGCAGTATAATATACTTAATACAAAAAATAGAATACTCATTCTTAACATACATGAACATTATTCACGTAATAATATAATTATTTTTTCTTTACTCATCTATATGTATATCAGAATAATGTTTTAATGAGAATCCTTAATTAATTGTGATGTACTTATCAATAATATTCTTAATTATTGATATTGATTGTTCTCTATTTTCACTATTTAAAATAAATAAATTATCCCATTTTTTCGACCACGTAATTTGTCTTTTAGCAAACTGTCTAGTTGAAGATATCGATTTATATATCATTTCATCATACGTACATTGATTAGATAAATATAAACACATTTCTCGATATCCTAAACGTTGCATAGAAGGCATATTGACATTTAATTCATACTTTAAAAATAATTGTTTTACTTCTTTTTCCAAACCCATTTTTAACATATTATGAAACCTACATTCAATACGATCATGCAAAATTTTTCTTGTAAAAGGCATTAAAAAAAACTGAAATAGTTTATATGGAAAATGATAATATGACTTATTTTTTACTAAATTTAGTGCTTTTTTAGAATGTAATGTTATTTCAATCGCTCTCAATGTTTTTTTTACATTATTAGGATGTATAGTTTGTGCTAATCTGCTATCTAAAATATGTAAATATTGATGCACAGTAATTTTTTTAATCTGATGAATATATTTTTGGATTTTAGATTGAAAAATATGATTACTTGAAGGTAAGTTTATTAAACCATTCAACAATACTTTATAATATAACATTGTACCACCAACAAGAATTGGTATACGATGATTACAAATAATTCTTTGTATCGCTTGACTTGAATCAAATTTAAAATTAGCAACAGAATAAATATCAACAGGATCAACAATATTAACTAAATCATGGGGGTGTTTTAACAACTCCTCAGAACTAGGTTTATCAGTGCCAATATTCATATCTCTATAAATCAAACCAGAATCTACACTAATGATATCTATCGGTAATATTTGTCTTAAATCAAATGCTAAGCTTGTTTTTCCACTAGCAGTAGTTCCCATTAAAAATATCACAATTGGAAGTTTTTTTTTTTTAAATTACACATGTTTAAATAATACCTTATAATTGAATATATTTATGATTTACTAAAATAAATCTAACTATATTTAGTATATTAAAGTAATAAAAATATAAATAATATTCATTGTTATTTATAGATTTATATTAAACACATAAACTATACACTATTATCATACTTTCTAAATACAAAAAATATTTTATTGTTTCTTAAAAATATTACATTTATATGATATCATCATATAGTTATCTATTACAACATACACAAATTGTTATCATCTAATATATTCACTCAATGAATATTATAAAAATTATAATTTTTATATATATCATTAGTAAAATTTCATTACATATACAAACAAAAAATATAAACTGAATAAAAAAAAATAAATTCAAATAAAATTCATAATACAGATTGTTACAATAATAATTGTTTCATAAAACAATTATATACTGTATATCATCAAATAATATTTAGATCATAAATAATACTTTTACAATAAAAAATCAATTCTAATAATCTTAAATCAGTACATCCTAATAAATTTTCATTTTTAATATATTTAACACTAACTCTATATAAATAAAACATTTATATCATAAGCAAAATAAGAAATAATATTAAAAATAAACAATTACTGTTGTTTATCATATTTAAATATATTCTTTACATAAACAACATTCATGTCTTATAAAATATAATAATTATTTGTTAAATAAATCATATACATGCTATTTATTAAATATCAACCAACATAAATATATATTTTCACATAATAAATACACAAATTTTAATAAAAAATTATGTTTATAATATATTCTATCCTATAAACTTAAAACATATTTTTTTATAAAAAATCGAAAAAAAAATAATTTACTATTAATTATACAATTATATTAAGAACAAATATTTTAAAAAATATTTTTTTTTTTGATAACAGTATTACTAATGTATTCAATATATTTTATCTAAATAAGACTTCATGATACATGATATATAATTTTTTAAAAAATTAAAATCTATATAATTTTATTGATTTAAAATATTAATAACAAATAATTTTTTAAAATATATTTATATCCAAAATAATAATTAAAATTTGAAATTAATTGTATTAAAAAAACAATATAAAATTATTCCTCTAAATACTCGTATCTAAAGATTTTCTCTTTCATATTATATTATAATAAATAACAAAATATATAAATATCTATTCATACTACTAAATTAATTAATAACTACACATAACTAGATAAATTAAATAAAACAAAAAATAACAATGTATAAAAATTATAAATAATGTAAAAAAATTAAAAATTGTATTTTCCAATACAATATTCATTGTACAACATTTAATTTATTAAAATTTATATAATACATTTATATACAAACTAGATAAAACATAAATCATATATTCTATGATAATATCATTAACATTCATTAAAGAATAAATAAACTAATTTAATTCCATTCAAACAATAAAAATCCTTAAAAATTAAAATATATATTACATTTTTATATTAATTAAAAATTAATTATAATAACTATATTACATAAAATTATTTAAAATTATATGACTATAAATAACGATTAAACATATATATTAGTATGATGTTTATCATATAAAGAAAATATAAAATATATAAAAAAAACATTTTAAAAAAAATATCAACCTTAAAAAAAAATGACAATATATAAATCTATGATCTACACCTAACAATATTAATTGTACATAATTACATTAAAAAAATTCTGATATAATTAATCATACTATTTTAACATATTAAATATAGCAACACATGATCCTTTATATTTATAAAAAATAAGCATATTGAAATAATAATCAGTATTGATAAACAAATGAATAATCACTATGTTTGAAAAAATATTAAATAAATTTAGTACTGTTACAATTACAATTTAATTATTTACTAGTGTTAAAACAAAATAAATTATTTGCAGTAACATTACATTTTTATAAACCAACAATGACGTACAAAAATATAATTAATAAAAATAAAAAATTAATTAATATATTTATATAAAATTTATACTAAAAAAAAACATGTTATTATTATAACCATAATAAAAATATAATTAACTATAAACTTTTCTTAAAAAATATTTTTTTAATCAATAAAAACTTTAAATACACTACATAATGTAGTATTTAGATACTAATTAAAATTTAATTTTTTATTATGTATACAATAATATTGTTAACTATTATTCATTTTAAAAATCATATTATAAAATATAGCAACTATTTTATACTTACTAATACAAAAAATTATATTCACATTGAATTATAAATTTAATATTACAAACATTACACACTCTATAAATACAAACAACCTATAAAGTCATAAAAAAAACTCATAATCTAATTTTTTAGATACATGAAAATACAAAAATATATACATCAAACTATGAATAGCATATACAATTAAATATATATTTAAAAAAAATATATTACAATAAATATATTGTATATATCAATTTTTAACATTCCATTTATTAAACGCACATAATAAATTATTTGTAGAATCATCATATAAATAATTATCAGGACAATTTTTCAATGTAGTAAATATATCAGATGCTAACTCTTTACCTAATTCAACCCCCCATTGATCAAAACTAAAAATATTAAATATTAAACCTTGTACAAAAATTTTATGTTCATATAAAGATAATAGTAATCCTAAAGAATATGGTGTAATTTTATTTATTAAAATTGTATTACTAGGTCGATTACCTGCAAAAAATTTGAATGGTATCATACGGTCTATATATTCAACATCTCTATTGTTTTCTAATAATAATTTTTTTTGATCTTCTATTGATTTTCCAAAAGCTAAAGCTCTAGTTTGGGCAAAACAATGAGATAATAATCGAAGATGATGATCTCCTATTGGATAATGAGTATTCACAGGAACTATAAAATCTGCAGGTATAATTTTAGTTCCTTGATGTAATAATTGATAAAATGCATGTTGACCATTAGTGCCTGATTCGCCCCATATAATAGGTCCTGTTTGCCAAGAAACAGACTGACCATTTCTATTGATTGATTTACCATTAGACTCCATATTAGCCTGTTGTAAATAAGCAGAAAATTTATGCATATTCTGATCATAAGAAAAAATTGCTTCGGTCTCAAAATTAAAAAAATTATTATACCAAATACTAATTAAAGCTAATATCACTGGAGCATTCTTATCTAAACTATTAGATAAAAAATGTTCATCCATATCATGAGCACCTGATAATAGTTTTAAAAAATTATCAAAACCTATTGATAAAATAATAGGTAATCCTACCGAAGACCATAATGAATAACGACCACCTACCCAATCCCAAAATTCAAAATAATGATCTTCACTTATACCAAATTTTTTTACTTCAGATATATTCATAGAAATAGCTAAAAAATGATTAGTAATATGTTTAATATTACCTGTTCGATCCAAAAACCAATTTCTTGCACTATAAGCGTTTATCATAGTTTCTTCTGTAGTAAAAGTTTTAGAAGAAATAATAAATAATGTAGTTTCAGGATTAATCATATTTAATGTTTCTGATATATGACTAGCATCAAGATTAGATACAAAATGTATGTTTAAATGATTTTTATATGGTCGTAAAGCTTCAGTAACCATATATGGACCCAAATTAGATCCACCAATACCGATACAAACAACATCTGTAATACTTTTACCAGTATAACCTTTCTTACATCCATTAATTACAGAATCAGAAAAACATTGCATTTTATTTAATACACGATTGATATCAAGCATAACATCACGATTATTCAACATAATTGGCGTATTTTTTCGATTCCTTAAAGCAATATGCAAAACAGATCTATTTTCTGTATAATTAATTTTGTCTCCATGAAACATTAATTGAATAAATTTTTCTACATGTAACTCTTTAGCTAATGCTAATAATTCATTCATTGTATTAGAATTGATTCTATGTTTAGAAAAATCAATTAACATTACATCTTTAATATTAATAGAAAAATGTTTAAAACGATTTAAATCTGCAGTAAATAAATCCTTAATATGTACATTTTTCATATATTTAAAATGATCTTTTAATTTTTTCCATGCGCACGTTTTTATTGGATCTATAAATTTCATACTATTATCTCTCAATATATAGAAACTATTATAACCTAATAATTACCATAAATACTTAAAAATTACTATTTATATAGTATATTAAAAAATAATTTAAGATAATTTAAAAATTCAATGTATATATTTATTTATGAAAAAGAAAAAACAAGTTAAAAAAAATTAAATATCCACATTTAAATAATATTAAAATATTTACTTTCTTTAATTTTAATACAAATAATTAATATTAAATAAATCTCATTTACATATATAATTTATATATAATTAATATATATATAAAATATTTAATATATTTAATATTATAATTTAAAAAAAATATATATATCATGATATATATATCAAAAAAAATATATTATTGATATATATCAATATGTTTAATTAACTCAATTACGAAGAGATAATAACACCAAATTATACTAATTTTAAACAACGATTCATAAACATTACTACATATATTTATATAATTAAAATACCAATCATAAAAATAAAAATTTTAATTGAATTAATATTTAAAAATAAATCTTAAAAAAAAAATAAAATATATCAAAAAATTATTTGACAACCATTAAATGGGAACAAAAACATTTATTAAAAAATATCTTATTACAATAAAATTATCTATCTAATAGATATACATCTAATCTTTTTTTTAAATAAATAATTTACTTATGTAATATTTTTAAATATATTCATTTATAATTAGTATATTAAATACAATTTATTTCAAAAATCAATATATAAAAATTAATCATGTATAACTTAACATTAAATTAAAACACATCATATTCGCATATAAATTGTTATTATATATATCAATTATATTTATAATTTTATATAAAAATATATATACTATATAAATTATTTTATATTAAAATAATATATATTCATCATTAATAAATATTGAGTACATATAATACAAATAACTATTTAATATAAATTATTAAAATAACATCATTAATTATAAAATTTAATAAATAAAACAATTAATTTAGAAAATAAAATGTAAAATGTTTTAATTTAAAAAATTATCCTATATATAAAAATAATTCACATAATACATTTTTATAAAAAACTATAAAATATATTAAATAAAACTACAACAATTCACTACAAACCATAAATACACATAAAATAATCTTCTTAATAAAAACAAATTTTCCATGATTCAAGAACTAAAATTTATATTTTATACAATTAAAAAAATCATCATATTACATAAATATATATAATAATAAACTATGTTTACAATAATTATTGTTAAAAAAAACTAAATAGATACACTATTATTCATACAACAAATTAAATAAAACGCCATTATTAATAAATATTTTTATTTTTAATTTTTAATAATATTAATAATAGTTATAAAAATATTTAAAAAATAATAAAAAACATCCCAATAATAACTTTATTTTAAATTAATTATTTCATTATTAAAACAATCAATAAAAAAAATTAGGAATATGTATAATATAAATAACTTAATATGGATAGATTTAGAAATGACTGGGTTAAATCCAAAACATGATTTAATAATTGAAATCGCTACATTGATTACTAACTCTGAGCTAAAAATTTTATCTATAGGACCTATAATACCTATTTTCCAATCACAATCACGATTAAACATAATGAACAATGACATATGCTTGATACATAAAAAAAATGGTTTACTTGATCGAGTAAAGAATAGTATGTTTAATGAAAAACTAGCAGAATCAACCACAATAAAATTCTTAGAGAAGTGGGTACCAAAAAATTGTTCACCTATATGTGGTAATACCATAGCGCAAGATAGAAGATTTTTACGAAAATATATGCCTCAATTAGAATCCTATTTTCATTATCGATATATAGACGTAAGTACAATTAAAGAATTAGTATCACGATGGAAACCAAACATCTATAAAAAATTTTATAAAAAAACTACTCACTCTGCACTCAATGATATCTACGAATCTATTATAGAACTTCAATTCTACAAAAAACACTTTTTTAAATAACTATTACATAAAGAAATAATATGTTCATATAATTAAAATATTAAAAAATTAGCGAACTAATACTTGATATATATATAACTTTTCGAATATAATAGGTTCATGCGGGAATAGCTCAGTCGGTAGAGTACAACCTTGCCAAGGTTGGGGTCACGAGTTCAAATCTCGTTTCCCGCTAATCATTAATACTATTAAAATATAAAAATATTTATAATTAAATATTTTATATGATAATATATATCAATATTTTTAATCAAAAAAGACTCTGCACTCTTTTTGATATTTAACAAAACAATTACCAAAAATCAAAAATAATTCTCTATGAAAAAATAGATAAAAGTTTATTTAAATTTAATAAGACTTAATACAATTCTTATATCTTCTTATAGTTAAATAAAATTTATTATATATAAAATAAAATAAAAAATCTAAACCATATTAAAACGTTTATTAAACTTTTCAATTCTACCACCAGTGTCAACTGAACGTTGTTGACCCGTATAAAATGGATGACACATAGCACATACATCTAAATTAATGTTTCTGCCAATAGTGGAAAATATTTTTTTAATGTTACCACACGAACAAGTTGAAATAATTTCAATATATTTTGGATGAATATTTTTTTTCATAAAAACCTTAATTAAAATCTAATTATTAAAAGATTAAATGTATAATACTATATATATATATTATAAATCAAATACATAAACTAATTAAAAATTATCATGAATATAATTATCTAAAACAAAAAAATCGTTAAAAAAATAATTATCTTTTGATATATATTTAAAATATTTACATCAAAATATAATTAATTTAAAAATATTTTTTTCAATACAAATTATATCATTGATAAAACATTAATTCAAAAAAAAACACTTAAATAATTTATAACTCCGTATATGATACGATCATGAATTATTAAATATAGTAAATAACTATTTACATTTAATACTACTCAAACACAAATATATTTAAAAAAAAATAATATTATTATAAATCATGTATAAATGTTGAATAATATTTAAACAATATAATTTTTTATAATATATAATATATATATTATAATTATCTAATACATAAGATGTTACACTAATGACCACTATACTAAGTCTTAGAACAAATAATAAAATAGTTATTGGAGGAGATGGGCAAGCTACATTAGGTAATACTGTAATGAAGAGCAATGTAAAAAAAGTCAGATATTTATATAACAAAAAAATTATAGCTGGTTTTGCTGGTAGTACAGCTGATGCTTTTACATTATTTGAATTGTTTGAACAAAAATTAGATATGTATCAAGGTCAATTACAAAGATCTGCTATTGAATTAGCGAAAGATTGGAGAACTGATCGAATCTTACGAAAACTAGAAGCCATTTTAGCAGTTGCTGACAAAAAATATTCTTTAATAATAACAGGTAATGGAGATGTAATACAACCAGAAGATGACTTAATTGGCATAGGATCTGGAGGTCAATATGCACAATCAGCAGCAAAAGCATTATTGGAAAATACCCAACTAGATGCAACATCTATAGTTAAAAAATCGTTAATAATAGCAGCCAACATATGCATATACACAAATCATAATTTTATAATCAAAGAATTATCTTCCGAATAGTAAGGATAGTTACATGTCTTCAATGACACCTCTAAAAATTGTTAAAGAACTAAACAAATTTATCATTGGACAAAACGACGCTAAACGCGCTGTTGCCATAGCTTTGCGAAATAGATGGCGAAGAATGCAATTAAATAAAGAATTACGTCACGAAATTACTCCTAAAAATATTTTAATGATAGGTCCCACTGGTGTAGGGAAAACAGAAATTGCTAGACGATTAGCTAAATTAGCTAATGCTCCATTTATTAAAGTAGAAGCTACAAAATTTACAGAAATTGGTTATGTTGGTAAAGAAGTTGATTCAATTATCAGAGATTTAACTGATTCTGCTATAAAAATGATTAGAGGACAAGAAATAAAAAAAAACCAACACAAAGCTAAAAAACTAGCCGAAGATCGAATATTAGATGTTTTAGTCCCTACTCCAAAAAATAATTGGGATAAAGAAAAAACTTCAGAACCAAAAACGTCAACAATCCAATCATTTAAAAAAAAACTTAAAGATGGAATGTTAAATGATAAAGAAATTGAAATTAATGTAGCAGCCGTACCTATGGGAGTTGAAATAATGGCACCACCTGGTATGGAAGAATTAACTAGTCAACTACAATCTTTATTTCAAAATCTAAGTGGAAAAAAACAAAACACTAGAAAATTAAAAATTAAAGATGCTATGAAATTATTAATTGAAGAAGAAGCTACAAAATTAATAAACCCAGAAGAAATTAAAAAAAAAGCTATTTATGCAGTAGAACAACATGGAATTGTATTTATTGATGAAATTGATAAAGTATGTAAAAGAAGCAATAATACCTCAGGTACAGATATTTCTAGAGAAGGAGTGCAAAGAGATTTATTACCATTAGTTGAAGGATGTACTATATCAACTAAACATGGAATGGTCAAAACTGATCATATTTTATTTATAGCCTCTGGAGCATTTCAAACATCTACACCTTCCGATTTAATACCTGAATTACAAGGTCGATTACCAATAAGAGTAGAATTAAAAGCACTAACTATTGATGATTTTGAAAGAATTTTAACAGAACCAAATGCTTCTATCACAGTACAATATCAAGCATTAATTCAAACAGAAGGTATTTCTATTAACTTTACTAAAGATGGTATTAGATCCATCGCAGAAGCAGCCTGGAAAGTAAATGAATCAATGGAAAATATAGGTGCTCGAAGATTACATACTGTTCTAGAAAAATTAATGGAAGAAATCTCTTTTAATGCTTCTGAAGAAAATAATACAACAGAAATTAATATAAATCCTGAATACGTTAGCCAACATTTAGATCAACTAGTATCTAATACTGACCTTAGTAAATTTATATTGTAAACTATTAATTAAAAATATTAAATAATTAACATTACATAAAATTACCTATTATAAATATATTTTATATAGGTAATTTACTATATGCGCAATAATATATTTATTAATATAAAAAATTAAAAATACTTTAAACACAATTAAATATTAAATTAATTCTATAAAACTGTGTTAATAAATCTTCTTCTTTGATAAAATCATCATATCAATTTTGATCAAAAAGAAAATAGCAATCAATATGAATAGATGGCTGAACGGTACTGTCTTCAAAATTACAAAATGGACAAAGTTCTTATTTAGCATAATCATAAGAGCACCAATTAAACCTTTTTCAGCAGGGCAATTTAACCAACTAGCAATGATTAACACTAATGGAAAAACAATACAACGAGCTTATTCTTATGTTAACTCTCCGAATAACTGCAATTTAGAATTTTACATCACTTTAATTCCTCAAGGTACATTTACTAATTACCTATACAAATTAAAACCAGGAGATAATATATTAATTAATAAAAATTCATTTGGATTTTTTACTATTGATAACATTCATAATTGCGACATACTATGGATGTTTGCAAGTGGAACAGGTATTGGTCCATTCTTGTCTATTTTACAAGAAGGTACCTGGGTATGTAAATTTAAAAAAATTATATTAATTCATTCTGTAAAATATGTTAATGATTTAACCTACATATCATTAATTAATCACTTTAAAAAACTATATAAAAATAGATTTATTTTTGAAGCTATCACTAGTCAGGAATATACTCATAGATTTCTACATGGAAGAATTACTGATTTTATTCACAACAATCAGTTAGAAATAAAAATTGGATATGAAATTCAACCAAAAACATCACATGTTATGATTTGTGGTAATCCAAATATGGTTAAACATATGAAATTATTATTACAAACAACAAAAAAATTAAGAAAAAATTTAAAAAAAACACCAGGACAAATTACCACTGAAAATTATTGGTAAAATATATACATAATCAAAACAAAATAAATACAAAATAAAATAAGATTAGAAATAACATTTTTTCAATATTTCTATATAATTACATGTGTTTTATTTTATTAATTACATCTAATTAACTAAAAAAAATATTTTAGAAATACATTTACAATTAAGTATATAATCTATACAGACACCAATAAAAAAAATTTTATCAATTATCATCATAACGATATATTTACAAATAATTTATAAAAAATATATAACTCGTTTTATTCTTATATAAATTAAAAATAAATCATAATATTACAAGTAAATAAAAATAAAAAACTTATATTACTTATAAAAAAATATTTATTGTATTAAAAAATCTAAAATAATGATATAAAAAAATTATACACTATATACATCAATTTTCTTAGAAAATAAATAATAAAAAATCATTAATGTATCCATATATTTTAAATAATATTAATAAAGAATCATATTTTTTATCAATTAATAAGATTTCA
Source organism: Buchnera aphidicola (Eriosoma harunire) (assembly GCA_049942765.1). GTDB lineage: Bacteria > Pseudomonadota > Gammaproteobacteria > Enterobacterales > Enterobacteriaceae > Buchnera_D > Buchnera_D aphidicola_D. The sequence continues at coordinate 29,380 of CP188086.1, read as the reverse complement.
GTTTTATGCGACAAAAAATACTTAAACCATATTTTTATTATATTTAATAAAAATAAACATGAAACAAATGAATCAATTAAATTAATATACTAAAAATAAAAAAATATTTTTACAAAAAAACGATTATATAATAATTAAAAACTAAATATTAACTAAAAAAATATATACCATTAAACATAAATCAATACTTATTAATTATCATGAAATTACATATACAATATTCTATATAAAAACAAATAAGAAATATTATAATCAAAAATAACAAAAAAATATTAGATAAAAATATTCTATATTTTATACTTCATATAAAAAAATTATTATTTATTATTTAAATAATATTAAACTATCAAATTAAAAAAACTTTTAGATAAATAATTATTTTCTTTCATATATACTAAAAATATCGTTAATAAATAAAAATGTATAATTTATATAGTCTCGAATTCATATCCGAGACTATAATTATCTTGTTTTTTAACAATTTTAAATACTATTTAAAATAATACGAATATTTTATATGTGGATTTTTATCTGTGCTTAAGATAATTGACGCTCGTAAGCCAAAATGAACATATTTTTTATCGTTATTTTGATCTGCATATTTCAATTTAGCAGTATGAGTAACTCTTAATTTTAATAAACCTTTAGGAGTAGGTATTAATTCATACATCATTTTTTGATTTTGTGGAGGAAAATTAAAAAATGTTGGAGATGATTTTAACATCTTCATATATGCAGGAACTAATAATTCTTGATGTGCATATGCAGAAATCAATTGTCTAGTTTTTAATTTTGGGAAAGCTAACTTAAATTCTCTTAAACAATCTTTTTTAGTAGGTTGATTAACAATATAACCTTTAATTTTTAAAATCGATGAAGGATAATCTATTAAAAATGCTTTATCTAATTCTTGTGTACCTTGTAAACCTTTAAAATTATTATATAATTTATGAGAAAATTTCCATGTTTCCGGTGAAATATTTAAATCAGGTAATTTATTCCATTTTGATTTATCTATATGTTTATCTAATACCATACCAGGATGTAATGGTTTTTCTTTATTTATATTCAACTTAGGATTCAAATAATATTTTTTAATAGTCATAACATTTTGTTCAAATGATGCATCTTTAACAGGAACTTGATTAGAACTATTAATATTATTTTTAATCGGAGTTGTACCCATTCCATTATCAAATGAATAATATTTATCATTATATAACTTATTATCATTTTGATATTTAACAATATTTTTTAATAAAGTATGTAAATTATCACTTTGAGCTTTCAATTCATCTAATTTTAAAAAATTATCAGAAGAATCACCATGAGATTTCACTAAACCATGATTTGATTTATGTAATTTACTTGAATGACGAGAATGAATAGTCATAAAATGATCTTTTCTTTTTGCATGAAAATTATTTTTTTTATTTTTATTCGCACTTTTTCTAAGTGATGATGTATTAAATTTAAACACAGGTTTATCTGCTTTACGAAATAATTCAGTATCTTCATCAGAAGAATCTGGCATAGTTAATACTGGAAAAGTTGGACTAATATGACTTTGCTCATTGTCTACTTTTAACGAAATATTTTTATTTGTAGATATCAAATTATTATCAATTCTATTTCTATTAATAGAAGAAATTGAAGGATCTTTAATAACTGGAGCAAATTTTTGATACATGGATGTTGTACGGACAGATTTTAATGTTACCACAGGATTTTTTTGATTAATGTATTTTGCACTTACTGTATTTTTTTTTTTCGAAATTTTTATTGATGTTTCATTTTTTTTAATATCTATTAATCTAATATTATGATCAAGGGAAATTGATGACATCGTATTTTATCCTATATTAAAGTTCTATAATTTCTTTTGTACTGCAATTTTCTTTTTTAGTCAATAGATTAGTAACAATATTCCATATAGTATTTTTGTATATGAATATTGTTATAGACTATTTAAAACCCATTTATAAATTTTATATACATATTTTAATAAAAAATATCGTATATAAAATCCAAATAAAAAGCATAATTTTAAATATATGATCAATATTTAAAAAATAAAGAATGTCGTTTTTTACGTATATTTTTCTATATCTTGTATAATAAAATTATTAATATTAAACATATATTAAAGAACACCTTTTCAATACAAAAAAATATTGTCTTTATCTTTATGTATATTATACTATATTTAATATATAAAAATTAAAAAAACAATATATCTTTATATTAAAGAATAATTAAAGGAAAAAATATTGCATATTAAAAAATATAAAATATGTATTATTCACAAAAATATTAATAACAGTATATATTTTTCACATTTAAAACATGATATAAGCTCAAAACTAGCTATCACCTATCATGACAACAAATATAAAATTTTTGAAAATGGAACATTACATTCCAAAAAAATATATATAGAATGGAATTCTATTCAATTACAATATAGAATAAAAAATATTCATCAAGAACCTATCTATAAAGCTATGGGTATTAAAAAAAAATATTTTCCAAATATTATAGACGCAACTGGAGGTTTGGGAACAGATGCATTTATTTTAGCATCTTTAGGATGTCAAGTATTAATGTTAGAAAACAATCCAGTGATAGCTATTTTACTCTTTGATGCTATAACTCGAAACTTTAAAAAAATACATAAAAATAACTACTATAATGTAAACACACGATTATCTTTAGTATATACCTCTAATCACACCTTTTTAAAAAATACAAAAATTAAGCCAGATGTCATCTATTTAGATCCTATGTTTCCCATAAAAAAAAAACTGCAAAATCTAAAAAAAATATAGAAATGTTAAAAAATATTGTAAATATTAATAAACAAAAACATATATCGTTAAAAATAGCTAGATTAATAGCTAAAAAACGAGTAGTAATTAAACGTCCTAAATATGCACCTTTTTTAGAAAATATTAAAGCATCTTATATTATTAATGCTAATAATTATCGATTTGATATCTATTTACCTTTGACATAGATATCTAACATTTATAATCAAATATAAAAAATATCAACATTATTTAATTTTATATAATTACGCATATATCATTAATAAATGCATAATATTTACTATTTAAATTGTATATTATTTACAAAAATTAAAATAATAAAAAAAAATTAAATGAAAATTTAATTCTATTACACATGGTTACAAAAAATGAAATTAACATAACAGAATGAAAATTATGATTATTAAAAATAACAAAAAAAAATTCAAAAAAACAATATTTTTTTTAAATTACATCGTATACTAATTATCATTAATCATGATATTATATCATTAAACATAGTGAATAAATATATATATTGATAAACATAATTTCTTTACAAAAATTAATTTAAATATTTACAGATTACCCATCAATAAAAATTATCTATCATACATAAAAATAATGCAATATCTTCATATTAAACACTTTTTTAAAAATTAACAAAGTACATTTTTCAAATTATTTAAAATATATAATTCTTAATCAAACAATATTGCAAATCTTACAATCGGTTTTAAATTTTAATGTAGATAAAAAATTATATACTTTAATATAATTATTATATTAATCAATATAATTATAAATCCATATACCATAACATAAAAAAAACATATAAAAACACAATTAATTTTTAAAAATTATCTTTAAAAGATGATATTGTTTTCACCAAAAAAAAACATACCATCAACAAAAAAATCACAAAAATAGAAATCATTGACCAACCTCCTAATAACCAAATATATCCACCAATACTACCAAAAATACTACCACCTAAATAATAAAAAAATAAATACCATGATGAAGCATAACCTTTTAATAATGTTGATTGATTACCCAACCAACAACTAATTAAAGAATGAAGTGAAAAAAAACCAGCAGCAAAAAAAATTAAACCAATAATTATTAAACATATAATATTAAATATTGTAATTAAAAAACCTATCATCATTAAAATTAAAAATATATATAAAAGCAAAATTTTATTATATTTTTTTACTAAAAAACCAGTTTGAACAGAGGTATAAACACCTATAAAATATATTAATGATATTAATCCTATAATACTTTGATTTAAAAAAAAAGGAGATGCTATCAATCGATAACCAATAAAGTTAAAAACAGTAACAAAAACACCCATTATAATAAAACCAATAATGAATAACTTTAGTAATACAATATCTTTACATTGAAAAAATAAAAATCTAAACAACTTCTTTATATCTAAAGTTTTAAATTGAAAATTTTTAGATGTAGGTAAACAATAAAAAGACAATATTGATGAAAAAAACGAAAACAAACCAACTACAAATAAAGCAATATTCCATGAAAATAATTGTGATAAAATATTAGTAGTCATCCGACCTGAAATACCACCAATCGTATTACCACTAATGTATAAAGCAATCGATATAGGTAACACATGTACATGCATTTCTTCAGTTAAATATATCATAGCTACATTAGTTACACCACTTAAAGTAAAACCAGTTAAAATACGAATAAAAACAATAAACTTCCAACTATGACAAATTGAACATATCATAGTAAGTATAGAAGCCAATAACAATGAACTACATAAAATTAATTTTCGACCATAATAATCTGATAAAGAACCCGTAAATAACATACCACAAGCCATTGTAATAGTAGCACTAGATAATGATAAACTACTTTGAAAAGGTGTTAAATGAAAACACTTAGAAAATAACGGAAAAATTGGTTGTACTGAATACAATATCGAAAAAACGGAAAAACCTGCAAAAAACAATGCTAAAGTAATTAAATAAAAATCTTTTGTTCCTTTTTTAATATATTTTTTTTTATTTATATTTGTTATAGTATCAATTATACATAACATATTTTTATTTAAACTTACCTTTAAAATAACAAACATATTTAATATGTCAAAAAACACAAAAAACTCCTTAATAAAAAATATTATTAATGATAATTAAATATTTCATAATATAATAACTATTAAACAAATATAAAACCATCATATATATATCTAGCCGGTCCAGACATATATAAATCACATCCTCTTCCTAACCATCGAATATCTAACGATCCACCTAATAAATCTACTTGTACACAATTATCTAATAATTGTTGATTGATACCTACAGCTACAGCTGCGCTTGCTCCACTCCCACACGCTTGTGTTTCACCTACCCCTCTTTCATAAACTCGCAATTTAATGTGTTTAGGAGTTAATATCGTCATAAATCCAACATTTACCTGTTCAGGAAATAAATGATGTTTTTCTATTAAAGGACCTATAATATTAATTTCTAATTCATTAGATTGACTTAACACTACAACACAATGAGGGTTCCCCAAAGAAACTACACCAAAAGAAATTTTTTTATGACATATATCTATTGAATAACATTTTTTCATTTCGGTACTTAAAAATGGAATTTCAATTGGAGAAAATTTAGGTTGACCCATATTAACTACTATTTGATCTTTATTAAAAATTTTACATGCCATAATATTATTTCTAGTAGAAATAACAATATTTTTCTTCCGAATTATATTTTTATAATATATAAAATAAGCTAAACAACGGATACCATTACCACATTGATAAACTTCATTACCATCAGCATTAAAGATACGACAATAAAAATCAGAATTAATATTATTATTTTTTTCTAATACTAATAATTGATCAAATCCTATCCCACGATAACGATGTGATAAACTTTTAATAATATTTTTAGAAAAAGTAATTGTTTGAATAATGTTATTAACCACCATAAAGTCATTGCCTAAAGCCTGCATTTTAGAGAAAAATATCTTTTTTGTTGATTTATTATTTATCATTTATTATCCTTTTAATAATATTTAAATATTTTTTTTAAAAATAACATTTGTAATACAAAGAAAAATATTATTTTAATTCATTTAAAATAATAATCTTATTTAATCAATTAATAAATTTTTTATAAAAATAAATTATATTAGGTAATTATATTTATGGATAATAATCAATTTAATCAATTAGTTAATAATATCATGCTAAAAATAGAAAATTTTTTTTATTCTAACCCCGACTATCATGAAATTGATTGTGAAATCAATTACAATATGCTAATAATAGAATTTCAAAATAAAAATAAAATTATAATTAATAAACAAGAATATATACAAGAAATTTGGTTAGCAACAAAAAACAATGGATATCATTTTAAATTTTTTAATCATTGTTGGTTATGTAAAAAAAACAATATGGATTTTTGGAATATTTTAACTAATTGCTGTTTTTTAGAATGTGGAAAAAAAATTAAATTTAATTAAAATCAACTTTTTGTTATTTGTAATAAAAATCCTTAAAATCTGTATTTTAAATAATTAAAAGTAGAAAATTATGCATTTTTATATATAAAATAAAAGTATCAATATATAATCAAAAAAATATTTTTATAATATAAAAATATTACAAATTGTTAAAAATTCTAATAAACGATATCACAATATATATTACTGGATTATCATTAAAATCGTCTATCCATATACATGGATCCTAACTTTATAAGCATAAACACACCGAATGAAAAAAAAAACATTAAGGATAGCTACGAGAAAAAGTCCATTAGCACTTATGCAAGCTAATTTAATTCGAAAAAAATTATTATTGATATATCCTAATTGGTCTATCTCTCTTATTCCTATAATGACTTATGGTGATTTATATATTAATAAAACACTATCAAGCTTAGGTGGTAAAGGAATTTTTTTAAAAGAACTAGAAATTGCACTATTAGATAATGAAGCTGATATTGCTGTTCATTCTATGAAAGATGTTCCAGTAAATAACAATAAAGATTTGTGTTTAACTAGCGTTTTAAAAAGAGAAAATGCTTTAGATGCATTCATATCTAACTATTATAAATCTATTGAAAACTTACCATATGGTGCTAAAATAGGAACATCTAGCTTAAGAAGACAATGTCAATTACTAGCCTATAGACCTGATTTAAATTTTATACCTTTGCGAGGTAATATAGAAACTAGACTAAAAAAATTAGATGATAATAAATATGATGCAATTATATTATCTACAGCTGCTTTACATCGATTAAAATTATATAATCGTATTACACAAATTATTCCTCCTGAAATATCTTTACCTTCTTGTGGGCAAGGTACCCTAGGTGTACAATTTAAAGCTAAAAATGAAATTAGCATTACAGCTATTAAAATGTTAAATGATTCTAATACCAATTTTACTACCATAGCAGAACGAGCTTTTTGTAAAAAACTAAAATCCGATTGTCAATTATCCATAGGTAGTTATGCTATATTAAATAATAATAAGTTGTGGTTACGTGGAGTTATTGGATTACCAGATGGTTCCTCCTTATTAAAAGGTGAACACGTTGGTTCATTGAAACTTGCAAAAAAAATTGGATACTCTTTGGCTAAGAAATTTATTTACAATGGAGCTAAAAAATATTTAAATTATTTTAATATCAATTAAACATGAAAGTACTTATCACTCGTCCTATAAATGAATCTACAGAACTAGCCATAAAATTAAAATTAGCAGGTATTGTAGCTTGGCCTTTAACTATATTTAAATTTTTACCAGGTCAAGAATTATTCAATTTAGACTATGCATTTAAAATTATCAAAAAAAACGATATAATCTGTGTTACATCAAAAAAAGCTATAGAATATTCAACCATTCATTGTAGTAAATATCAATTAACATGGCCATCTATCTCTCAGTATTATGCTATTGGTCCAGGTACTGCTCAACTTTTATATTATAAAATTGGTTATATAGCACAACATCCAACTTGTATTTTTAATAGCGAATCATTACTAAAATTAATTAATTTAAAAAAAATCAAAAATAAAATAATCTTAATATTACAAGGGGATCATGGAAGAATGATACTAGAAAATACTTTAAAAAAACATGGTGCTCGTGTTATAAAAATAACATGTTATCAACGATATAGAATTAAAAAATATTCAAATACCGAAATATTAAAATGGAAGCACAGAAAAATAAATACTTTGGTAATAACTAGTATGTCCACATTAAAAGCAATCTATAATATTTTTTCTATTAACAAACAAGAAACATGGTTTTTAAAATGTAAACTACTAGTAGTAGGTCATCGACTAAAAAAGTATGCACAACAACTAGGATGGAAAAACATTTTTATTTCAAACAGTGCAAATAATAAATGCCTATTTCAAATGTTAACGATGATTAAAAGCCTCTCCAATGAAATATGAAAATATTAATTTAATAATTTATTAAAAATTAAATAGTTAATAACTATTTTAATACATGATCGGCGAAAGAGGATTTGAACCTCTGACCCACTGGTCCCAAACCAGTTGCGCTACCAAGCTGCGCTATTCGCCGTAATCTATAATAAACTATACTTTTTTAAAATCTTTAATCCTATAATTTAATTTTGGGTGATTAATGGGGCTCGAACCCATGACCACTGGAATCACAATCCAGAGCTCTACCAACTGAGCTATAACCACCAAAAAATTACTTCATACAAATAAATTAAATATATTATTAATAATATTAATTTAACGATGTTTAACATTATAACATTGTTAATATTATACTTACAATAAAATTGTATAAAAATTATACTTTTTTTACAATATTTCAATTATTTCTGCGCCCGACAGGATTCGAACCTGTCACCTTTACTTTCGGAAAGTAATGCTCTATCCCAACTAAGCTACGGACGCAAATCTATAAATTAAAAATAAACTTATTATAACATGTTCTATTTACTTTAATTTAGAATTACTATCTAAAACAAATAAATAAATAAATAAATAAAAAGTAATTATTGTATTTTTTATTAGTAAAAAATAAATTTATTAATAAAAAATCCTGATATATTATACTTACATATTTTAAATAATAAAATAACTATTGCAAATAATAAACAATTGAAACAACATATTTTTCTCTATACATTAAACATCTTCAATATGTTAAAATAACACTTGATATATATAATTTAATAAATACATGTCATTATTTGAAAAAAATATTTTTAACTAAATTATTCTTATTTAAGAACGTTTCATCATATCGAAGAATTCATGATTAGTTTTAGTCATTGATAATTTATTAATTAAAAATTCCATAGCATCTATTTCACCCATAGGATGAATAATTTTTCTTAAAATCCACATTTTTTGTAGTTCTTCAGGTATAGTTAATAACTCTTCTTTTCTCGTTCCAGAACGGTTATAATCAATAGCTGGAAATACCCTTTTTTCAGCTATTTTCCTAGATAATGGTAATTCCATATTACCAGTTCCTTTAAACTCTTCGTAAATTACTTCATCCATTTTAGATCCTGTATCTATTAATGCAGTAGCTATTATTGTTAAACTACCTCCTTCTTCTACATTTCTAGCTGCTCCAAAAAATCTTTTAGGACGATGTAATGCATTTGCATCAACTCCTCCAGTTAACACTTTACCAGAAGCAGGTACTACAGTGTTATATGCTCTAGCTAAACGTGTAATAGAATCCAATAAGATAATCACATCTTTTTTATGTTCTACTAATCTTTTAGCTTTTTCAATTACCATTTCAGCAACTTGCACATGTCTTGAAGCAGGTTCATCAAAGGTAGACGCCACAACTTCTCCTTTTACTAGACGTTGCATTTCAGTTACTTCTTCAGGTCTTTCATCTATTAATAATACCATTAATACACATTCTGAATGATTATAAGCAATGCTTTGTGCAATATTTTGTAATAACATGGTTTTACCTGCCTTAGGAGGGGCAACTATTAAACCACGCTGTCCTCGACCAATAGGTGAAGCTAAATCTAATACTCTTGCTGTTAAATCTTCTGTAGATCCATTTCCTCTTTCCATTCTTAAACGAGAGTTAGCATGCAAGGGAGTTAAATTTTCGAACAAAATTTTACTACGAGCATTTTCTGGTTTATCATAATTAACACCATTTACTTTTAATAATGCAAAATAACGTTCTCCTTCTTTAGGAGGACGTATTTTACCTGTAATGGTATCACCAGTTCGTAAATTAAATCTACGAATTTGACTAGGAGAAACATAAATATCATCAGGACCAGCTAAATAAGAACTATCAGAAGAACGCAAAAAACCAAATCCATCTTGTAATATTTCTAATACACCATTGCCAAATATATCTTCTCCACTTTTCGAATGTTGTTTTAATATAGAAAAAATAATATCTTGTTTTCTCATTCGCGCTAAATTTTCTAGACCTATATTCTCGCCAAGAGTAATTAATTCAGAAACTGAGGTATTTTTAAGTTCGGTAAGATTCATAATGGTGGGTTTCTTAGTAAACTTGAAGTAAATCTCGAAATGAAAAATTAAAATAAATTTAAAAAATTAACTTAACAAAACAATATTACATTTAATAAATATATATTTTACAATATTTTTTTAATATAAGAAATATTATTATCTAAAATCACAATAAAACTAATATTCTTATACATTCAAAATTTAGCGGTTTTTTTATGTTTATATATAAAACCGCTTAACCCATATGAAAACTATATTTTTTAAAATTTTTATAAATATGTAGATATCCATTCTTTTAACTCAATTTTAGATAACATACCTATCTTTTTATCAACAATATCATTTTTTTTGAACAACAATATTGTAGGAATACTTTGAATACAATATTTTTCACTTATAGCAGGATTATCTGAAACATTTATTTTTGATATAACTAATTGATTATCGTATTCTATAGACAATTCTTCTATTATCGGTAATAGTAACTTACATGGATTACACCATTCAGCCCAAAAATCTACTAATAATAATCCTACATTATTAGCAATATAATCATCAAAATTTTTATCATTTAAAATGATAACTTTACCTTGATTCATATTAAACCTATATAAGTTATGTGTGAAACATTAAAATATTATATAACATTAATTAAATTATATTAATAATCTTTTCATCTATTAAATATTTTATCACTATTAAATACATAAAAAAAAATTTATTAAAATTATATCAAATTAATAATTTTATAGATTATATATACAAATTTTTAAAAAAAATAGAAAAAATTTTAAGAACTGTATATATTACATCAAATTTTATCTTAATAATTAATTAAAATACATGAATAATAATTATTATATTTTATAATTTTGAAATAATTATCATTAAGTAATTAATTAAAAATTTTTACAATACATTTAATAAAAAACTTATTTTATATTGATAAATTTTATTATTTAAAATATATATTTTAATTTTTATTACAATTAATTAGTTGAATTTATTCACATTTTTAATATTAATACAATACAATTGTTGATCTATATTAATTTTATTTTTATTATCGTTAATAACTAATAATTCACCATTGTTATTTATATATAATAAATATTTTGAACTCAACTACTAGTAAATCACTATTTTTATCATTAATTTAAATTTATTTCTTGTATAATTGTTATTTATAACATAGATACTATATCTACATATGTATTAATAGTAAATAAAATAAAAAATAAATTTTCTATAGTAATTAATTTATATTTTTTCTATTTCTATTTTATATTAAAAAATATCCATACTATTAGTATGAAATTTAATCTAATATATATTTATTTTTTTTAAAGTTTATATATAAAAAATCAATATCCATTCTACAATAAAAAATTTTATAAATGTTCAATTACTTCAACAATTTAAAAAAAATATAAATCAAAATATAAAAATATATATTATTATATTAATAACATTTAAAAAGAAATTACTTAGATAAAAAATTCAAATAATAATTTTTTAATAATATGTTGAATTTATATAATTTATTTTTTAATAAAAATCAAAAAAAAATATTAATAACTGTTCTATAAAATTAATCTTATAAATTATTAATGAATTATCAATAAAAAACAATTTTTTAAATTTTGAATAATTAACATCTAAAAATTTTATATTATATTTAAACATTAATAGACTCCGTACATAATAAAAAAGATTAAATATTTAAATAATATAACAATAAAAATAAATTTCTTTTTTAACAACAAAATTTATATATTTTGTATAAAAAAATTTTCTTAAATTCCTTTATATATAAATATTATATATATTAACTTTAAACATAAACATTACATGACAATATCGACAATTCATTAATTTATTAAATTATTAGAATTAAAAATATTCAATATTATTAATGTTTTGTAGATAAAATATAAACTCTATTCCATCATTAATATTCATATTAATAAATTTTATTATAAATATATACTAACTAAAATTAATTGTTAATATTATACAACAATATATAACTAGTTATTATTTAATACAATAAAATTGTAACCTTAAACACATCAATAATTTTATATGCTTATCTTTTAAAAATATTAACCTTATAAATTGATTAATATTACACTTTGTATTACAAAAATCAATTTTATTAAAAGATCATTCGATCTTAACATAGAAAAGAATAAATTATTAAAATCCATCATTTAAAAATATATTAAATATAAATAATATTTTTTATAAAAATCAAAAAAACAATTAACATTAATTATTTATACAATTAATTAAACTATTTTTTTTAAATTTTATTAACTAACTTAAATTTAATAAAAATAGTTTTTTAACATAAACACTAACATTGCTTCTCTATATTCGAAATTAATTTAAAATATTCATAATAGAATTTAAATATTATATATATATCTATACTAAAGAAGAAATAATCCATGAAGAATTAACAATTATTAACTATATAATTACATTTAATATTATTAATATTTTCTATTACTTAAAAAGTAACTATTACTAAATTAGTAATATAATTATGATTAATAATAAAATAATTAATTAAATATATAACATAATTTTTTAGCAAAAAAAATATAAATAAAACCAATTAATACATACAAATATATTCTTTCATTAAATGCTTAAAAAATAATCTTTTATATTTAACAATTCAAAATTAATAAAAATAGTTAATAATATTATTATATACGACTATATCTATATATAAAATTGATATTTTTACAAATAATTCAACCACTAATTTATATTTAACAAAAGAGTAATACTTATAGTCTTCTATAAAAAAACATTATTTGATATGTATTATATACAAGAAACAACTTTCATATTTTTCATTTTTTTTCTTAATTCCTTACCTACTAATTCAATAGCAGCATGATGTTCAATATCATAATTTAATGCATTCAAATCTATATTATTAATATTTTTAAACATAATGTCATGCCCCATGTCACCATATTCTAATGTTTTTACAAATTTTTTTAAAATAGGATAAGCAGACTTAGAAAATAAATAATTACCGTATTCTGCTGTATCTGATATTACTACATTCATTTCATATAATCTTTTTCTAGCAATTGTATTTGCTATTAATGGTAATTCATGTAAAGATTCATAATATGCTGATTCTGGAATAATACCGGTTTCTGTCATAACTTCAAATGATAATTCAACTCCAAATTTAATAATAGCAATCATAAAAATAGAATGATTAAAATACTCTTGTTCTGTAATCATGCCTGTATAGTTAGGTGCATTTTCAAAACTAGTATGCTTTGTTTCTTCTCTCCATGTTAACAATTGATTATCATGATTCTTCCAATCTAACATCATATTAGAAGAAAAATTACCTGAAATAATATCATCCATATGCTTCTCAAATAATGGTCTAAACAATTTTTTTAATTTACAAGATAATTGACATATTCTAAATTTTGCTGTGTTAGAAACCCTATCTAACATTAATGTAATTCCACCATGTTTGAGCGATTCAGTTAAGACTTCCCAACCATATTGTATTAACTTACATGCATAACCAGCATCATGTCCTTGATCAATAAGATATTCATAACATACCAAACTACCAGTTTGCAACATACCACATAAAATAGTTTGTTCTCCCATTAAATCTGATTTTACTTCAGCTACAAAAGAAGATTCTAAAACTCCAGCATGATGACTACCTAAAGCTACAGACCAAGCTTTAGCAATTTCTAAACCTATGTTTTTCGGATCGTTTTCTTGATGAACAGCAATTAACGTTGGAACTCCAAAATTTCTTTGATATTCTTCTCTAACTTCTGAACCAGGACATTTAGGTGCAACCATAACCACAGTAATATCTTTTCTAATATTTTCACCCATTTCTACGATATTAAATCCATGTGAATATCCTAATATTGATCCATTTTTCATTAGTGGTTGAAGTTCTTTAACTACTATAGTATGTTGTTTATCCGGTGTTAAATTAATAACTAAATCTGCATTAGGAATTAAATTTTCATATGTATCTACAAGAAAATTATGTTTAATAGCTCTTTTCCATGATTGGTTTTTAGAACGAATAGATTCTGATCTTAAAGCAAAGGAAATGTTTAATCCTGAATCTCTCATGTTTAAACCCTGATTTAATCCTTGAGAACCACATCCTACAATAACTATTTTTTTTTCAATTAAGCATGAACATTGACTATAAAATTCTTCTGATCTCATCAGACGACATTTTTGAAGTTCTATCAATTGTTTTCTAAAATTTAAGTTACTAAAATAATTTATCATATGTTTGTCCAAAAAAAAATTATATTGATATCCAATTATAAAAACATACATAAAAATATTTTTATAATAAAAAATAACCATTTAAAATATTAATAATAACATCAAATTTATCTATTACGATAGGTATAATAAATACTATATACATTACATTTTTAAAATAGCACCTTGATCAGCACTAGTAGCAAAAAAAGAATACATTTTTAAAGCAGAGGAAACTACTCTCTTACGCTTGCAATGAGGTTTATATGCTTTATGACCTCGAGATTCTTCTAATTTTTTTCGTACGATGAGTTCTTCTTCTGAAATATTAAGATGGATAAAACGTTTAGGTATATTAATTATAATAACATCACCATCTTTTACTAATGCAATTATACCTTTATTGGCAGCTTCAGGAGATATATGTCCTATAGACAATCCAGCAGTTCCTCCTGAAAATCTTCCATCTGTAATAAGAGCACATGATTCATTTAATTTCATAGATTTTAAATATGTTGTAGGATAAAGCATTTCCTGCATACCTGGACCACCTTTAGGTCCTTCATATCTAATTACCACTACATCACCATCAAAAACCTGTCTATTTAAAATAGCATACACTGCATCTTCTTGACTTTCATATACTTTAGCAACACCTTCAAAAATATAATTGTTTTTATTAACACCTGCCGTTTTTACTACACATCCATCTTTAGCAATGTTACCGTATAATACAGCTAAACCACCTTCTTTACTATATGCATACTCTACAGATCGCACACATCCATAGCGTCGATCACTATCAATTGAATCCCATCGAAATTCTTGAGAAAATGGTATAATAGTACGTACTCCCATAGGACCAGCACGAAACATTTTTATTATTTGTTTATTTGTTGTCTGCATTACATCATATTGACTTAAAGTATCTTTTAATGTTAATTCTAAAATATTTTTAGTTTGCACATCTAACAAATTAACTTTTTGTAATTCACCTAATATACCCATAACCCCACCAGATCGGTGCATATCTTCCATATAATACTGTGAGCTACTTGGTGAAACTTTACATATATGTGGTACTAGTCTAGACAAATGATCAATATCTTTGATACCAAAATCAACTTCACCTTCATGTGCAGCTGCTAATAAATGTAAAATAGTATTTGTTGAACCACCTATAGCAATGTCTAATATCATAGCATTTTTAAAAGCTGATTTATTTGCGATTACTCTTGGTAAAACCTGTTTATTACCTTTTTGATAATAAGATTTTGTAATCTTAACAATTATTTTTCCAATATCAATAAACAACTGTTTCCGATCTTTATGTGTTGCTAATAAAGTACCATTTCCAGGTAATGCTAAACCCAACACTTCCATAAGACAATTCATCGAATTAGCAGTAAATAATCCAGAACATGAACCACAAGTAGGGCAAGCAGCATTTTCTATAACTTTCGACTGTTCTTCAGAATAATTTTTAGATCCATGAATAATTGCATCAACTAAATCTAATTTAATAATTTTTTTATCCCTATCTAAAATACGACCAGCTTCCATTGGACCACCAGAAACAAAAACAACGGGGATATTAAGACGTAATGCAGCCATTAACATACCTGGAGTTATTTTATCACAATTAGAAATACAAACCATAGCATCTACACAATGTGCATTAATCATATATTCTATAGAATTAGCGATCAATTCCCTAGAAGGTAGAGAATACAACATACCAGAATGACCCATTGCTATACCATCATCTATAGCAATAGTATTAAATTCTTTTGCAACACCTCCGGCATCATAGATAGATCGAGAAACAATAGATCCTACACCACGTAAATGAATATGACCAGGTACAAATTCTGTAAAAGAATTCACGATAGCGATGATAGGTTTATTAAAATCTCCATCTTTCATTCCAGTAGCTTTCCATAATGAACGTGCACCAACCATATTCTTTCCGCTAGTCGTTATGCTTGATCGATATTTTAACATAATAATTCCTTTGTTTCATAATTTTATAAATTAAAAATAAGGTTTTAAATAAATTTCATTATGAAATTTATTTAAAACCTTATTTTTAATTTATAAAATTATGAAACAATCAACATTCTCTATCATATTTTACAAGGGCGGAGGGAATCGAACCCCCAACACTCGGTTTTGGAGACCGATGCTCTACCTAATTGAACTACGCCCTCTTACATAAATTTAAATACTATCTCAAAACTTAAATGATAAATCAAAATTTAAGTAATTATTTTTAATATATACATACATATATTATAAAAGAAACTAAATCCCAAAAATTTAATATCTAAAAATAAATAAAACTTAAACAATTAACAAAGTCAGACAGTAATATTACATTAATATCGATTATATTAATAATATTATATTGGGTTATATAAAAAATCAATAACTTCTTAAAAAATATATATGTAATAAGTATTACTTATATCATAAAAAATGATTTATAATATATAATTAAATAAACATTTAGATAAATTATTAATTTTAATAATTATCAGAGAAAAATTATTAAATTAAATTGAGGTTCACTTGATTAAATTTCCAATTTATTTAGATTACGCAGCTACTACACCTATGATGCCTGAAGTAATAGAAAAAATGAATTCCTACTATACCATACCGGGAAATTTTGGAAATGCTGCTTCAAGATCACATGTTTTTGGATGGAAAGCTGAAGAAGCCATCGATATTGCTAGAAACCACATTGCTACATTAATAAATGCAGATGAAAGAGAAATAATATTTACATCTGGAGCAACAGAATCTAATAATTTATCTATTAAAGGTTTTACAGAATTCTATCAATCTAAAGGTAATCATATTATCACCAGCAGTACAGAACATAAATCTATATTAGATACATGTCGATATTTAGAAACTAAAAAAATTAATATAACTTATGTAAATCCTGAATCAAATGGGTTAATTAATTTAAAAAATCTAGAAGATTCTATAACAAAAAATACAATACTAATTTCTATTATGCATGTTAATAATGAGACAGGTATTATACAAGACATAGAATCTATTGCTCTATTGTGCGAAAAATATAATCTTACATTTCATGTAGATATGACACAAAGCATTGGAAAAATACCAATAGATGTAAAAAAAATCAATATTGGATTAATTTCTTTTAGTTCACATAAAATCTATGGACCTAAAGGTATTGGTGCTTTATATATTAAAAGAAAACCTAGAATAAGACTTGTTCCACAAATTCACGGAGGTGGGCATGAAAGAGGTTTTCGATCAGGAACCTTGCCTGTACATCAAATTGTAGGAATGGGAGAAGCTTGTCGATTAGCAGTCTATCACATTCAAAAAGAACCAAATAGACTTCAATTGCTAAAAGAACGACTATGGAATGGAATTAAAAATATTGAAGAAGTATACTTAAATTCTCACATGAACAATAGTGCTCCTCACATCTTAAATGTTAGTTTTAATTACGTAGAAGGTGAATCATTAATTATGGGACTAAAAAATCTAGCAGTTTCATCTGGATCAGCTTGTACATCGGTTAGTTTAGAACCATCGTATGTTTTAAAAGCTATGAATATTAAAGATGAATTAGCACATAGTTCTATTAGATTCTCTATAGGTTTTTTTACTACAACAGAGGAAATCGATTACACAATTCAATCAATTCATACATCCATATCTAAATTAAGAGCATTATCTCCATTGTGGGAAATGCACCAATCTGGTATTAATTTAAACGATATTAATTGGAAATTATAACTTATTTTTTACATACATTTATTAAAATAAGGAATGCCATATGACATACAGTAAAAAAGTAATAGATCATTATGAAAACCCCAGAAATGTAGGATCATTTCCAGAAAATGACGTTAATATTGGAAGTAGTTTAGTAGGAGCACCAGCCTGTGGGGATGTTATGAAATTACAAATTAAAGTTAACAATGAAGGTATGATCGAAGATGCATGTTTTAAAACCTACGGTTGTGGTTCTGCTATAGCATCTAGTTCATTAATCACAGAATGGATTAAAGGTAAGTCTTTAACAGAAGCAGAAAAAATAAAAAACACTAGCATAGTAAAAGAACTAGAACTACCACCAGTAAAAATACATTGCTCAATTTTAGCAGAAGAAGCCATTAAAGCAGCTATTTTAGACTACAAAAATAAAAAACTAAAAAATCAACAATTTGATTCTAAAAATTGAAACTTATTAAAAAATAAATCAAAGATGTTTAATACTTCAATTAAAACATGAGAATATAATGAATTACTTTGAATTATTTAATTTAAATCAAGAATTTGCAATTAATAAAAATAAATTAACTAAAAATTTTTATTTTTTGCAAAAAAAATATCATCCAGATTTATTTATATTAGATACCATAAATAATCAAAAAAAAGCTTTAAAAAAATCAATGATTATCAATCAAGGATATCATATTTTAAAAAACCCACAGGATCGAGCTAAATATTTATTACAATTAAATAAAATCAATATTAGTCATAAAAATTATTGTTTAACTGATAAAATTTTTTTTGTAAAATATTATACATTATGTGAAGATTTACATAATTTAAAATTAAATCATGCTACAAGAGAAACATTATATACATTTAAAAAAAATATAGTAAAATACAAAATTAAAAAATATTATTCTATTTTAACAAAATATTTTAATCAACAAGAATGGATAAATGCTAGTTTAATAGTACAAAAACTAGAATATTTTTTGAAATTAAAAAAACAAGTAAACGAGATTATTGACACTACTGAAATTACATAAGAGAACCTTAAATGATAACACATATTAAAAAAAAAATAAAAATATTGATATTCACCAAACTAACAAGTTTTCTATTGGAATTGATTTAGGTACTACACATTCTTTAATTGCTACTAATTACAATAATCAATTGAAAATATTAACTGATCATCATAACCATAAAATTTTACATTCTATTGTACATGTTGGTCCTAATAAAATTACTGTAGGTCAGAAAGCCATTAATTATCTTAATACTGATATTACTAATACCATTGTCTCTATAAAACGTCTGATGGGACTATCTTTAGAAACAATTAAACGTCTATATCCAAACATACCATATTTGCTCTCAGCAGATAAAAATAACCAAACCTTAATTTCAACTGTACAGGGAATGTTTTCAGTTACTCAAATTTCAAGCAAAATAATTCAATCATTAATAAAAAGAACAACAAACAATCACAAAAAAAACATTGAATATGCAGTAATTACTGTTCCTGCATATTTTAATGATGTTCAAAGAAAAGCAACAAAAGAAGCTATTATACAATCAGGATTAACTAATTTTCGTTTATTAAATGAACCAACAGCTGCTGCTATTGCATATGGTTTTAATAACTCAAAAAAAGGAATTATTGCTATTTATGATTTAGGAGGAGGTACTTTTGATTTTTCAATATTAAAAATAAACAAAAATATTTTTGAAGTGTTAGCTACTAATGGAGATACTAATTTAGGTGGTGATGACTTTGACTACATGTTATATAATCATATATTATCAAAATTAAAACTAAATCAAAGTAATATTACTTTAGATGAACGTCAAAAATTTTTTTTATCAGCTAAAAATATCAAAAAACAATTATCAAAATTTATCAATGTTCCTTTTAAACACAAAAATACATCTTATTCCATCACTAGAACAGAATTTAATGAATTAATTGAACCTTCCATAAATAAAACATTAAATTGCTGTAAAATCGCTTTAAATGACGCTAAAATTAAATTAAAAAATATTAATAATATTATATTAGTAGGAGGTTCTACTCACATTCCATTCATCAAACAAAAAGTTGAAATATTTTTTCAACAAACACCATTATCTACTTTAAATCCAGAAGAAACTGTTGCATTAGGATCTGCTATACATGCTCATAACCTAATAACACATAAACCAAAAAATAATTGGTTATTATTAGATGTTCTGCCATTATCATTAGGTATAGAAGTAATAGGTGGTTTAGTAGAAAAAATCATTTTTAAAAATACTAAAATACCAACTTCTCAAACTAAAGAATTCACAACTTATAAAGATGGTCAAACTGCTATTATCATTCATATATTACAAGGAGAATCAGATCAAGTTAAACACTGTAAATCTCTACAACGATTTTCATTTAAAGGACTAGAACCTAAATTAGCTGGAACACATAAAATTTCTATAACATTTGAAATTAATGCTGAAGGATTACTAAACGTCATAGCTATGGATAAATCATCCAAAAAACAAAAAAATAAATTAATTAATGATATAAATCACATTTAGAACATTATCCTATTTTAAACATATACTAATTAAAAAAATATTATCCAATCACTTATATTTTAAAAATAAAATTACATCATAAAAAAACATTAATTAATTTAATATTTTTTATTTCATTTATTATACAAACTAACCATTATCCTCTGAAAAATATCTTAACTAATTAAACGAGATCTAAAAATGCCGAAAGTTACATTTATATTTTATGTTATGCAAGAAAAAAAAAAAAAAACCATTAATGCAAAATCAGGAGAAAGTATTTTAGAAATAGCTTTAAACAATAGAATTCACATGGAACATGCATGCGAAAAATCTTGTGCCTGTAGCACCTGCCATTGTATTATCCATTCTGGATTCGAATCTCTATCTAACATAAATGAACAAGAAGAAGATGTATTAGATAAAGCCTGGGGAGTACAACAATACAGTCGATTAGGATGTCAAGCAAGATTAGGTGATAAAGATGTCGAAATAGAAATACCATTCTATACTATTAATCATGTTAACGAATCATAAATAACACATCAAAATTTTTTTTTAAAAAATTTTTTATTGCAATTATTTTAACAAAAATAGATTTCATAATACTTTACTATGATCTTTAAAATATAATTTCAAAGGGATATTAATTAAATTTAGAGATCTTTGAAAATAATTTATTAAATATTGTTTATAAGAGTTAATTAAATACTTTAATTTAGTACCATGCACTATAACAATTAATGGATCATACCCTCCTGGATGTACATATTTAAATTTTATTTTATGACCATTAATTAATGGTGGTGCATGTTCACCAACAGCCGATTTCATTATAATATTTAATTTTAAAGAACTTAATTTAGTCATAGATAATTTATATAATCGATCAGCCATTAACATTATTTTTTTTACATTCATTGAATGCAATGCAGAAATATAATGGATTTTAAAATTTTTTAAAAATTTTAATTTGTGTTCTACACATAATCTAGTAAATTTTCTTTTGTGAACAGGTATTAAATCCCATTTATTGATCAAAATAATCATAGATTTACCTAATTTCATTACTACGTTTAACAAAGATAAATCCTGATTTGTAATACATTCTAATACATCTATCACAAGTAAAACAACGTTGCTTTTATCGATATATGATAATGTTTTTTTCGACGAAATATATTGAATATAATTAGTTTTATGTTTGATTTTTAAAATACCAGCAGTATCTATCAATATATATTTTTTATTTTCATGTAATAAAGGAATAAAAATCATATCTCTAGTTGTTCCAGCACAATCATGAGTAATAACTCTTTGTTCACCTATTAAAGAATTGATTAAAGTAGATTTTCCTACATTAGGTTTTCCAAGCACAATTAATTTTAAATGGTTATTACTACAAAAATGATTTATATCTTTATATAATATTGAAGAATTCTTATCTTTTCTGTGAACTGTATGTATTGAAGTTTCCTGTAAATATTTAATTTGCTTTAAAAAATCATCAACTAATGAACTAAAACCTATTTTTTTTAAAGCAGAAACATAATAAATTTTTTGAAAACCTAAATCATAAAATTCTAATTTAAAAGAAATATCATTTCTTAATAAATCAATTTTATTTATTACTAAAAAAATATTTTGTTTAGTTTTTCTAATATTATTAATTATATCATAATCTGTAGGTAACAAACCTTCATACGCATTCACTACAAACACAATAATATCTGACATCTGAATAGCTATATTAGTTTGATTCACAGTTTTATTTTTAATTGCTATTATAGTGTGATTTTGATCACTTAAACCCGCTGTATCTACAAAGATTAATTTTTTATTGTTAATAGAAACATATCCATATTGTCTATCTCGAGTTGTTCCAGGGATATCTGTGACTAAAGCATCTTTCGTTTTTGTAAATTGATTAAATATTGTAGATTTTCCTACATTGTTTCTACCAATAATTGAAATTATCGGTATCATATATTAATTCCTTTTTTCATCATATACATGAAAATTTCATTAAAAAAAAATTCATACTATTCTGCAACATAGTTAATTTTCATTCGTATAATATTTTTTAAAATATTATCTTGTTCATAAAAATAACTTTTTTTCCAAGAATTTAAAGCTAATTGTTTTTTTTGTTGTAACATAAACAAATCACCTTTAATATCTGTTATAAAATTTATCCAAGATTCATAATCAATTTTATTTAATATACTAGGAACTATATTTAATTTTCTTTTTTCCATTTCCATGTGTACCCATCGTAAACATATCACTGTTCGAAAATAATCATCTGATGTATATAATAAACATGATTTCAATAACTGAATAGCATTATCAATTTTTCCTAACTCAAAATACTTAGAAGCTAATTTTAAAGCAATCAAAGTTCCATAAATATTATGGTTACTTAATAAAAATTTTTTTAATTTATCATAGTGATTAATCAAATAAGTTCGTTCATCTAATTTCTGAGATAAAAAATCATAAGTATCAAAGTCAACACCAACATTATATTCTTTGTTAACATAAAAACAAAATATCACACAAAATAACAAACACACAAAAAACAACAATGTTAGAAAAAATTTATTTTTCTTTATATCTGTAGTAAATAAAGTAAAAAAATTTAATTGACAGAACATATTATTCTCATTAAAAAACTAAATAAAATTACATACAAAAAAAATTTTAAATAACTAATTTTATAATTATGATTAAAATCAATTTTAATTATTATACATAATTACATTTATTTATCAATAAGATCCATAATATTATATATTCCATATTATAATACAGTTGCAATCTTAAATTAGATACATATTCTCTTTAATACTATCATGGTCTTTAATCTTTTAATTCTCTTTAGTATCTTACTATCTTTATTCTCTTTAATACTATCATGGTCTTTAATCTTTTAATTCTCTTTAGTATCTTACTATCTTTATTCTCTTTAATACTATCATGGTCTTTAATCTTTTAATTCTTACTTTAGTATCATGGTCTTTAATCTTTTTATCTTTATTCTCTTTTAGTAATACTATCATGGTCTTTAATCTTTTAATTCTCTTTAGTATCTTACTATCTTTATTCTTTAATACTTTGGTCTTTAATCTTTTACTATCATGGTCTTTAATCTTTTAATTCTCTTTAGTATCTTTAATCTTTTATCTTTATTTTAATACTATCATGGTCTCTTTAATACTATTATGGTCTTTAATCTTTTAATTCTCTTTACTTATATCTTTATTCTCTTTATACTATCATGGTCTTTAATCTTTTAATTTTATTCTCTTTAATACTATCATGGTCTTTATCTTTTAATTCTTTTATCTTTATTCTCTTTAATACTATCATGGTCTTTAATCTTTTAATTCTCTTTAGTATCTTACTATCTTTATTCTCTTTAATACTATCATGGTCTTTAATCTTTTAATTCTCTTTAGTATCTTACTATCTTTATTCTCTTTAATACTATCATGGTCTTTAATCTTTTAATTCTCTTTAGTATCTTACTATCTTTATTCTCTTTAATACTATCATGGTCTTTAATCTTTTAATTCTCTTTAGTATCTTACTATCTTTATTCTCTTTAATACTATCATGGTCTTTAATCTTTTAATTCTCTTTAGTATCTTACTATCTTTATTCTCTTTAATACTATCATGGTCTTTAATCTTTTAATTCTCTTTAGTATCTTACTATCTTTATTCTCTTTAATACTATCATGGTCTTTAATCTTTTAATTCTCTTTAGTATCTTACTATCTTTATTCTCTTTAATACTATCATGGTCTTTAATCTTTTAATTCTCTTTAGTATCTTACTATCTTTATTCTCTTTAATACTATCATGGTCTTTAATCTTTTAATTCTCTTTAGTATCTTACTATCTTTATTCTCTTTAATACTATCATGGTCTTTAATCTTTTAATTCTCTTTAGTATCTTACTATCTTTATTCTCTTTAATACTATCATGGTCTTTAATCTTTTTCTCTTTAATTCTCTTTATATACTTAATCTTTTAATTCTATATCTTTATCTTTATTCTCTTTAATACTATCATGGTCTTTAATCTTTTAATTCTCTTTTATCTTACTATCTTTATTCTCTTTAATACTATCATGGTCTTTAATCTTTTAATTCTCTTTAGTATCTTACTATCTTTATTCTCTTTAATACTATCATGGTCTTTAATCTTTTAATTCTCTTTAGTATCTTACTATCTTTATTCTCTTTAATACTATCATGGTCTTTAATCTTTTCTTTAATTCTCTTTAATCTTACTATCTTTATTCTCTTTAATACTATCATGGTCTTTAATCTTTTAATTCTCTTTAGTATCTTACTATCTTTATTCTCTTTAATACTATCATGGTCTTTAATCTTTTAATTCTCTTTAGTATCTTACTATCTTTATTCTCTTTAATACTATCATGGTCTTTAATCTTTTAATTCTCTTTAGTATCTTTTACTATCTTTATTCTCTTTAATACTATCATGGTCTTTAATCTTTTAATTCTTTATTCTCTTTAATACTATCATGGTCTTTAATCTTTTAATAATACTTCATGGTCTTTAATCTTTTAATTCTCTTTAATACTATCTTTATTCTCTTTATACTATCATGGTCTTTAATCTTTTAATTCTCTTTAGTATCTTACTATCTTTATTCTCTTTAATACTATCATGGTCTTTAATCTTTTAATTCTCTTTAGTATCTTACTATCTTTATTCTCTTTAATACTATCATGGTCTTTAATCTTTTAATTCTCTTTAGTATCTTACTATCTTTATTTCTCTTTAATACTATCATGGTCTTTAATCTTTTAATTCTCTTTAGTATCTTACTATCTTTATTCTCTTTAATACTATCATGGTCTTTAATCTTTTAATTCTCTTTAGTATCTTACTATCTTTATTCTCTTTAATACTATCATGGTCTTTAATCTTTTAATTCTCTTTAGTATCTTACTATCTTTATTCTCTTTAATACTATCATGGTCTTTAATCTTTTAATTCTCTTTAGTATCTTACTATCTTTATTCTCTTTAATACTATCATGGTCTTTAATCTTTTAATTCTCTTTAGTATCTTACTATCTTTATTCTCTTTAATACTATGGTCTTTAATCTTTTAATTCTCTTTAGGTCTTTAATACTTTGGTCTTTAATCTTTTAATTCTCTTTATCTTATATCTTTATTCTCTTTAATACTATCATGGTCTTTAATCTTTTAATTCTCTTTAGTATCTTACTATCTTTATTCTCTTTTAATACTATCATGGTCTTTAATCTTTTAATTCTCTTTAGTATCTTACTATCTTTATTCTCTTTAATACTATCATGGTCTTTAATCTTTTAATTCTCTTTAGTATCTTACTATCTTTATTCTCTTTAATACTATCATGGTCTTTAATCTTTTAATTCTCTTTAGTATCTTACTATCTTTATTCTTTTACTATCATACTATCATGGTCTTTAATCTTTTAATTCTCTTTAGTATCTTACTATCTTTATTCTCTTTAATACTATCATGGTCTTTAATCTTTTAATTCTCTTTAGTATCTTACTATCTTTATTCTCTTTTAATACTATCATGGTCTTTAATCTTTTAATTCTCTTTAGTATCTTACTATCTTTATTCTCTTTAATACTATCATGGTCTTTAATCTTTTAATTCTCTTTAGTATCTTACTATCTTTATTCTCTTTAATACTATCATGGTCTTTAATCTTTTAATTCTCTTTAGTATCTAATACTATCATGGTCTTTAATCTTTTAATTCTCTTTAGTATCTTACTATCTTTATTCTCTTTAATACTATCATGGTCTTTAATCTTTTAATTCTTTTTAGTATCTTACTATCTTTATTCTCTTTAATACTATCATGGTCTTTAATCTTTTAATTCTCTTTAGTATCTTACTATCTTTATTCTCTTTAATACTATCATGGTCTTTAATCTTTTAATTCTCTTTAGTATCTTACTATCTTTATTCTCTTTAATACTATCATGGTCTTTAATCTTTTAATTCTCTTTAGTATCTTACTATCTTTATTCTCTTTAATACTATCATGGTCTTTAATCTTTTAATTCTCTTTAGTATCTTACTATCTTTATTCTCTTTAATACTATCATGGTCTTTAATCTTTTAATTCTCTTTAGTATCTTACTATCTTTATTCTCTTTAATACTATCATGGTCTTTAATCTTTTAATTCTCTTTAGTATCTTACTATCTTTATTCTCTTTAATACTATCATGGTCTTTAATCTTTTAATTCTCTTTAGTATCTTACTATCTTTATTCTCTTTAATACTATCATGGTCTTTAATCTTTTAATTCTCTTTAGTATCTTACTATCTTTATTCTCTTTAATACTATCATGGTCTTTAATCTTTTAATTCTCTTTAGTATCTTACTATCTTTATTCTCTTTAATACTATCATGGTCTTTAATCTTTTAATTCTCTTTAGTATCTTACTATCTTTATTCTCTTTAATACTATCATGGTCTTTAATCTTTTAATTCTCTTTAGTATCTTACTATCTTTATTCTCTTTAATACTATCATGGTCTTTAATCTTTTAATTCTCTTTAGTATCTTACTATCTTTATTCTCTTTAATACTATCATGGTCTTTAATCTTTTAATTCTCTTTAGTATCTTACTATCTTTATTCTTTTTAATACTATCATGGTCTTTAATCTTTTAATTCTCTTTAGTATCTTACTATCTTTATTCTCTTTAATACTAATCTTTTAATTCTCTTTAGTATCTTACTATCTTTATTCTTTAATTTAATAATCTTTTATTCTCTTTATGGTCTTTAATCTTTTAATTCTCTTTAGTATCTTACTATCTTTATTCTCTTTAATACTATCATGGTCTTTAATCTTTTAATTCTCTTTAGTATCTTACTATCTTTTCTCTTTAATACTATCATGGTCTTTAATCTTTTAATTCTCTTTAGTATCTTACTATCTTTATTCTCTTTAATACTATCATGGTCTTTAATCTTTTAATTCTCTTTATCTATCTTTATTCTTACTTTTATTCTCTTTATACTATCATGGTCTTTAATCTTTTAATTCTCTTTAGTATCTTACTATCTTTATTCTCTTTAATACTATCATGGTCTTTAATCTTTTAATTTACTATCTTTAGTATCTTCTTTAATCTTTTAATTCTTTTAGTATCTTACTATCTTTATTCTCTTTAATACTATCATGGTCTTTAATCTTTTAATTCTCTTTAGTATCTTACTATCTTTATTCTCTTTAATACTATCATGGTCTTTAATCTTTTAATTCTCTTTAGTATCTTACTATCTTTATTCTCTTTAATACTATCATGGTCTTTAATCTTTTAATTCTCTTTAGTATCTTACTATCTTTATTCTCTTTAATACTATCATGGTCTTTAATCTTTTAATTCTCTTTAGTATCTTACTATCTTTATTCTCTTTAATACTATCATGGTCTTTAATCTTTTAATTCTCTTTAGTATCTTACTATCTTTATTCTCTTTAATACTATCATGGTCTTTAATCTTTTAATTCTCTTTAGTATCTTACTATCTTTATTCTCTTTAATATGGTCTTTAATCTTTTAATTCTCTTTAGTATCTTATTATCTTTATTCTCTTTAATACTATCATGGTCTTTAATCTTTTAATTCTCTATATCTTTATTCTTTTAATACTATCATGGTCTTTAATCTTTTAATTCTTTTAGTATCTTACTATTCTTTATTCTCTTTAATACTATCATGGTCTTTAATCTTTTAATTCTTTTAGTATCTTACTATCTTTATTCTCTTTATACTTTATATGGTCTTTATCATGGTCTTTAATCTTTTAATTCTCTTTAGTATTCTTTTAGTATCTTATCTTTATTCTCTTTAATACTATCATGGTCTTTAATCTTTTAATTCTCTTTAGTATCTTACTATCTTTATTCTCTTTAATACTATCATGGTCTTTAATCTTTTAATTCTCTTTAGTATCTTACTATCTTTATTCTCTTTAATAATAAAATAAATTAAATATTAAAATGTTTTTTAAAAAACGAAAACATCAATTTAATTTATGTTAAAAATTCATATTTTGATGTTATCAAATATAATATTTTTAGTACTAAATTATCATTAATTAATTAATAATTTATAAAACAAAAATAAATGTTTATAATATTCATAACATTTGATATTTTGATTATCTATTCATAAAATATAAAAATATATAAGTAAAAATAAATGCAAATATCTTTCTATATTTTTATTTGTATATTTTTTTTTTTATTTGTATAATTTATTAAAATAAAAATAATGTTAACAACATGTTTACAATCAAACAGTTTATGTTAAAACTATATTGTTCTATAAAAACAAACAACTCATATAGGTTTATTTTT